>UQXA01000013.1 GCA_900544865.1 uncultured Collinsella sp. | reverse complement strand
CTACACAAGGCTATTCGTCGGCAGCGTCAGATGTGTATAAGAGACAGCATAAAGACCACGCGGTCGGACACCGTGCGGGCAAAGGCCATCTCGTGCGTGACGACCACCATGGTCATGCCGTCGGCAGCGAGCTTGCGCATGACCTCGAGCACCTCTCCCACGATCTCGGGGTCGAGCGCGGAGGTCGGCTCGTCGAACAGCATGATCTGCGGATTCATGCATAGGGCACGAGCGATGGCCACGCGCTGTTTTTGACCACCGGACAGGCGGCCCACGGCGGCGTGCGCGAACTTTTCGAGCCCCACGCTCGTCAGATGCTCCATCGCAATTTTTTCAGCCTCGGCCTTGCTCATCTTTTTGAGCGTGACGGGCGCGAGCGTGCAGTTGTCGAGCACATCCATGTTGTTGAACAGGTTAAAGCCCTGGAACACCATGCCGATGTCCTCGCGCAGCTTGTTGATGTTGCAGCGCTCGGCCGTGAGGTCCTGGCCGTGAAACCAGATGCGGCCCGCGTCCGGGGTCTCGAGCAGGTTGAGGCAGCGCAGGAAGGTCGACTTGCCCGAGCCCGAGGCGCCGATAATGGTGACGACCTCGCCGGGGTTAACGGACAGGTCGATGCCTTTGAGCACCTCGAGCGAGCCGAAGCTCTTGCGTAGGCCCTCGACGCGGATGAGCGGCTCTTTGGTTTGTGCGGCGGCCGCGGTGCCGGTAGTGGCGGTATCTGCCATGATGATTCTCCTCGTCTTAAGCCTAGTTGGAGCTGGGCAACGTGGCCGGAGCCTCGGCGCCGAGCTTTTTGCCAAAGGCCTCGAGCAGGCGGCTCGCCACGAGCGTCAGGATCAGGTAGACCACGAGCGCCACGCAGTAGACCTCCATCTGGCGGTAGTACACGCCGGCGACCGTGGTAGTAGCATACATAAGGTCGAACACGCCGATGACCGAGAGCACCGACGAATCCTTGATGTTGATGATGAGCTCGTTGGTGAGCGCCGGAATCGCGTTTTTAATGCCCTGGGGGAACACGACCTTGCGCATGGCCTGCCACTGCGACAGACCCAGAGATCGCGCCGCCTCGGCCTGGCCGGGATCGATGGACTCGATGCCGCCGCGCAGGACCTCCATCATGTAGGCGGTGGAGTTGAGCGAGATAGTGACGAGGCCGGCGGTGAAGGTACTCCAAATCTGGTTGGCCTGGGCGGTCTCGAAGCCCATGCCACGCAAAACGGTGAAGCCCGCGTAATAGATGAGCAGGCCCTGGACCATCATGGGCGTGCCGCGCACGATGGTAGAGTAGATGGTCGCAAAGCCGCGGCCAATGCTCTTAAAGAAGCGCACCAGGTCGTTGTCCACGCGATCGAAGGTCTGAATACGCAGGAACACAAAGAGCAGCGCCAGGAAGAATGCGATGACGGTGCCGAAGGTGGCAAGCGCGATGGTGATCTCGATACCGCGGATAAAGAAGTCCCCGCTCTTGTAGGTCATGTAGACCAGGCTCGACAAAAAGTCGCTAGGGTTGGAGTCCGAGACAATGCTCACCTGCACCAGGTCGATAAACGACATGACGCAGCGGTCCACGAAAAAGATCACCGCGATGGCGACCACGACGTAGCTGCCCAGGCGCGCGCCGTGGCGGAAACGCTCGGATGCGAACGGCGACTTTTCGCGATAGTCGCTCCAGCGCATGAGCTTGGTGACCAGCGCTGCCGCCGACACGACGAGCCAGGCCCAAAGGATTGCCCAGAGGCAATCTTGGAACACGCCCGTAGGCGCCAAGAAGCTCAGCGGCGTAGGGTTGCGTTGGCTAAACGCCAGGCCGAGCGCCGCGATAACGCTCGTGCCCAGGTACACATAACGGTGGTCGGCCTTGATAAAGGAGGCCAGACGATTGATGGTTTTCATGCTGCCTCCCTATGCCGGCTGACGGTCGAGACACGCGTCCCACATTTGGTCGCGCTCCTCTTGGCTAATGCCCTTGAGTGTCTTGTCGATGAGCTTAAGGAGCTTGTCCGAACCCTTGCGGCAGCCGACGTTTGCCGCGACCTCCTGCTTAAAGCCCTCTCCCTCGGCAAAATGAATGGGGACAATGCCCGGGTTTTGGGCCATATAGCCCTTCTCGTTCTCGGTGTTGTAGGTCACGGCGTCGCAGGTACCCTGCAGCAGGTTCGAGAACACCGTGGGAACGGAGTCGACCGGGTTTTTGTGCACAACGCCCGGGATCTCGTCGATGACGGTGTCGAGCATGGTGTCCTTTTGGCCGAGCACCGTGGCACCGCTAAAGTCGCTGAGCTTGGTGGCGTTTTGGTAGGGCGAGCCCTCTTTTACGAATAGGCCAAAGTAGCCAATGAAGTACGGGTCGGAGAAGCCGACCGACTCTTCGCGCTCGGGCGTGGCGCTCATGCCGGCGATGATGAGGTCGATTTGGCCGTTGTTGAGCGAATCGATAAGGCCCGAAAAGCTCTGCTTGACGGCAACGGGCTCGCCACCGAGGGCCTTGCAGACGATCTTGGCGATCTGCACGTCGTAGCCATCGGCATAGGCGCCCTGCACGTTGTCGATGGGGATGGTGTACTCGCTGGCTTCGGAAACCTGCCAGTTGTACGGGGCGTAGGCCGCCTCCATGCCAATGCGGATCTTATCCTTGCCGATAACGGAATCGGACAGGTCGTCGCGACCGCCACCCGTCGTGGGCTGAACTACTTCCAGCGTGGAGGGGCGCTGGCAACCGGCAAGTGCGCCGGCGACGACAGTAGCGCTCGCAGCGAGAGCGCTACCCAAAAAGATGCGACGGCTGCATACCGGCTGTGGATGCGCGTCGCGTTGATGGGGAGAATGCATAATCTGCCTTCCCTGTTGAATCGTATGCTGACGACTTAACAGGATACCGCTCAGCGCTACCTCCAGCAAATGCATATATAAATGCATATATGCAAGTTTACGAACTGAAAACGATTGGTAGTCGCTGGGGACGTTCTTAAACGACTAGTCAAACAAGAACGTCCCCAACGACTAGGCATGAAAAAGGCAAGGCATAGACCTTCTGGTCATGCCCTGCCTTTTGAATGACAAATTGTCGCCCTGGGCGGCGCGCAGCATCGACCGAGCGGCGGAACCTCTAGAGCAGGGTGACGCTAAAGCTACGTTTATCGGTAGCGCCGGGAGCCAAGGTGATGGTGTTGACCTTGTGCTCAAAGACGTCGTCCTCGGTGTCCATGGTGGTGTGACCGGTCCAGGGCTCGAGCGCCACAAACGGGGCGTCGTTGGCGGCAGACCACACGCCGATGTACTTAAAGCCCTCAAAGTCGATCTTGACGCCGTGGCCCGACTTGCGGCCGCGCAGTGTGAGCGTGGAGCCCGGGGTATCGGTGAACATGATGGCGTCGTTATCGAAGCTGCGGTGCGTGATGGGCAGCACGTCCGAGTTATCGGGAGCCTTGTAACTACCCTCGAACGTCATAAGACCGTCGGGCGTGATGATGGGAGCCTCATTAGTCCAAGCCTCGGTAAACGCCAGCTCGTAATCCTCGAATGCCTCGTCCTCGGCACCGGGAGCCGGTACGTTAAACGCGGGGTGGCCGCCCACCGAGAACGGCAGGTCCACGTCGCCGGTGTTGGTGACGGCAAAGGTCTGCGTGAGGGTGGCGTCGCCGGTCAGGGCATAGGTCATGTTGAGCTTAAAGTGGAACGGAAAGGCCTTGAGCGACTCGGGCGTGTCGGTGATCTCGTACGTTACCGAGGAGCCGTCCTCCGAAACCTCGACCAGCTTGTGCTCGACGATGCGTGCGAGTCCGTGGCGCGGCATCTCGCAGGTGCCGGCCGCAGACGTCGCCGTGTTGTTGCGCAGCGAGCCCACAATGGGGAACAGGATGGGCGCATGCTTGCCCCAAAAGGCGGGGTCGCCCTGCCACAGATACTCGTTGCCGTTGAGGGCAAGGCTCGTGAGCTGGGCACCCATGGAATCGATGGCCGCGGTGAGGCCGCCGCGCTTGATGGTAGTGACAGTAGACATGCTACTTCCTCCAAAAGTAAACAATAGTGTCGAGGGCTATTGTCCCACTCTTGGCGGCGGGACGGGACGGCAGGCGATTATTGAGTAGCCATAGCGGAATGAGCGGCGAGTGCCTACTGGGTATCCACGTAAAGGTCGAACCCGCCCTGCGGTGTGGTGTCGACCGTGTCGGGCGCCTGTGAGTTAAAGCTCACGGGGACCATGCGCTTTGAGGCACGGAAGCGCGTGCCGTCGGTGGCGACGGGCGGTTCATCGACGGTGAGCTCGTAGTCGCCGGGCTTGAGCTCGATGCCGTCACCAGCGGAATTGACGTATTGATACTCGTCAATCGTCTGTCCTTTGAGCGTGCGCCCCACGATGTGAATGAGCATTTGGCTGTCGCCGCGCGCGGTGTCCCACGTCGCGCCGTCCTTGACCTCGACCGACACATGTACCGAGCGCGTGCGGCCGAGCGATTGCTCGACAGACATCTCGACCTTGGCGGCGTCTTTTCGCTGTTGTTCAACATGGCTCCAGACGTTTCCAATTACCGAGCATGCGATAACGCCGGCCATGAAGGCGATAAGGATGGGGCCAAGCGGAGAGCGACGTCCTGCATCTTCCTCACGAGCCAGGTCGGGGCGATGTGTGGGCGCAGGCGCCTGGGCGCCTTGCGCGGGCACGTCGAGAATGCTGAAGGATGCCGTGCTGTCGGGGTCGATGGTGTGACGCGGCTGCGGGGTCTTTGCCGGCGAGATCGACATGTCGGCTGGCTCGCCGAGCGTGGCCGTAGCGTCGGCCTTGGCCTCGTCTGCCTCGGCCTGGGCCCAAGCTTGTTCGAAGGTCAGAGGCTCGACGGGGTCGAGGGCGGCGTCCGAGTCGGCGGCGACGTCGTTGCCGGTCTCGTCCTCGTCGCTCGACACATCACGCGGCGTGGGCTCGTCCCACTCCTCGTCCGGAGCCTCACCCTCGCTATACCACCATTCAAAGTTATCGATATCCATACGGGGCGCCCCTTAGGCCTCGCAAATAAACGCTTGCTAGCCTTATACCCCCAGACGGCACGGCGGCTCGCCGGCACAGATAGGAAAACCATCACAACATTCGACGCTTTTCCTCGTTTTCGAGATTTTCATCGAATGTTGTGACGGTTTGGGCGGCAGCCACGCCGCGAATGTGACAAAGGGACTGTCCCTTTGTCACATTCTGTTAGAGTTGCAGGGATTGAATCCAGCTCATATAGCGCAACATGGGAGCAACTGCCTTGACCACCGCAACTTCGTCCACAACAGCATCAACCGCTGCCGCGCTTTCACCTGCGCGCACCAATCTTTGCCTGGCGCTGCTCGTGTTGTTAGGCTTTTCGCTCGGCTGCTCCGAGTTCGTGGTCATCGGCATCGAAAGCGACCTAGCGACGGAACTCGGCGTATCGCTTGCCACCGCAGGCCAACTGATTAGCGTGCTCGCACTGATCTACGCTATCTCGACGCCGGTGCTCGCGCTCAGCACGGGGCATTTTCGCCGCTACCAGCTGCTCGTGTGCTACAGCATCGTCTTTGTGCTCGGCAACCTGGTCATGGCGTTGGCGCCCAACTTCCAGGTGCTGTTCATCTCGCGCATCATCCTGGGCTCCGTCTCGGGCGCACTGCTCGCCGTGGGCGTGACGTACATCCCCGAGCTTCTGTCTCCGCAGCAAACTTCGCTTGCCATCTCGGTGGTATATGGTGCGTTTTCCGTGGCAATGGTCTTTGTCACTTCGATCGGCAAGTTTGTGGCCGACACGCTCGACTGGCACGTGGCCATGTACGGCACGCTGACCTTTGCCGTTCTGATCTGCGGAGCGCTCGTGATGTTTATGCCGCGCGCTGGGCAAACCGACGAGCCCGCCACCTTTCGCGAGCAGGCGGGTCTGCTACGCGAGCCGAGCATCGTCACCGGCATGCTCATCTTTTTGTTTGGCGTGGGGTCGGTCTACGTTTTCTATGGCTACGTGACGCCTTATCTTGAGCAGGTGCTGGGCATGGGCACGGTCGAAGCCAGTACCACGCTCATGGCCTACGGCGTGTTCTGCCTGATCTCGAACATCCTGGGCGGATGGATCGATGCGCGCTTTGGCATGAAGGCGCTGCTTGTGACGTTCGTGCTGCAGGCTGCGGCGTTACTCGGGCTGTTTGCTGTGGGCGGCACCATGCCGCTCGCGCTGGCCTTTGTCTTTAGCTTGGCGCTGCTCATGTACTTGTTCTCGGTGTCGTGCATCACGCACTTCATGGACGTGGCACGCAGCCGCCATCCCAAGTCGATGGTACTCGCAAGTTCGGTTGAGCCCATGGCGTTTAACGTCGGCATCTCGTTTGGCACCGCAGTGGGCGGCGCCGTGGTAAGCAGCATTGGCATTGCGCACGTAGGCGCAGTGGGTGCCGCGTTCTCGCTTGTGGCCTGGGTGCTTACGCTGGTGACGATTAAATTGGCTCACTGGGAGCGCAGGCGGGCAAGGGCGCAGGCGTAGATACGATACTCGAGCTCGATGATGGCGATCGAAAGGAAACCGCATATGCAACGTGTACTGTTTATCTGCCATGGGAACATCTGTCGCTCGACGATGGCTGAGTCCGTGTTTACCGAGCTAGTGCGGCGCGCCGGGCGCGCAGGCGAGTTTGTCATTGATTCCGCTGCGACCTCGACCGAGGAGATCGGCAACCCGCCACACCACGGCACCATTGCCAAGCTACGCGAGGTCGGGATTCCCGTCGTCGCACATCGCGCACGTCAGGTGCGTCGCGCGGAGTATGGCGACTGGGACCACATTGTCTATATGGACGACGAGAACGCCCGCGCCCTGTACCGAATTTTTGGGAAGGACCCCGATGGCAAGATCTCGCGCCTGCTCGATTGGACCGATCGCCCCGGCGACGTGGCCGACCCCTGGTACACCGGCAATTTCGACGCCACCTACCGCGATGTACTCGCCGGTTGCACCGCCATGCTCGAGCAGCTGTAGGCGCTCGGGCGGCGCGGGCACACGGGCCACGCCATCGGCATAAAACGAGCGTGGATTTTCTCCCACTTTGAGCGTTCGAGTGCGCTCTAAACGGGAGAAAATCCACGCTCGTTATCTCGGTGGGAGAAAATCCACGCTCATGAATGTGACAAAGGGACTACCCCTTTGCCACATCCGGGACTGGCCCTAGACCGGCTTGACCTCCAGCTTTATCCCTTCGGCGCAGGAGTCGCCCAAAACATCCGAAAGGGCCCAGGTCGCATATAGCGGCAAATAGAGAACCGCTCCGTTGCGCTCAACGTTGCCTCTCGAGAAAACAATCCCGAGCCTTACGCCATATTCAGCCGTATCAAGCACATGACCGAGCGCAGCGTGCGCGTGGTAATAGGAGCCCGATTTAACCTCGATCGGAACAGCCGTCCCATCCGGTCCATCGACCACAAAGTCCACTTCGCTGCGCTTTTTTGTCTGATAGTAGTAAAGCTGGCGATTTTGGGCAGCTAGCTGCTGGGCCACCACGTTTTCGTAAATGCCGCCCAGATTGGGCTCTTTGCTATCAAGATACGCCGCTTGGGCGACTCCAACGGGGTAGCGCGCCATCAACATGCCCGTATCCGATTGATATAGCTTGAACTGCGATGGCCGTGCCGTCTTGAGCAGGGGCGATTTTGGCTCGGTTACGATATCGGCTTTGAGAGCAACGCCGGCATCGACAAGCCATACAAAATCTCGCTGATACTTCTCGTAGTGAGCCTTGGGGTCAATGGAATTGAGCACGAAGCGCTTGTTTTCGCCCTCGAGCATAATAGGGAGCTGATCGTAGATGCTCTGCACCTGCAGGGCTCGCCCGCTTGCATACTTGGAGATATCCCGCCGGTACTGTTCGTTGAGCTCTGACTGCAGCTGACGAACAGAGGCAAGGTCGCCCTGCGTGTCAAGGAAACGCTGCACGACCTCCGGCATTCCGCCGACAACGGTATAGGTCCTGAAGTTTGCCATCATCGCGTCATGAATGTAATCAGGAATGGGCCTCTCGCTGATACACGCGTCACGTATCGTTTGGCGAGCCCCCTCGCTCACCCCGGTTGCCCAGCAAAACTCCTCAAAATCGAGCGGGAACATCCTAAGCTCGTGGACATACCCCACGGGATAGGACCTGACGCCCTTGAACTGGGTCCCGAGCATTGACCCCGAAAACGCCCAGCGGCACCTCCCGTCCTCTACAAGGAACTTTGCCATCGTCATGATGTCGGGGGCCTCTTGGACCTCATCGATAAACACGAGCGTTTTGCCTGGTGCAATCGACTTTCCCGAAAGAAGCGTCACCCTGCTGATGAAATCATCGGCATTCCGCGCCTCGAGAAGAGCATCTTTTGCCTGGCGATTTTCCATGAGATTGAGCTCGATGTAGGTTGCATGGCTGGCTTTGCCAAATGCGCGAATCGAATAGCTTTTGCCGATCTGGCGAGAACCCGTGATGAATAAGGCCTTTTGCTCGGCAGACTTCAGCCAACGCTCCAGCTCTGCCGCTATTTTCCTGCGCAGCATAGGCTCTCCCCTCAGTGTCATCAAATGAAATGCAAAGTTTTATGCGCTTAATTATCGATGAAATGTAGGATTTTTAGAACCTAAAATCGGATGAAATGCAGAGATTTAGGATTATAAGCAAAAAGAAGGGGCAGCCCCGGCGAATGTGACAAAGGGACTGTCCCTTTGTCACATTGCGCTCGACTACTCGTCGACGATCTCGGCAAGCCAGACGTTCAGCGTATCGACCTCGGGGCAGCAGAACTTTGCCGTACCGGGCTCGTTGCCAGGCATGGTTCCGCCATAGCGCAGGATATCGATATAGGGAAAGCCCACATGGCAGGCCATGGCACACATCTTGCCGCGGTCTCGGTCGAAGTCAAAAACGTCGCCCGGCTTGTGACCATGGTGGCAGCGGCACGCACCCAGCTGGTCCACGCAGCTCACGCGGATGCGCGGACGCTTGCCCCGCGGCGCGCCGAGCGGCTTGTTCTCGCCCGCAGGCTTGGCGCCGCCCTCGCCAGCATTACTCATGGTCAATCACATCCAGGCAGGCCTCGATGGGAAGGCCAGCCGACTTGTCCTCTTGGTCGGCATTGCGCTCGATAAGCTCAGCCACCACGCGCATGGCATCGGACGTCGCGCGTTGCAAACTCCAACCTGCCATAACGCGGCCGACGAGCACCGCCGAGAACGTGTCACCCGTGCCCGGGAAATAGACCGGAATGAGCTCAAAGGGAATCGTGAAGTACTCCCCCGCCACATGGTCATAGCCGATAACGGAATTCTGCCCATCTACCACAGCGCTCGTAACGACCACCGACTTGGCGCCCAGCGCGCGCACGGCGTCCACGAGCGCGTGGGCCTCGTCGACCGAAATCTGCTCGGCAATAGGCGTATCGGCGAGCAGGCATGCCTCGGTGTAGTTGGGCACCGCGTAGTCGGCGCACTCGAGCAGGCTGCGCATGAGGCCAATCGTGGACTCGGGCACGCCGGCGTAGAGCTTGCCGTTATCACCCATGATGGGATCGACAAACACCTTCGTGCCCTTTTGCGCGCGGCGGTGGCAAAAGTCCGAAATGATGCGCGTCTCTTCCTCGGTCACGATAAAGCCGGTGGAGATGGCGTCGAATTCAAAGCCGAGCTCCTCCCAGATGGCAAGGCTCTGGCGCACGTACTCGGTGGTGTCGTGGATGTAGAACTTGGGATAGTTGAGCGTGTCGGAAACGAGCGCCGTCGGCAGGTTATGGATACGGTAGCCCATGTGCGACAGCACCGGCAGCATGGCGGAAAGCGCGACCTTGCCGTAGCCGCACATATCGTTAATCAGCAGCAGCTGAGTATTCTTCATGAGTGTCCCCCTTGAGTCGGGCGCGGCGCAACGGCGCCACAGTGCAACTAAGTGTAGCGCAGGGGACGTTGCGAGCGGAGTCGAGCAGTGCGAAGGGCAAATTGTTGCGGAAAGGTTTCGGAAACGAGGGGCTAGCTTGCTTCATTGCGGCTCATTTGCCGCCACTTATTCAGTGCCATTTCAAAACTATGCCGGATTACGGGGCTGAACCTGAATGAGCCAACCACACTCCTTATTTTCAAATCATAGCGAGCCTTCTACCTGCGGTTTTCTTTTTACCAATTTCGGCATGGTCGGCAATCCGTCATTCAGCCCCGTAATCCGGCATAGTTTTTAAGTTAGTCGTTGGGGACGTTCTTAAATGACTAGTCAAACAAGAACGTCCCCAACGACTATCCCAACAAGGGCAACGCCGATGTTTTGGCGAAGTCAGCGAAAACCCGCCAGAGCGAGCAAGGTGCCTTGAAACGAGGCGGCATTGACCTTCTGGTCATGCCGCCGAAGTTGAAAGGCATATTGCCGCTCTGGCGGGTTTGCAGCGTCGAGCCGTTACGCGGTTTGGTAAAACCGCGTAACCACTAGTTTGGTACCTTGACATTGATTTCTCACGCTCCTAAATTGGTTAGGCACAAAACAATTCCACTACCTAACTAAAGAGAGGAGCGAAGCTTAGATATGTGTGTTGAACCACTCGTCTATCCGCGCGAGCCCGGCGGCGACCCGTCACAGCCGGCGGATGTACCCGAAGCGGTTAGCTCGGAAGACAAGCTTGCCAAGCGCATCCTCAATAACCTGGGATTTTGCGGCCATTACATGCATTTTCATGGCGGAGGCGTGTCCGGCAAGGCGCCCATCATCTGCCTGCTGGCCAAGCAGCCCGGCGGCGAGATGTCGCAGCAGGAACTCGGCATGCACTTTGACCTCAAGCCGGGGTCGCTTTCCGAGATCCTGTCAAAGCTCGAGGTCAACGGCCTCATTGAACGCAGCCGTAACCCCAAGGATCGACGGCAACTCACCATTCGCCTGACCGAAACCGGCCGGGAAAACGCCCGCATCGACCAGGCGGCCCGCATCCGCTTTAGAGAACGGGCCTTTAGCGCGCTCACCCATGACGAGCGCGAAGACCTCGCCGAAATGCTCGATAAAATCCGTGTAACCTGGGAGGAACTGGATGATTAAAACCCTCATGGGAAGCATCCGCGACTATATGAAAGTCACCGTTGCCACGCCGCTGCTCGTGCTTGGCGAGGTGCTCTGCGAGATGCTGATTCCATTTATCACCGCCAACCTGATCGACGCCATCAAAGACGGCGCCACCGTAGCCGAGATGCTTCCCACCGCAGGCTTTTTGGTGCTCATCGCGCTGACGTCGCTTGCTTTTGGCGCCGCCGCCGGCGTTACCTGCAGCCATGCGAGCTGCGGCTTCGCCAAGAATCTGCGTCACGACCTGTTCTACAAGATCCAGACGTTCAGCTTTGCCAACATCGATGAGTTCTCGAGCTCCTCGCTCGTCACGCGCCTGACCACCGACATCAACAACGTTCAGCAGGCCTTTATGATGATTATCCGTATCGCCGTGCGCGCGCCGCTGGTATTGATCTTCGCCTTTACCATGGCGTTTATCATGGGCGGCAGCGTCGCCATGGTCTACCTGGTCATCATTCCGCTGCTGGGCTTTGGCCTGTTCTTTATCATCTATAAGGTGCGCCCGATCTTTGCCCGCGTGTTCCGCAAGTACGACGCGCTCAACGAGTCCGTCGAGGAAAACGTCACCGGCATGCGCGTGGTCAAGAGTTACGTGCGCCAGGACTACGAGAAAGAGAAGTTCGCCACCGCCGCGCGCGACGTCCAGATGGACTTCACCCGCGCCGAAAAGCTGCTCGCCTTCAACAACCCCATGATGAACATCTGCGTCAACGGCGCGTTTGTCGTCATCATCTACCTGGGCTCCAAGCTCATCATCACGAGCCAGGGCACGCTGTTCGACGTGGGCCAGCTCTCCTCGATCTTTACCTACGGTTTTCAGATCCTCATGAGCCTGATGCAGCTGTCGATGATCTTTGTCATGGTGACCATGGCCGACGAATCGGCGCACCGCATCACCGAGGTGCTGGCCGCCGAGCCCACGATCGCCGATCCCGCCGAGCCCGTGCTCGAGGTCGCCGACGGCTCCATCGACTTTGACCACGTGAGCTTTAAGTATTCCGAGCACGCAAAACGCCAGGCGCTCGACGATATCGACCTGCACATTAAGAGCGGCGAGACCATCGGCATCATTGGCGGCACCGGCTCGGCCAAGTCCACGCTCGTAAACCTCATTGCCCGCCTGTACGACACCACCGAAGGCACCGTGCGCGTGGGTGGCGTGGATGTGCGCGACTACGACTTGGACGCCCTGCGCCACCAGGTGGCCATGGTGCTGCAGAAAAACGTGCTGTTTAGCGGCACGATTGCCGAGAACCTGCGTTGGGGCGACCCGAACGCCACCGACGAAGAGGTCCGCGAGGCCGCGCATCTGGCCTGCGCCGACGAGTTTGTCGACGGCTTCCCCAAGGGCTATGACACCTGGATCGAACAGGGCGGCTCCAATGTTTCCGGCGGTCAGAAGCAGCGCCTGTGCATTGCGCGTGCCCTGCTGCGTCGCCCCAAGATCTTGATCCTGGACGACTCCACCAGCGCCGTCGACACCAAGACCGACGCCAAGATCCGCGCAGGGTTGGCAAGCTATCTGCCCAACACGACCAAGCTCATCATCGCCCAGCGCATCAGCTCCGTGCAGGACGCAGACCGCATCATCGTCATGGAGGGCGGCTGTATCGCGCAGATCGGCAACCACGACGAGCTGCTCAAGACGAGCGAGATCTACCGCGAGACCTTTACCTCGCAGAACAAGATGTCTGCCGAGGGCGAAGGGGCCGTCGAAGCCGACACCGAGGCATCCGCAACGCAAGCTCAGACCCAGGAAGGAGGCGAGGCACATGAGTAAGGCAACGACCGCCGAGCGCGCGCTCAACCGCAAGGGCGGCACCATGTCGCGCCTCATCAAGACGCTCTTTGGCTTCTACCCCGTGCTTTTGCCCCTCGTCGTCGCCGGCGTGGTGCTCTGCGCCATCATCAACTCCATCGGCGCGACCTTCCTTCAGAGCGCCCTGCAGATTATTAGCGAATCGTGGCAGTCGGGCGACTGGACGACCGCGCAGCCCAAGATTCTGCAGCTCGTGACCACCCTCGCCTGCATCTACGGCGTCGGCATCCTGTCCTCGCTGTTCTGGAACCGCGCCATGGCCATCGTCACGCAGGGCTCGCTCGAGAAGCTGCGCGAGAAGATGTTCAACCGCATGCAGGACCTGCCGATCCGCTACTTCGACACGCACCAGCGCGGCGACATCATGAGCCACTACACCAACGACATCGACACGCTGCGCCAGATGATCAGCCAGTCGCTGCCCAACCTGCTCATGACGGTCATCGTCATCGCCACGGTGTTCTTTATCATGCTGTACTACAGCGTGTGGATGTGCCTGGTCATTATTGCCGGCGTCGCCTTTATGACCTTTATGACCAAGCTGCTCGGCTCCAACTCCGCGCGCTTCTTTATTGCGCAGCAAACCGAGCTCGGCGTGGTCGAGGGCCACATCGAGGAAGTCATGAACGGCCAGAAGGTCGTCAAGGCATTCTGCCACGAGTCTGCCGCCGAGGCCGATTTTGACGAGCGCAACGAAAAGCTCTTCGAGGTCTCGCAGAAGGCCAACATGTACGCCAACATCCTCATGCCCATCCTTATGAACCTGGGAAACCTGCTCTACGTGCTGGTCGCACTGGCAGGCGGCATTTTCCTGGCGCTGGGCGTGCCCAACCTGAGCATCTCGGGCATGGCACTGTCCATCGCCGTCGTGGTGCCGTTCCTCAACATGACCAAGCAGTTCTGCGGACAGATCGGCCAGATCTCGCAGCAGATCAACGCCGTGGTCATGGGCCTCGCCGGCGCCGACCGTATCTTTGAGCTCATCGACGAGGAGCCCGAAGCCGACGAAGGCTATGTGACGCTCGTCAACGCTCAGGTGAACCCCGACACCTGGCAGCTCGAGGAGGCCGACCACCACACCGGCATGTGGGCGTGGAAACATCCGCACCGCGCAACCGGCGAGATCGAGTACGTGCCGCTGCGCGGCGACCTGGTCATGGACAACGTGGACTTTGGCTACACGCCCGACCACGAGGTGCTGCACGGCGTGTCCGTGTTTGCCAAGCCGGGCCAGAAGGTCGCGTTTGTCGGCGCCACCGGTGCCGGTAAGACGACCATCACCAACCTCATCAACCGCTTCTATGACATTGCCGACGGCAAGATCCGCTACGACGGCATCAACGTCAACAAGATCCGCAAGGCCGATCTGCGCCGCTCGCTGGGTGTCGTACTGCAGGACGTGAACCTGTTCACCGGCACCGTGATGGATAACATCCGCTACGGCAACCTGGACGCTACCGACGAGGAGTGCATCGCGGCGGCCAAGCTCGCGGGCGCGGACGACTTTATCACCCGCCTGCCCGACGGCTACGACACCATGCTCACCGGCAACGGCGCGCAGCTGTCGCAGGGCCAACGTCAGCTGATTTCGATTGCACGCGCCGCCGTCGCCGATCCGCCGGCGATGATCCTGGACGAGGCCACGAGCTCCATCGACACCCGCACCGAGGCTATCGTGCAAGCCGGCATGGACAAGCTCATGGAAGGCCGCACGACGTTTGTCATCGCGCACCGTCTGTCCACCGTGCGTAACTCCGACGCGATCATCTGCCTGGACCACGGCCGCATTATCGAGCGCGGTAACCACGACGAGCTGATAGCCAAGCGCGGGTATTACTACCAGCTGTACACGGGTGCATTTGAGCTCGAGTAGCTCAAAATAGCCCTACGCTCCCGACGGAGCTCCTGCGCGCGCGGTCTTTTCTCGCAAGCTGAAGAGAAATGGTGAGGCCCTGGCCGTTTGGCCAGGGCCTTGTTTTGTGTGGGGCGTTTTGACTGGCAGGTGCTGCATATTAATCGTATAATTTATCGTAAGTTCCCGCACATCGATTGGAGCCTTATATGCCTGCCATTAAGCCTGTTTCCGATTTACGCAATTACAACGAGGTGCTCTCCGATGTCCACGAGGGCTCCCCGGTGTTTCTGACTAAAAACGGGCACGGTTGCTACGCGGTACTCGACATGAAAGATTACGACCGGTTTTGCGCCATTAGCACGCTGATGTCCGAGCTTGAGCGTGGGCGCAACTCAGGCGAGGAGAGCGGATGGGTCTCATCAGATAACGTCGCCGCACACTTCCGCCGCAAGGCTGCAAGCCATGCATAGCTGCAAGGTCGTCTACTCTCCGCTGGCTCTGCAAGATCTCGACGACATCTGGGACTACATTGCCATCGAACAGGACAATCCCGCAGCAGCGGAGAGAATCGTAGAGGGTATCCTCGCTCGGATAGACCTGCTCTCCAGCTTCCCGGAGTCGGGCACGCCACTATCCTCGATCTATCCCCTACGCTCCGATTACCGGTTCGTGATCTGTGACAATTATCTCGCGTTTTACCGCTTTCACCAGAAGGTCTATATTGACCGTGTTCTCCACGGAAAACGCGATTACCTGCAGATATTGTTTGCCGAATAGTCAGGTCCCGATATTAGACGACCCCAAAGGCCGTAAAGCGAGGACAGTTTCGTGAAGAATGTGTCGCATGCTTCTGGTTGTGCTATAAACGTAACATGCTACAGAAAGGATGGTGGCTGGAATGGTTCCCGAAGATGCTGTTGGACCCCTGTTTAAGGTAATCAACGAGCGCATGCAGGCGTCTGCCGATGCGGACCTCAAGGAGCAAGGGCTCACCTTTGCGCAAAGCCAGGTGATCGTCTACCTCATTGAGCATGCGGGCCGAGCGCTCCAAAAAGAGATCGAAACTAGCCTCAAGGTCTCTCACCCAACGGTCTCCGGCCTCGTCAGCCGGCTCGAGAAAAACGGCTTCGTGCGCACCTGGGTAGCCGAGGATGACCGACGTAATAAGGTCGTTGAGCTTACGGACAAGGCACACGATGCCGGTGATCGCATGCGTGCCACCATGCGCGAACGCGATCGAGAGCTGCTCGCCGGCCTTGATGAACGCGAGCAGACGGAGCTCATCCGCATGCTCAGGCGAATCTACGCCAACGTCTGCAAACAATAAACAATAGCCTCATCAGCACCCGTCGCCCACCGGATTCGATCCGCCTGCGACGGGCTTCTTTACACCCTATTCCGTAGCTTGCTACGTAATTTCAGCCCGATTCGTACCGAAAGGAACATGCATGATACGAACGCTTGCACGGAGCCTGCGGCAATACCGCAAGAGCTCCGTCACCGCCATCCTACTTTCCATCCTGGAGGTGATACTCGAGATCGCCATCCCGCTCGTCATGAGCGACCTTA
Organism: uncultured Collinsella sp.; assembly: GCA_900544865.1. Classification (GTDB taxonomy): domain Bacteria; phylum Actinomycetota; class Coriobacteriia; order Coriobacteriales; family Coriobacteriaceae; genus Collinsella. Next base: position 33,114 of record UQXA01000013.1, on the reverse strand, counting down.
TCGACCGCGGCATCCAGGCCGGCAACATGGGCGAGGTCTGGCGCCTTGGCATCGCCCTGCTTCTCCTTGCCGTTCTCGAGTTTGGAGTGGGCGCCGGCGGCGCTTGGATGGGCGCACGCGCCTCGGTGGGCTTCGCCGCCAACCTGCGCGACGATATGTACGACAACGTGCAGACCTTCTCTTTTGGCAACATCGACAAGTTCTCTACCGGCTCGATCGTCACGCGCCTCACCACCGACGTCACCAACGTGCAAAACGCCTACATGATGATCATCCGCATGGGCGTGCGCGGCCCCGTGATGCTCGCGTTCTGCTGGATCGTGTCGTTTACCATCAACCGGCAGATCTCGTTTGTATTCCTAGCCGTGATCCCCATCCTTGCCATCGCGCTCGGACTCATCATGTGGCGCGTAAGCAGCATCTTCAACCGCGTCTTCGCTACCTACGACACGCTTAACAACGTAGTGCAGGAGAACATTGCGGGTATCCGCGTGGTCAAGTCATTCAACCGTGAGGAGCACGAGATCGGCAAGTTCGGCGCCATCAGCCAACGCATCTACGAGGACTTCGCCCGCGGCGAGCGCCTCATCGCACTCAATACGCCGCTCATGCAGGCCTGCATGTACGCATGTATGATACTCATCTCGTGGCTCGGCGCTAGGGCCATCGTGGCCTCGGGCAACAACGCCGCGCTCGGCCTCACCACAGGACAGCTCACCGCACTCTTTACCTACGCCACGCAAATCCTTATGGCGCTCATGATGCTCTCCATGGTCTTTACGCTCATCGTGATTGCCCAGAGCTCGGCCAAGCGCATCGCCGAGCTACTCAACGAACAGAGCGACATCGCGAGCCCCGAGCCCGGTCGCGCCGTCACGCAGGTTGCGGACGGTTCCGTGGAGTTTGACCACGCGAGCTTTGCCTACGCGAGCAAGGCCGAGAAAAACGTACTCGAGGACGTAAACCTCACCATCAAGAGCGGCGAGGTCGTGGGCATCATCGGCGGCACGGGTTCGTCCAAGTCGAGCCTTGTGAACCTGATCGCCCGTCTCTATGACGTCACCGCGGGCACCGTGCGCGTGGGCGGCATCGATGTGCGCGACTACGACCTCGATGCGCTGCGCGGCCAGGTGGCCATGGTACTGCAGAAAAACGAGCTCTTTAGCGGCACCATCGCCGAGAACCTGCGCTGGGGTGACGCCGAGGCCAACGATGCAGAGCTGGTGCGCGCCTGCGAGCTCGCCTGCGCGGACGAGTTTATCGACCAGCTGCCGGACGGTTACCAGACCATGATCGAGCAGGGCGGCACCAACGTCTCGGGCGGGCAAAAGCAGCGCCTGTGCATCGCCCGCGCGCTCGTGGCCAAGCCGCGCGTGCTCGTACTCGATGACTCCACGAGCGCCGTCGACACCAAGACCGACGCCAAGATCCAACGCGGCCTTGCCGAGTACCTGCCCGCCGCGACCAAGATCGTGATCGCGCAGCGCGTGAGTTCGGTCATGCACGCCGACAAGATCGTGGTCATGGACGACGGGCGCATCAGCGCGGTGGGCACGCACGAGGAGCTCTTGTGCACGAGCGATATCTATCGCGAGGTCTTTGAGTCGCAGCAGAAGGGAACGGCAGAGGATGAGTAAGCAGAATAAACGCCCCGCAAACGGAGCGGCACCGGGCGCCGACATGCCCGCGATGCAACTCGACATGGCAACCGTCAAGCGCCTGCTCTCGTATATGTCCTGCTACCGAGGGCAGCTTGTACTCGTCGTCGCGTGCATCCTGATCTCTGCTATCGCAAGCGCCGCGTCGTCGATGTTTTTGCAGGCACTCATCGACGACTACATCGTCCCGCTTTTGGCGACCGACGCTCCCATATGGACGGGCCTTGCGCACGCGCTCATCACCATCGGCGCTGTCTATGTGGTGGGCGTTGCAGCCACGCTCGTCTACAACCGCGCGATGGTTACTGTGGCGCAAGGCACGCTCAAACGCATCCGCGACGATATGTTCTCGCACATGCAGACGCTCCCCTTGCGTTACTTCGACACACGCGCGCACGGCGACATCATGAGCCTCTACACCAACGGCACCGACACCCTGCGCCAGATGATCGCGCAGTCGCTCTCGCAGCTCGTAAGCTCGGCATTCACGCTGGTCGCGGTCTTCGTGTGCATGCTTTGGATGAGCGTGGGGCTCACCGTGGTAGTCTGCGTGCTCATGGCGGCGGTGCTCGTGTTCGTGGGCCGCATCACGGGGGTCATCGGGGCGTTTTCTATCGAGCAGCAAGATACACTCGGCGCGCTCAACGGCTACATCGAGGAGATGGTCGGCGGGCAGAAGGTCATCAAGGTCTTTTGTCACGAGGACGCCGCACGTACCAGAATGGGTAAGCTCAACCGTGCCTGGGCAAAGGCTGCGACGAACGCGCAGGGCGTGGGCAATTCGATCATGCCCATGATGAACGCGCTTGGCTACCTGATCTATGTGGTGGTGGCTGTGCTCGGCGGCTACATGGCCATCGCAGGGACACCCAACCTGGGACTTACCGGTTTCGACACGTTCACGCTCGGCGCCATCGCATCGTTTTTGACGCTCACGCGCAACTTTATGAACCCCGTTGCGCAAGTGTCCAACCAGCTCAACTCGATCATCATCGCGCTTGCGGGCGCCGGGCGCATCTTTACGCTCATGGATGAGAAGCCCGAGTCCGACGACGGTTACGTGACGCTGGTCAACGTGCGCGAGGACGCGGACGGCGCGCTTGTCGAAACGAGCGAGCGAACCGAGCGCTGGGCCTGGAAGAACCCACATCACGATGGCGGCTGCGGGCTCGTGCCGCTCAAGGGGCATATTATGTTCGACCATGTGAGCTTTGGCTATGTGCCCCAAAAGCTCGTGCTGCACGATATCGAGCTCGAAGCTGAGCCCGGGCAGAAGATCGCGCTCGTTGGTGCGACGGGCGCCGGCAAGACCACGATCACCAATCTTATCAACCGCTTCTACGACATTGACGACGGCAAGGTCCGCTACGACGGGATCAACATCAACAAGATCCGCAAGGCCGACCTGCGCCGGAGCCTGGGCGTGGTGCTGCAAGACGTGAATCTCTTTACGGGCACCGTCATGGACAACATCCGCTACGGCTGCCCCGGCGCCACGGACGAGCAGTGCATCGAGGCGGCGCGCCTGGCCAACGCCGACGGGTTTATCCGCATGCTGCCGAACGGTTACGACACCGTACTCGAGGGCGACGGCAGCGGTCTTTCACAGGGACAGCGCCAGCTGATCAGCATCGCGCGCGCCGCGGTGGCCGACCCGCCCGCGATGATTTTGGATGAGGCCACGTCGAGCATCGATACCCGCACCGAGGCATTGGTGCAGCGCGGCATGGATGCGCTGATGGAGGGCAGAACCACGTTTGTGATCGCGCACCGACTGAGCACGGTGCGCAACTCCGACCTGATCAGCGTGCTGGATCACGGGCAGATTATCGAGCGCGGCAGCCATGATGAGCTGATTGCCAAGCGCGGGTATTACTACCAGCTGTATACGGGTGCGTTTGAGCTCGAGTAGGTAAACCCACGGGCTCCGTCTCGGGAGGGCGGCATATTACCTCCGTGCTCAAACATTCTCGCTGCGCTGCGAAACTGCGCGCGGAGGTAAAATGCCGCCCTCCCGAGACGGAGCCCTGCGCGCAGTCAACTCCTCATTTGAACGGAATAAAAGTTAGTGAGGTCCTGGCCAAATGGCCAGGACCTCTTTTCATGGCAGTCTTTTTGGGACGGGGCTTTTTAGCTGCCTTCAAATTAGCCGCCCTCTGTTACAGGCTTACCGTTCCTCGCGTTGCGGCCCGGCTGGCTCGGCCATCTTTATGCGGTTCTTGTCGATGTACATGTTTTTGTCGGCCTAGGAAAAGAGCTCGCGCATCGTGGGCGGTTCATCATAATCACTAGAAAGCGCATAGCCCACCGCATAGCTGATGGGCATGTCGGGGTGAGCCTCGGAATACTCGTTCACGTTCGCACGAACCCGAGCGAGACAGGACTCCACGGCAGCTCGATCGGCATCCCACAGCACCGCGATAAACTCATCGCCGCCGTCGCGACCCACGAAGCAGGTCTCGGACGACACACGCCCCAGCTGCCGGGCAAAAGAGCGGATGTATTCGTCGCCCTTCTCGTGACCAAAGCTGTTATTGACCGCATGCAGATTGTTAAGGTCGAAAACGCACACCGCAACGGGCGCCTCCGCGGAAACAGGCTGCTCCTGCCCCAAGATCTCCTCGCGCTTGTTCTTGTTGGGCAGTCCCGTGGCTCCGTCGAGATAGACTTTGCTCTGCAGTTCGCGATTGAGCACGGCAGTTCGCACCGCGCGAACAAGTTCAACCGCAAAGGCCGCCACCAATCCCATGATGTCGATGATCACCAAGCCCTCGAGATAGTTGAGCGCCGACGCCTTCTCCTGAGAGTAGTCCTCTGCGAGTCGCGTAGCATCGTCGCAAATGCCAAAGAACTCCTCGCTCATAGAGATGATGTCGGTGTTCTCATAGCCGACTTCGCGCACGCGGATGATCTCGGTGCAAAGCTCATCAAAATAATTAGCAAGCTCGGTCATTTTTGCCTGATACTCGTCGTCGTCGAGACGGACGAGGTTGAGGTCGTCACTTCCGTAACGCAAACCGTTGATGTATGAATCCACGGCTTTGAGCAGGTCATCTTGAGGCTGGCCCGCGTCCTCGAGCTTAACGATTCGCTGCGTGGTACCGCGCACCAGACCGGCGTAGTTGACCACGCGCGCCGTACCCTGGATATCGGAGACGAGCAGCATAACGTTGATGAAGAAGAAGATGAGAACTGCCGTGAGCACCATCATGAGCAGGCGCACCGCCTGGCTGGCCTTCTTGGCGACAGAAGCATTCACAAGTTCAATCCCCCAAATGGCAAAAGAGTAGGTGGCGCATAGCGTCTTGTAAATCATGCGGGGTCAACTCTACCAGATGATTTTTCTAGGACGGGGATTAAAGAATCATCGACACGATAGCTATTTGAGAAGCTGAGCCATTGCGTTGACGAATTTTTGGACTTGGAGGGTGGGCTCGAGCGGGTAGTGCAGAAAGACCGGCACCTCGCGGCCGCACAGGAACGGCACGCCCACAAAGGCCGGGTGCACCCCCGACCACGCTCCGCAGGTGAGAACCGCGTCGTCCTTTTCCTCCGCCTCGTTAAAGAGCGCAAAGTCAAAGCTGTCCACGTCGATCACGTCCACGCCGCCGTCGGCCAACAGATCGATACGCAGGCTGTCCATGGCGTCGTTGCCGTGGCGGAGCACGCGCAGGCGCATGCCCTCCAAGTCGGCGACCGTAATGCGTGTCTTGCGCGCCAGCGGGCTCGTGCGCGGCAGGTCGATATAAAACGGCACGTTGACGATGCGGAGCTTTTGGCAGGTGTCGCCCCAGCGCGGGGTCGAAAAACTCGACTGCACCACATCGACCTCGCGGCCCAAGCTGCGCATGACGGATTCGCGCTCGTCGTAGAGGTCGCTTACCGGCACGATCTCAAATCGCAACGATGGCTCCAGCTCGTGGATGCCCGTCCACATCGACAGCGTTTGGCGCCCCGGGCACATCATCGACACGCCCAGGCGCACGGCACCGCCATCGCCCGCCGCGCGTCGGGCACGGCGCAGCGCGTCCTCGGACTGCCGCATGATCGAGCGTGCGTCGTCCACCAGCAGAGCGCCGGCCGGCGTCACCTTGACACCCGAGTGCGAGCGCTCGAACAACGTGACGCCAAACTCGGCCTCGAAGCCCGACACCTGCTTGACGAGCGCCGGAGTCGACACGCGCAATTTTGCCGCCGCCCGTGAGAAGCTTCCTAGCTCCGCGGCGGCCGATATGGCCTCTAGTCGTCGATCGTACACATCAATCTCCCGTTTTCGCGCCTGTGACCGCATGGTGCCGCAGGGGGGTTGTTTTCGCAGGTCACGCGCTCAATTGAGAATAAACTGCATCGCTCAGTGTAAACCTACGGTTAACGCTATTCTAACAAATATGCAATTCACCTGCGCAAATGCAAAGCATACGATAACCAGCGGAAACCACGTGGGTCGGTTAATGGGAGCGGCCCACCGGGAGGCACAAGAAGGGAAGTTCCTATGAGCAATTGGCTTAAGCTCGAGGGCGATGTCTGCGCCGTGACTGGCGCGCTCGGCGGTATGGGCGCCGAGATTTGCCGCGAGTTCGCCCGCAATGGCGCCAACGTCGTCATGCTCGACCTGGACGAGGAGAAGGTCAAGGCCGCAGCCGCCGACCTCGCCGCCGAGTTTGGCATCCACGCCGAGGGTTACAAGATGAACGCCACCGACGAGGCCGAGGTTCAGGCCGCCGTCGACGCCACCATCGCCAACTTCGGCCGCGTCGACGTCCTCGTCAACACCGCCGGCATCCTGCGCTTCGCCGCCATGGAGGACCTGCCGCTGAGCGACTGGGAGCAGGTGCTCAACGTCAATCTCACCGGTTACTTCATCACCTCGCAGCGCTTTGGTCGCGAGATGATCAAGGCCGGCCAGGGTCGCCTGGTGCACATCTCGACCGTTGCCAGCCACTCCCCCGAGACGTTCTCGGGCGTGTACAGCTCCACCAAGGCGGGCGTCAACATGATGTCCAAGATGCTCGCTGCCGAGTGGGGCCCCTACGGCGTGCGTTCCAACTGCGTCGAGCCCTGCTTCGTTAAGACCCCGATGTCGGCCAACTTCTACGCCGACCCCGAGGTCGAAAAGAGCCGCAGCCGTCTGATCGCCACGCGCCGCATCGGCGAGGTCGGCGATATCGCCAACGCCGTCATGTTCCTGGCGTCCAAGCGCTCGGACTTTACCACCGGCGACGCCATCAAGGTCGACGGCGGCTTCTCCAACATGATGGGCGATCTCACCGCCAAGCCCGGCGGCCGTCGCGCCTATGCCGACAACTACCTCAAGAACAAGGGTGTCGAGCTTTGGTCCGATGAGTCCGGCGTCGCCAAGCCGACCGACCAGTAAACCAACCTGACAGGGAGGCCCCGCGGACACGCCCGCTCCTCCCCCGTATCGATTAGAAAGAGTCAAATGGCTTCCAGCAACTCCAACAAGGGTCGCGCCGTCGTGCTTTCCGCCGCGTGCGTCACCATGTTCTTCATCAGCTCCATCGCGCTGTATTCCGTCGTGAGCAAGAACCTGCTCGCCGTCTACCCCGAGTGGTCCAGCGCTCTTACCTGGGCCTTCCCGGTCTTTCAGACCATCATGGCCGTGACGGGCATCTTCGCCGGCCGCATCTCCGATAAGATCGGCCCGCGCAACGTCGTGATCGCCGCCGCCGTGTGCTACGGCGTGGGCTGGTTCATGTCCGGCACCGTCACCGAGCCGTGGCAGTTCTACCTGTGGTTCTCGCTCGTCGCCGCTGTCGGCAACGGTCTGGGCTACAACCCGGCGCTCACCACCGGCCAAAAGTGGTTCATCGACAAGAAGGGTCTCGCCTCCGGCATCACCCTGGCCGCTTCGACCGCCGGTCCCGCCGTGCTGTCCCCGGTACTCGCCTCGCTGCTCATCCCGAGCCTGGGCATCTTTGGCGCCCTCAAGGCGCTCGGCGTCATCTTCTTTGTGACGATCGCCGCCTCCGCCCTGTTCCTGAAGGCCCCCGAGGCCGGTTGGCTGCCCGAGGGCTTCGAGGCCCCCAAGGGTGGCGCACATGCCGGCACCTTCGGTGACCTCACCCCGGGCGAGATGGTCAAGACCCCGCGCTTCTGGGTCCTCATCGTCACCTTCGCCTTTGCCGCCACCGCGGGCACCCTGCTCGTGGGCAAGGTTGCCTCCATCGCCGCCGTCCAGCTCTTCGCCGACCCCACGAGCGCCGCGGCCGTCGCCCTCGGCGGTGTGGTGGTCTCCGTCAACACCTGCGCCAACCTGGTTGGCCGCCTGTCCTTTGGTCAGATCATCGACAAGCTCGGCGCCTACAAGTCGCTGCTCATCAGCCTTGTCGTCACCATCGTCGCCCTCGTCATCATGTCGATGAGCTTTACACAGAGCATGTTCTTCGTGGCGCTCGCCCTGCTCGGCTTTAGCTTTGGCGCCCTGCTCGTCATCTACCCGCCGCTCACCGGTGGCGCCTTTGGCACCAGCAACATCGGCGTCAACTACGGCATCATGTTTTTGGGTTACGCCGCCTCCACCTGGATCAGCCAGCCCATCACCGCCGTGCTGTATCACGCCGAGGCCGGCAGCGCCGCCTACCAGCAGTCCTTCTACGGCGCCATTGTGATCGCCGCCATCGCCGTCGTGCTCACCGTCTACATGATGGTCTCCGACAGCAAGAAGAAGTTCGCCTAGTTTTACCGATGCGACAAAGGGACAGTCCCCTTGTCGCATTCCACCGGTCACCAGTATTAAGGAGTCGAAATGTCTGAGCTCAACCCCGTCCGCATTGCCGTTATCGGCGCCGGCGCCATGGGCCGCAACCACATCCGCTTTGTCACCGAGGAGCCCGAGGCCGAGCTCGTCGCCATCGCCGACGCCTTTGAGGGCGCCCGCGCCACGGCAGAGGCCGCCGGCGTGCCGTTTTACACCGATCCCGCCCAGATGATGGACGAGGTCAAGCCCGAGGCCGTCATTATCGCCACCCCCAACGACCTACACCTGGGCGTTGCCCGCGAGGCTGTGAAGCGCAACATCGTGCCGCTGGTCGAAAAGCCGATCTCCAACGACCTGGAGGATGCCCAGGCCTTTGCCGCCGAGGCCGAGACCGCCGGCGTGCCCGTGCTCGTGGGTCAGCACCGTCGCCACAACCCCTTCGTCAACAAGGCCAAGGAGATCATCGAGTCCGGCGAGCTGGGCAAGCTCACCGTGTCGAGCTTCCACTACATGATCTATAAGAATGACGAGTATTTCGATGTCGAGTGGCGCCGCAAGAAGGGTGCCGGCCCGATCCTGGTCAACCTGGTTCACGACGTCGACCTGCTCCGCTACCTGCTGGGCGAGCCCGTTGCCGTCCAGGGTATGCAGTCCAGCGCCGCCCGCGGTTTTGAGACCGAGGACTCCGCCGTGGTCAACGTCCGTTTTGCCGATGGCGCGCTCGCAAGCATGACCATCTCCGACGCCACCGCCAGCCCCTGGAACTGGGAGGCCACCGCCCGCGAGGATCCGCAGTACCGCCCCTTCGACGCCGACGCCTACTTTATCGGCGGCACTAAGGGCGCCCTGTCGCTGCCCCGCCTGCACCAGTTCTCCTACGACGGCGCCTCTAACTGGCACAAGCCGCTGCAGATGGAGATTCCGGCCGTCGACCCGGCACTGCCGCACAAGATGCAGCTCAAGCACTTTGTGAAGGTTGTCCGCCGCAAGGTCGAGCCCGTCGTAACCCCCGCCGATAACGTCAAGACGCTCACGCTTCTCAACGCCATCAAGGAGGCCGCCGAGACCGGCCAGCTCGTCGAGCTGTAATGCCTTAAAAGCGACCGCGGCAGAAACCCCATGCCAAGCCCCTCGGCCCGCTACCAACAAGCCCCTCTTCTTTGCCCCGCGAGCAGCCTCCTGCCCGCGGGGCATTTTGCTACCTAGCCGACGATTTTTCTGGGGCGGGGGGCTATTTTGCACCTCGGCCTGATTCGTTCGCCACGAAATGGGCCTATCTACTACGTTTAACCGACAACCCTCAACCATACCGAATTTTGCGAAATAAAAACCGCAGGTAGACAGGTTGCGTATTTTCGGAAAACCGGGGGATGGTCGACCCATACGGGTTAAACGTAGTAGATAGGCCGCTTTCGTGGCGCGGCCCCAAAACAGTCTTTTGAGACGGGTGGTATCCTTGGTAGCCCTGTGCTGCAAACGCACCTTAAACGCAAGGAGTCCCATGGATCTTATCGCCCAGCTCGCCCACGAGCTCAACCTTAAGGCCGCCAACATCGAGGCAGCCGTCAAGCTCATCGACGAGGGCAACACCATCCCCTTTATCTCGCGCTACCGCAAGGAAGCCACAGGCGGAATGGACGACGTCGCCCTGCGCACACTCGACGAGCGCCTGTCCTACCTGCGCAATCTTGAACAGCGCAAAGAGGACGTCATTCTGCTCATCGACGCCCAGGGCAAACTTACGCCCGAGCTCGAACAGCAAATTCGCGAGGCCACGCAGCTCCAGCGTGTCGAGGACCTCTACAAGCCCTACCGCAAAAAGCGCATGACTCGCGCGCAGAAGGCCCGCGAGGCCGGCCTGGAGCCGCTCGCCAACATGATCATCATGCAGGCCTCGGCCAAGGGCAGTGCGCTCGACGCCGCCGCAGCATACGTCAATGAGGAGGCCGGCTTCGACACGCCCGAAAAGGCGCTCGCCGGCGCCGCCGACATCGTGGCCGAGACGGTAGCCGAGGACCCGGAGAACGTCGCCGACCTGCGCGCCTTTACGCAAAACACCGCCGATATCGTCGTCGAGGCTACCGACCCCGCCGAAAAGACCCCCTATGAGCCGTACTACAGCTATGATGAGCCACTGCGCCGTATACCCAACCACCGCGTGCTGGCTATCGACCGCGGTGAACGCGAGGGCAAGCTCCGCGTGCGCGTAAACGTCGACGGCGCTGCCGCCACGGCACGCCTCGGCAGCCGTTGGCCCCGCCGTCAGGGCGTGTTTGCTCCCATCTTCGATGCCGCCATCGCCGACGGCTACAAGCGCCTCATGGCCCCCTCGCTGGAGCGCGAGGCCCGCGCCAAACTCACCGTTCGCGCCCAGACCGAGGCCATCAACGTCTTTGCCAAGAATCTCGAGGGTCTGCTCTCGGCACGCCCCGTGCGAGGCGCCCGCGTGCTCGCGCTCGACCCGGGCTACCGCACCGGCTGCAAGGTCGCCGTCATGGACGAGACCGGCAAGCTGCTCGACCACGGCGTGGTCTACCCCACCAAACCGCGCCACGACGTCGCCGGCACTAAGCGCGAGCTCGCCCGCCTCGTCAAGAAGGACGACGTCAACACCATCGTCATCGGCAACGGCACCGCCAGCCGTGAGACCGAGGAAGTCGTCTCGGAGTTCATCGCCGAGCAGGCGCCTGGGCTGCGATACACCATCGTCAACGAGGCCGGCGCGTCGGTGTACTCCGCCTCCGAGCTCGCCAGCCAGGAATACCCCGACCTGGACGTCACCGTGCGTGGCGCCATGAGCCTGGGCCGTCGCCTGCAAGACCCGCTGGCAGAGCTCGTCAAGATTCCGCCCCAGTCCATCGGCGTTGGCCAGTACCAGCACGACCTTGACCAGGCCGAGCTTTCACGCACCCTGGGCCACGTGGTGGAGGACGTCGTCAACCGCGTGGGCGTCGACGTCAACACCGCGAGTGCGAGCCTGCTGGGCTACGTGTCGGGCATCACGCCGAGCGTGGCCAAGAATATCGTGGCCTACCGCGAGGAAAACGGCGCCTTTACCGATCGCCGCCAGCTCAAGAAGGTCCCCAAGTTGGGGCCCAAGGCATATCTCAACGCCGCGGGTTTCCTGCGCATCAGCGGCGGTAAGAACCCGCTCGACGCGACAAGCGTCCACCCTGAGAGCTACGAGGTGGCCACAACCGTCCTGGAGCGCGCAGGTGTGGCGGCCAGTGAACTCAGCCGCGGCGGCGTGCCCGACATCGAGCGCCGCCTGGGCAGTATCTCGGCGCTGGCAAGCGACCTGGACTGCGGCACCCTCACGCTCATCGACATCGTCAACGGGCTCAAAAAGCCCGGCCGCGACCCGCGAGACGACGCGCCCGAGGTGGTCTTTAGCCGCTCGGCGCTTTCCATCGATGACCTGGAGCCCGGCATGGAACTCAAGGGCACGGTGCGCAACGTTGTGGACTTTGGCGCCTTCGTCGACGTGGGCGTGCACCAGGACGGCCTCGTGCATATCTCAAAGCTGGCCAACCGCTTTGTCAAGCACCCGAGCGACGTGGTGCGCGTCGGTGACACGGTCAAGGTGTGGGTCGAAAAGGTCGATCGCGACCGCAAGAAGATCTCGCTCACCATGGTACAGGGGAAGTAAACCGCCAAAGCAGGGGTACCCCCTGTAGTGACGTGCAAAATCGCGAGTATTCTGCAAATTCCGCTGTTCTGGATGCCTCCCAGAGGCGAAAAAGCAAAAAACAGCCCCCGTTTTAGCGTCGTCAGAGCCAAAACGGGGGCTGTTCCGTACTTCACCCAACTGGTAAAAGCCTTTACCTTGCTGAATTCTCTCAATTTTGCACGGCGCAGGCGGGGGTACCTTTGCCCACGGCAGGATATGGAAACCAAGCGCCAACTTGCTGGCAAGCTCGTGTCGGCAGCCCCGGCCTTTCCTTTGCCTAGCGCGACCCCCGCGAAGCGCGTGAGCGATAGGGAAAGGAAAGCCGGGGCGAGCAGCCCGCGGCGTAGTCAGTGTTCGCGCTACGGCAGGATATGGAAGCCCAAAGCGGCGATATCCTTGGCAAAGCCGCGCACGGTGTCGAGCGAGACCTCGTACGGGTCGCGACCGATGTTCTTGCGCTTGGCCAGGATGCTGTTGGGCACCGTAATGATCTGGCAACCGCAGGCTTCTGCCTGGTAAATGTTGATGAGCTCGCGCGTGGACGCCCACAGGACCTCACAGTTGGGCTTGATGGCGGCCTTCTTGACCGACTCCGTCATAAACGGAATGGGGTCGACGCCGGTGTCGGCGATGCGGCCGGCAAAGAGCGAGATGATGGACGGCGTCTCGGCGTCAACGGCCTCGACCATCTCGTCGACCTGCGTAGGCGTAAAGATGGTGGTGACGTTGACCTTGATACCGTCGGCCGAAAGCTTGCGCACCAGCTCGGCGGTGGACTCGCCCTTGGTGGTCACGCACGGAATCTTGACGTAGACGTTCTCGGCCCAGGTAGCGATCTCGCGAGCCTCGACCTCCATGGTCTCGACGTCATCGGCAAAGACCTCAAACGAGACGGACACATCGGTGATGTGGGCCAGGACCTCCTTGGCAAACGCGCGGTAATCCGTCACGCCGCCCTTCTTCATAAGGGACGGGTTGGTCGTGAAACCCTGAACGTTGCCGTTCTCGTACATGTCGAGCATGCCCTCGAGGTTTGCGCCGTCAGCGAACACCTTGATTGCCATCTGCCTGATTCCTTTCGTTTGCACGCGAGCGTTGAACTGCTAAACACTTTATCTATGTTTATCAAGGCGTGAGCTGCGGGTTTTTATCTTCTCGGCGAACGGTATAAACACCTCAGTGTTTGGATTGATAAATCGATTGAGCATGCAAAAGCAAAGAGTCGCAGTTTGAGCAAACTTCAGAACGCGGGATTCATTAGATGAGGCCGAAATGCTGCATGGCGGTGACGGTACCGTCGTGTGCGACATCGTCGGTCACGTAGTCGGCGAGCGCCTTGACCTCGGGCATGGCGTTGCCCATGGCGACAGCCGTCTCGACGGCAGCGAGCATGCCCAAGTCGTTGCCCGAATCGCCAAAGCCAAAGGTGCGCGCATTTCCCTCGCGGCCCAGATACGCCAGCGCTCGCGCCACGCCCACGCCCTTGTCGATGCCCTTGGGGCTCAGCTCGCGATTCTGACCACCGGTGTTGCACAACTCAAACTCGCGATCGATAAAGCCATCATCGTTGGCTACGCGAGCCAGGTCGCTCGCGACGATGCACACCTTGCCCACGCGCAGACGGCCGTCGACGCGCATTTCCTCGTCGCTGTGCACCACAGAAGTGCCGATCAGAGACGACCGCTCAACACCCGCGGGTTCCAGGGCAAAAGTAGCAACGTTGGTCTCGAAAAAGGCCTCAATCCCTGCCGCGGCCATACGGCGCGCAAGCTCCTCGATAACGTCCTCGTCAAAGCAGTCCTCATGCACCACGCGGCCCTCGACCTCGAGCGTCGCTCCCGCCATGGCAACGACACCCGCCGGGTTCAGCGCGCGCAGGCCATCGGCAATCAGCCACAAGGGACGACCCGTGCAGATAAATGCCTGGTGACCCGCATTGCGCAGGCGACCAAATGCATCGACAACAGCCTTCGACGGATGGACTGCATTGAAGTCCTTATCGGTCATATCGTCGGGATCGAACGACGTCAGCGTGCCGTCCACGTCAAAAAAGAGCACGGCGGAATCGGGGCACGCATCAATCATATGGGTTCCTTTCGGGGGCGAGAGTAAACGAAGTATCCATCATATAATGGAGCGACGCAACCAGAGAGGTCACCCATGGAATTTTACGCAAGCTGCCCCGAGGGCTTTGAGTCCGCACTCGCCGATGAGCTTAAACGCCTCGGGCTTTCACATGTTCGCCGGCTGAAGGGCCGCGCTACATTTGAGGGCGAGCTCGAAGAAGGCTACCGCGCCTGTCTGTGGTCACGCCTGGCGAGCCGTGTGTTCGTGGTACTCGGACGCTTTGAGGCGCAGGATGCCGACGAGCTGTACGACAGCGTTTACGACATAGCCTGGGAGACCATCATCCGCCCCGGCGCCACCATCGCCATCACCGCCCGCGGCGTGACCGAACAGCTGCGCAACACGCGCTTCTCGGCCCTGCGCGCCAAGGACGCGCTGTGCGACCGCCTGGCCGAAACCACGGGCCGTCGCGCCGACGTCGATGCCGCCGACCCCGATGTTCACCTACTACTTTCGCTGCGTCAGCGCCGCGCGAGCATCAGCCTGGACCTTTCGGGCGACCCGCTGTTCAAGCGCCTGCCGCCCGCCGCGACCCGAGCCGGCGAGGGCGCTCATGTGCTGCGCCCCGACTACGCCGCCTTGGTGCTGGCGCAGGTCGGCTGGGCCGCACTGTGCGAGCGCGAGCTCACGGCCGACGATTACGAGAACGAAGCCCTGCCCACGCTGGTCGACGCCTCGTGCGCCGGCGGCGGCCTGCTGCTGGAGGCCGTGAATATTTTGACCGACCGCGCTCCGAACGCCGCCCGCGAGCGCTGGGGCTTTGAGGGTTGGCAGCTGCACGACGCCGCCCAGTGGGAGCAGCTGCGCGCCGAAGCGCGCGAGCGCGAGGCGGCAGCACGCGAGCGCCAGGCACGCATCGTTGCCGTGGATGTTGACCCCGCTGCACGCAAGACCGCTGAGCGCATGGTTAAGTGTGCCGGCTACAAGCGCTTTGTCGATTTTTGCGCCGCCAAGTCCGCCACCGTACTGGACCACGCGGGCAGCGTCGCCGGTGCCGCCGTGGTCGCGGATACGACCGAGACCCCGCTTTCGCTCATGCATGACGCCATGACGCTGGTCGGCGAGCTGCGCCGCGCGCCCGAACTCGCTTCGGCACCGGTCGCCGCGCTCACCCGCGACGGACTTATGGCCCGCGCACTCCATGCCGAGCCCGCGCGCTCCATCGCCGTCATGCCCAATAACGAGGAGGCGGCTATTGAGGTTTGGCCCTCGTTCGACCACGCCGCCGCGGCATTTGAAGCTGCGACCAGCGCAGATGCCGAGGAGCAGACCGCAGACGCTCAAGACGAAGCCGCCAACACCCCCATGCCCGAACCTGCTGCCACGCTCGACCTGGGCGACGGCAAGCCGCTGCCCGTGCTCATCCCCGAGTCCGAGCAGTTCGCCAACCGCCTGCGCAAGAACGCACGCCTGCGTCGCAAGTGGGCAAAGCGCGAGGGCGTGAGCTGCTACCGCGTCTACGATGCCGACCTGCCCGACTACTCCGCCGCCATTGACCTGTACGAGGGCTGCCCGCAGACGCCGGGCCGCTGGCTCGTCATCGCCGAGTACGCCGCGCCTAAGACCATCAATCCCGCGCTAGCCCAGGCCCGCATGCTCGACATCTTGGCCATCGCGCCGCGTATCCTGGATGTTCCGGCCGAGCACGTGCACGCCAAGGCCCGCATGCGTTCGCGCGGCGGCTCGCAGTACGGCAAGCAGGGCGCTGGCAAGGGCGCATCGGGCGAGCGCGCCAACATCGCGCGCCGTCGCCTGCCGCTCATCGAAGAGGGCGGACTCACCTTTGCCGTCAACTTTGACGACTATTTGGATGTGGGCATCTTCTTGGATCACCGCGTCACCCGCAACCTGGTGCGCGAGCACGCCAAACAGGCACGCCGCTTCCTCAATCTGTTCGCCTATACCGGCACCGCCACCTGCTATGCGGCAGACGGCGGCGTCGAAGAAACTGTGACGGTCGACCTTTCCAACACCTACCTGGACTGGGCCGAGCGCAATATGCGTCAGAACGGCTTTGTGGGACCGCAGCATCACTTTGTGCGCGATGACGTGCTCGCCTGGATTCGCGACCAGCGCCAGACGCGCAACCGCTGGGACTTGATCTTTGTCGACTCGCCCACGTTCTCGAACTCGTCCAAGATGGGCCGTCGCACCTGGGATGTTCAGCGCGACCATGTCGAGCTTTTGGCCGGCGTATCGCGCCTGCTCGCGCAGGGCGGCCATGCCATCTTTAGCTGCAACCTGCGCGGCTTCCGCCCCGAAACGCGCAAGCTCGCACGCGCGGGCGTGGTGCTACAGGACATTACGGCACAGACCATCCCCGAGGACTTCGCGCGCAATCAGAAGGTACACCACTGCTATATCGTGCGCCGCCTGCCCATCGAGGACGCCATGGCCGAAGTCGGCTTTAGCGCCGAGGAGATTGCCGAGCGAACCGAGGAGCTGCGCAACCCCGAGGCGCGCAAGCCTCGCGCAACGGCGCCCGCGCGCGCGCAGACCGGTGACCGAGGACCGCACTGCGACGACAAGCCTGCCTGCTCAGGCAAGCCCAAAAAGAAGAAGTTCTACGCCAGCAAGCCCAAGGGCAAATAGACAAAGTTGCGGTGGAATACGGACTGTTTTGCCTGGAATTAGGCAAATTTAGACCGTATTTCACCGCAACTCATAGTGGGATGGCGGACGCCGTCCTACCCTTGGGTGACCAGGCGATAGCCGATACCCACGTGCGTTTGGATATAGCGCGGATGCGCGGGGTCGGACTCAATCTTCTTGCGCAGCGTGCCCATAAAGACGCGCAGGCTCGCCAGGTCGCTCTTAGTTGCCGTGCCCCAAATCTCGTGCAGGATAAACTGGTGCGTCAGCACCTTGTCGGCGTTGTGCGCCAGCAGGCACAGGAGCTTGTACTCGATCGGCGTCAGATGCAGCTCCTCGCCATCCATCGTGGCGATGCCGGCATCAAAATCGATATGCAACTCGCCGGTATCGAACGAGCCCTCGGAGGCAACGCCGCCCGTTTGCGCATACGAAAGACGCCTGAGCGTCGTGCGAATGCGCGCGAGCAGCTCCTCGACCGAAAACGGCTTGGTCAGGTAGTCGTCGGCACCGGCATCGAGCGCACGGATCTTGTCCGCATCCTCGCTGCGCGCCGAGACCACAATGATCGGCATGCCCGACCATGTGCGCACCGACTCCACCACCTTGACGCCGTCCATATCGGGCAGGCCCAAATCGAGCAGCACAATGCTCGGCGTCTGCGACGAGGCGGCGGCGATGGCGGCATGGGCGGTCTCCACGGCCATATGGCGCAAGCCGTGCGCCTCGAGCGCAGCAACAATAAGATTGCGAACGGCAGGGTCGTCCTCAACGACCAAGATGAGCGGTTTTACGGCAGAGTTCGGCACGGCGCTACTCCTTATCAAACGAAACGTCGGCGGCAGGAAGCTCAATCGTAAAGACCGAGCCGTGCGGGTCCGCCGCGGCAACCTCTATGCTACCGCCATGCGCCAGCGCAATGGAGCGGCAGAGCGAAAGACCCAGGCCCACGCTGCGGTGACTGTCAGCCAGACCGTGGTTGGCGGTGTAGAACGACTCAAAGATCCGCTCGCGGTCCTCGGGTGCGATGCCCGGACCATCATCGACCACCGAGCACGCCACGCGTCCATCGTCGACGCTAATCGAAATCATGATATGCGAGCCTGCGGGCGTATAGGTGATGGCGTTGTTCACCAGATTGACCACCAGCTGCACCATCAGGCGCGCATCGACGTTGACGAGCGCCGGCTCATCGCACGCCACCACCTTAAGGTCGTGCTCGCGCACGGCAGGGTTCACGTGGCGCAGCGCCTCCTCGACGATATCGTCCATGAGCTCGAGCGTTGTCGACAGATGCATGCCGCCGCCCTCGAGCTTGGTGATGGCGAGCAGGTTCTCGACAGTGGCGTTGAGCCACAGCGCATCCGAGCGAATGGATAGAAGCAGGCCGCGGCGCGTCTGGGCATCGAGCACCGCGGTGCCGGTCGAGCCCTGGTCGAGCAGCACGTCGGCATTGCCCGAAATACTGGTGAGCGGCGTGCGCAAATCGTGCGAGATGGAGCGCAGCAGGTTGGCGCGCAGCTGCTCGTTTTTGGCGAGCACCGCCGCCTCCTCGCGGGCCTCCATGGCGCGGGCGCGGTCGAGCGCCAGCTCGCCTTCGCTCACGATGGCATCGGCAAGTGTCCGCTCCTCATGCGTCAGCACGTCGGGCTCGGCAACAATAGCCAGCACGCCCACCACCGAGGCGGGGTCGCCCGAGCGCACGAAGCCGTCGCCTGTGCGAACCGTCAGGTAGATGCCATAAAACGCCGATCCGCCATAGGTGGCATCGAGCGGCGTACCCACATAGGCGGACGCCGAGAGCCGCGGCGGCATCTGCGGCGCCAGCTCGTGCACCGGGGCGGCATCGCCCACGGCCGTGTACGTCGCACGCGGCAGCAGGTCATCGCCCTCGGCGTCGGCGCTGTACCACACGACCGGACAGCCCGAAAGACGCGCCAGCTGCGTGGCCATGGCGTGAACGATCTGATGCTGATCGGCGCACCGCTGCAGCATGCGGTTGGTCTCGAGCACCATATGCGTGCGGCGGTCGCTGGCGGCAGCCTGTGCCAAGGCGCGGCGCAGGGCCAACGCAATCGAGCTCGACACAAGCGAAACCACGAACATGATGAAGAACATGCCGGGATAGCCGCGGTCGATAAGCGACAGCGAGTAGCGCGGGTCGACAAACAAAAAGTTGTAGAGCGCCACGGCGGCAGCCGAGCTCAGCAAGCAATACAGGCGACTCCAGGTAAAGAATGCGCACAGCTGAACGGCGAACACATAGACGATCATGATGCTCGGCGCGAGACCCGGATGGTCGAGCAGCGCGCCCACAATCGTCGCCGCGACCAGCAACCCCACCGATACGCAGGCGTCATACAGAGGAGTGCGGCGCGCCAGCGTTGTGCGCCGCCACCAAAAGTTATCGGCAATATCGCCGTCCGTACGGACGTCCATCAGCGCCCCGCTCCTCTCTCAAAAACAAAAACCACCACAAAGGGACAGGCACCTTTGTGGTGGTTTCCCTTGTGGTGGTTCCAAGTGTATAGCCTTTGCAACCGGCGGTCGCTAGACAAACAGCACGTGCGCGAGCAGGGCACACACGCACACCGCTCCAAATACCAGTGCCACGATCGAAATTACGCGATCGGCCATATCCATGTTGGCACGGTTCGTCAAAAACCGATCTTCGGCGGCGTCGACACGCGCCTCACGCACCATTTCGACCACCGCCTCGCGGCCATCGAGCGCCTTTGCATCCATGTTTGCCTCCCCGGTCTCAATCTTGTCCATCGAAAACCAACTCCGTGCAACCCGTCGGCGCCTACGGCCGCTCGTTGGGGGCCAGGCGCTGCATCTTGTTCACGGCCTTGAACTTGGTGAACAGCGGCACGTACTCAAAGCTCACGTTGGAGTTCTCCAGGCCGTACCAGCGTGCAGGCGTGCCGGCGGCGCGGCGGATGATGTACTTGAGCGTGATGGCCGTACGCTCGCTCGGCTCCACATCGCTTTCGGGCGCCAGAAGCTTACGGATCAGGACGAACTTGAACGTACCGATGTTACCCGGATCCTTGTAGACCGAGTAGTCATGCGTCTGCGCAGGCAGTTCGCCGGTGGCAGCCAGGTCCTGAACGACCTGACGCAGGTAGGCATTGACGCGCTGGTTGATCTTGTAGCCCAGGTACAGATGCACGCGGAACACGTAGTCGGTGCCGAACGTCTCGACCGAATAGGCAAAGGTATGCGGCTCGTCCATGGTCTCGACATTCACGAACCACCAGGCACGAGCGCGCTTGGGATGCTTGTCCAAGATCGAGTAGACGATATCACGGTCGATGTAATCGGTATGGGTGTCCTTGGTCAGGTACACGATGTTGTCGCTCAGGCGCTCGTAGCGATCGTCATCGCGCAGGCGCTTGAGCTGCGGCAGGTAGCTGCGCAGCGGCAGCAGCGTAAACTGGCGCTGCTCAACAGCCGTACCGTTGTACCAGCACACCATGATGCCCATGATGAGCGCGGCCATGAGGATGGTGAAGTAGCCGCCGTGGAAGAACTTGGTGAGCGAGCTCACGAAGAAGAAGCCTTCGAGCAAAAGGAAGAAGGCCGCGAAGATCCACGGAGCAACCTTGAGCTTGCGCTCCTCGTGCAGGTAGAAGAAGAGCAGCAGCGTGGTGCACATCATAGTCAGCGTAATGGCAAGGCCGTAGGCGGCTTCCATATGCGCCGAGTTCTGGAACAGCAGCACCACGATGACGCAGCCGACAAGCATGACGTTGTTGACCATGGGGATGTAGAGCTGGCCCTTGGTCTCGGCAGGGTAGAAGACCTGCATGTGCGGCATGAGGTCCAGACGGCTGGCCTCGGACACCAGCGAGAATGCGCCGGTGATGAGCGCCTGCGAGGCAATGATGGCCGCGACGGTGGAAAGGCCTACGGCAAACGGGCGCAGGCCCGGGGCGAGCATCTGGTAGAACGGGTTGAGGTCGGCAATGCCCATGAGCTCGGGGTTGGCAGCGTTGTTCATAAGCCAAGCGCCCTGGCCCATATAGGAAAGCAGCAGGCAGCACTTAACGAACGGCCAGGTAGCGTAGATGTTGCCGCGGCCGACGTGGCCCATGTCGGAGTAGAGCGCCTCGGCACCGGTGGTGGCGAGGAAGCAGCTGCCCAGAATCATGATGCCCGCGTGGTTGTTGGGGCTCAGCAAAAAGGCGATGCCGCGCACCGGGTTGAGGCACAGCAGCACGGCGGGGTGCTGGAAGACAAAGAACAGACCCGTGCCGCCCAGGAACAGGAACCACAGCGTCATGATGGGGCCAAAGGCGTGACCGATCTTGGCCGTACCGATGCGCTGAACCAAGAAGAGCACGATGATGATGGCGAGCGTAATGGCGACGACACGGCCCTGGTCATCGCCCAGCACGGCATGGACCGCCGGGATGGTGCGCAGGCCCTCGATGGCCGTGGTAACGGTAACGGCCGGCGTCAGGATGCCGTCGGCGAGCAGCGCGGCGCCACCCAGCATGGCGGGGACGATAAGCCACTTGCCGCAGCGCTTGACCAGGCTGTACAGGGCAAAGATGCCGCCCTCACCATGGTTATCGGCGCGCAGCGAGATGAGCACATACTTGATGGTGGTCAGCAGCGTGACCGTCCACACGACAAGGGAGAGCGCGCCGAGCACGAACTCCTCCGTGACGCTTCCGATGCCGCCGTTGCCGGCAACGAGCGCCTTGGTTACATACATAGGGCTGGTGCCGATATCGCCGTACACCACGCCCAGCGTGACGAGCATCGCCGAGATGCTCACAGGAATCGCAGCGTGCGAAGCTGCCTCCTTGGCCTTTTGTTCCATAAGCCGGTTTCCTCCCAACTTTAATGTTCGAAGGAATTATAGGTAATCGGCCCATGTTTGAATGGCACTGTTTTCCCAGCTAAATAAACATTTATACAGCCTTTAAGCCACCTCGGCGATATGGAATGTGACAAAGGGACTTTCCCTTTGTCACATTCGTCATTTTCCAAGCCAATTTTTGAACCACCACTCCATGGAGCGGCTCATCTCGGCCATAAAGGGACTCGTGTGCTTACGGGTATAGATGTCCACGACGCGCTCCCCCACCTCGCGGGCATGCGGACGGAACATCGCGTCCATCTCGGCCACCTGCGCGTTCATGGTCGCAGCATCGGCGCGGCAGTAGCGCTCCTCGTGCACCAGGTTCACCACGGGATGCGCGATTGCCGGGCGCTCCTTACGGGGCGTGCCGATGATGAGCATCGACAGCGGCATGGTATAGGGCGGCAGATCCAGCAGCTCGGCCACTTCCTCGGCATTCTCGACGATATCACCGATGTAGCAGCTCCCCAGCCCCAGGGCCTCGGCGGCAACCACGGCGTTTTGCGCGGCGATCACGGCGTCCTGGGCCGCGATGGCAAAGTCGCCCAAACCCGGCGCGCGGCGGGGCGCCTTGCCCGTGCGCTCTACAAACTCGGGCTCAAAGCAGCCCACGTGCTCAAACAGATCGATCCACTTGGCATAGTCGACTACAAATATAAGTGCCCAGGGCGCCTTGGCGATCATAGGCTGATGGTCGCACAGGTCGGCCAGGCGGTCGAGCGTAGCCTGCTCGCGGATGCTCACGATGGAATACATCATCATGGCGCCCGCCGACGGTGCGCGACTCGCCGCATGCAAGATCGCCGCCCGCTGCTCGTCGGTCACCGCTACGGGACGGTCGTCGTCATCACGCGCGAAGGCACGCGTGGAGGAACGGTGCTCCAACGTGTCCAGCACCGCATTGCCTGTGGTCTCGACCGGATAGCCGCCCGCGTCCACGCCAGCAGCTCCGCCGCAGTACTCGGCGCCCGTCATACAAACCTGCTCGCTCATCGCCCTACCCTCGCCATTTCTTTAAGAAGCCTTTACGTTTCCGTGTAATTCCCGTCCATTATCGCGCAGGTCGCCACTACATTGCGCCACACCGCCACACGTGCGCGTTAATATGGCTGGTTGTTGTGCGCAGCCCGCAAATGCAGCGCATATTTAGGTAACAATCGGGTAAACCCCCGCTTTCGTAGGTTTTAGTTTGTGAGGAGTCTCAGCATGTTCGCTGCCGCCATCTCGCTCGTCGGTCTTGCGGCGACCGTCTACCTTGTCTTGCGCGAGGCCAAGGCCATTCGCGCTCAGTCGGGCACCGTTGCCAAAAGTGCTCTTGGGTGGAGCGTCGCCTTCGGCCTTTTCCAGGTCTTTTTGACCATTTGGGGCGCCATTGGCCTCGTCGCCCAAAACGAGCCGCTCGCCTTTGTGATGCTCATCCTGACCAACGCCATCCTCACCGGCTGCGCTTGGGCCAGCATCGCACGCGACCGCATCGCCCCGCGCGTCTTTACGTTCGCCACGCCCGACGCCCCCGCCCCCACCGGCAAGCTCGCCCGTCTGCGCGGCGCCTTTGTGGGCAAGCCACTCGTCGCCGCCGTGCTGTGCCTGCTGCTCGCCGGCATCTTTGCGCTGCTGGGCATGGAGGTCTCGTCCAACCACGACTTTACCTGGGTCTACCCCCTGTGCATCCTGCTCGAGTGGGCCATCATCACCACGCTCATGGTCGGCCTGTTCTTCCTGTTCCAGCGCCACGGCGCAGCTCCCGCGGTCCTGGCCTTTGCCCTCTTTGTCCTGGGAATTGCCGAGTTCTTCGTCATCACGTTTAAATCCATGCCCATCCAGCCGGGCGACCTTTCGGCCATCTCCACCGCCGCCGCGGTCGCTAGCAACGGCTACACCTTCTCGATCTCGCTGTTCTGCGTGCTGTCCATGAGCTTTACCGCCATCGCCATGCTGCTATGCGAGTACGCCGGCCTGGTGGCGCCGCACCGTCAGAAGGGTGCCGCCAACGCCAAGCGCATGCTGCTCACCAACCTGCTCGTCGCCGTACTGTGCCTGGGCGGCGTGACCGCGCACGTCACCCTCATCGACTACTACAACACCCTCGGCATCACTGTCTATACCTGGCGCCCGCTCGAGAGCTACTGGCGCGAGGGCTACCTGCCTGCCTTTATTAGTGCGGCACAGTCCATCAAGCCGCCCAAACCCGCCGACTACTCCGTCGACGATGCCAAAGCCACGCTCAAAAAGTACGCTAAGGCCTACGACAAGTCCGACGCGGCCAAGAGCGACGAGCGCGCCGCCGCAAAGGAGCAGTTCGACAGCGAGAAGCCCACGGTCATCGCCATCATGAACGAGACGTTCTCGGATCTTTCGATCTATCAGAACATGCGCACCGGCTACGAGGGTCCGCAGTACTTTAAGAGCCTGTCCAACTGCCTCAGCCGCGGCAAGCTCTATGTGAGCGCCTACGGCGGCGGTACCGCCAATACCGAGTTTGAGTTTATGACCGGCAACTCCATGGCCAACCTGGGCTCGGGCGTGTACCCCTACACCATCTACAACATGGAGACGACCGGGAACCTGGCAGAGCAGTTCAAATCGCTCGGCTATTCCACCACGGCTATGCACCCCAACCACGCGACCAACTGGAACCGCGAGAACGTCTACAAGGACTTTGGCTTTGACCAGTTCCTGTCCATCAACGACTTCCAGGGCGCCGATACCCTGCGCGGCATGGTGACCGACCAGGCGACCTACGACAAGATTCTTGAGCTGCTCGACCAGAACGCCGATCCGCAGTTTATCTTCGACGTGACCATGCAGAACCACTCGGGCTACGACACGGGCCTGCTGCCGGTCGACAAGCAGATGCACCTCAACATCGACACGACCGATCTGGACGCCAAGACCATCGAGGACGGCACGCTCTCCGATGTCGACGAGTACGTCTCGTGCATCGAGCAGTCCGACCAGGCGCTGCGCTACTTCCTCAACGCCTTGAGCAAGCTCGACCGCAAGGTAGTCGTGGTGTTCTGGGGCGATCATCAGCCGTTCTTCCCGTCCAAGTTCAACGATAAGTGGTTTACCGGCGAAGACGACGCCACGCATCAGGAGCGCCTGTGGCAGACCGACTACATCATCTGGGCCAACTACGACGTTGCCGGTTGCGACCAGACGAGCGAGGTCGACGACCTGTCCACCAACTACCTGTCCACCCAGCTTATGCAGCTGATCGGTGCCCCGCTGACCGACTATCAGAAGGCGCACATGACGCTGCGTAAGTCGCTGCCCGCTATCAACTCGGTGGGCTACGAGGACTCCAGCCTGCGCTGGGCACTCTCCTCCAACGTCACCGGTGACGACGCCGCCGCAGCAGCCGCCACCAAGGCGCGCAAGGATTACGCCAAGATGCAGTACTACGAGATGTTCCGCGACGGCAAGAACGTCTATACGGAGCACTTCCAGACCGAGGCCAACGAGACCGACCCCAACCTGGCGCCGGGTACGACCAAGATCAAGTAGCGGGTCACTCATAACTGGTTCGTCTGCCCGGCGGCGCGGAACGTAAGGTTCCCTGCTCGGACAGTCCTGCTCGCACGGAGAGCACATTAAGTGCTCTCCGGCTCGTGCGGAACTCGCGATGAACCTTACATTCCGCGTCGCCGGGCAGACGCCTCGGTGTTGAAGCGCGGCTTGTCATGGGGACACCTGCTGAACATATATAAGTTGAAGGCCACGCCATGTGGTCTTTTTGCATCCGGAAACCGTGTCCCAGAATTCACGTCCGGAGTGGGATGCGGTTTCCGCTTACGGCCCCGTTGGGAAACTGCGTCCCACTCCAAAGGCAAATTCTGGGACGGGCTTTCCGAAACCCCATCCATCCGGAAAGCCCGTCCCACTCTGAATACATCCAGCGAACATATGCGAGCGTGTCATCCAGGACGGCCTCGTCATCGGGGTGATGGAAAATGTCGCCCCAAACGCTTGCAGCGGTTGCGCCCACAAGTGCCAAGAAAAAAGCCTCGAGAATTTCGAGGCTTTCACATTTGTATTGTTTTGCACGAAGCACCGCGAACAGCGAAGTTACTCGCCCAGCACGGCCTTCTTGGCCACCGTCGCCATGTTGTCCAGATCTTCCTTGGTGGGATGGTCCTTCGCGGCAACCCAGTTGTCGAGCAGCATCTTATAGCGAGCGTTGTCGGGATCTTGCTCGAGCATGGCCTCGTAGCGCTGCTTGACCGCGGGGCCCATCTTGCCCTGGCACATCGCCCAGCCCGCAAGCTCGGCATCCCCAGCCAAATTGGAAGTTACGCGGTCGATAATCTGCTGATAGTAGCTCTGGTCGGCCCCAAAGCCGCAGGTGCCAAACAGGAACACGCGCTTACCGTGCAAGGCGGAGAGCAACGCCGCGACCGAAGGCGTGCACGCGCCCTTGTCGCACCAAAAACCGACGAGCACCGTGTCGGCCGCGCAGGCGCCCTGCGCCTCGAGCGCAACCTGATCTGCATCCGCATCGTCGCTCAACGCCGCGGCATGGACAAACTCAACACCCGCAGCCTGTAGAGTGCGCTTGATCGCACCCGAAACCATCCTGGTATTACCGCTCTTGCTGTTAACCACCAAAGAGCACGTCATAGTCACGTTGCCTCGTATCCCCCAAAACTAAAGCCACTAATGCAATTTATTAGATGACTATCTTAGTACTAACGTGACAGATGTAAACCACCGTCTGTCGATTGATTAATTTGCCCCACGGGCTTGCTTACTGGGCAAACTGGCTGCGGTAGAGTTCGGCGTAGAAGCCGCCTGCCGCTAGCAGCTCGTCGTGCGTGCCGCGCTCGATAATCTGGCCGTCGCGCATGACCAGAATGCAGTCGGCGTTGCGAATCGTGCTCAGGCGATGCGCCACGACAAAGCTCGTACGGCCGGCCATGAGCTCGTCGAATGCTGCCTGCACCTGCAGCTCGGTGCGTGTGTCGATACTCGAGGTCGCCTCGTCCAGCAGCAGAATCGCCGGGTCGGTGAGCATGACGCGTGCGATGCACAGCAGCTGCTTTTGGCCCTGGCTAAACGTGCCGCCGTCCTCGCCGATCACCGTATCGTAGCCGCCTGGCAGCTGCACGATAAACTTATGCGCATGAGCGCGCTTGGCGGCTTCGACAACCTGCTCGCGCGTAGCTCCTGGGCAACCGTAAGCGATGTTGTCCGCCACCGTGCCCTCGAACAGCCAAGTGTCCTGCAGCACCATGCCAAAGGCGCGGCGCAGGCTTGCGCGCGTGTAGTCACGCGAGGAACGACCATCGACCGCAATGCGACCGGCATCGATATCGTAAAAACGCAGTAGCAAATTGATGAGCGTCGTCTTGCCACAGCCCGTAGGACCGACCAGGGCAAAGCGCATGCCGGGCTTAGCCTCGATGCAGATGTCCTGCAGCAGCCTGCGGTCGGGCACGTAGCTAAAGTCCACATGCTCAAGGGCGACCTCGCCCTGCGGTGCGGCAAGTTCCACGGCATCTGGCGCATCGGGCTCCTGCTCGCGCGCATCGAGCAGCGCAAACATACGGCGCGCCGAGGCATACGCCGTCTGGACCTGCGTAATGACGTTGGTGACCTCGTTGAACGGCTTGGTGTACTGGTTAGCATAGGACAGGAAAATCTGCACGCCGCCCACCGTAAGCGCCGCCGGCACGCCCGTGATCACGCCCACGCAGCCGATCACAGCGACCACGGCATAGATGATGTTATTGATAAAGCGTGTGCCGGGGTTGGAGAGCGAACCCATAAACTGCGCGCGCTCGCCCGCGGTGTAGAGCTCGGCATTGAGGGCATCGAAGCGCTGCTGAGCGTTGGGGCCATAGGCAAAGGCGTCGACAAGCTTCTGCTCGCCTACGTACTCCTCAATATGACCACCGAGCTGCCCTTGAATACGCTGCTGTGCCGTAAAGCTCTTGTTGGAGAGCTTGGCGATGGCGCCGGCTGCAAAAATGGAAAGCGGCGTGACGAGCACCACCACGAGCGTCATGGTCAGGTTGATGGAAAGCATAAACGCAAGCGTGCCCACGATGGTGATGACGCCGGTGAAAAGCTGCGTGAAGCCCTGCAGCAGACCGTCGCCCACCTGATCGACGTCGTTGACCACGCGGCTCATAAGGTCGCCGTGGGCATGGCTGTCGATAAAGCTGAGCGGCATGCGGCTGAGCTTATCGCTCGCCTCCACGCGCATGTCGCGCACCGTTTCGTAGGACAGGCGGTTGACGCAATAGCCCTGCAGCCACTGGAAGGCCGCAGCACCTACGACGACAATCGCGAGTTTGGTAACGAGCGGCAGCAGCGCATCGAAGTCAACCTGCCCGGCGGCGACGATCAGGTCGATACCCTCGCCAATGAGGATGGGCGTGTAGAGCTGCAGGATCACCGAGACGGCGGCACTCAAAAACGATGCCGCAAACGAGACGCGATGCGGACGAACGTAGCCCATCAGGCGGCGAGTCACCGCACCCACGGGATAGTGCTCGGGATCGCCGGGCTGGCGCGGACCGTCTCCCAGGTCGTTGAGGCTATCGTTGCCGGACACGTTGGCCGTCATCGTGGCGACCGAACCGGAGGAAGTGTACGGATTCATTTAGCAGCCCTCCTTTGCGCAGACGGATGCGGGGGCGGTCGGGGCGGACGCGGGCGTCGTGCTCCCCTGCTGACCCTCGAGCTCCTCGCGGCGAAGCTGCGACTGGCAAATCTCGCGGTAGAGCTGGCAAGTCGTGTAGAGCTCATCGTGCGCGCCCAGGCCCGCGACCGAACCGTGGTCAAGTACGCAGATCATATCGGCGTCGCGCACGGTCGAGACACGTTGGCTCACGATGACGGTCGTGAGCGGCAGCCCGCCCTCGGCGGCACCGCGCACACTGCGCTCGCGGATGGCATGGCGAAGCGCCGCGTCGGTCTTAAAGTCGAGCGCCGAGGCAGAATCGTCCATGATCAATATCTGAGGCGAGCCCACCAGGGCGCGCGCGATGGTCAGGCGCTGGCGTTGGCCACCGCTGAAGTTCTTACCGCCCGCCTCGACCGGGGTATCGAGCCCCTGCGGCTTGTTGCGCACGAACTCGCTCGCCTGCGCCATGTCGAGCGCCGCCCAGAGATCCTCGTCGGTCGCAGCCTCGTCGCGCCAGGTCAGGTTGCTGCGGATGGTGCCGCTCACCAGCGACGCACGCTGTGGAACGGTCGCGACCACACGGCGCAGCTGGTCGAGCGGCCAGGTGCGCACGTCGGCGCCCATCACACTCACGCTGCCGGCGCTCGCATCGTACAGGCGCGGGATAAGCGAGACGAGCGTGGACTTGCCGCTACCCGTACCGCCGATAATGCCAAGCGTCTTGCCCAGCGGGAGCTCCAGGGTCACATCGTTGACGGCATTTGCCGCGCCGGCGCCAAACGAGAAGCTCGCATGGTCAAAGCTCAGCGCAGGGACCGGAACAGCGCCACCCGTCAGGTCGCTCGGCTCAGGCAGCGCGACCGGCTGGTTGCCCTCGTCAGCGATGCTCGGCACGCAATTGAGCACCTCGTTGATACGCGACGCGCTGGCGCTCGCCTTGGTAAAGACCACGACCAGGTTGGCGACGTACACGATGGAGGTGAGCGTCTGCGTCATGTAGTTCACAAACGCCATGACCTGACCCTGCGTGAGCTCGCCCACGTTGACCTGGATGCCGCCCACCCACAGGATGGCGCACACGCCCAGGTTCATCACAAGAAACGTGACGGGATTAAGGATCGACGAGAGCTTGCCCACCGCGATGGCAGTATTGGCCTGGTCATCGGCGGCTTGGGCAAAACGCTCGCGCTCGTGGTCCTCACGCACAAAGGCGCGAACAACGCGGGCGCCCGAAAGCCCCTCGCGGCAGATAAGCGCGATGCGGTCGAGCTTTGCCTGCAGCTGCCTGTAATACGGGATACAGCGCGCCATGACAAACCAAAACACCAGGCCGATAGCGGGCGTGCAGATCAAGAAGATCATGCCGAGCTTAAGGTCGATGGCAAGGGCCGCGCACATAGAGCCCACCGCCAAGAAGGGCCAGCGGATGAGCATGCGTACGCCCAGCGCCACAGCGAGCTGCACCTGGTTGACGTCGTTGGTGATGCGGGTGATAAGCGACGGCGTGCCAAAGCGGTCGAGTTCGGCATAGCTCAACTTGTTGATGTGCTGGTAGAGCGCACCGCGGATATCGGTGCCCATGCCCTGCGAGGTGAGCGCCGCCATCTTTTGGCAGACGAGCGTAAACGAGATGCCGATCACAGCCATGGCGCCAAGCAGCATACCGTAGTGGACGACGGCGTTGACATCGTGTGCGCCAATACCCTTATCGATCATCTGGGCAATCACCAGCGGCGTCAGCAGGTCAAAGATCACTTCGATCAGCTTACACGCAGGGCCGATCACCATATACCGGCGAAACTTACCACCAAAACGCCTGAGCAGCTCAATCATGTATAGGCGCTCCCTATCATCATTCACACTCAATCCGAATCATGATAGTACGGTGAGCCCAAAAGAAGCGTAAACAACTCGTCATTTCTAATGGGGTTCGGTTTCCAAAGAAGCGGAGAGGCGCGTACCCAGCCAGTGTCGGGTCGACCACTTGGTATACTTACATTAGTGCTACCAAGTTAGTCGCCGACCCTTGAAATGAGGTGCCGAGATGAACGACATTCTCGCAAGAAGAGCAAGACGAGCAACCGTGGGCATCGCCCTTTCCGCGGCACTTGTCGCGGGAATCGCCCCCGTAACGGCAATTGCGGCAGAAACCAGTTCCCCCACCGGTGCAGTTGCCTTGCAGACGGAAGATGCGGCCGCCGCAAAAGAAAAAGCGTATGCAGCCATGCAGGAAGCGCTCAAAACCCTCGAGGCCGCAAAAGTTGCCGCAAGTCCCGAGAAACTTGCGGCAATCGATGATGACATTGCCGCTTTTCAAGAGATCTACGACATGGTGGTGACGGAAGCCGCCAAACGGAGGGAACGCCTTCCCGCCATGCAAGCGAACGTCGATGCAGCCCAAGCCAAATACGATGAGGCCCACAGCCGGACAAGCGGCCTTCAGGCAGAATTAGATAAGGCACTTGAAGCACTCGGCGACGAGGAGCCCAGCACAGCTACTAAAGAGCATATTAAGCAGTTGCGACGTGAGATCATGTCGGCAGAAAGGCGAGAGAAATCTTGTGAAGATGATCTTCACTCCTACCGACGCCGGCTCGAAAGCCAGGAAAGACAGGTTCAGGATTCCGAAAGTGAGGCGGAGGAAGCTAAAGCCCACATCGATGAGGACATAGCCAAGCGAGATGCGCTCCTCGACGATTTGAAAAAGGCGCAAACGGCCTATGACGATGCCTGCAAGGCATACGAAGAGGCAAAAGCCGCAGCAGATAAGGCCGCCTCACCCGAGATAACAAAACCCACCGAGACAACACCTCCCTCCGGCTCAGCGCAACCGACCGAGACGACACAGCCCACCGGCTCGTCCGCGACCGGCAAAAATACCCCGCCAAGCTCCACCAAGCAGGCGAACTCGAGCAGCGGCAAGCAAGCAGATACGACCGCCGGCAAGCTCGCGAACACGGGCGATGCAGCGCCGAGCGCAATCGCACTCGCAGCAGTCGCCGCCGCAGGCCTCGGAATAACCGCCACAGCCACACGCCGCCTCAAGAACTCAAAATAGCCGCCAAAGCATACTACCTTCGCCAATCCACAAACCCAGAGACAAAAAGAGGCCCGTTTCCCCAACCCAGGGAAACGGGCCTCTTTAACTGTAAAAATTCAAGCAACAGCACCGCCGCCTCTTGAACCACATAGCCTTCAATGCCCAGACAACACCAGCAAGCCGCATTCCGCAAGGGATAGATTTAATTAGATAAACGCGCCTTTACGGGTGATTTTTGGACGACGGGGCCCGACCGGCGGCGAGGTGTTTGGTAGTCGAGCGATCCCGCAGGCGAAGCCGAGGACCAGCGAGACACCAAATACCTCGCCGCCGGCCGGGCCATGTCGCGGCACCAAAAAACGCCCGTGCGCTCGATGGATTCGGATGCCCGACAGAGGCTCCTTATGGCTGCTTCCTTCCGGACCTGACCAGATTCGGAACATGTCGTCATCCGAACCCATCGAACGCGCTAGGCGCTCGGTATATCTTACCTGCTCCCGCCCGCCAGAGCAAGGTAGCTAATTTGGGACGGAGCTTTTTTGACTACTTTTGCAGCCCGATTGCCAGAGCAGCCAATGAGTAGTCAAAATAGTCCCATCCCAAAATGACCGGCTTGGTGCCGCACCACAGAAAGGGCCCATCTACTACGTTTAGGCCACAGGGGTCAACCATAGCCGACTTTTTCGAAAATCGGCAAGCTTTCTACCTGCACTGATAATTGTTCTCGGGGGAAGCGGGCACTGCGGGGCGCGGCAACGGCGCGCGATTTCCGCGTCGCAGCGCTACCCTGATGCTGAATGCCGGGACGATGACCCACTGACCTGCTGACGCCTCTTCGGCCGTCCTCAAATCCGATCTGTCTCGCCCCGGCATCCGCGTCCCGGAGTCCTGCCATGACCTAATAGGAGCATGAGCGCGGACAATCGGACAAGCCAATTGGATTGTAGCGCTCCCGTCAGTGCAATGTCTGGGAGACCCGGGCGCGGAGCAGGCGGCAGACCGAGGGGAGCGAAAATGGAAGGCGAAACGGTCATCGCGGGCGTCGACACGCACAAGGACGTGCATGTCCTGTGCCTGCTCGACGGCCTCGGGAGGAAGATCTGGAGCGGGAGCTTCGGGGCCGACCCCGAGGGCTACGACAGGCTGGCGGAGGCGATAGGCGACCCGGGGAGCTGCATGGTCGTCGGCGTCGAGGGCACGGCATCGTACGGGGCCGGGCTGACGAGGAGGCTCGTGGAGCTCGGGTACAACGTCGTCGAGGTGCTCAGGCCCAAGAGGGACAAGGTGAGGCCCGGCGAGGGGAAGAGCGACCCGCTGGACGCCGAGCGCGCGGCGCGCAAGGCGGCGTCCGGGAAGGGCTGCTCCGTGCCGAAGTCGCAGGACGGCTGGGTCGAGGCGGTGCGCCAGCTCTACGTCGCGCGCAGGCTGGCCGTCGCGACGTCCACGTCCTGCGTGGCCTGCGCGAAGTCAATGCTCACGACGGCCCCGAGCGCCCTGAGGGAGCGGTTCAGGGGCCGCGAGCGGCCGAAGGACCTCATGCCGCTGCTCGCGCGCGGGAGGAAGGCGGGCGACGCGCTCGAGGAGAGCGTGCTGGCCTCGCTGCGGTCCGTCGCGGCGGTCTGGAAGGAGGCCCGCAGCCAGGTCGAGTCCCTCGACGAGCGCATCCGCGCGCTGCTGGAGGCGAACGCGCCCGCGCTGCTCGGCGTCGAGGGCTGCGGCACCACGACCGCCGCCGCCCTGGTCGTGGTGTTAGCGCTACTGTAAAAACAACCAATTTCGCCATCGCACTTCAGCCGATTCCG
>UQXA01000012.1 GCA_900544865.1 uncultured Collinsella sp. | reverse complement strand
CAGCGTCAGATGTGTATAAGAGACAGACCCTTGGTGGTGGGCCCTGCGTGGGGTCACACCCCAAGGGTAATGCTCCGCCTGACCGCTTTCAAGCTCGTTGTGGGTCGAATTTGGGTCGAATTATTCCGCGTACTTTTCTTTCGTAAATCTATGAAAACATCAAATGACCTGGAGTTATATTGACTTCAATTTGGGTCGAAATGTCTGAATGAAACAACGTCGTAGCGACCTCATAACCCGAAGGTCGGTGGCTCAAATCCGCCCCCCCCGCGACCATGAAACTTCAGGTCGGAAGCATAAAAGCTCCCGACCTTTTTCTTTGTCTAGGGGTTTCGGCATCTCTCGTTCTTTGCGTACCTCGAGGCGGGCAATCAGATAGATGCTTACGAGTATCATAGGGTCTTTTTACGTCGCGGTCGTGTCTCGTACTGGTGCGCCGCTCTTTGTGGGACGTGTCACTTTGCCATAGGTTGTCCGGCGGCGGGGCGCAGGTCGTTCCCCGTGGCGTCGCTCCTTTCGACGCTACGCTGCCTGGCTACTCGTTCCACTGGTGCTTTTTCATGTCGACGCAGCCGTTGTCTCGGAAGGCGACTCCTTCCTCCGTCAGTAGTGCTCGCTGGTCGGGGAAGTTTGGCGCGAGGCGTCCCGCGTGGTTGACGACGCGGTGGCAGGGATAATCGCCGTAGCGATCCGCCTCGCTCAGCACCGCTCCGACCAGGCGAGAGTTTTTCTCCCTGCCGATGAGGCGCGCTATCTGACCGTACGAGGCGACGCATCCCGCCGGAATCTCTGCCACGACGGAGAGAATCTCATAAACCAAATCTTCGTCCAGGACTTTTCCCATCGTATCGCTCCCGTGTTCGCTTTTGCCTTCGGGGGCGCGGCGCCGATCACCCGTGCTGCGATTTTCGCAGCTCCCCTTACCGAAGCATCGAGGGAAAGCGCGTGCGTGTCAAGGTTGTCTGGTCCAGTTGCTGGCTCGATGCCTCGAGATGTTCGCCTCAAGTGCGACCTGCCCCTATTGGAAAAGGATGCCGAAGATGTATTTGGTGATGGCGGAGCGGCGGATGACCCCCACGAGTTTGCCCTCGTCATCAACCACAGGAAGCTTCTTGAACTTCTTCTTCGCCAGCAGCGCGGCGACGCGGGCGATGCTCTGCTCGGGACGGGCACACACTACCTGGCGCGTCGCGAAATCCATGACGCAGCGATCCTTCAGGTCTTCGATGCGCTGCTCAAGGCTCTGATCGTCGAAGTACAGCATGGACGCGTCGCCGCCCGTGAAGATGGTGTGAGCGCGATGCTGCGCGATGGCTCCCATGACATCGCCGTCGGAGATGAACCCGACCACCTGGTTGCGCTCATCGATTACGGGCATGCTGCTCACCTCGTTTTCGGCGAGCATGCGCACCACGTCGGAAATCGTGCAATCCTGCGTGCAGGTGAACGGCTCTTCAATCATGATGCTCGAAACGGGCGTCCCCTCGAGCTCGAGCGGGATGCGCTCGGACAGAATCTCGGACATCGCTTATGCCTCCTTCGTTTTCGGTGCGGTTTTCTTGGTGCGCACGCTGAATATGGCGCAGATAAGGGAAACGAGGCCGATTGCCGCGCACACCTTGTAAGCGACGCCCGCGCCCACGGCGGTGGCTACTTGGATGCTCGCATCGACGCCGGCCGACGCGGTGACGCTTGTCATGACCGTGATGATGAGCGCCGTGCACAAACCGCCGGCGACCTGGCGACCGGTGTTCGCGATGGCGTTGCCGTGGGCGATCATGTCATTTTTCAAGGCATTGACACCCCATGTGTTCACCGGCATGTTCGCGAGCGACTGGCCGGCGGACTGCAGCATGCAGAACAGCGCAACCACCAAGATGGGCGTGTTTACCGTCGAAAGCGAGAGCAGGAACAGGGCGCCGGTCATGAGGGCCAGGCCGACGATCGAGATGGCACGCGGACCGAACTTGTCGAACACCACGCCGGAGATAGGGCTGATGATGATGCCCACCGCCGCGGCGGGAAGCATGGCCATGCCGGTTTCGAAGGCCGAAGCGCCAAGCGAGGTTTGCAGCAGCAACGGCAACAGCGTGTTGGTGACCAGGCATGCGGCGTTGATGAGCGTGACGATGATGGCGGCCACGCGGAACTCGCGCGTCTTGAGCGTGCCCAGTTGAAGCAGCGGGTCCTCGATTTTGCCCTGGCGTACGACGAACAGCACCAAGCACACGACACCTGCGACGATCGAGCCGAGCACCACGGGGTTGCCCCAACCCATCGACGAGGCGCTCGAGAACCCGTAGAGAAGTCCGCCGAAGGCGATGGTGGAGAGGACGACCGAGGGCAGGTCGAGCTTGGGGTTCTTCAGCTCGCCCACGTTTTTCAGCATGAACACGCCCAGCACCAGCACGAGAATTGCGAGGGGGACGATGGCGCCGATCATGGTGCGCCAGCCGTACGTGTCGATCACCGCGCCGCCTACGACGGGGCCGACCGCGGGACCCGCCGACATGACGATGCCCGCCATGCCCATAGCCGTTCCTCGTTTCTCGACGGGGAACACCAGCATGGGAACCACCGAGACAAGCGGCATGAGCACGCCTGAGCCCGCCGCTTGCAACACGCGACCGATGATGAGGAACAGGAAATCAGGGGCTGCGGCGCACAGCAACGTGCCCAGCGCGAACACCAGCGTCGCCCCGAAGAATAGCGCGCGGGTGCTGAACTTGTCGATAAGGAACGCCGAAACGGGGACCATGATGCCGCTCACCAGCGGGTATATGGACATGATCCACTGGGCAGTCGAGGCATCGATGGCGAAATCGGACATGATGACCGGCAGCGCAGGCGACATCACCGTTTGGTTCAGTAGCGCCAAGAAGGCACCCAGGACGACGACCGCGACGATGCGGATCTGGGTACCGGTAATGCGCCCATTGGCGGGCGCGACCGTACAATTATCAGACATAAGCTTCCTTCGTATCTATTCGATTCTTCGCCGAAGGCGCGCCGGCCCACGGGCGAAATAACATGCACGTGCTATGCGTGCATCAGATACGACAGGAAGAAAGCGGCTGCTCAGAGCGCACTTGGGGAACAACAGGAGAGGCCCCGTATACCAGGGGCCGCCGAATTGCGATGTATGCTTTGGTCAAATCCTTCATAGCGGGGAGGTATTCTAGCAGCCGTCTTCGCCCCTTTCAAGGGATGTAACCCAGACGTTGATTTTCTTCACCGAGGCGCCATCGTTGACGGGTGGCGTGCTTCTCTATCGCCACACCGCGGGGCGAGGGAACGCCGCGGCGAGCTTGTACATCGGCTATGTGTGCAGCTGCGAGCGTGTCGCCGGCGCGCGCTGGGCGCCAGTCCGATCCGGCCGACTCTTGCCGACGGTCGGTCGCCGTCCTCCTCCATCTCCGCCTGCTCTGTTTTTGCTCGGCTCCCTTGTCGTATCATGGACGGACGAGAATTGAGCGAAGACGGTACGTATGAACATCCAGATATTCGGCACGAAGAAAAGCTTCGATACTAAGAAGGCGCAGCGCTATTTCAAGGAACGTCGTGTGAAGTTCCAGTTCATCGACTTGAAGGAAAAGGGGATGAGCAAAGGCGAGCTCGAAAGCGTGGCGCGCGCCGTCGGCGGGATCGACGCTGTGATCGATCCAAAGGCGAAAGATGCCGACACGGTTGCGCTCGTACAGTATCTTGCTGCCGACCAGAAGTTCGAAAAGGTGCTCGATAACCAGCAGATTCTTCGTGAGCCCATCGTTCGCAACGGCCGCCAGGCAACCGTTGGCTACGAGCCTGACGTGTGGAAGGGCTGGGAATAAAGTGAAGCGCCCACGCCCGTGGTTTTATCCACGGACGCGGGCGCTTGCGTAAGACGTCTCTTGTCGTTTGAGTGGAGCGCCCCGGCGGCGCTGAACAACGCGCCCCGGTGACGTGGCTGAACTCGAGGCTCTTTGTGCCGCGCATCTATGAGAGGAGATATTTGATGCGCATGGGCGCTACTCCATGTAGCCACCCTGAATGGCGGAAACTGCATGCTCGGTAAAGAACTTGAGCGTGCCGGAGGTGTAACGATTAGCCTTGGGCTTCCAAGCGGCTCGGCGCTCGGCCAGGACGGCGTCGACCTCGGCCGGCTCCATCTCCTTGCCGGCGATGCCCACGATGGACAGCGAGCGCTCGGGGATGTTGATTCGGATAAGGTCGCCCTCCTCAATCAGGGCAATCGGGCCGCCCACGGCAGCCTCGGGCGAAACGTGACCGATAGCCGGGCCCTTGGAGGCGCCGGAGAAGCGGCCGTCAGTGATCAGGGCAATGCTCGCGCCCAGCTCGGGGTCGCTGGCGATAGCCTCGGTGGTGTAGAACATCTCGGGCATGCCAGAGCCCTTGGGGCCCTCGTAGCGAATGATGACGGCGTCGCCGGGCTTGACCTCGTGCGTCAGGACGGCGTGGATAGCGTCCTCCTCGCAATCGAACGGACGTGCCTTAAGCGTGGCCTGGAACATCTCGCGCGGAACAACCGTGTGCTTGACGACGGCGCCCTCGGGGGCAAGGTTGCCGTGGAGAATGGCGATGGAGCCATCGGTACCAAAAGCCTGGTCAAACGGGCGAATGATGTCCTCGCGCTTGAGGTTCCACTTCTCCAAGTAGCGGCCGCACTTCTCGTAGTAGCCGTTGTTTTTAAGGTCCTCGAGGTTTTCGCCGAGGGTCTTGCCGGTGACGGTCATGACGTCGAGGTGGAGCATCGACTTGATCTCCTCCATGATGCGCGGCACGCCACCCGCATAGTAGAAGAACTGCGCCGGCCACTCACCTGCGGGACGAACGTTGAGCAGGTAGTGGGCACCACGGTGCAGACGGTCGAAGTCGTCGGCGGATATCTCGATGCCAAACTCGCGGGCGATCGCAGGGATATGCAGCAGCGAGTTGGTGGAGCCGGAAATGGCGCCGTGGACCATGATGAGGTTCTCGAAGGACTCCTTGGTCACGATGTCGCGCGGGCACAGGTTGTGTTCGGAGAGCCACACGGACTGACGGCCGGCCTCGCGCGCAAACTCACGCAGATCGGAGCTGGTTGCGGGCAGCAGGGCCGTGCCGGGGAGCATAAGGCCCAGGGCCTCGGCGGTAACCTGCATGGTCGACGCGGTGCCCATAAAGGAGCAGGCGCCGCAGCTGGGGCATGCGTTGTGCTTGGCAAACTCAAGTTCCTCGCGAGAGATCTCGCCGCGCTCGTAGCGGGCAGAAATCGCACCGAGCTGCTCCAGGGTCAACAGGTCGGGGCCTGCATCCATGACACCGCCGGTAACGACGATGGAGGGGATGTTGATGCGGCCCATGGCCATAAGGTTCGCAGGCAGGCCCTTATCGCAGCTGGCGACAAAGACGCCGGCGTCGAACGGGGTGGCCTTGGCATGGATCTCGATCATGTTGGCGATCATGTCGCGGCTGGGCAGCGAGTAGTTAATGCCGTCGTGGCCCTGGGCCTCGCCGTCGCAGATATCGGTGCAGAAGTAACGGGCACCGTGACCGCCAGCCTCGGCAACGCCGGCACGGACCTCCTCGACCAGATCAAACAGGCCGGCAGAACCCGGGTGCGAGTCGCCGAACGTCGACTCGATAATGACCTGCGGCTTGTCCAGATCCTCGATGGACCAGCCAGAGCCCAGACGCAGCGGGTCCATCTCGGGGCTGATGGTGCGAAACTTGCCGGAACGCGGCTGCAGCTTGGCAACCAAGTCGGCTGCCTCCTGCTGAATCTGTGCCTTGGTCTTCTCGTCCATAATGCTCTCCTCTTTTGGTTTGAACGGTTGTACCAATCGTTGGTTAATGAATCAGGTGAAATGGGTACCGAGCGATGCACTCGGCGGAAGATGCTTAGCTACGCGAACTAGGCGAAGAACGAAATCACCAGGGCGCAGGCGAGGCCCGAAAGGCCGATGAGCGTCTCCATAACGGTCCAGGACTTGAGGGTGGTCTTCTCGTCAATCTCCAGGAACGAGGAGCACATCCAAAAACCGGCATCGTTGACGTGCGAGAGGGCCGTGGCACCGCCGCAGATGGCAAGACAGATAGCGGCACGCATGAGCACCGAGGCTCCGGCAACCGCGGGCATGGCGGCCATAATGCCCGATGCCATGGTCATAGCGACGATGGAGCTGCCGACAGAGGCACGCACCATGACGGCAATCAAAAAGGCAACGACCACCAAAGGCAGCGGTGAGGCCTCGAGCATAGGGCCGATAACCTGGCCCAAGCCGCAGTCCTGCAGCATCCAGCGAATGACGCCGCCGCAAGCGATAACCAGCAAGATCATGCCGACGGGCTTAAGAGAGCGGTCGAGCAAGGCCTTGAGCTCGGCGCCGGAGTAGCCGCGGCGCGCGCCCAGCAGATACATCGCGACGAGCGTGGCGAGCGTCAAAGCGACGAACGGCTTGCCCAGGAAGGCGAGAATCGAGGCGAGCTCGGCGGGCATGGGGATATAAGAAGACAGCGTGCCCAGCAAAATCAGACAAAGCGGCGTGAGCACGATGGCAAGCACCATGCCAAAGGAGGGAAGCTCCTTTTCGTCGCTCGCGCCCTCGGCAGAGGTAAAGTGCTCCGGAACATCGGTAAAGATGCGACCGCCCACGTTACGGCCCCAGATGACGCCGGCGATCGCCATGGCGATGAAGGCGGTAGGGATACCGACGAGAATCATGGTGCCCAGGTCGACACCGAGCGTGCCGGCGACCAAAACCGAACCGGCCGAAGGCGGCACAAACGCATAGCCAGCGGCCAGTCCCGCGAGCAGCGCGATGCCGTAGTAGAGCGTCGACTTCTTGGTCTGGGATGCCACGCTAAACGCAAGTGGGATCAAAACGACCACGCCGGCCTCAAAGAACACCGTAGTGCCGATAACCAGACCGGTAATGCCCAGCGCCCAGCTGGAATGACCCTGCCCAAAGGTATCGATGAAGGTCTGGGCGATCTTCTTGGCGCCGCCGCTCTCCTCAAGAATCTGGCCAAACATCGAGCCGAGGCCAATGAGCAGGGCGATGTTTTGCAGCGTGGTTCCCACGCCCTTGGTGACAGTGTCCGCCACCAGGTCGAGCGGCATACCGGCGCCGATGCCGATCGCGAGCGCCGAGACCATCATCGAAAGCACAGGATGCAGCCTGAACTTAATGATGAGCGCAAGCAGCAGCGCGATGCCCACGATAGCGGCGATGACCAGCCTGGTGGGGTCGGCCATAAACGTTGGGTCTGACATCTTTCCTCCAATTCATCAGACCTTTTGAATTCGTCTTAGACTATAGCGTGTTTTCAATAGGTCTGATGTTTAAAAGGGAAACTTTTTTCAAAATACATCTGATGTATTTCCTGAACGATCTGTTTTTGACGGTAAACGGCTACTTACAGCTCTCCATTGTCGGAGCGAACCACCACGGCTTCTGTTAAATGAGCTAGAATAGCTCTGATGAATTCTTTTGATATGAGGTGAAGCGTGGCACGAGCCGATTCGGGACTCCCCGAGCAGATTTCGGAGAAAATTATTCAACTGATCCTGGATGAGCATCTTGAGCAAGGCGACCGCCTGCCCAAGGAGGCTGTGCTCGTCGAGCGCCTGGGTGCTGGCAGGAGCACCGTACGCGAGGCTATGAAGCTGCTGCAGTCACGCAACATCGTGCGCATTAAGCAGGGCTCGGGCACCTATGTGGCGTCAAACCCCGGCGTTGCCGACGACCCGCTGGGCTTTACCTTTATCGACGACAAGCAGCGTCTGGCGCGCGACCTACTCGAAGTTCGCTTTATGATCGAGCCGCAGATGGCCAGCAT
This sequence comes from uncultured Collinsella sp., assembly GCA_900544865.1. GTDB lineage: Bacteria > Actinomycetota > Coriobacteriia > Coriobacteriales > Coriobacteriaceae > Collinsella. The sequence goes on along the minus strand of UQXA01000012.1, from coordinate 42,464 downwards.
GGCCGCAGAGCACGCGACCGACGATCAAATCATCTGCATCAAAGAGCTCTGCGACGAATCCGAGCGCCTGGCCGAGGCCGGTGAGGATTACTCCGCCGCCGACACCGCGTTCCACAATGCCATTGCCGAGAGCTCCGGAAACCTCGTCGTTCCCCGCCTGATGGGCGTGCTCAAGGCATCTGTCCCCCTGTTTATTGACGTGACCGGCAAAAAGCTGGTTGAGGAAACCATCCGCACCCACCGCGGCGTGGCCGACGCCATCGCCGCGCGCAATCCCACCGCAGCGCACGACGCGATGTACCTGCATCTGGTGTACAACCGCAACATGATCGCAGAGGGAGCGCAGGAACAGAGCAAATAGACGTCCGCACGGCAAGGGCGAGACCACCGTTTACCTTTTAAAAGTGAACGTTCACCTGTTTTTAGGAGAATCTGTCTTTTAATTCCCCATCTTCTCCTATACTGACCTTGTATGAAAAGCAAGACTTATATAGATGAACGTTTCTTTTGAAAGGATCGCTATGTCTGATCTTATGGACAGCTTCCGCCTGGATGGCAAGGTCGCGCTCGTGACCGGCGCCACCTATGGCATCGGTATGGCCATTGCCGAGGCGCTCGGAGAGGCCGGCGCCAAGATCGCCTTTAACGCCCGTCACGCCGACAAAGTCGCCGAAGCCGAGAAGCACTACCGTGAGCTGGGCTTTGACGCTCACGGCTATGTTGCCGACGTCACCGACGAGACTGTCGTCGCCGAGCTCATCGCCAAGATCGAGGCCGACTTTGGCACCACGCCCGACATCCTGGTCAACAACGCCGGCGTCATCCAGCGTACCCCGATGCTCGACATGAGCGCCGAGGACTTCCGCCGCGTCGTCGATATCGACCTCAACGCACCGTTTATCGTGTCAAAGGCCTGCCTGCCTGGCATGATCGCCAAGGGCCACGGCAAGATCATCAACATCTGCTCGATGATGAGCGAGCTGGGTCGCGAGACCATCGCCGGCTATGCCGCCGCCAAGGGCGGGCTCAAGATGCTCACCAAGAACATCTGCTCGGAATTTGGCGAGGCCAATATCCAGTGCAACGGCATTGGGCCCGGCTACATCGCCACGCCGCAGACCGCACCGCTGCGCGAGACGCAGCCCGACGGCAGCCGCCACCCGTTTGACCAGTTCATCATTGCCAAGACGCCAGCCGCCCGTTGGGGCACGCCCGAGGACCTGAAGGGCCCCGCCGTGTTCTTGGCTTCCGATGCATCGAACTTCGTCAACGGCCACATCCTCTACGTCGACGGCGGCATCCTCGCATACATTGGAAAGCAGCCTCAATAAGCGTCACCGCAACTGCCCACATCAGGTTTCATCCACTCGTTTTTCATTTGAGTTGCGGTGAGATAAGGATTGGTTTTGGCTTCTATCAGGCAAAACAATCCGTATTCCACCGCAAGTTAGAAATAGGAAGGTAATTCGCAATGAAAATCGCTCTGATCAACGAAAACTCTCAGAACTCCAAGAACCCTATGATCGAGGCTGCCCTTAAGAAGGTTGTCGAGCCCATGGGCCACACCGTCTTTAACTATGGCATGTATGCCGACGCCGACTCCAAGCCCCTCACCTATGTGCAGAACGGCATCCTGGCCGCCGTGCTGCTCAACTCCGGCGCTGCCGACTACGTCGTGACCGGCTGTGGCACCGGCGAGGGCGCCATGCTCGCCTGCAACTCCTTCCCCGGCGTGCTGTGCGGCCATGTTGCCGACCCGCTCGATGCCTACACCTTTGCCCAGGTCAACGACGGTAACGCTGTCGCCATGCCCTTCGCCCTCAAGAACGGCTGGGGCCAGGAGCTCAACCTCGAGTACACCTTTGAGAAGCTCTTTGGCTTTGGTTCGGGCAACGGCTATCCTGCCGAGCGTGTTGAGCCCGAGCAGCGCAACAAGAAGATCCTCGACGGCGTGCGCGCTGTGACTATGCGTCCGCTCGTCGACGTTCTGGGCGAGATCGATCAGGACCTGGTGAAGGGCGCACTTGCCGGCGAGCACTTCCAGGAGTACTTCTTTGCCAACGCCACCGACGAGGCCATCATCGCCAAGGTCAAGGAGCTCCTGGGGCTCTAATCGCACGACTCATTGCAGCTAACGCAAGCGGCGGTCGTCCCATGTACGGGACGACCGCCGCTTTTTGCTATCTACCGACTGACGCCGCGGGGATAGGCCTCACATGCACCAAGGGGTTGACTAGAGCTCGCAAGCAACCTTGTAGCCATCGCCGATGGCGTCGCGGATGTTGCCGCACTTGTTGGCATCGCCCAACACGTGGGTGGTAACGCCGGCTGCAGCAAGGTCGTCGGCCAACTTGGTATTGGGACGATAGCCCATGGCAAGTACCAGCGTATCGGCATCGGCGATGGTGTGGATCTCGCCGTCCTTTTCGTAGCTGATGGCATCCTCGGTAATCTCGGTCACCTTGGCCTCGGTCAGCACGTGAACGCCCTTGGAGAGCATGCGCGTGATGAGCACCGCGCGACCGGCGCCGCCCTCGTTGGCGGCGAGCGTCTTGGTCATCTCGATGACGGTGACGTCGCGATTGGCCGGCGACAGATCGTTGACCAACGGGGCCAGGTAGTCGGCCGTCTCGCAACCGACGGTGCCGCCGCCCACGATGACAATCTTCTTGCCCGGGAAAGCCTTGCCGCCCAACAGGTCGTCAGCCGTCATGACCTGCTTAAATCCCTGCATGAAGGCCGGGGCGATGGGCTCGGCGCCATAGGCCAGGACGACCTCGTAGCCGGCGTAGTCACGCTGAATGTCCTCGGCAGTAAGCTCGGTGCCAAATACGCACTTCACGCCGACCTCGGCCAGGCGACGGTACTGATACTTGATCACGCGGGTGAGTTCCTGCTTTGCCGGCGGAACGGCCGCGATGCGCATCTCGCCACCCGGCTCGTCCTGCTTATCCACGAGCACTACGTTGTGGCCGCGCTTGGCAGCAATGTAGGCTGCCTCCATGCCCGCAGGACCAGCGCCCACAACCAGCACGTTCTTAGCCTCGGCGGCAGGCTCGTAGCCGGCCTCGTCGCGCTCAACATCGGGATTGACGGTGCAGGAGATGCGCTTGCCAAACATAATGCCGTTCAGGCAGCGCAGGCAGCCGATGCAGGGGCGGATGTCGTCGGCGTTGCCGGCAGCGGCCTTATTGCAGAACTCGGCATCGCACAGATTGGCGCGGCCCATCATGCAGATGTCGGCAGCGCCGTCCTCGATCAGCTCCTCGGCGATCCAGGCCTCGTTGATACGTCCGACGGTGGCGACGGGAATGTTGACGTGCTTCTTGATCTCGCGCGAACAGGCGGCGTGCGAGGCCTGCTGGGTACCGGCGGCAGGAATCGCGGAACCGCGCTTGATGGTGGTGCCGCCCGACACATGAATCATGTCGACGCCGGCCTTCTCCAGGCGACGCGAGACGTAGATCATGTCGTTGAGGGTCAGACCGCCATCGGTGTACTCATCGCCCGAGATGCGGACGTCGATGATAAAGTCCTTGCCGCAGCGCTCGCGAATCTCGGCGATGACTTCGAGCAGGAAGCGCATGCGGGCGTCGAGCGAACCACCGTACTCATCGGTACGCTTGTTATAGAGCGGGGTCAAAAAACCGCCAAGCATGCCGTGGGCGTGTGCCGCATGGACCTCGACGCCATCGACACCGGCCTTCTGCATACGTACGGCAGCGTCGCCAAACTGATGCGTGAGCTCGTGAATCTCATCGACCGTGATGGGGCGCGGTGCCTCGCGGGCATAGGACGGTCCCACGAAGGACGGAGCGATCAGGCGCGGCGTGCCCGGGATGTTAAAGGCCATGTAGGCGGGGTGGAAGAGCTGCGGCATGATCTTGCAGCCATACTCGTGGACGGCTGCGGCGAGCTTTTCCCAGCCGGGGATAAACGTGTCGTCGTAGCAGCACATGTCACCCGGCAGATAGGTATAGGTAGGCTCGACCGTCACGACCTCGGTGATGATGAGGCCCACGCCGCCCTTGGCGCGGGCACGGTAATGATCGACCAAGTCGTCGGTCACATAGCCATGATCGGCCAGGTTGGTGGACACCGGCGGCATAAAGACGCGGTTCTTGACCTCGGTTGTACCGACCTTGATCGGGCTAAAGAGCATCGGGTAAGCAGAGGACTCCATACAGGCTTCCTTTCGTTTGAGCCGCTCGGCGGCAGTTGCTAACGTACCTATCGTATCAGCAACCGCCGCGTCCGTACCCGCTCGCACTCCCCACCTTCAATCCCGACCCTCAAAAAAAGTTGCGGTGGAATACGGAGTAGATGAGGCTTTTAACAGCCAAAACAGTCCGTATTTCACCGCAACTGATGGGCGGGGTGGAATTGAGGGCTCAGATAGTCAGTCATGCCCTCATCCGCCGCTCCCTCACCTACAGCGCGCCGTCCAGCATAAGGTTCACCTTGAGCACGTTGACCGTGGGCTCGCCGAACACGCCGAGGAAACGACCCTTGGTGCACGCGGCGATGATGTCGCGCACCTCGTCCTCACTTTTGCCCGTGGCTTTGGCAAGGCGCGGGACCTGGTACTCGGCGGCATCCGGAGAGATCTCCGGGTCGAGGCCGGACCCCGAACACGTCACCAGGTCGACGGGCACAGCGTCCATATCGGCATCGGGATTGGCGGCGCGGATCTTCTTCACGCGCGCATCTATCAGCTGCCGATACTCCTCACTCGCCGGGGACAGGTTGGACGGGGCACCATACGCCATGAGCTCGCCGTCTTCGCCTTCGACAATTGACACGTTCTGGATACGACCCCACATGTGGGCTTCGTCATCGAAGTTCTGGCCGATGAGCTCGGAACCCACAACCTTGCCGTCGACCGTAATAAGCGATCCGTTCGCCTGGTACGGAAACGCAAGCTGCACGACGCCGGTCACCACGAGCGTGTACCCCAGGCCGCAGACGATGGTAAACAGCGCGAACACGCCAAGTGCGCGCGATGCGATACCTTTGAACATACAAACCTCCACTTACATAATGCCGCAGAACGCGAGCAGCATGTCGATGAGCTTGATAAATGCGAACGGGGCAACGATGCCGCCCAGACCCCATACGAGCAGGTTGTGGGTCAGCAGCTGTCCGGACGGTACCTCGCGGTACTTAACGCCCTTCAGCGCGGCCGGGATCAGCGCGACGATAACGAGCGCGTTATAGATGATGGCCGAAAGAACCGCGGACAGCGGGCTTGCCAGACCGAGGATGTTGAGTGCGCCAAGGCCCGGGTAGATCGGCGAGAACAGGGCCGGGATGATAGCGAAGTACTTCGCCATGTCGTTGGCGACCGAGAAGGTCGTAAGCGAACCGCGGGTCATGAGCAGCTGCTTGCCGATACGCACGACCTCGATGAGCTTGGTGGGGCTGGAGTCGAGGTCGACCATGTTGCCGGCCTCCTTGGCAGCCTGGGTGCCCGTGTTCATGGCCACGGCGACATCCGCCTGCGCCAGCGCCGGCGCGTCGTTGGTGCCGTCGCCGGTCATGGCGACCAGGTGGCCCTCACGCTGGAACTCGCGGATCTTCTCGAGCTTGCCCTCAGGGGTGGCCTCGGCCAGGAAGTCGTCAACGCCGGCCTCGGCGGCGATTGCCGCGGCGGTGAGTGGGTTGTCGCCCGTCACCATGATGGTCTTGATGCCCATCTTGCGCAGGTCGGCGAACTTCTCCTTCACGCCGGACTTGATGATGTCCTTAAGGTAGACGACGCCCAGCACGCGGCAGTTCTTGGTCACGACCAGCGGGGTGCCGCCGGCCTTGGCGATGCGCTCGACGGCCTCGTCGCACTCCTGGGAGAACACGCCACCGGCTGCCTCCACATAGGTGCGCACGGAATCGGCAGCGCCCTTGCGGATCTCATTGCCCTCGTAGTTCACACCGGACATGCGGGTCGCCGCGGTGAAGGGGATGAACTCCATACCCTTATCCTCGAGTGTGCGGCCGCGCAGACCGAACTGCTCCTTGGCGAGCACGACGATGGAACGGCCTTCGGGGGTCTCGTCGGCCAGCGAGGAAAGCTGGGCGGCATCGGCCAGCTCCGCGGGATCGATGCCGTCGACCGGGATGAACTCGGCGGCTTGGCGGTTACCCAGGGTGATGGTGCCGGTCTTGTCGAGCATGAGGATGTCGACGTCGCCGGCGGCCTCGATGGCGCGGCCGGACATGGCCAGCACGTTGGCCTCGTTCAGACGGCTCATGCCGGCGATGCCGATGGCGGAAAGAAGGGCGCCGATGGTAGTAGGAGCCAGGCACACGAGCAGCGCCACGAGCGTGGTCACGGCCGTGGGGTTGTCCATGTCGTTAAGACCGACCGAGAAGCAGGAGTAACAATACAGGGCCAGCGTGACCAGGATAAAGACGATGGAGAGGGCCACCAGGAAGATCTCCAGAGCGATCTCGTTAGGGGTCTTCTTGCGCGCGGCACCCTCGACCATCGCGATCATCTTGTCCAGGAAGCTCTGGCCGGGCTCACTGGAGATCTTGACGATGATCCAGTCGGACAGCACCGTGGTACCGCCGGTAACGGCAGAGCGGTCGCCGCCGGCCTCGCGGACCACGGGGGCGGACTCGCCGGTGATGGCGGACTCGTCAACGGAAGCAGCGCCCTCGATGACGTCGCCGTCGCCGGGAATCTGCTCGCCGGCGCGTACGATCACCAGGTCGCCGCGTGTGAGCTCGGTGCCGGGAACGACGGTGAAGTGCTCCTTGTCCTCAACGGACTCGATGCGATGGGCCTCGACATCCTTCTTGGCCGCACGCAGGGAATCGGCCTGGGCTTTACCGCGGCCCTCGGCAAGCGCCTCGGCGAAGTTCGAGAACAGGTCGGTAAGCCACAGGATGACCGCGATGGCGACCACATAGTAGGTGGGCACACCCGCGTCCTGCACACCGAAAATGGAAGCGACGGCCAGGACGGAGGTCATGACGGCGGAAAGCCACACCAGAAACATGACCGGGTTTTGAATCTGGACGCGAGGATCCAGCTTGGCAAACGAGTCGCGGACCGCGCGGCCCATCATGTCTTTTTGCATAGTCATAAATCTGCGCCCTCCTTTACGCAATCATCTGGAAGAACTCGGCAACGGGGCCAAGCGCCAGGGCCGGGAAGAAGCTCAGGGCACCGATCAGCAGGACGATGAACACGAGCAGGAATACGAACATGCCGTTAGTGGTAGACAGGGTACCGGCGCTCTCGGCGACCTTGCCCTTCTTGGCCAGCGAGCCGGCGATAGCCAGCGTACCGATGATAGGCATGAAGCGGGCGAACAGCATCTCGAGGCCGAGCATGACGTTGATCCAGGGAATGTTGCAGTTCATGCCTGCAAACGCCGAGCCGTTGTTGCCGCCGCATGAGGTGAAGGCATACAGCGCCTCGGAGAAGCCGTGCGCGCCACCATTGTTGAGCTGGTCGGCAAGACCGGGCACCATGCAGGCGATGGCCGAGCACACCAGAATGGCAAACGGAGTTGCCAAGCACAGGACAACTGCCCAGCGCATCTCGCCCGGCTCGATCTTCTTGCCCAGGAACTCAGGCGTGCGTCCGACCATGAGGCCGGCGATGAACACTGTGAGGATGGCGAAGCCGATCATGCCGTACAGGCCGCAGCCCACGCCGCCGAAGACGACCTCGCCCAGAGCAATCTGGAGCATCTGGACAAAACCGCCCAGCGGGGTGTAGGAGTCGTGCATGGAGTTAACCGAGCCGTTGGAAGCAGCCGTCGTGAAAGCGGACCAGGTAGAAGAGGAGGCGATACCGAAACGGCTCTCCTTGCCCTCCATGTTGCCGCCGGCCTGGCCGTCGGTTATCTCGATATTGACCGCTCCGCCATCGGCCAGCTGCGGGGTGCCCGCATGCTCGTTGACGGCGATGATGCCGGTGAAGATCACCAGCAGGATGAACATGGCGGCAAAGATGGCCTTGCCCTGCTTGGTGTTCTTGACGCCGATACCGAAGGCGAAGCAACAGGCGGCCGGGATCAGCAGCAGGCTGGTCATCTCGATGATGTTGGTGAAGGCACTGGGGTTCTCATACGGATGGGCGGAGTTCACGCCGAAGAAGCCGCCGCCGTTGGTGCCGGACTGCTTGATGGCGACCTGAGGAGCCGCGGGACCCTGGGGCAGGAACTGCTCGGTAACCACGCGCGCGCCCTCGACAACCTTGCCGTCGACCTTGACCGTGTCGCCCTCAATCTGGGCGCCGTCGATGACGCTCCAGCCGCCGTCTGCATTAGGCTGAACAGCGACGGGCTCTACGAGCTCAGCCTTCTGAGCCGGCTGAAAATTGGAGATAACGCCACCGGCAGCCAGGCAGATGCCGAACACGAGGTTCAGCGGGATGAGCACATACAGGACGGTGCGGGTGAGGTCGACCCAGAAGGAACCCAGACCCTGCTCCTTGACCTGACGGAAGCCGCGGATCAGCGCGAACATGACCGCGATACCGGTGCCAGCGGAAACGAAGTTCTGCACAGTGAGACCCATGAACTGCACAAGGTAGGACAGGGTGGTCTCACCGGAGTAGGACTGCCAGTTGGTGTTGGTTATGAAGGAAGCAGCCGTATTGAACGACAGGTCCCATGACACACCCGGCAGGTGCTGGGGATTGCCTGGCAAGAAGGACTGAAGCGCCTGGAGTGCCACAAGAGTCACGAGGCCGATCCCCGAAAAGACCAGCACGCTCGCCAGATAGCGCCTACACCCCATCTGTTCTGCCGCGTCGATGCGAAGCAGACGATAGACGCCACGCTCCACAGGAGCAATCACAGGCGACAGGAACGTATGCTCACCATCCATGATATGGGCCATGAACCGACCGAGCGGAACGGCCAGGACGACGAGTACGGCAAAGTACAAGATGTACTGAATCGCAGCGTCCATAGTTTACGAATCACTCCTCATCAGAATGTAGATGTAATAGATAAGAAGTCCAATGCAGACGACTCCGATGATGGGAATGAGGATGTCCATTTACCGCCCCTTTCACACGCGGTCCGATGTCTCGGACGCCTGCCCTCGCAAGCGTCTGGGGACAGTAAACGCTTCTAGGGATTAAAGAGGCGTGAGGGCCGGGGCTCACGTCCTTAAGATGCCGTAAAGATGCAGGTAGAAAGCACTATTGCAGCTGCAGTGCGCCTATACTCGACCTCGCGAGCATACAGTGGTGTCTTCACCGCGTATGCACGCATGGACAACGCTTCAGAAAGGCTACGCTATGCAGCGCGACGCATCGGACACTCGCGTCAATCCAGACCTCATCCTCAAGGCAATTGAGAAAGACGGGGTCGCCGATGACACTCGAACCAGCCGGGGACACCTCAAAATTTTCTTTGGCTACGCTGCTGGCACAGGCAAAACCTATGCGATGCTTCAAGCCGCCCACGCCGCCAAGCGGCGAGGTGTCGACGTCGTCGCGGGATACATCGAGCCGCACGAACGTCCGGCAACTGCCCATCTTGCACAAGGGCTTGAGAACGTGCCCTGTAAACTCATCGAGCACAACGGCATTGCGCTCAGCGAGTTCGATCTAGATGCGGCTATCGAACGCGCCCCTCAGCTCATCCTTGTCGACGAGCTCGCCCATACGAATGCGCCGGGGTCTCGCCACGACAAACGCTATCAAGACGTCGAGGAACTTCTACATGCGGGCATCGACGTCTATACGACCGTGAACGTTCAGCATATCGAGAGCCTAAACGACATGGTTGCATCCATCACCGGCGTTGTCGTGAGCGAACGAATCCCCGACCGTATCTTCGATGATGCCGACCAGGTCGAGCTCGTCGACATAGAGCCCGAAGACCTACTTGAGCGCCTTCGCGCCGGCCTCGTCTACCGTCCCGCACAAGCCGACCGAGCGCAACAGCATTTTTTTACCGTCGAGAACCTCACCGCACTCCGAGAAATCGCGCTGCGCCGCTGCGCCGATCGCACCGGTCACCTCACAGACGCCGCACGCGTGCTGGGAAACCGTGACTACTACACCAGGGAGCGTATCTTAGTCTGTGTCTCCCCGGCGCCGACCAATCCCCGCATCGTCCGTGCCGCCGCACGCATGGCGAAAGCGTTTCGCAGCGAGCTCGTCGCCCTGTTCGTAGAGAGCCCGCGCACGCAAGCCATGAGCGATGATGAGCGCGCCAAGCTTGCAGCCAATATCGCCCTAGCCGAGCAGCTCGGAGCACATATGGAAACCGTCTATGGCGACGACATCGCGTTTCAGATCTCCGAGTTCGCGCGCCTGTCGGGTATTTCGAAGATCGTCATGGGGCGCACGGGCGAGCGCAGCAGCGTCCGTCAGGCCCTCTTCGGCCGCAAATCTCTCGTAGAACAGCTCATAACATTCGCCCCGAACCTCGACATTTACATCATTCCAGAACAGTCGACTCCGCCCTCCCGACCCAAAGGACGCCGCCATGCGCTCGCCCTGCAGCCGCCCAGCAGCCGAAACGTGCTTCGCACGCTGGCTCTCTCTTGCCGCCACGGCGATCGGCACGGCTTTCCGCCATCTGGGATTTGCCGATTCCAGCATCATATCCCTCTATATCTTCACGGCCCTGCTGACCGCCGTCACCACGACGGGGCGTATCTGCACGATCGTATCGAGCGTGCTCTCTGTAGTGCTTTACAACTTCTGCTTCGTCACGCCTCTGTTTTCGCTCGCCAGCTACGACCGAAGCTATCTGGTCACGTTCGGCATCATGTTCGCCACCGCTATGGTCGCCGGCGAGTTAACTGCGCGCATCGCCGACAACGCCCGTACATCCGCCGAGAACGCATTCAAAACGCGCGTACTCCTCGAAACGAACCAGCTCTTGCAGCAAGCCCATAGCGCGGAGGAGTGCGCCCGCGTCGCCATGAACCAACTCGTCAAACTGCTAAAACTCGACGTGGTCTTCTACCCCGCCGAACACGGCACGCTCGGCAAGGCGCTCTATGAGTCCGCTGGCACCGAAAACCGACCCGCGTCGCTGCTCACCGACTACGAGCGCGCCGTTGCAACCTGGACCTACACCAACAACAAGCGCGCGGGCGCAAGCACGCGGACCCTGCCTGAGGCGCGCTGTCTCTACCTCGCGGTTCGCACCGGCGACAAGGTATTCGGTGTCATCGGCATCGCCCTGGAGGGGCGCGAGATCGAAGCCTTCGAGCATTCGATCGTCCTATCTATCGTAGGTGAATGCGCCTTGGCGCTCGAAAGCGACCGGGCGGCGCAAGAGCGCGAAGAGGCTGCGGTCTTGGCGAAAAACGAGCAGCTGCGCGCCAACCTTTTGCGCTCCATCGGCCACGATTTGAGGACACCCCTCACGGCTATATCCGGATCTGCGGCAATCCTTCGGAAGAGCGACGAGAAGCTCAGCCTCGAACAACGCTGCGATCTTGCCGATGCCATCTACGACGACTCCCTCTGGCTTATCGATACCGTGGAAAACCTCCTCGCCATCACACGCGTCGAGGACGGCACCATTCGCCTCAACTTAACATCCGAGCTCATCGACGAGGTCATCGAGGCCGCCCTCAGCCATGTCGCCCAAGCATCGCATGGACGTGCCGTCACCATCGAGCACACTGACGACATCCTGCTGGTACGCATCGACGTCCATCTCATCATGCAGGTGCTTACGAATCTCATCATGAACGCCTTCAAATACACGCCCGAGGACTCGACTGTCACCATCAGCGCACGTCGCGAGGGTGAGTTCATCGTGGTGGACGTCGCAGACGATGGGCCGGGTGTAGCAGACTGCGACAAGCCTCATATCTTTGAGCGCTTCTTCACCTCAAGCAATACGCGGCCCGTGGATTCGCGTCGAAGCATCGGCCTTGGGCTGTCGCTCTGCCGCTCCATCGTGGAGGCGCATGGCGGCGTCATCGAAGTTCGCGACAACCACCCCCATGGGGCCGTCTTCCGTTTTACCCTGCCTGCCGAGGAGATCGAGATTCATGAATAATGCCGCTAAGCCACGCGTCCTCTTGGTCGAAGATGACCTGACCGTTCAAAAACTCGTTTCGACCGCGCTTGACCTTCACGGCTATGTCGTGAGCAAGGTTTGCAACGGCCAGGCCGCCATCATGGATGCGGTGTCGCACGGCCCCAGCCTCATTATGCTCGACCTCGGCCTTCCCGACATTGACGGTATCGAGGTCATCACGAAGATCCGAAGTTGGTCGGCAGTCCCCATTATCGTCATTTCGGCGCGCACCGAAGATTCCGACAAGATTGCAGCACTTGACGCAGGGGCAGACGACTACCTCACCAAGCCCTTTTCTGTGGATGAGTTGCTCGCGCGCGTCCGTGCGAATTTGAGGCGCTCCTCGATGGCGTCGAGCGAGTCGACAGAAGCGAGCACGTTCGACAACGGTCCGCTGCATATCGACTACGCCGCGGGATACGCTACGAAAGACGGACGCGAGCTCTCGCTCACCCCAACCGAGTACAAATTGCTCGTCCTTCTGGCGAAAAACGTCGACAAGGTGCTCACCCACACCTTCATCACCCGCGAGATATGGGGCACGAGCTGGGACAGCGATCTGGCGAGCCTGCGCGTGTTCATGCGCACCCTGCGCAAGAAGATCGAGGCAGACCCCTCTCACCCCAAGATGATTCAGACGCACATGGGTGTCGGGTACCGCATGCAGCATCTCTAGCCCGCCCAACAAAAAGTTGCGGTGGAATACGGAGTAGATAAGACCTTTGACAGCCAAAACAGTCCGTATTTCACCGCAACCGATGGGCGGGATGTGTTAGAGGCCCAGGTAGGTGGTCATGCCTTCGACGGCGAGCTTGGCACCAGCTACGGCATGGACCACGGTGAGCGGGCCGTTGACCACGTCGCCGGCGGCAAAGACGCCAGGCACGGTAGTCATGCCGCGCTCGTCGACCGAAAGAAGGCCGCGATGGTCGGTCTCCAGACCGCCCGTCGTAAGCACAAGCTTGTCCTTGGGCACCTGCGAAGCCGCAATCACAACTGTGTCGGCAGACGCATGGTCGAGCTCTTCCTCGTAGCCCACCACATTGTTGTCCTCGTCAAAGATAGACGTCTCGAACACCGGACCGTTATCATCGATGGCGCAGATCGCCTTGCCGCGCACAATCTCGGCACCGTCAAGCTCGGTCAGCTCCATCTCGTCATCGATGGCAGAGATATGGCGCGATCGGGCATACACAGTGACCTTGCGGGCACCCGAGCGCAGGGCCGTGCGGGCAACATCCATGGCCACATTGCCGGCGCCGATAACCGCCACGTTCTGCCCGATTGCCACGCTCGTGGGATCGACCAGATAATCGATACCAAACAGCACGTTGCCGCGCGACTCGCCGGGAATACCCAGCTTTCGAGCTCGCCAGGTACCAGTACCGACAAAGACCGCATCGTAGCCGTCGCGCAGCAGGTCGTCGATATGCAGCGCGCCACCGATGGTGGTCGAGGGGCGCACGCGCACGCCAAGCGAGCACATCACGTGGCGATACTTTTGCACGAGCGCACGGGGCAGGCGGAACTCGGGGATACCGTACTCCAGCACACCGCCGATCTCGGGCCGCTGCTCAAATACCGTGACGGCACAGCCCAGCTGGGCCATCTTAATGGCCACGGTAATACCAGCGGGACCGGAACCGACCACAGCAATCTGTTTACCGCACGACGGTGCGGGCTTCCACTCCTTACGATCCAAATATGCCGTGGAGATATAGTTCTCGATGCTCGAGAAATGCACCGGCGCGCCCTTGCGGCCCTGGATGCACGCGCCCTCGCACTGGCCCGAATGGTTGCAAACCATGGAGCAGACCGCGCTCATGGGATTGTTCTGGAACAGTAGCTCGCCCGCCTCTTCTAGACGACGCTGTTTGAACAGGTCAATGACCTGTGGAATAGGCGTCTGAACCGGGCAGCCCTTAATCTGGCAGAACGCCCTTTTACAACCCAGGCAACGATTCGCCTCTTCGACAATGTGGATAGCCACGCAACTCCCCTTTTTAATGCAATCCAATGGGGCGACGATAAAGACCCTTCACCGCCGCCCCCATACAGGTAATCTCAATCTGCCGACACGGCAAAAGCCAATGCTATAACTCGCGATGCGAAGCCCCGCAGCGAGCGGACATGTGCTCGAGTGTCGCCAGGCAGTCAGCCGCCGTCGCCGGCACGCTGTTCTCGACCACGCAGGGAATCCCAGGGCAGGCGGCAGCCGCCCAGGCCACCACGGGCTCAAAGTCATATCGTCCCGTCTCGCCCACGCCATGACACACCAGGCGCGAACCCGTACCGTCGCACCAACCGGCTTCGTCCTCGTTATCAACGACCTCAAAATCCTTGGCGTGCAGCGCGCGGATCTTACTGCCGCATAAGTAGAGCATGCGCGCGGTGATTTCCTGCGCTTCGTCAACAACACTGGGGTGCAGCAGTGATACCGGGTCATAGATCACGCCGAGCGACGGACTCGAGACGCGCTCTAGCACCTCACGGCAGCGATCCGGCGTGTTGACCGTTTCGTTCCAACCAGGCTCGATCAAAATTTGCCCACCCACGGCCTCGGCCCGATCGCAGACGTGTGCAAGCCCGTCTGCAAACGCATCGAGTGCCTCATCGGTCATGCGGTCGTCAGCAACGCGGTTCTGTGCATTGGGGCGACCGGTCTCGGTGCCAACCGGGCATCCGCCGAGCATCTGGGCAAAGTTCAAGCATGCCTCGTACTCGGCAAAGTTATCCATGAGCTGTTGGCGATCGGGCGTCGCCAGATTCTTATAGCACCCGAGCACGGTGACCGAAACGCCCGCCTCGTCGAGCACCGCACGCAAATGGTCGGCAAGCTCGTGGGTCAGGCCGCCTCGATCGATCCCCATCGATGCGTAGAGCACCTTGCTCGGCAGTTGAATGCACGAAAAGCCCAGCTCTCCCGCCATGCGAATGCGTTCCTCGACGGTCCCCTGCGGAAGGTCGTGCAAACGTACGCCCGGAGTAATAGCCCCCACGTTATTCACATCCCTTATGAGCGTTGATGCCCGGGGCGTATCCGCCAAACGGGTCCTCGATGGAGCACACGCCCGAGGGGGCGAGCGGATCGCGCTTACCGGCCAGCTTGTCGTGATGCATGGTCTCGATATAGGCAAGCACCAGCGGCGCCACACCCTTTGCATCATTTTTGACCACGGGCTCGCTCATGTAGTAATCAAACGTGCCCTCGCGGTGCGCGGTGTTTCCCAAGCCCGCAACCAGGCAGATGTTGTCGAGCGCCAGCTGCCCGTCATACTCGGACAGGCAGGTCTCGCAGATGCCGTCGAAGGCGCGACGGCCGTACTGGTAGTAACGCTCGCCCAGCACGCCCAGACGCACGCCCTTCATGATGGCGTTGGCAAAGATGGCGCTGCCCGACTCCTCCAGGTAGTTGGGGGCGATATTGGGCAGGTTGATAACCTGGTGCCACATGCCGGTCTTCTCGTCCTGATACGGCAGCATGGCGTCGATCAGATCGTGGAACATCTTGCGGATCTCGTCCTTCTCGGCCGACATCGAAGGCGGCATAAGCTCCCAGGTGTCGATGAGCGCCATGGCAAACCAGCCCTCGGCGCGCAGCCAGAAGTTAGCCGAAAGGCCGGTGACCGGGTCGCACCAGAACTGTTTGCGGCTCGCGTCGTAAGCGTGATAGTACAGACCGTTGAGGGGGTTGCGCATCAGGTCATGCACGACCTGGAACATATGGAAGCTGTCCGAGCAGGCACGACGGTTGTGGAAGCTCAGCTCGTACTGCATGTAGAACGGCTGGGCCATATACATGCCATCGAGCCAGATCTGGTTGGGATAGACGGCCTTGTGCCAAAACACGCCTTCTTTGGTGCGCGGCTGGGTCTCGAGCTGGCGGTAGATGGTGTCCATGGCGGCACGGTACTTGGGCTTGCCCACCAGGTCATAGAGCTTGTAGAGGGTCTTGCCCGCATTGACGTTATCGAGGTTGTACTCCTGCGGGTTGTAATGCTTGATGGTACCGTCGTCCTGGACAAAGAAATCGATGTAGTCATCGGCAAAGGTCAGGTAGCGCTGCTCACCCGTGATCTCGTACAGCTCGATGAGCGCCTTGATCATGCAGCCGTCGATATAGTTCCAGGTGTTCTCCTTGCCGGCGCGAATCTTTTCGATATTCCAAGCCGGCGCCTGCGGCGTAGAGGTTTCGATCAACTGCTCGATATAACGGTCCAGGATTTGATTGCAACCCATTGCTGTCCCCTCTGACATAAACGATAGGTGAACGTTACCCCTAGTGTAACGCGAACGGGGAATATAGGGTGAACGTTAACCCTATATTCCCCGCAAACGGCAGACTTTTAGCGGCAAACGGCGGTGAGACCCGCGGCGATGCGATGCGCCAGGCGCTCATAGCCGGCAGGACTGTAATGCAGACCGTCCGGCATATAGAGCTCGCGGTGCTCTGGCAAAAACGGGCTGATGCCACTTTGCGCATACAGGTCAATCACCGGAACGGAGTAGCGGTCACAGACCTCGAGCATCGCCTTTACGTAGGCGACCTGCGTCAACCCCAGGTGATTGAGCTCATCGCTTGCCGGGATATCCTTCTCGTGCTTACCGCTCGTCTTGCACGGCGTCATAAACACAAGCTTTGCCTGGGGCGAACGCGCCGTGATGGTGCGGATCAGGTAATCGAGTGCACCATAGAACTCGTGCACGTCCGTGCTGCCCAGCTCTCCAAGCGGCACGTTGCGGCTAAAGTCGTTGACGCCGCCAAAGACGATGTAGATATCGGCCGCATCGTCGATGCCGTCCAGGCGCTCGACAAACGAATCGCTGCGGTCGGCCTTGATGGCAATACGCGAACCCTTGATGCCAAAGTTCTCGATGACCGCGCCTCCCAGCAACGCGCCCAAATGCGAGGTCCACGAGATGTCGTTGCCTCCCCCACCGCAGCCGTTGTCGCCCCAGGTCGTTGAGTCGCCAAAGCAGCAAATGGTCGATTCACTCAAGCTCTTCGTTTCCATGATCTTCTCCTCATCCGCCCATCGGCGGTCATACAGGAACGTACCGTTTATTCGCAGCATGCCGAGGGACTATGCACGGGCGCATTCCGCAACGTGCGAATCGAGCCATTCGATATCCTCGGCAAGATGTGCCACGCCCAGATGGTGTTCACCCGGACACACCTCGTGCCGCAGGCCATCTCTGCGACCCAGCAACTTGTAGGCATCGCGCACGATCTTGAGCTGCTCGTCAACATTTTTCAGCCCGCGCGCACCGTTCAGATGATCCTCTTCGCAGCTCTGCACTAACAACGGGCGCGGTGCAATAAGCGAGGCAATATCGCCCATGTCGAGTAAGCGCCAAAGTCCGGGTGTGTAGTTGCAGCTGCAATTGCCATTGAGATGCAGCAGCGAATCGTCGACACCGTACAGATAGCCCGAGACAAACGCCTTGCGCACACGCGGGTCGAGTGCGGCCAGGTACAACGTCATGTAGCCGCCACCCGAAAAACCAAAGCAACCCAGGTCATCCATGGCAATGTCGCCGCGCGCCTCTAGGTAATCGATCAGACGCATGTTGTCCCAGACGTTGAGGCCCGCGACCGTAAGACCCAGTGGCTCGGCCATACGTGCTTGATTCAGACACGTACCGCGCAGGTAGCTGTTCTCGTCATCGCCCTGACCCTTCCAGTCACGACGGTATCCCCAACCGCGTGCGTCGGGGCAGACGGTCACGTAACCCATGCGTGCCAAACGCAGACCGTAGTCGTAATTGAACTTACGCACGGCATCATCGACAGCCGGCACGCCCGCAACACCGGCTACGCTTGCAGCACCCGCTCCCTGATGGCCATGCGGGCAGATATAGCAACACTTGCGGCCGCACGCATCGAGCTTAGGCGACTGCGGCTCGAGCAGGTAGAACGGCATCCAAACGTCGCGCTCCACCTGCAGCATCGCATGGGTGCGCACGATGCCGCCGGCAACCCGCACGCGGCTGAGCTCACGAATCTCAATCGGGACGCGGTCCATAAGCGAAAGGCCCAAAACATCATACAGACGAGTCCTGGTCGCAATCTTCCACGCCTCAAAATCTGCAGGAGTCTTGCCCGTAAAAGCAGCCGAACGTCCCTCGCGCTTCAGCCGGGCACGCAGCGCAGGCTCGTCTTCGCAGTACGTCTCGATGTGCACGGTGCGGCCATTGGCAGATAGCCCAGCCGTCTCCACCGCATCACCGTCGCCGCCCTCGGGATCCCAGCCGTCCGCACCGGCAAGCACCTGTTCGCGGGCGTACCCGGCGGCAGCCATCACATCGAGTTTATTTGCCCACGGCACCCAGTCGGTAGTATCACCCGCCGGCCCATGCAGGATTGCGCCAGCATACTGCGCGCAGCTGTGCGCCGCCGGCTTATTCCAATCCCACCAGCCTTCGCGCTTGATATGTCGCCCCAGCCAGCAATCGATCAGCGCAGTTTGCGCCCATTCGCGCCAAGGACGGCCCAGGTAGACCGAATCCGGCGCCACGCCATCCGGAGCTGTAAACGAACAACCATGAAACACAAATCCGTACGGCTCGCCTTTAGGCGTGGAGGCTGCCGTTACATACCCGTTGACATCCATATCGCGGTTGAGCGAGCGAATCTCGCACCCCTCAAAGTAGGCACGCGCGCCGCCAAAGATAAAGTCGACATCGCCCTCGATCCGGCAACGTCGGAAATATTGGCGCCCCACCCGGCGCGGCGCATACTGTTTGGGTCCTATGAACCCGCCCGGTTTGACCTCATGCGGCGGCAGCGGACCCAAAAACAGTGTGTCCTGGTGCCCCTTAATGCAGCAGGCATCGACAACCAGACGGTCGCCATCGGCATACAGGGCAATCGCCTGACCGACCTCGCGCCCATCGCCGGCATCATTTACGATCGTTAGGTTCTCGAGCCGCACGTCATCAGCGTCGACCAAAACGGTATAGGTCCTAAAGGTGCCGAGCATTCCGTCGATGCCCGATCCGTCCCCCGAGGGCATCTTGGCGCCCAAGCCGCCCACGATACGCACGCTATCGGCCGTCTCTCCCTCAATCGTCACATGCGAGCGATGAATCTCGACCCGCTCGCGATACTCGCCCGGATCGACGCGAATCATCACCGGTTGCTCGGCATCCGGATAGAGCTGATCGGCTGCCGCCAAGGCATCGGAAATCGTTGGATACGCTCCTGCCGCAGCCCTCGAAACGCGCAGCGTATAGATACTTTCGCTCATCGTCCATCACGCTCCCATGCAACGAACTGTTCAGGCCAGCCCTGAACTTGTGGCTGAATATGCTCGGCGCAGCCCTTAAATGCCGTTTGGGCCGTGGCGAGCGATGCCCCATGCTTTCCATGCGGAAAGACATGTAGGCTAAAGCCAATCCCGTGGTCGGCAAGAGCCTGCGCAAGAAGGAGGCTATTTTGAACTGGTACCGATGCATCCTCGGCGGTATGCCACAAGAACGTACGGGGGAAGCCATCGCCCACCATATTCTCGATCGACAACTTTTGAGCCAAAGCGCCGTCGGCACCCGTTAGGTGTTCAAACGAACCACGATGAGCATAGGCCCCCGAGCTTACGACCGGATAGCCCAAGCAAAGTGTGTCAGGCCGAATCGACTCAGGCGATGCCGCAATCGACTCTGCAAGCCAGGGTTGGTCCCAAAGCGCCCCGAGCAAGCCAACCAGATGCCCACCGGCCGAAAAACCCATGACCGTAATCCGATCAGGATCGACACAGTACTCTGCCGCATGGCCTCGGACGGTATCGACCGCCCGCGCGAGTTCTTGCAATGCCAGCGGATAGACAGCCGGAGCAACCGAGTAGTTCAGCACAAACGCTTGGTAGCCCATCGCCAACAAACGGAGCGCTACCGGCTCGCCTTCGCGCGGCGAAACGTGATCGTAGCCGCCTCCCGGCACGACCACAACTGCAGGCAGCGGTTTTAAAGCATAAGCATCTTCGGTCGGGGTAAAAACATAAGACGTAATCGTGGCAGACGAGCCATCGACCCCGACAGGAATCGTTTTATTGAGCATGTATTCCCTTTCACCATGATGCGTAGCGCAGCGCACACGGCCGTATCGCACAAGGGCTGCATTGCCGATTTATCCGACAATGCAGCCCTGGTCATCACCCCGAGTTAGGAACGGATAACCTTGTCGACGTTCTGGAGCTGCAGTTCCTCGCCGTCCTGGCCCTCGATCACCACATTTTGCAGGTCGAGTACCTTGACGTTTTGCGCGATGATGCCCTGGCGTACCATGGGCTCAACGCCGCAGGCCATGGCCGGGACAAAGGGCTCGGCATCGTCGGCAAAGGTAACGTGAACGTCTTGGAACGTCAGACGCGTCACCTTGCTCTCGGGCAGACCCGTGATATAGGCCGCGGCAGCATGGCAGTTGGTGGCCTCGATATCGCAAAACTTCGTGGCACCAAAGCCGGGCGTGCGGTCGTCGACAGGCAGCGCCTCGCGAGACTGCACGTAATCGGTCTTGCCGTCCTTGTCACAGAAGTAGAAGGAGTTGACCACGAAGGGCGTGAGCACCTCATCCATGCGAATGTGCTCAAAGGTAATGCCCTCGTTGACGGCATCCTTGCCGCGCCCGCGGCGGGTCTTGACGCGCAGGCCGCGGTCGGTGCGCTCAAAGAGGCACTTGCTCACGGTAAGGTCCTTGATGCCGCCGGCAGCCTCTGAACCCAGGACCACGGCGCCGTGACCATCGTGCATGTAGCAGTGAGAGATCAGCACGTCGTGCGTGGCGGGACGAAGCTCGGGCTCAATGCCCAGCTTGCCGCTCTTGATGGCGATGCAGTCGTCGCCCACCGAGAACTGACAGCCAAGGATGCGGACAAAGCCGCAGCTCTCGGGATCGAAACCGTCGGTGTTGTGGGAGTTCTTGGGGCCCTCGATGGACAGGCAGAGCGCATCGACGTGCTCGCACAGGATGGGGTGGATGTTCCACGCCGGGCTGTTGCGGACGGTGAAGCCGGCCAAGCTCACGTTTTGGCACTCGGACAGGAAAATCATGCGCGGGCGCGCGACCTCGCGGCCCTCCTCAGGACGGAAGACGTTCTTAAAGTCCTTGTTCCACCAGTTGTCCTCGGCAAAATCAGTCTGACCGTCGATCGCGCCGCGACCATAGATGCACACGTCGTGCACGCTCAGACCCGTAAAGGTAGAGCAGTAGGTCGAGAAGCTCTCGCCCTCCCAGCGGCCCAGGGGCAGCATATCGGTGCCAGCATACCCAGCACCCTCGTCGCCCGTGACCGTACCGGGGATGTAGGCAAGCGCCGCACGATCGTGGCGAGCCAGCAGCACCGCTCCCTCGGCGAGCTCGATGTTGATATTGCTCTTAAGGAAGAGGGACTTGATACGATAGCTGCCGGCGGGAATCAGCACGCGCCCGTCCTTGGGACAGGCCACGATGGCAGCCTGGATGTTGGTGGTGTCATCATGCTCGGCATCGCCCTTGGCGCCACAGTCGCGAACGTTGATGGTAAAAGGCTCAGCCGGCGTGGTGACACCTACGCTCAGCTCACGCTCGCCACAAGCAAAACGAACCAGGTTGCGCTTGCCGGGGGTCAGGCCGTCGACATAGGTCTCGACCGTATTCGTGGTACCGGCGGGCTCGTCGTTGACAAAGATCTCCCACGTATCGGCGCAGGTAAAGTAACCGCCGTCGTCAAGCTCGATAACCGCCGCGCGCGCGTTGCGCCAGATAACGTTCGTCTCCATGGGTTTCTCCCTCAAAAAGATGCTCTAAAGGCAAATTGTACGCTGTTGAAAAAGGGCCGTGCCTGCCGGCGGAATTCCGGTGGCACGGCCCTGTGATTTGGACGATATGTCGGCCTTACTCGGCGGGAGTTACGCTACCGTCCTGGAAGCCAACGTTGTTGTGGGCAAAGCAGTCCTCGTACTTAAAGCCGGAGAGCTCCTCGCAAAGCGCCTTGACCTCGGGCTTGACGTCGGCCATCTTGCCACCCTCCTTGACTCGGTGAATCTCGTCGCAAAGGACGTCGCACTGCTCCTTGTCGATCTTGATGCCGCGGGCAAGGACGGCCGCAAGCAGGAAGAAGCCGGCGCAGCCGATGATCATGTAGCCGCAGATATACAGAGGCACGGTAGCGGGCTGGGTCACGGCGTCGCTATTGCCGGCGGTCTGAATGAAGCCGGAGGCAGCAAGGACGATAGCCCACACGTTGACGGCGATAGCCTGGGCGATCTGCTGGCAGAGCTGCTGCGCGGAGCTGTAGATGCCCTCGCGACGACGCAGGGTGATGAGCTCATCGACATCGGGGATGTAGTTGAGCAGAACATCGGGCAGGTACTGGAAGCCGACGTAGAAGAACTTCCAGATGGCGAAGATTATGGGGTAGGCGATCATGGCGATGGCGACCGTGGAGGTGCCATTGATCTGACCAAAGGCGAAGTAGTTGTAGGCGATGATGCACGCAGCGCAACCGACGTTGGCCAGGTACCAAGACTTGTGGAAGCCCTTCTTGGCCATGAGAGCGACCCAGATGGCGGTGCAGACGATAGCGACGACCTTGCCAGGCATCTCCATCACGGACTCGTAGGACTTAGGAATCTGCAGGCAGTAGACGATGAAGAAGGACAGGCAGGCAGACCAGCAGGCAGCAGCGAGCTTCGTGGAGACCTGTGCGTACAGGACCTTGCGGAAGGACTTGTTGCGGAAGGTGGAGATTACGTCGATGAAGAACTTCTTGATACCCTCGCCGACGCTCTCGATCTTCTCCTGAGCGACCTCCTCGGGGGTGTGCTTCCACGTGGACAGGTACACGCAGAGCAGCGAGATTGCCATGACCGAAGCGTTGATCGTAGCGATGATGAAGTAGCTGAACGGGTTGGTCTCGCCGAAGGTGCCAAAGCCGAAGCCCACAAGTGCAGCCATCAGGAAGCCGGCGGCGTTACCAAAGAGATGCTTGTAGCCGGTGAGGTACGTACGCTCCTTGAAGTCGTCGGTCATCTCGATGGTAAGCGGCGACAGGTTGGCGGTGCAGAACGTATACGCGACGTTGTAGATCAGGTACAGCACAAAGTAGTACGGGAAGCCAAACGGCGTAGCCACGAAGATGAGCGGCTCGGCGATCATCATCGGGATGGCCAGCAAGATCCAGAAACGACGACGACCAAAGATGCGGCCAATCTTGGTGGCATAGAAGTTATCGGCCACAAAGCCCATCAGCGGGCAAAGAATAGCGTTGACATAGATGGCAAACGAGCTGATCAGTGCAGCCTCGCCTGCGGACAGGCCACACTCCGTGGACAGGAACAGCACCATGTAGCTGTGCGTAAAGGTCAGGGCACCGGAATTGAGCATACCGCCCATACCAAAGCCCAAGCGCGTCCAGAATGTGATCTTACGCTTTTTTCCGATCTTATTAGTCATCGAGCTCCCTCTCTTTTCTCGATTGTCTTGCAGCAAGACATTGGAGTCCACACTGACATCTGTCTGCCCAGCGTTCAGGGTGAACGTTTAGTTAGATTATGCGCGATTGCTTATGACAGGTGAACGTTCACTTGAATAATATCCTTGAACGGTCGATTTTTACCGCTGAACGGACACAATTGAGATCCTCACACCTATTTTCTGCTGGTAAGGGTGCCATGCTGGACAGCCATGAGATAGGTGAACGTTTATCAGATTTTCCAACATATTCACTTAACCACGAAACGAAAAAGCCCCGCCGGGAACACTCCCGATGGGGCCGGTGACATCTCGCTATGCTTGGGCGCACTTGCCGCTACAAGCAGACGCCGTCCTTCCAGATACTGATCTCGTGACAGCCACGGCGCTCAGCACTCGTGAGCTTACCGCTCGCCGTCTCCAGCACCAGCTGGTACAGATCGTGGGCAGCCTCGTCGAGCGTACGCTCACCCGTGGCAATCACGCCAGCGTTAAAGTCCATCCAGTTGGGCTTGTGGTCGCACAAACGCTGATTGGTGAACACCTTGAGGGTAGGCGCCGGCGCGCCAAACGGTGTGCCGCGGCCGGTCGAGAACAGAATCACGTGGCAGCCGGCAGCCGTCAACGCCGTGGTGGATACCATGTCGTTGCCCGGACCGCACAGCATGTTCAGGCCGTGTTTATTTGCCTGGCCGGCATACGGCAGCACGTCGACGATGGGGGCAGATCCGCCCTTTTGCACGCAGCCGCAGCTCTTGTCCTCGAGCGTGGTAATACCGCCGTCCTTGTTGCCGGGACTCGGGTTCTCATAAACGACCTCGCCGTGGCTAATAAAGTAGTCCTTAAATCCATTGAGCATGTCGGAGGCAGCGTTAAAGACCTGCTCATTCTCGCAACGGTCGAGCAGGATGCTCTCCGCGCCAAACATCTCGGGCACCTCGGTAAGCACCGACGTGCCGCCACGGGCGACGACCATATCGCTCACGCGACCGATCGTGGGGTTGGCGGTAATGCCCGAAAGACCGTCGGAGCCGCCACACTTAAGACCAATGACCAGCTCGGAGGCCGGAATGGGCTCGCGCTTGGACTGCTTTGCCAGGTCTGCCAGCTCGGCCAGAATCTTGTGACCCTCGATTTGCTCGTCGGCTACATCCTGGCAGGTGAGAAAGCGAACGCGCTCGTGATCGAAGTCACCGAGCTCGTCGAGCACCTGCTGGTGTGTGCAGTTCTCGCAACCGAGCGACAGGAACAGCACGCCGGCCGCATTAGGATGACGCGAGAGCGCCACCAGCAGACGACGCGTCTGGGCATGGTCGGCGCCGGTCTGCGAGCAGCCAAAGGGATGCGGGAAGTAGTAAACACCCTCCAGCGAGCCATCGACCAGATCCTGGGCCTGCTCACACATGGCACGGGCGACTTCGTTGACACAGCCGACCGTGGGGATGATCCACAGCTCATTACGCGTCGCGGCACGACCGTCGGCGCGGCGGAAGCCCATAAAGGTCTCAGGCTCAACGGGATCCACGACCGGATGCGTGGGGTTGTAGGCGTACTCGACCTCGCCCGAAAGGTTGGTCTTCACATTGTGCGTGTGGAGCCACTGACCGGGCTGGACATCGCCCGTCACATGGCCGATAGGAAGGCCGTACTTGATGACGTCCTCCCCTGCGGCAATCGCGCGCACCGCCATCTTATGGCCCTGCGGAATATCCTCCACGGCCACGACCTCGCCCACCCCGGGAACCGCGACGGCAGTGCCCTTGGCAAGCGGCGACAGCGCAACGATCACGTTATCGGCCGGATTGATCTGGATAGTATTCATTACAAATGGTCCTAACCCTACAGGTTGAGCAGAAGTCGAGACGCGGGCACGCCGTCCCGCGCCCGCGTCTGCGCCGGAAATTTACGCCTGAGCGTTGGCGAAGGCCTGCTTGGCGCCCTCGGCACGCACGACAGCGAGCGCGCTGACGACAAACTCCTCAAGACCTGCGATCTGCGTAAGGTCCTCGCCCCACATTTGCTCGTTGGTGAGCACATCGTGCACCAGCTGGGCATCGTCGGTGCCGGCATGGGCGGCGTAGAAGTCGAGCACGAAGGCGTCGTCCTGAGCGGTGTACTCGGTGCCGTCGGAGCGACGCAGGTGCAGGCCGTCGCCCTCGCGGGACACGAGCTCCTGCGTGTAGAAGGAGATGAGCGTAGCGAGGCTCGTCGCCAGACACTTGGGCAGGTTGCCGGTCTCGGCAACGTAGTCCTTGAGCGTGGGCAGGTCACGAGCGCGCCACTTAGCCGTAGAGTTGAGGCAGATGGAGAGCAGCGCATGATCAATAAACGGGTTGTCGAAGCGGTTTTCGACGGCGGCGGCAAAGGCCTTGCAGTCCTCGACATCCAAGTCGGCGGCAAGCGTCGGAATGACCTCGTCGTAGAGCATGGTGTTCATGAAGCCGCGAACGGTCTCGTCATGCATGCAGTCGCGCACGATATCAAAGCCGGCAACCCAAGAGCCCGGAACAAAGGCGGTATGGGCACCGTTGAGGATGCGGACCTTGCGCTTTTTGTACGGGGTGACGTCGGGAGTCACAAAGACACCCGGAAGACCAGCCTTCACAAAGGGAAGCTTCTCGGCAAGCGACTCGTCGCCCTGGATGCCCCACATCTGGAAGGGCTCGCGCACGGCCAGGAAGGGATCCTCGTAGCCCAGACGCTCAGCCACCGCGGCGGCCTCGGATGCGTCGCGGATACGGCCCGGCACGATGGTGTCGACGAGCGTGGTGCAGACGGTGCAGTCGTTGGCCATCCACTGCGCAAACTCGTCCTCCCAGCCCCAGTCGCTCACATACTGGTTCATGATGCGCAGCAACTCCTCGCCGTTGTGATCGATGAGCTCGCAGGCGAGGACGATGACGCCCGGCTTACCGGCAGCCCAGCGGGTGTGGAGCACCTGGGCAAGCTTGGCGGGGAAGCTCGCAGGTGGCATGTCGTCGGCCTTGCAGGACGGGTCATAGGCGATACCGGCCTCGGTGGTGTTGGAGACGATGATCTCTAGGTCGTCGGAGACGGCGACCTCCATCATGGCGCGGTAGTCGTCCTCACGATACGGGTTAAGGCAGCGGCTGCAGGCGCTGATCACGCGGGACTCGTCAACCGTGTTGCCGTTCTCCTTGCCGCGCACCAGCACGGTGTACAGGTCGTCCTGGGTATTGATACCGTCGGCAAAGCCAAAGGCACCGTTGATGGGCTGCACCATGACGACCTTGCCGTTCCAGCCGGTGGCCTCGTTGCCCATGTCAAAGAAACGGTCGACGAAGGCGCGCAGGAAATTGCCCTCGCCAAACTGCAGAACCTTCTCGGGAGCATCCTTGGGCAGCAAATAGCCCTTGTAGCCGATCTTCTCGAGCGCATCGTAGCTGATGTTCTCCATCTATGTGTCTCCTTAGATGTTTGTTAGCGTGCAAGCAAAACGGGGCTCCGCGTGTGGCAACGGCGCCCAGGGTTCGATGTGATTCGATGCGGGCTTAGGCCTCGTCGGTGTCCAGGTCAAAGCCAAAGTAGCGGACCGCATTGTTGTAGCTGATGTCACGCACAACCTCGCCCAGCAGCTCCATGTCGGCCGGGTACTTGCCCTGCTCGACCCACTCGCCGATCACGCTGCACAGCACGCGACGGAAATACTCGTGGCGCGGATAGGACAGGAAGGAGCGGGAGTCGGTGAGCATGCCGACAAAGTTGCCCAGGACGCCCTCGTTGGCCAGAGCCGTGAGCTGCTCGCGCATACCGACCTCGTTGTCGTTGAACCACCAGGCGGAACCGTTCTGGATCTTACCGGCAGTCGGAGCCTCCTGGAAACAGCCCATGACGGTATCGATCATGGTGTTGTCGATGGGATTCAAGCTGTACAGGATGGTCTTGGGCAAGCCGCAGGTCTCCTGGATGGAGTTGAGGAAATCGGCGAGCTGGTCGGACGGCGTGTAGTTGGAGATGCAGTCATAACCGGTATCGGGGCCGAGCTTGGCAAACATGGCGCGGTTGTTGTCGCGCTTGCAGCCAAAGTGTAGCTGCATGGCCCAGCCCAGGCGGACATACTCGCCGGCAACGAACTGCATAAAGGCAGTCTTGTACTTGAGGACCTCTTCCTCGGTAAGCGGCTCGGCAGCCAGACCCTTGGCAAAGATAGCCTCGATCTCGTCGGCGGTAGCCGGGACGTGCATAACGTAGTCGAGTGCGTGGTCGGAGGCGCGGCAGCCCAGCTCGTGAGCAACGTCGTAGCGCTTGGAAATGGCAGCCTTCATGCCCTCAAAGTCGCTGACCTCAACGCCGGCAACCTCGGAAAGGTGCTTGCAGTAGTCGGCAAACTCCTGGCCGCGCTCGATGCGCAAAGCGGCATCGGGGCGCATGGCGGGAACGACCTGAACGTCAAAGCTGTCGTCGGCGGCAATCTTCTTGTGCCACTCAAAGCTGTCGGCGGGGTCGTCGGTAGTGCAGATCATGCGGACGTTGGACTGCTTGATCAGGTTGCGGCAGGTGAAACTGGCCTCAGCGAGCTTGGTGTTGGCAAGGTCCCAGACCTCCTGGGCAGTCTTGCCGTTGAGGACGCCCTCGTAGCCAAAGTAGCGCTTAAGCTCCAGGTGGCTCCACTCAAAGACGGGGTTGCCAACGCAGCGACCCAGGGTCTCGGCCCACTTTTGGAACTTCTCGCGAGCAGGGGCGTCGCCAGTGATAAAACGCTCGTCGACGCCGTTGGCACGCATCAGGCGCCACTTGTAGTGGTCGCCGCCCAGCCAAACCTCGGTGATGTTCTCGAAACGCTTGTCCTCCCAAATCTCCTTGGGAGAAATGTGGCAGTGATAGTCGACGATGGGCATGCCCTCGGCAAAGTTGTGGAACAGCTCCTCGCCGGTCTTAGTGCTCAGCAGGAAATCCTGATCGTCCATAAAGTTTTTCATCAAACAGCCCCTTTGCTGGCAACGCGGGCGCACGGCGCGCTCGTTATCCTTTAGGTGAACGTTCACTATACTAATCCATTGCACCTCAAAAGGTGAACGTTCCCTAACCACCACGGGGTGAACGGTAGATTTTGCCCGTTCAACGGTTGCTGGAGATGTGACTTGCATGTATTGCGGACTGTTTGGCGTCCCCGAACACCGAACTTGAGCGCTTTTGCTCAGGTGGGTCATGTCCCGACGTGCATTTTTGGGAGTATTCAGCATTGGAGCGCGCCGTGCGCCATCCTCAGCGTCCTATTTGGAACGCAGATAGCGCCCGATCGGCATAAAAAGTGCCCCCGATGGCAAATTACGCCATCGGGGGCACTTAAAACAGTCGTTCTGCACCTCATTCAGGGCATGCCAATGCTGAATACTCCCAAAAATGCACGTCGCAAGAGGGGGTACCTGCTCAATCGGCTAAATACCCGCAAGTTCGCAGTAGCGGTCGACATTGCTGGCAAATACCATCTCGACGGCGCCCTTCTGGACGGGCACCGTCGGGGTCCTTCCCCACAGCAGATAATCGCCCAGCGTCTTAGCGCCGCGATACGCCAGGCTCGTCGGGTCCTTATAGACAATATTGGTAAAGATACCGCGGCGCAAGGCCAGAGCACTTTCGGGAAACAGGTCGTTGCCGATCACCATGACCTGACCGGCCTTGCCGGTCGAGACGAGCGCGTCGGCAACCACTTCGGAACCAACGGCAAAAACGCTACAGATAAGTTCGGGGGCGTCCGGCGCACTCAAGCGCTTTTCGAGCTCATGCTCGAGTTGTTTGACTTGCGCATGGGCACCTGCAAGATCCTCAACCTGCCATGGAATATCACGTTCGCGCAGGTAATTGTGGAAGGCGCGGGCGGTTAGATAGTGCGAATCGGTATATGGGTCGCCTGTCAAAAGGAGCACGCGGGCGTCGGTCCCAGAAGCATGGACCAGGTTTGCCGCCTGCTCGGCCATAAGGCTGCCTGCCGTCGAATAATCGGCCAAGCTCGCACCCAAACGATTCAAATGCGGACGGTCGCCGTCGACAAGCTCAATCGTCACGCCCGCCTCGGCGATCTGCCCCAAAAGCTCAGTCGCACGATCGTCGCCCGGCGCATAGGCGAGCAAGCCATCAATCTTCTCGCCCACCTGCAGACGCTCGTCGATTTGCTCGAGTGCATCAGCGTAGCCGCCCACGCCAAATTCAACGCGCTCAACCGTAATGCCCCGGTCGATGACCTCCTGTTCAAAGCGATTGCAGCCTTCCCACAGGTAACGGAAAAAGTACGCTCCCTCGCGCGATGCGCGGGGCAGGCAAAACACCAGATTGATATCCT
Organism: uncultured Collinsella sp.; assembly: GCA_900544865.1. Lineage (GTDB taxonomy): Bacteria > Actinomycetota > Coriobacteriia > Coriobacteriales > Coriobacteriaceae > Collinsella. The sequence continues at coordinate 12,697 of UQXA01000012.1, read as the reverse complement.
TGCGGCGCAGGCTTGAGGCACTTGTGTTGCGGTGATAGCCCATGGCCTCGGCCTTAGCGTTCACCTTGGCGCGCACGGATTCGCTCACGCCGGCCTTTCCCGTCAGGGCCTTGTGCACGGTATTGATGGAAACGCCAAGCTCGGCGGCTATGTCCTTCATGGTTACGCGAGCGCTCATGCGGTTACTCCGTTATAGATAAGTTGCCAATTAATAGTCCAGTTAACGATACCCCAAAAATACTCTTCGACTCGCCGTGCTCTCCCTCAAATGCACAAAGCGCCCCGCGAACGGATGCCCGCGGAGCGCTTGGATGTCCGGACCTTATTTGATACCGCGACCCAAGTCTTCGGCGATTTTGTCTACGCCCTTAAGTGCGGCGCACGTCTTTTTGTTGGAGCAATGCCCCATGCAAACGCCACCCTGAGCGCAGTCGGCGCAGGTGCCCTTGCGGTAGATGCGCACGCATACCGCGACAAACGCAATACCGATAACAGCCAGTACAACAATATCGATAGGTGCCATAGCAAGCCTCCTCTAGTTAACCATCACTTACTTTACCCCATTCTCCACCTACCAAATAGGGACAGGTTTATTTTGGTCGGTTTTATCTGCGGAAACGCCACATCTTACTTCTGGAGCAAAGCAATCTGTCCCCCCATTGCGTCAAAAAGCCCGAGTGTCACTAAGACACCCGGGCTCGTGGAAAGGGGTTGATCCCTATTCGGACTTAGGCGGAAACTGCAGCGGAAGCAGTGTTGGTCTCGTCCTCGTCGGTCCAAGCGTGCTTGGGCATAGGACGGAAAATCTGGAAGAGCATCGCGACCAGCAGCACGATAGCCACAACCGTCCAGAAGCCAAACTGCCCAAGGACAAGCAAGTTATAGAACTGGTTGATGAACAGGCCGATCACCCAAGCGAAGGCGCACTCGTAGCCGAGGGCAATCGCGGTCCACTTGCCGGAATCCATCTGGTTGCGGATGGTACCCATAGCGGCAAAGCACGGAGCGCACAGCAGGTTGAACGCGCCGAAGGCAACGCAGGCGCCCATGGTGGGGAACATGCCGGCAAACGCGGTCCACAGGCTCGGGTCGGTCTCGCCCGCGTCGGCGACGGACAGCAGCGAGCCGGCGGTGGCGACAACGTTCTCCTTGGCGACGAGGCCAGAGACAGTCAGCGCGGTTGCCTGCCAGGTGCTAAAGCCGAGCGGGGCGAAGATCCAAGCGACCAGGTTGCCCAGCATGGCGAGCACGGAGTAGTCCATGAACTCCTCGGGGATGCCGTCCATCGCAGGCAGGAAGCCAAAGGAGCCGTTGTAGCTACCAAAGTTGGAGAGGAACCACACCACGACGGTAGAGGCGAAGATGACCGTGCCAGCCTTCTTGATAAAGGCCCAGCAGCGCTCCCACACGTGCAGCGCCCAAGAGCGGATCGCCGGGAAGTGATAAGCCGGGAGCTCCATGACAAACGGGGTCGGACGGCCGGCGAAGAGCTTGGTCTTCTTGAGCATGAGGCCCGAGGCGATGACGGCAAAGACGCCCAGGAAGTAGAAGAGCGGGCTGATCCACGCTGCGGTGGTGGAAGAATCGCCGATGATGGAGCCCATGAGCAGGGCGATGATCGGCAGCTTGGCGCCGCAGGGGATGAACGTGGTGGTCATGACCGTCATGCGGCGGTCCTTCTCGTTCTCGATGGTCTTGGTAGCCATGACGCCGGGGACGCCGCAGCCCGAGGACACGAGCATGGGGATAAAGGACTTACCGGACAGGCCAAAGCGGCGGAACACGCGGTCCATGATGAAGGCGACGCGGGCCATGTAACCGCAGTCCTCCAGGAAGGACAGCATGACGAACAGCAGGAACATCTGCGGCACAAAGCCGAAGATAGCGCCCAGGCCGCCGACGATGCCGTCACAGACCAGCGAATCGACCAGGCCACCGTCCTCGGTGCCGCCCGCCACAAGGGCGTCGTGCACCACGGTGGTGATACCCGGGACATAGGGGCCGTACTGTGCCGGGTCGACCGAGTCGGCATTGTCGCCCGCAGCCTCGACGGCCGCGTCGTAGGCGTCGCGGCCCTGACCGAGCACGTACCAACCGTCGGTACCGAAGAGCTGGTCGTTAGTGAAGTCGGTCACCGTGCCGCCCAAGGTAGAAACGGCGATGTAGTACACGCAGAACATGATGACCACAAAGATCGGCAGACCCAGGATACGGTTGGTAACCACGCGGTCGATCTTCTCGGAGGTGCTCATCTTGGCCGGAGCCTTAGTGAGGCACTCATCGATGATGTGCGCGATGACGCCATAGCGCTCACCGGTGATGATGGACTCGGCATCGTCGTCGCAGTCCTGCTCGCACTGGGCGACCAGCTCCTCCACGCGAGCAGCCTTCTCCTTAGTGAGGTTGATGAGCTTGCAGGCGTCTGCATCGCGCTCAAACAGCTTGACGGCGTAGTAGCGACGCTTGTTGGCGGGAACGCTCGCAGGCAGGTTATTCTCGATGTGGTCCAGAACGTCCTCGATGGAGGAATCGAACTTGTGCTCCGGTACCTGGCCCTTAGAAGCAGCGGACTTCTTGACCTGATCGAACAGCTCCGTGATGCCCTTGTTCTTAAGAGCCGAGATCATCATGACCGGGCAACCGAGCTTCTTGGAAAGCTTGTCCGTGTCGATCTTATCGCCGTTCTTCTCGACCAGGTCGGCCATGTTGAGGGCAACGACCACGGGCAGGCCGGTCTCGATAACCTGAAGCGCCAGGTACAGGTTACGCTCGAGGTTGGTGGCATCGACGACTTGGACGACAACATCGGGCTCGCCGCTCATGAGGTAATCGCGCGAGCACTGCTCCTCGGGGCTGTAGGGGGAAAGCGAGTAGATGCCAGGGAGGTCCGTGATGGTAACGTTCTTGTCGCTTAGGAGCTTGGCCTCCTTTTTCTCAACCGTGACGCCGGGCCAGTTGCCAACGTAGCCGTTGGCGCCGGTGATCAGGTTGAAAAGCGTGGTCTTGCCGCAGTTGGGGTTACCCGCCAACGCGACATGGATCTGAGAATCCGCCATTCAATCCTTCTTCCTTGTGTGCCTGCGCTGCTTTCTCCGCGCAGGCTGGATAATGTGCTTCAAAGATGCTGCATTAAGTTAGAAAAACCTAACTTTATCTGCAGAAATATGCGCCACGAGTCCTTACTGGACCTCGACGACGGCGGCCTCCTCCTTGCGGATGGAAAGCTCGTAGCCGCGCACGTTGATCTCGACCGGATCACCGAGCGGTGCAACCTTCACGACCTTGAACGAAGTGCCCTTGATGAGTCCCAGGTCCATAAGGTGGCGGCGAAGCGCACCCTCACCGTGAAGCTTGACGATGGTAGAGCTCTCGCCCACCTTAACGTCACCCAACGTCTTCATCCTCTTGTCCCCCTTTCGGTTTTTATGAAATGCTGCGGACTAACCGACGGTCATGATGTGCATGGCAACCTTGGAATCGATGCCAAAGCGCGCGCCCAGCACCGTGACGATGATATTGGCACCACTCGAGCTCACCACGTGGATTTCGTTGCCCTCGACAAAGCCGAGGTCCTTGAGGTGGTGTTTCATGTCCTCATTGCCCTTTACACGAGACACGCGCACGGTTTCGCCCGCTTTTACCATCGAAAGCGGCATGGCCGGCATCTGCGGTCCGCAAGACATGAGTTGCTCCTAACGTCAGTTCGTCCTCAACATCGACGCGTAAAAAGTTAACCACGTCTATGTTCGCTATAGTAAACTAGCACGTGGTTAACTTTTTGGAAAGGGTCCCCATTCAGATTTCGAAAAAGTTTCCTATACGAAACAAAAAGGCGCGGCAAAGAGTTGTCCTTTGCCGCGCCCCGTCATGCTTAAAGCGAGAGGTTTCTAATCGACGTAACGCACGAGGCCTCATCCACGCCCGAAACGCGGAACACGATGTCCTCGCCACATTCGCCACAGAGTGCCATGAGCCCTATAACGTCGCGGCCATCAACATGACGATTGCCAATCGAAACCGACACGTCACTACGATGCTTGGCGATAATGTCATAAAGCAGCGCAACCGGGCGGGCATGCAATCCCAACGGATCTTTAATCGTCTTCGTAAATTCGACCATGTCCCCTCCCACGACATCGCACATTCGGCCGGCAAACCCAGCCACGTGGTAGCTATTGTAGCGTTAGATGCTTGTTGAAGCCCGCCAGAAGGCTCAACCGGAAAGTGCGACCCGTTATTTGGCTGGATTCTGGGACGCAGTTTCCAAAAGGACCCTGTTTGGGAAACTGCGACCCGTTTTGGACGCAAATTCCGGGTCGTAGTTTCCGCGACGCCCGGTCACCCTATGCCCTCACAACCTCGGCGTATAAAAAACGAGGGAAGACACACGTCCTTCCCTCGTTGCAAGCAATATGTAGTCGCTCGCCTACATCAGGCGCAGGCTGACGTCCTTGAGCTGGGCGCCGCTAACGGCACTCGGGGCGCCCGACATAAGGTCGGAGCCGCTGGCCGTCTTGGGGAACGCCATGACGTCGCGGATGGAGTCGGAACCGGTGAGCAGCATGCACACGCGGTCCAGGCCCAGAGCAAAACCGCCCATCGGGGGCGCACCAAACTTGAGGGCCTCCATGAGGAAGCCGAACTGAGACTCGGCGCGCTCCTCGGTAAAGCCCAGGAGCTTGAGCATGGACATCTGCATCTCGGCGTTGTGGATACGCATACCGCCACCGCCGGCCTCAAAGCCGTCCATGACAAAGTCGTAGGTGCACGAACCGGCTGCCAGGGGATCGGCCTCGATCTTGGCGATGTCGGTCTCGGTCGGCAGGGTGAACGGCTGGTGCTCGGCTGCATAGGCCTTGCGGTCCTCGTCCCAGTGGAACAGCGGGAAGTTGACGACCCACAGGAAATCGTGACCCTCGCGCTTGATCTCGAGCGCGTTGGCCATGTGGGAGCGCATGCCGCCCAGGATCTCGTCAGAGAGCAGGCGCGGACCGGCGGCGAACATCACAAGGTCGCCGGGCTCGACGTCCATGCGCTCACGCAGAGCCGCCATCTCCTCGTCCGAGAAGAACTTGACGATGGGGCTGTTGATGGAGCCGTCCTCGCGGAAGGCGATCCAGGCCAGGCCCTTGGCGCCAAACGTGGAGGCCACGCCGGCGAGCTTATCGATCTTGGCACGTGCCCAGGCACCGGCGCCCTTGGCGTTGATGGCCTTGACGACAGAGCCTTCCTCGTTTGCGGCGGTCGCAAAGACCTTGAACTTGGAGTTGGCAAAGATGTCGGTCAGGTCGACCAGGTGCATGCCATAGCGGGTATCGGGCTTGTCGGAGCCATAGGTGTCCATGGCCTCCCAGTAGTCCATGCGACGCAGCGGCGTGGGCATCTCGACACCCATGCGACCGAAGGCATCGGACAGGACTTCTTCGAGCGCGCTCATAACGTCGTTCTGGTCCACGAAGGACATCTCGATATCGACCTGGGTGAACTCGGGCTGACGGTCGGCACGCAAGTCCTCGTCGCGGAAGCACTTGGCAACCTGGTAGTAGCGCTCGACGCCACCGACCATGAGCAGCTGCTTCAAGAGCTGCGGGGACTGCGGCAGGGCGTAGAAGTTACCCGGCTGAATACGGCTGGGAACGATGAAGTCGCGGGCGCCCTCGGGCGTGGACTTAAACAGGGAGGGCGTCTCGACCTCCATGAACTCACGGTTGTGCAGCGCCTCGCGAATGGCGAAGGTAAAGTCGGAGCGCAGCTTGAGGTTGGCCATCATCTCGGGACGGCGGAGGTCCAGATAGCGATAGCGCAGGCGGGTGTCCTCGCTGGTCTCGATGCCGTCCTCGATCTGGAACGGCGGGGTGACGGACGTGTTGAGCACCTCGGCGTGGTCGGTCAGGACCTCGATCTCGCCGGTCGCGAGCTTGGTGTTGGTGGTCTCCTCGCCACGGGAGCGCACGACGCCGTGGATCTTGATGGGCCACTCGGGACGCATGGTCTCGGCGATCTTAAAGGCGTCGCCGTCGGAGTGCTCGGGGTCGAAGGTGAGCTGCGTGATGCCCTCGCGGTCGCGAAGATCGCAGAAGATAAGACCGCCGTGGTCGCGGCGACGGCTCACCCAACCGGTGAGGGTGACCTCTTCGCCCACGTTCTCACGGCGAAGCTCGCCGCAGGTGCGGGTGTGCATGGAATGCTCGTCGATGGGACGGGTCTGGCTCATACCAGTGATCCTCCTTTATGGATCTGTGCCGCCCCGTGTCGTTCCGGGCGGCGTCGTACAGATTTGCCCAGCCTGCGTAAACCGCGCAGCCAGACATGGCGTTCTATCTTATCGCACCTGTGCCGATGCGCCGCGAAAAAGTGGCTCCTGCCCAAAGACTTGACGGAGACGAAACAATTGACGCACCGCGGCACCCGCCCGCGCTCGTCACGTGCGACAATGTGCCCCAATACAACTGCACTCGGAAAGGCCCGCCATGACTGCACGCCTCATCGTTATGGATATCGACTCCACGCTCATCAACCAGGAAGTCATCGACCTGTTGGGCGAGGAGGCCGGCGTGGGCGAGCAAGTTGCACAGATCACCGAACGCGCCATGCGCGGCGAGCTCGACTTTAAGCAGGCGCTCGAGGAGCGCGTGGGGCTGCTCGCCGACCTGGACGAGAGCGTATTCGAGCGCACCTTTGAGCGCGTGACATTTACCCCCGGCGCGCTGGAACTTGTGCGCTCGGCACACAGCAAGGGCTGGAAGGTCGGCGTGGTGAGCGGCGGCTTCCACGAGGTCGCTGACAAGATCGTAGCTGCCGCGGGTATCGATTTTTGCCTGGCCAACCGCCTGGAAGTCGTCGACGGCAAGCTCACGGGTAAGCTGGCGGCAGACATTGTGACCAAAGAGTCCAAACTCATCCAGCTGCTGGACTGGGCAGTTGAGTGCGGCGTCGACATGGCCCACACGGTCGCTATTGGCGACGGGGCAAACGACATCCCCATGATCCAGGCCGCGGGCACGGGCATCGCGTTTTGCGCCAAGCCCAAGACGCGCGAAGCCGCCCCGTTTGCCATCGACGAGCGCAACCTGATGCTCGCCATGGACATCATCCTGCGCGACTAGCCGATCCGTCTAACAATTGAATCAGTCCGTCCTATAGTTTCCGAACAATTTTGTCTTAGTGTTCGAAAACATACCCTTTGAGTGCTAGACTTTGCGCCGTCGAAGGGAACATATATGGATAAGCGAGATCTTGAGCAGCTGCTGAGCGACGTTGCCGGCGGATCAGTCACCCCTGCCGACGCCCTCACGCGCATCCAGACGGCTCCGACCGCCGATTTGGGCTTTACGCAGCTCGATCTTTCGCGCGGAGTGCGCCAGGGAGCCGGCGAGGTTGTCTACGGTGCCGGTAAAACCGCCGAGCAGATTGCCGCCATTATCGAAGCGCTGCGCGATGCCGGCCAGGAGCGCATCCTAGTCACACGCTTGGATGCCGAAAAAGCCGCACGCACCACGGAGCTTCTTGGCAACGACATCGACCTGGGATATATCCCGGACGCCCAGCTCGCCCTGGTGGGTGGCAAGCCCTCCCCCACCGGCAACGGACACATCGTCGTCGCCTGCGCCGGCACGAGCGACCTGCCCGTCGCCGAAGAGGCGGCACTGACGGCCGAGTTCTACGGCAACGAGGTCGATCGCCTCTACGACGTGGGTGTCGCCGGCCTGCACCGCCTGCTCGCTCATGCTGAGGAACTTGCCCAGGCGCAGGTGGTCATCGCCATCGCCGGCATGGAGGGCGCGTTGGCGAGCGTCATCGGAGGCCTTGTGAGCTGTCCGGTCATCGCCGTCCCCACCAGCGTGGGCTATGGCGCGAACTTTGGCGGCGTGGCCGCACTGCTCGCCATGCTCAACTCCTGCGCCAGCGGCGTTTCGGTCGTCAACATCGACAACGGCTTCGGCGCCGCCTACCAGGCAAATCTTATCAATCATCTGAGCGCCGGCACGTCCTGCGCCCGCTAAGGAGCATTTCATGTCCAACCATCAGCACACGCTTGTCATCGACGGCACCTCGGGCATCAGCGGCGACATGACCGTCGCGGCCCTGCTCGACCTGGGCGCCAGCGAGAGGCATCTGCGCGAGCAGCTCGCCACGCTTCCGGTCGGCGGCTTTGAGATTGCCGTTACACGCGTAAACAAGCATGGCATCGACGCCTGCGACTTTGACGTTCAGCTGGCAGAGGAGCTCGAGAACCATGATCACGATATGGCCTGGCTCTACGGCAACGAAGCAGCTGCCGAGCACACACATGAGCATGAGCACCACCATCATGCCCATGGTGAGCACGAGCACCGCCATGGGCACGCGCGTGACCACGACCACGAGGGCCACCATCGCGCCCATCACCATCACCACCGTTCTTTGGCGGACGTCACCGCCATCATCGATGGCTCGCAGCTAAGCGATGGCGCCAAGCGTCGCGCGCTCGCCATCTTTGCCGCGCTCGCCGCCGCCGAGGCCAAGGCCCACGGCAAAACGCCCGAGACCGTCATGTTCCACGAGGTAGGCGCCGTCGATTCCATCGTCGACGTCTGCTCGGTCGCCATCTGTCTCGATGACCTGGGCATCGAGGACATCGTGGTCGAGTCGCTCTCCGAGGGCCACGGTACCATCCACTGTGCCCACGGCCTTATGCCCATCCCGGTGCCCGCTGTCGTCAACCTGTGCCAGGCAGGCAATATCGCCCTCACGCCCGCGCCGGTCGCCGGCGAGCTCGTGACGCCCACGGGCGCCGCCATCGTCACCGCGCTGCGCACATCCGAGCACCTGCCGGCCCGCTACCGCATCGAAGCCGTCGGCTACGGCGCCGGCAAACGCCCCTACGAGGGTTGCTCCGGCACGCTCCGCTGCCTGCTCGTTCACGCGGACGCATAGCCATGGATGCCCGCAAGGCAAAAAGCCGTGCCGCCATCGTTGCGGCGTTCTCCGAGCTCCTGTGCGAGGAAGATTACGGCAAGATCACCGTCGGCGACATCATCGCTCGCGCCCACGTAGGTCGGGCCACGTTCTACGGCCTCTTCAAAAGCAAAGATGACCTGCTCGCTGAACTCGTGCGCGATATCTGCACCCATGCCCTCGACGATGACGGTACACCCCTCGACGACCCGCTCGTACAGGTCGAGCATATCCTCAACAACCTCTGGAATCGTCGGCAGGGTGTACGGGCACTGGTAGCCGGCGCCGGCTCACGCGTCTTCGCCGACTGCTTACGCAAGACCATCATGTCACGAGCAGCCGAAACCGTGCCCGTCGACCCCTCAGGCCCCGCCGGCACCATGGACCGAAGCTTCCTACTACACCACATAGCCTCAAGCTTTGTAGGAATGGTCCAATGGTGGGCCTGGCACAATTTCCAAGCAGATAAAGCCGACGTAGCCAAAGACTACCTCTCAGCCATAAAGCCCCTCTTCACCTAAGTAAGAAGCTCATCCCAAATCATCGACCCAACCCAGGGCTCCGCGCACCCCAAAGTGTCACTCGCGCCTCAACGCCCCACCAGCAACAAGCCCCTCCCATCCAAATTCAGATATATATGTTGGGTTGCTTGCTCGAGCGCAGCAAAGACCCCGCAGCCGTCCGCATGGGGTAACTTCCCAGCGCACTCCGCAGGACGCAAAAAGGCTCGCCGCACGAAGTGCGCAGCGAGCCTTTTTGCATGTCCGAGGACGCGCTGGGAAGTTACCCCATGCGGCCAGCGGACAACTATGTAGCCTTGGACTAGAACATACCCAAGAAACCGTGCACAAACAGCGCAGCCAGAGCAGCGCCGACAAACGGAGCGATGCCAGGAACGAGCAGGCCGTACTTCCAGTTGTTGTCAGCCTTGTTCTTGATCGGCAGCACCTGATAGGCCATGCGAGGACCAAGGTCACGGGCTTGGTTCATGGCGAAGCCGGTGATGCCGCCCATGCCCATGCCAACGGCCCAAACGATCAGGCCGACGCAGATAGCGAGCATCAGGACGTTCTCGCCAGCACGGTTAGCAGCAGCAAGGATGGCGCTGATGAACACAAAAGTGCAGATAGCCTCGCAGAAGAAATTACGGGCATAGTTCGTACCCTCGGTGGTGGGGTTGGTCGAGAAGATATTGCGCTGGGCAATGGGATCGACGACGCCATCGGAAGCCTTGAACTCATCGGCATACATAAGCCAAGCGATTACGGCGCCCACAAAGCCGCCGAGCATATCGGCAATCATGAAGGGGATGCAGCTGCTCCACGGCACCAGGCCTACGATGCACTGGGCAAGCACCATGGCGGGGTTCATGCACACGGCACCGCCAAAGACAAACAGGCAGACCGAGATGCCAAAAGACCAAGTGGTGATGGCAAACATGTGGCCGGATCCCTGATACTTGGTGCCCTTGAGCACGGTATCGCAGTGCACGCCCACGCCAAAGATGATCATGAGGGCAGTTGCGCCGAATTCGCAGAGGAGTTTGGTAAGCATAAAACCTTATCTTTCTTGTCGGTTAAAAACGATTCGTTTAGGCCACGCACTAGTGCTGCGCGACGACAACACCCAGGCCATCGGGAATGACGGCCACCTTGGCGTCAGCACCCTTCATCTCAAAGGCGAGCTTGAGCGCCTCCTCGAGGGTGTTGACCGGCGTCATGTGCATATCCTTGATCATCTGGTGATCGCACAGGTCGGTGACCATGATCACAGGGTGATGCGCCAGGATGCGGGCGAAAATCTGGCTCGTCCACTGGTCGGGCAGGGTCTCGTCCTTAGGACGGTCGATGCAGGCGCGCTCAAACTCTGCCGGATCGTTGTCGGCGATGTTGTGATAGAAGCCCTCGCCGCCGTGACCGTCGGCACAACCGGCGACATCGATGATCACGCCACCCTCGGGAAGCGTGGCCTCGGCAGAGCACATGCCCTTCACGGCCTGGTAGATGTTCTGGTCGAGCGGGTAGCCGCCGTTGGTGGTGACGGCAATCTCGCACTCGACGGGCTCAACGCCGGCAAGGCTCTTCACGAACTCGCAGCCAGCCTCGTGCGCCTTGTGGATGTCGCCGGCAAAGGAGCCGATGACCTCGTGCTTGCCGTTGAGCACCACGTTAAGCACAAAGGCAAGGTGAGCCATCTCGGCAGCGGCGAACATGTCCTCGCTCACGTGGTTGTGGCACAGATTGCCGGCACGCGAGTGGGAATCGTTCACAAACTGGCCGTTGTGGTTGTACATGATGGTCTTGTAGCTGGCGATACCGGGAAGGACGGACTTACGGCTGCCAGAGAAACCGGCAAAGAAGTGCGGCTCAATGAAGCCCTCGGCAAGCAGCAGATCGCAATCGGCGGCAATCTTGTTGATGATGCACTCGCCACCAGAAGGCAGGGTGCCGACCTTTTTCATCATGCTGTCGTCAGTCGCGACGTGCATAACGATTTCCTCGTTGGCAACGATCTCCTCGCCATACTTGTTGACGAGCTCCTCGTGCGTCGACGGACGGTGCATACCCGTAGCAACCAAAATACGCACGCGAGCCTCGGGCGCAGCAGAATGAATGTGATGCAGCAGAATAGGCATCGTCACACGCGAGGGAACGGGACGCGTATGGTCGGAGCTAATGATAACAATATCCTTCTTGCCAGCACAAAGCTCCTCGAGTGAAGGCGAGGCATAAGGGTTGGCAAGCGACTCCTCTACCAGCTCTTCCTGCGATTTCGTGGTCTTAAACTCGTTTTGATGACCCTCCATCACACCCGCGAAGTTCTTATCCTCGAGCTCTAGATGCAACGTCTTGTGGTCAAACGGTAGTTCACATTCAAACAATGATGAGCGCCCTCTTCCTTTTAACTGACACACTAGATAAACCGTTGGAAGGATACGCCGCTCACCGAAAAACACCACCGTCCACCGACTCATTAACACAACGTTCATATTTGACCCTCAACAAAACGGCCGCGATCCCAAACGGGACCGTGGCCGCCTGTCAAAGACACTATAGACAGGATGACTTACGCAGCGCCGAGGCAAACATCTACCCCGAGACGTACGCACGTAAGCCATTTTGCATAAATGCGTTAATTAATTGCATAAAATGGCGCATGGATTTCTAGCCATAACAGGGTAGTACCCTCCGGAGCGTGCATTTTTGCGAGTATTCAGCATCGCGGGATAAGATTTTGGTGTCAAAAGTCTTTCAAAAGGTAGATAGTCCTCATGACTCGCCCCATCTAGATAGCATGCGGCGAGAAACCAGCTATATATGAACATCGCCAAAGCCCAATCGTCGTGCAAAAGCATCAACAAAGGCAGCAAAAGCCGGCTATGGCCTTATGCATCAATCTTTGGCTGCTGAAAACTCCGTTTTTTGCACGTCGCCCCAAGCACCACCCTCACCCAGCGGCTGATCCGCCGTAAACCGAGGACGAAAGGACCCGATGGGTTTCCCTCTGAATGCACTCCGCAGCACGAAGCCCCTTCCAAACGCGCGAAGCGCGCCAATAATTCCCCCAGCCAGTAATCCGCCGAAGACCGGACATCGCAGGGCCCGCCATTAGTTTACTTTTAGGCACACTCCGCAGGACGCAAGAAGCCCTCGCCGCACGAATGAACTGCGCCCCAAATCTTGGACGCCCTAAATAGCGACTAGGTGGAGTGGGTATGATGAATTGGACACCTAGTTAAGAGCGAAAGGTGTTCAAGATG
>UQXA01000011.1 GCA_900544865.1 uncultured Collinsella sp. | reverse complement strand
GTAACAAGGTAGCCGTACCGGAAGGTGCGGCTGGATCACCTCCTTTCTAGGGAGATAAATCTTCTAGAGAGATCAACTTAACTCGAATAGAGGGCAGGAGCCCGTCCGGTAGATGTCGCCCGCGATGAAGTCCCCGCAGCACCCGGTCCCCGGGGCCGCACCCGCGTACCTTGAGAGCCGCATAGCGATAGGAGAGAGATGGAAGATCCAATTCTTCCAGACTCGATTCTTTTCTGCGATTTTAAAGACAGAATGATAGCAATCATTCATCCGATCCAAACAAGAAGAATTCACTTATTTATGAGTGAGGAGCATCTGATCGCGAGCACAGTGAAGACACTGTGCCGCGGTATGAGATACCCGAATTGCGACATACGAGCGCTATTCATGATATCGATTAATTTTTATTAGCGACACGTGGATATCCCGCGGGCCCGATGCGGTCCCGCAAGATACCACGGGCGCACGGCGGATGCCTTGGCACAGGGAGCCGATGAAGGACGCGGCAAGCTGCGATAATCCCCGGCGAGGAGCACACATCCTTCGACCCGGGGGTCTCCGAATGGGCGAACCCATCCACAGAGGTGTGGATATCCCCGGCCCGAACACATAGGGCCGGGGAGGACAACCCGGGGAACTGAAACATCTAAGTACCCGGAGGAGAGGAAATCAATCTCGAGACTCCCCGAGTAGCGGCGAGCGAAAGGGGACCGATGGCCAAACCGTCGAGCGGGCATACCCGGCAGGGGTTCCGCCGACGGGGTTGCAGGGCCGCGCATCCGGGGGCTGCCGCCCCCGGGCGCAGGTCCGGCTGGGGAGCGGAACGGCATGGGAGGGCCGGCCGCAGCGGGTGACAGCCCCGTACGCGAACCCAGACCGGACGGCGCGACGCGGTCCCTGAGTAGGGCCGGGCACGTGAAACCCGGTCCGAACCTGGGTGGACCACCATCCAAGCCTGAGTACTACCCTGTGACCGATAGCGCACCAGTACCGTGAGGGAAAGGTGAAAAGCACCCCGGGAGGGGAGTGAAACAGTACCTGAAACCGTGCGCCCACGAGCAGTCGGAGCAACTTTCAGTTGTGACGGCGTGCCTTTTGTAGAATGAGCCAGCGAGTCGCTGGCGCGGGGCGAGGTTAACCGAAAGGGAGCCGGAGCGAAAGCGAGCCTTAACAGGGCGACTTGAGTCCCGCGCCGCGGACGCGAAGCCGGGTGAGCTATCCGTGGGCAGGCTGAAGCGGGGGTAAGACCCCGTGGAGGGCCGAACGCACGTCGGTTGAAAACGGCGGCGATGACCTGCGGATAGGGGTGAAAGGCCAATCAAACCCGGAGATATCTCGTTCTCCCCGAAATAGCTTTAGGGCTAGCGTCGCGCGTTCACCGCCGGAGGTAGAGCACCGGATGGACGAGGGGGCTTCGCCGCCTACCGAATCCAACCGAACTCCGAATGCCGGCGGCCCAGAGCGCGGCAGTCAGAGCATGTGGGCTAAGCTGTGTGCTCGAGAGGGAAACAGCCCGGACCGCCCGCTAAGGTCCCCAAGTTCCAGCCGAGTGGCAAAGGATGTGCGTCCGCCCAGACAACCAGGATGTTGGCTTAGAAGCAGCCATCCATTCAAAGAGTGCGTAACAGCTCACTGGTCGAGTGGACATGCGCCGACAATACACGGGGCTAAGCTGGACACCGAAGCGGCGGGATTTTAATTCATTAGAATCGGTAGGGGAGCTTCCCATGGGCGGAGAAGCCGGAGGGCGACCGACGGTGGAGCGCATGGGAGTGAGAATGCTGGCATGAGTAGCGAGAGACGAGAGAGTAACTCGTCCGCCGTGAACCCGAGGTTTCCTGGGCAAGGCTAATCCTCCCAGGGTCAGTCGGGGGCTAAGGCGAGGCCGGGAGGCGTAGCCGACGCGCAGCAGGCGGACATTCCTGCACCGCGCACGCGGCGCTACGACCGACGGGGCGACGGATGGGGGTGGCTCGGCGGGGTTCTGGACGTCCCCGTGATGGAGCGCGGCCCGCGGACCAGGGAAATCCGGTCCGCAGGAGGGCGAGGCTCCGGACGAAGCGATCAAGCGAAGCGAGTGAGCCCGAGGTCCCTAGAAAAACCCCTAGGCAGGCGCGTGCGCGCCCGTACCGCAAACCGACACAGGTGGGTGGGTAGAACATACCGAGGCGATCGGGTCAACCATGGTCAAGGAACTCGGCACAATGGCCCCGTAACTTCGGGAGAAGGGGTGCCCGCGCGTACGTGAACCGGCTTGCCCGGGGAGCGGAGGCGGGCCGCAGTGGAGAGGCCCAAGCGACTGTTTACCAAAAACACAGGACTCTGCAGAAGCCGCAAGGCGACGTATAGGGTCTGACGCCTGCCCGGTGCCGGAAGGTCACGCGGAGGAGTTAGCGCATCGCGCGAAGCCCCGAAGCCAAGCCCCGGTAAACGGCGGCCGTAACTATAACGGTCCTAAGGTAGCGAAATTCCTTGTCGGGTAAGTTCCGACCTGCACGAAAGGCGCAACGACTTGGGCGCTGTCTCGACCATGGACCCGGTGAAATTGCACTGGTCGTGAAGATGCGACTTACCCGCGGAAGGACGGAAAGACCCCGTGAACCTTCACTGCAGCTTGGCATTGGCCGCTGGTCCCGCGTGTAGAGGATAGGCAGGAGGCATCGATCCGGAGGCGCCAGCCCCCGGGGAGCCGCCCTTGGAATACTGCCCTCGCGCGACCGGCGTCCTAACCCGAGGCCGTCAACCGGCTCGGGGACCGTGCCAGGCGGGCAGTTTGACTGGGGCGGTCGCCTCCTAAAGGGTAACGGAGGCGCGCGAAGGTCCGCTCGGGACGGTCGGCAACCGTCCTTTTGAATGCAAGAGTACAAGCGGGCTTGACTGCGAGGCCCACAAGCCGAGCAGGTGCGAAAGCAGGCTCTAGTGATCCGGCGGCCCCGAGTGGGTGGGCCGTCGCTCAACGGATAAAAGGTACTCCGGGGATAACAGGCTGATCTTGCCCAAGAGTCCACATCGACGGCAAGGTTTGGCACCTCGATGTCGGCTCATCGCATCCTGGGGCTGAAGTAGGTCCCAAGGGTTGGGCTGTTCGCCCATTAAAGCGGTACGCGAGCTGGGTTCAGAACGTCGTGAGACAGTTCGGTCCCTATCCTCCGTGGGCGCAGGAGAATCGATGGAGGCTGCCCCCAGTACGAGAGGACCGGGGTGGACGCACCTCCGGTGAACCGGTTGTCGACCAACGGCACGGCCGGGTAGCCGCGTGCGGCGCGGATAACCGCTGAAGGCATCTAAGCGGGAAGCCGTTCCAGGGATTAGTTCTCCTTCCGGTAAGGGCCCAGGTAGACTACCTGGTCGATAGACGGCAGGTGCAAGGACGGCGACGTCCTCAGCCGAGCCGCACTAATCGCCCGAGCTCTTCCGGAACCGCACCTCGCGGCCCGCGGGACTGAGCGCTCACGCGCGGTCCGGGCACGAGGATGCCCCCGAGTCACCTCCCCTATGCGCCATGCGGCCCCCAGGGCACGTGTAGAGTGAGACCCAGGACACCGTAACGGTGGGCGCCGCCCACCGGTCAGCGGCCAGAGCATGGGGGGCACGCCCGGTCCCGTTCCGAACCCGGAAGCTAAGCCCCATCGCGCCGAGAGTACTGCGGGGTCAGCCCGTGGGAGGCCAGGGCGCCGCTGACCGGTGGACGGCACCGAGCCGTGCGCTTGAACTGAGAAGGGGGAGGCCTCGCGGCCTCCCCCTTTTTTGCGTTGTATACACGTTGTACTTTGGGACCTAGCTCCCCCGTATGTGCTCTTACTGTTTGGCTGTATTTTGAGTCCATCTAGTGTATTTGAGCGATAATTACTCGCATTGGCGTTAGGGAGGGCTTGATGTTTACCGTATTTGTCTTGGGCAATATTGCTTCGGGTAAGTCGACTGCCTGCCGCTATTTCGAATCTCGTGGCGCTATGCTAATCGATCTGGATGAGCTTGCAAAATCGCTGTATGTGCCGGGCTCTGATATCGTCAATACACTCGCGGATGAATTCGGTTGGGACATTTTGGATGAGGAAGGCGGCATTCGCCGCGGCATCCTCGCTTCTCGAGCTTTCGCTTCTCCTGATTCGGTCGCACGGCTCAATGACATCGTGCATCCCATTCTGATTGAACAGCTTTCGCTTAGGATTCTCGATCCGGTTTGTTGTACTGTTTCATCTCCCCGTTATCCTTTTGCGGTGGTCGAGGTTTCTGCTCCGACTGGTTTTGAGGATGCATTTGGCTTGGCTGATGAAATTTTGGTCATCAGCGCCCCTTTGTCAGTTCGTCGCGAGCGCGCTATTCAACGTGGCATGGAGCCATCTGATTTCGATGCCCGTTCTGCTTGGCAGCCCGAAGAGTCTGCGCTGTGCAATCTCGCTACAACTGTGATTGACAATGCGGCAGACGATAACTCGCTCTTTGAACAACTGGACGCATGGCTTTCGCGCCATGGGTTCGGGGATGTAGTGGATAAGGAGGAGGCCGATGCCTAAGACACGTTTCCTTACGTGGTATCGCCTTATACCGCTGGCTGCCGTTTTTGCCTTCGGCCTTATCTCATTCGTTTACTCGTATGCTCCTGCCGCTTTCTTTAAGCCGCTGTATCCGATTGACTACGAGGCGTATGTAAAGCAATCCAGTATTTCGCATAATCTGGATCCGTATCTGGTGTGCGCTGTCATTAAGTCTGAATCGAATTGGGATCCCGAGGCCGAGTCGAATCAGGGTGCTCAGGGATTGATGCAGCTGATGCCCGAGACTGCCCAGGATATGATCGCCAAGGGCCTTGTCGACGGTGGCGAGTATTCGGCCGACAACCTTAACGATCCGGCTACGAATATCGAGTTTGGCTGTGCGTATCTCTCGTATCTTCTAGCGTATTTTAACGGGTCGACTGACAGTGCCATTGCCGCCTATAACGCCGGCATGGGCAATGTCGGCGGATGGGCGCAGCAGAGTACGTTGCTTCATAATGCAATCACCTTTCCCGAGACGCAGGCGTATCTGATTCGTGTCAATAATGCCTGGGTTCGCTACAAGACCCTCTATCCCGATCGGTTCATATAGGACTATGCCTGCCGCCTGCGTATACTGCAGATATATGAGTTAGGAGTATCCATGGCGGAATTTGAAGTAGAACGCGTTGGTGGTGAACTTAAGCGCTTTGGCGTTGAAGGCTCTGACGTGCCGTTTAAGGTCGTGTCTCCCTATGAGCCTGCCGGTTCCCAGCCTAAAGCCATTGAGTCGCTTGTGCAGGGTGTGAGGGACGGAGACCGCTATCAGGTTTTGCTGGGCGTGACTGGTTCGGGCAAGACCTTCACGATGGCAAAGACTATTGAGGCCCTGGGAAAGCCGACGCTGGTCATGGCTCCGAATAAAACGCTCGCCGCTCAGCTTGCGAGCGAGCTCAAAGAGTTCTTTCCCAACAACGCTGTGGTCTACTTCGTCTCGTACTACGACTACTATCAGCCCGAGGCGTATGTGCCGCAAAGCGATACATATATCGAGAAAGACTCCTCGATTAACGAAGAGGTCGAGATGCTGCGACATCAGGCGACCGCGTCACTGCTCTCTCGACGCGATGTGATCGTCGTCGCATCGGTCTCGTGTATCTATGGCATCGGCTCTCCAGAGGACTATGCGGGCCTAGCTCCAAACGTCGACAAGAAGGTTCCGCTCGAGCGCGATGACTTTATCCATGCACTTATCGATATTCAATATGATCGCAATGACTATGACCTTGCACGCGGCACGTTTCGCGTGCGCGGCGATGTTGTCGACGTGTATCCGCCTTATGCCGAGCATCCGTTGCGGTTTGAGTTCTTTGGCGACGAGGTCGAGCTGATTGCCGAGATCGATGAGGTCACCGGTGAAATGCTGCGTGAGTACGAGGCCATCCCCGTATGGCCGGCATCGCACTACGTGACCGAGAAGCCGAAGGTCAAGGCGGCTCTGAAATCGATCAGCGAAGAGTGCGAGAAGCGCGTCGCGGAGCTCAAGGCGACCGACAAGTTGCTCGAGGCGCAGCGTCTGCAGCAGCGCACCGATTATGATCTTGAGATGCTCGAGACGATGGGCTTTTGCAACGGCATCGAGAACTACTCGCGTCATCTGGACGGTCGCAAACCGGGTGAGCCGCCGTTTACCCTAATCGATTACTTTCCCAAGGATATGCTCTGCATCATCGATGAGAGCCATGTGACGGTGCCGCAGATTCGCGGCATGCACGAAGGTGACCGCTCGCGTAAGGTGACGCTGGTGGAACACGGTTTTCGCCTGCCCTCGGCGCTCGATAACCGCCCGCTTCGTTTCGATGAGTTTGAGGCAAGGATACCCCAGTTTATCTATGTTTCGGCCACGCCGGGCGACTACGAGCTGCGGGTGAGCCAGAACGACGTGGAGCAGATTATTCGTCCGACCGGCCTGCTCGACCCCAAGATTGACGTGCGTCCAGTACGCGGCCAGATTGACGATCTTGAGGACGAGATTCGCGAGCGCGTTGCCCGCAAGGAGCGCGTGCTGGTGACCACGTTGACCAAGCGCATGGCCGAGGACCTGACCGACCATCTGCTCGACGCGGGCATTAAGGTCAATTACATGCACTCTGATACGGCGACAATGGACCGTGTCGAGATCCTGCGAACGCTGCGCGAGGGCAAGATCGATGTTCTCGTTGGCATCAACCTGCTTCGTGAGGGCCTGGATCTTCCCGAGGTCTCACTGGTGGCAATTCTCGACGCCGATAAGGAAGGCTTCTTGCGCAACCGCCGTTCGCTGATTCAGACGATTGGCCGCGCGGCCCGTAACGCCGATGGCGAAGTCATCATGTATGCGGACGTTGTGACCGATTCGATGAAAGAGGCCATCGAGGAGACGCGGCGCCGCCGCGAGATTCAGATGGCATATAACGAAGAGCATGGCATTGTGCCCAAGACGGTGCGCAAGGCCATCAACGACATCTCAAGTTTTATTGCCGAAGCCGAAAAAACCGTGGGTTCCAAGGGGCGCTCGAAGGGCGACTCCCTTGGCCATGGCGCATTCTATACGTCCGACGAGTCGGGCGAGGGCGGCGTGCCGGAAACGGTGGCACCCGAGCAGACACTTGCGGAGCAGTTGGAAGAACTGCCGCATGACGAGCTTGTGCGGATCGTCGAAACCATGGAAGAGGATATGCGCAACGCTTCTGCCGCCATGGACTTTGAGGAGGCGGCGCGCCTGCGCGATGCCGTCGTTCAGATTCGGGCGATGCTCGAGGGTGCGTCTGAGGACGAGACGATCGAGCGCTTACGTTCGCAGGCCCGCAAGGGTTCCACGTTCGCATCGGGCAGAAAACGCCAGGGTGCACGGTTTAAGAAATAGCGAACAGGCCCCGAGTTCCCTGTGGAGCTCGGGGCCTGTGTCTTTTGCGTGCTGGAATTCGTGCGCTAGAGGTCTGCGATCAGGGCTTCGGCACAACGAATGCCGTCGGTGGCCGCGCTCATGATGCCGCCGGCATATCCAGCTCCCTCACCGCAAGGGTAGAGGCCCGGGGTCGACACGGCATGGCACGTTCGGTCTCGGGTGACAGTAACCGGTGAGCTCGAACGAGTCTCCACGCCGGTAAGAACGGCATCGGGGCGGTCATAGCCTCGTAGCTTTTTTCCGAGTAGGGGAAGTCCCAGGCGGAGCGACTCGACGATATGCTGCGGCAGGGCTTCGTCAATTGCCGTCCAGGTCACACCGAGCGGATAGGTGGGCTTTACCTTTCCGGGCGCCTTGCTGGCGCGTCCTGCGAGGAAATCTCCGACGAGTTGTGCTGGTGCGTTCCAGTTGGAACCACCCAGGCGATAGGCGGCCGCCTCGCAGGCACGCTGGAGCTCGATGCCGGCGAGCGGGTCATCGTTGGGAAGGTCCTCAGGCGTGACGTTAACGAGCAGGGCGGCGTTTGCGTTGCGTCCGTCGCGGGCATTGAGGCTGGCGCCGTTGACGCACAGGTGGCCCTGCTCGGAAGAGGCGGCGACAACCTGTCCGCCGGGGCACATGCAAAACGAGAACACGCTGCGGCCGTTGGGAAGATGGGCAACAAGTTTGTAAGGGGCCGCCCCGAGCGCTGGATGTCCCGCCAAGGCTCCATATTGGGCTCGATCGATGTCGCGCTGCGGATGCTCGATGCGAACGCCCATGGCAAAGGTCTTTTGTGCGAGGGCCACGTTGTGGTCTTTAAGGAGCTCAAAAATATCGCGAGCAGAATGCCCGCAGGCGAGGATGAGGTGCTTTGTCTCGATTGGCTCGCAAGCGGCGTCTTGGGACGATTGGACATCAATACCGGTAATGGCGCCAGACGCGTCGATGTGAATGTCGACGAGCTTTGTTCGATAACGGACGACACCTCCGAGCTGCTCGATGCGCTGGGATATAGCGGTGACAACCGTGGGAAGGATGTCGGAGCCAATGTGCGGCTTGGCATCCCACAGAATATCGCGGGGCGCACCCGCCTCGACGAAGGTTTCGAGGATAAGGCGATGGGCGGGATTTTTTGTTCCCGTATTGAGCTTGCCGTCCGAGAAGGTCCCCGCGCCGCCCAGACCAAACTGGATATTACTCTCGGGGTCGAGGATGCGCTCCTTTAGAAAGAGGTCGATCGCATGCGAGCGGCGAAATGCCGGGTCGCCGCGCTCGATGAGCAAGGGCTTAAGACCTGCTTCGGCGAGCGTAAGCGCAGCGAAAAGGCCGGCGCATCCGGCGCCGACAACGACAGGGCGTTCTTGAGGTGCGTCGGAGACGGGGGTGGGGAATGAAGGCTCATCGTCTTCTATCGCGCGTACGCGCGAGCGGTCACGTTCGGAAACGCTGTCGACCGCTTCTCGCTCGAGGTGGGGACTGGTCAGCTCAACACGAAAGCTCAGGATAAAATGGACGTATCGTTTTTTGCGAGCGTCGATTGACTTGCGGTGGAGCTCGATGGACTTGATCTCGGAGTCCTTGCAACGTAGGACGCGCTTGGCGACTCGCTTGCCAACAATGAGGCAGGCATTTTCATCGCCGGCTTCATCGAGCGAAGCGTTGACTTGGGTGATTTCGATCATCGAGGTCTCCTTAGAGGCAAGAAAGAGGCCGTCCGGTATCCCAGACGGCCCGAATGCGTTTTTGATTATAGACTGCGCGGCTACAGGCTGCTTGCAGCGCGAATGCCCGAGAGCCATGCCCACGCAAGGTTAAAGCCTCCGCAATCGGCGTCGATGTCGAGCGCTTCGCCGCAGACGTAAAGCGGGGCGTCGACAACGCTGCGCGCGCGTAGACTGGGTGTTGAGATACTCTCGACAGATACGCCACCACGCGTGACCTGTGCCGAGCGCTCCTCGGCTGTTCCCTCAACGAGCAACTTAAAGTGCTTGAGGATCGAGACCAGGTGGATGACATCGTTGGAGCCTGGATGGCACTGCTCGAACGCCGTGCAGACGACGCGGGAGAGTTGCGGGGCGAGCATGCCGTCGAGCCAACGGGGATCGCGGGGCGAAAAGCTGCCGAGCAGCTCAACGCGCCGGTTGAGCATATCGAGCAGCTCGTCTTTGGAGAGGTCGGGGAAAACGTCGAGCAGGATCGTATCACCGCGCTGGATACGACGGGAGAGGTTGAAGACAGCGACGCCCGAGATGCCGAAGGCTCGAAACAGGACTTCACCGTCTTCGTGCCAGAGCTCATTATGATTGCGGGCGAGCGTCAAGCGGGCGCGGACGCGCAGGCCATCCAACGTCTTGAGTGCCGCCCGATCGCCGACGACCGTTGCCGATACGGGGCAGAGGATGGGGCGCAGCGAAGTGAGGGGGAGGCGAAACGTATCGGCGATACCGGTGGGGTTGCCACCCGTGGCGATAATTACGGCATGTGCCTCCAGGGCCTCGTTCTTGCGAGGGACATCGGCGAGCGCTTTCCGAAGCGAGCGGAGCTCCGATTTTCGGTCGTCGTGCTTTTTTGCCTTGAGCGCCCGCGCTGGACGGTCTATTTGGAGTGCCCAGCCTTCGGAAGCTTTGTGTGCCGAGGCAACGTTGGCTCCGCAGATTAAGGTGATACCCAGGCGGTCGCAAACATTGAGAAGTGCGTCGCGCACCGATTCGGCGCGAAGGGAGCGCGGGTACAGCCGGCCTTCCTCGGAGGTTGTCATGATGCCCAGCGAGGAGAAGAAACCCATAAGCTCTTGTTCGGGTTGGGGGCCCATGACAGATTCGACGAATGCGGGGTGGTTATACCGCTGAGGATCAATCGATTCGTTGGAGAGGTTGCAGCGGCCGTTACCGGTCGCAAGGAGCTTAAGGCCGCAGGCGACATCGCGCTCAACGATGCAGACGCTTTTGCCAGCACGTGCGGCCGTAATGGCGGCGGCGAGGCTTGAAGCCCCGCCGCCGATTACCAGGACGTCATAGAAGGCGCTCGTGTTCACTTAGGCCTCGTCGGTCTCGTGCGGGGTAATAGCCTCGACGGCAGAGACTGCCTTGGGCAACATGCCATCGGGCAGCGCGGTCTCAACCTCGCCCTTATCGCAGGCCTCGGCGAGTGCCGGATTAATGGGAAGCGTGCCCAAGATGTCGAGGTTATAGCGCTCTGCGACCTCGGGGAGCTTGCTCTTGCCAAAGACCTCGATCTTCTTGCCGCAGTCGGGGCACTCAATATAGCTCATGTTCTCGACGATGCCCAGAATGGGGACGTTCATCTTCTCGGCCATGTTGACCGCCTTGGCGACGATCATCGAGACCAGATCCTGCGGGCTCGTGACGATGACGATGCCGTCGACGGGCAGTGACTGGAAGACGGTGAGTGCGACGTCGCCTGTTCCCGGAGGCATGTCGACCAGCAGGTAGTCGATGGGGCCCCACGAGGTCTCGCTCCAGAACTGCCTGATGGCGCCTGCGATGACCGGACCGCGCCAAAGGACGGGGTCGGTCTCGTTTTGGAGCAGAAGGTTGGAGCTCATGACCTTGACGCCGTGCTCGGAGATTTCGGGCAGCATGAGGTTGCCAAGGGCATGGACGTGGCGTCCGCTCATACCGAACATCTTGGGGATAGAGGGACCGGTGATGTCGGCATCGAGGACGCCGACCTTGTGGCCGTGACGGGCAAGCTCGGTGGCGATGGCACCGGTGACAAACGACTTGCCGACACCGCCCTTGCCGGAAAGCACGGCGATGACGCGTTTGACCTCGGACAGCGTATTCTCCTCAAATTGCGACGGCGACGTTTGTCCGCCGGCGGCCTGTGCGTGCTCGCAACCCATGTATGACTCCTTTGTATATGTTGGGGCCGGGGCCCCGTGATGTGACACGAGCGTCATTGTACCCTCGTTTGCGAGCGGGAGTCATTTACGATGCATTTGGGCCGAGCGTGCTTGCAATACGATGGGTCCAAGCGAATGGGCGGGCTTACTGAACTTTGCTGGCGAACTCGAGGTATTGCATGCGCTGCAGCTTGTCGATCGTCGAGGCGTATGGGCTGTCTTCAGATTCCAAGTCGTAGCGCAGCCCGTCGGCACCAAGGTAGCCGGCGACATTGATGGTGGGCACATCTGACCTTGTTGCAAGCAGAGCCTTTTGATAGTCGGTGAGCGGGGCGCCGATCTTATTAAGGGTAATGGCTGCAATCTCGTTTGCCCCGACGGTGTCGTAGACGTTGAGCTCGGTATTGCCGGCGATTTCATAGTTAGCCCAGACGAAATATGTCGACTGATAGATACGGAAAGCGTGGCTTGCCGTATCTTCCTGAGGGTACAGCTCGTCGTTGAGAGTCGTTGCGGCGCTCGGCTGATGGTCGCCAAAAAAGACAAGGACAACCGGTCTGCCGATATTGCGGAGCTCGTTGATAAAGTACTCGAGGTCCCGGTCGGATGCGTTGATGCAGGTGAGATAGGTGTTGAGCGCGCTATTGGCGCCCTCGCTGGCTCCCTCGACCCAATAGTTTGTCAGCTCTTCGGCGGGAACGGTGCCGACATCGTATCCGCCATGGTTTTGCATCGTGACATCGAAGATGAACTGCGGAGCGTCGTCGGTCCTCAGCAGGTCGAGTATCTTGTCATAGGTGGCGTAGTCGCATACGCCGGCATGGTAACAGGGCGCACCTTCGAAATCGCCGATCGAAAGAAAGTCTCCAAAGCCCAGCTGCTGATAGATTTTATCTCGATGGTAGTTGACGGGGTTTTGCGGGTGCATAGCGGTAGCGGTATACCCAAGCTCCTTAAGGTCCTTTGCCAGACTGTTGACACCATTCATCTGATATAGCTGATAGGGGATTTTGCCTAATCCGACAAAGGCCGTTGTCGCTCCGGTCAAAAATTCGAATTCGGAGTTCGCCGTTCCGCCACCGGCGACCGAAGCGAGCATGGTGCCGCGAACAAGTGTGTCGGGAAGCGAGTTGTAGAATGCGGGGCCGGTGTACCCGGCCGCCTGGAGCTGCTCAAAGCACGAAAGGTCGCTAAAACTCTCGTTCATGACGGCAACAATCGTCGGCTTGATTTCATTGAACTGGGCAACGGCCGCCGCGCGCTGCTCGCTCGAGCCATACGTGCTGTCGTAGGTGGCGGAGAGCTCCTGCTCGATGCTCTGCGCCTCATCGGGCGTATAGTCTTCGGGCTTCTCAATGGGCAACTCGTTGACCATTTCGGTGAACGAAGTGATAAAACCCTGAGACGCATACGTGGTGATGGGCTGCCAACGGTCAAATCTAAAATTCAGCGCCTGCTCCAAGTCGATGCTGGAAAAGCCCGAGAGCCCCACAACGGTCACTAGCAGAAAAGCGCAGAGGTTAGCGGCGATTGCGGGGAAGACATGGGTGGGCGTACGGAGCTTTCTCGGTCGGATAAGCGAAAGAAGCCCCAGGGAAATCTCCAGCAGGGCGAGAGAGGTTACGATTCCGGCGGTAAAGGTAAACTCGTATCCCTCGCTCACTTCCATTGCGGTGCCAAGGGCCAAGATATCGCTTGGCAGGATGGCCTCGCCTTTAAACGTTATGACGAAGTGCTCGGCAATGCCAAGGATGCAACAGGCGACGGGCACGAGGGCCATGACGCCTCCATGACGCTGTCCCAGCAAATAAAGGGAGAGCAGAACCGTCGCGAGCAGCCCGACGGAAAACCCGAATGAGTTGGCGGGAATGCGATAGAACGTTTCGTTACAGGCAATTTCGAGTGAAACGAACGAGAGCGCTGAAACAGCGGCGATGACAAGGATGTCACGGCAAATACAGGCAACCGTTCCCGTCGCAAGATCGGTTTGGTCGATAAGTCCCGAAACCAAGGGTTCGACAAGAAGTATGACGGCGGCAGCACCGAGCGCCGAATAAGAAAGGAGCCATAGGGAACTGTCCTCATTTACGAGCAATTGATTCGTAATCCATGCAGCTACCACGCCGAGCGGGATGAGGAGCGTCGCGCACCAAAAGACGCGGGCAATGGGCGGCTTTTCATTGTGTTTGATTGAAAAATACACGCGCACGACGACGGCGGCCACGATAAGGACGGCGATGAATATGGGCAGATTGGCCATGTCGCTCGAAGTGATTTCAAGGGGGATATCTTCGGTCATGGACGTTCCTCTGTTACAGCAAATTAAGTTCAGTATTAGATTACTGTAACCTTTCCACGGCATTTCGAGAAACAAAGCGCCCGATACGCAAAGCTAAAGGTCTGCGAATCTTGTATTACGAACATCTGTGCGCGTCGAGTGCGCTAAACTCATCGACAGTATGATTCGATGCAATAGGAGGCAAGGAGCTTCCATGTCTGATTCTTCTATCGTTATTCGCGGCGCTCGTGAGCACAACCTCCGTGATATCGATGTTTCCATTCCGCGCGACCAACTCGTGGTCATTACCGGTCTTTCTGGCTCGGGCAAGAGTTCGCTGGCATTTGACACTATCTATGCCGAGGGCCAGCGTCGATACGTCGAGAGTCTTTCGAGCTATGCGCGCCAGTTCTTGGGCCAGATGGACAAACCCGACTTGGATTCAATCGACGGCCTTTCGCCGGCGGTGTCGATCGACCAAAAGACGACGTCTAAAAACCCTCGCTCGACGGTTGGCACCGTAACCGAGATTTATGACTATCTGCGCCTGCTGTTCGCCCGTGTGGGCACTCCGCACTGTCCCGAATGCGGCCGCGTCATTGAGCGTCAGACGACCGACCAGGTTGCCGACAAGGTCTTGGCGGCGGGGGAGGGCCGTCGCGCGTTTGTGCTGGCACCGGTGGTGCGCGGGCGAAAAGGCGAGTACACCAAACTGTTTGAGGACCTTCGCGCCGAGGGCTTTAGCCGCGTGCGTGTCGACGGTGAAGTGCGCTCGCTCGACGATCCGATCGATCTGGACAAGAAGTTCAAGCACGATATCGAGGTCGTGGTCGATCGCATCGTGATCCGTGAGAACTCTCTGGGCCGTATCGCCGAGTCTGTTGAGCAGGCGACCGCGCTGGCTCACGGCAATGTAAACGTGTACATGCTGCCCGATCGTGATGCTCCCGAGGGGACCGAGGGCGAGCTTCTGGAGTATTCGTTGGCCTTGGCGTGCCCGGAGCATGGACACTCCATTGACGATCTTCAGCCGCGTGATTTTTCGTTTAACGCTCCCTATGGCGCATGTCCTGAGTGCGACGGCCTGGGCTTTAAGAAAACCGTTGATGCCGAGGCGCTGATCGAGGACCCCTCGAAGTCCATTGCCGACGGAGTCTTTGGTAGCCTGTTTGGCAATTCGAACTACTATCCGCAGATTTTTGCTGCGGTCTGCAAACACTTTAAGGTGAGCGCCGATACGCCGTGGGAGGACTTGCCCCCTCGCGTGCGTCGTGCATTCTTGGATGGCCTGGGCGATACGAAGATCTCGGTCGACTACCAAAAGCTCGACGGACGTCGCAGCCAGTGGGATACCAAGTTTTCGGGCGTTCGCAACATCCTGTACGAACGCTATACCGAGACGACGAACGAGAACACCAAGGCGCGCCTGGAGAAGTACATTCGCGAGGAGCCGTGCTCGACCTGCCACGGCGCTCGTTTGCGCCCTGAGATGCTCGCCGTCACCGTGGGCGGCAAGTCCATTTACGAAGTTTGTTGCCTGTCGTGCCGTGAATCGCTCGAGTTTTTTGAGGGCCTGGAACTCACCGAGCGCCAACAGTTTATCGGCGGCCGTATCGTCAAGGAAATTCTGGAGCGCCTGCGTTTTCTGGTCGATGTTGGACTCGACTATCTGACACTCGATCGCGCCTCGGCGACGCTTTCCGGTGGCGAGGCACAGCGTATTCGCTTGGCAACGCAGATCGGCGCGGGTCTCATGGGCGTGCTCTATATTCTGGACGAGCCCTCGATCGGTCTTCATCAGCGTGACAACGAGCGCCTGATCAAGACGCTCGAGCGCCTGCGCGATATCGGCAATACCGTTATCGTTGTCGAACACGACGAGGATACAATCCGTGCCGCCGACTACGTGATCGACATGGGGCCCGGCGCCGGTGTCAACGGCGGACACGTAGTCGCGGCGGGAACGCCTGCTGATATCATGGCGTGTCCTGAGTCGATGACGGGCGCTTATCTGACCGGCAAACGAATGATTCGGGTGCCTGATGAACGGCGCAAGCCCGGTCGCGGCTGCCTTAAAATTACGGGCGCTCGAGCCAACAACCTCAAAAACGTTACCGCCAAGATCGAGTTTGGTACGCTTACGGTTGTTACCGGCGTGTCGGGATCGGGCAAGAGCTCCCTGGTTACCGACACCATTGCGCCTGCCCTTACGAATGCTATTCACCGTTCGACGCGCCCTGTGGGTCCGTATAAAAAAATCGAGGGCATCGAGTGTATCGATAAGGTTATCGATATCGACCAGTCGCCGATTGGCCGCACGCCGCGTTCCAACCCTGCTACCTATATCGGCCTGTGGGATGATCTTCGCGCGCTGTTTGCGAGTACGCCGGAGTCGAAGGCGCGCGGCTACTCGCCGGGTCGTTTCTCCTTTAATGTGAGTGGCGGGCGCTGCGAGGCGTGCAAGGGCGACGGGCAGATCAAGATCGAGATGCACTTCCTTCCCGATATCTACGTTCCCTGCGAAGTTTGCGGCGGTAAACGCTACAACCGCGAGACACTCGAGGTCACCTACCGTGGCAAGACCATCTCGGACGTGCTCGACATGAGCGTCACCGAGGCGCTGGCCTTCTTTGGGAATATCCCGCAGATTAAGCGCAAGCTCCAGACGCTGTACGATGTAGGCTTAGGCTACGTGAGCCTGGGCCAGCCCGCCACGACGCTCTCGGGCGGCGAGGCGCAGCGTGTGAAGCTCGCCAAGGAGCTTCATCGACGCCAGACGGGCAAGACGTTCTATATTTTGGACGAGCCGACGACCGGTCTTCATTTTGAGGACGTCCGCCAGCTGCTCGATGTGCTGCAGCGCTTGGTCGATGCGGGCAACACGGTGCTGGTGATTGAGCACAACCTTGATGTCATCAAGGTTGCCGACCGCCTGATCGATATGGGTCCCGAGGGCGGTAACGGCGGCGGAACCGTCGTGGTTTCGGGCACTCCGGAGCAGGTTGCGGACTGTCCGCAGAGTTATACGGGCAAGTTTTTGGCGCCGTTGCTCAGGCGTGACCGGGAGCGTCAGGCTCAACTTGATGCTCAATAAATAGGCGATTCAGTTTATGGGCGCCATCGACTCCTTGTGATTCGATGGCGCTTGCTGTGCCGAAGTGACGTATGCAGCCGAATTGGACATATACTTAATCCTTGCGTCCGAATGCGAGAGAAAGGATATGTCATGGCAAAGGCTGTAAAGACGCCAAAAACCAATGCGATGCGCGAGCTGGAAAGTGCCGGCATTTCCTATGTTCTACATACGTACGAAGACGATGGTGATGAGTCGGTGGGCCTGGGGGTCGCGATTTCGGAGCAGCTTGGCGAGGAGCCCGGTCAAGGATTTAAGACTTTGGTCTGCGTGACACCGTCCAACGACTATGTCGTGTGCTGTATCCCTGTTGCCGACGAGCTCGATCTAAAGTCCGCCGCGCGTGCCGCGGGGGAGAAGTCCTTGGCCATGATGCATGTGAAGGATTTGCTTGCGGCGACTGGCTACGTTCGCGGCGGCTGCAGCCCGGTCGGTATGAAAAAACGCTACCGGACGCTCATTGATGAGACATGTGTCCTTTGGGATACCATTTTTATTTCGGGAGGCAAGCGTGGTTATCAGCTCGAGCTTGCACCCGATGATTTA
This sequence comes from uncultured Collinsella sp., assembly GCA_900544865.1. Classification (GTDB taxonomy): domain Bacteria; phylum Actinomycetota; class Coriobacteriia; order Coriobacteriales; family Coriobacteriaceae; genus Collinsella. The sequence continues at coordinate 34,320 of UQXA01000011.1, read as the reverse complement.
ATTGCATTTTGCGGGGCGACGGTTGCCGCGATTACGAGAGAGGACTGAGCGATGCCGCAGGAAGAATTGAAGCGCGGAGCTCATTTTGCAAAAGAATCTGCGCCTCAGACACCCTCATCCGAAGCTTCTTCGTCGCGAGATGACACTGACGACATGGGCTCGTCGGACTACTCCACGGTTGGTCGTTCCGCCGGGCTTATGACCATCCTGACCATCGTGTCTCGCGTCACCGGTTTTATCCGCACGTGGGCAATGGCGGCCGCTATCGGCATGTCGCTACTCTCGTCCTCCTATCAGGTCGCCAACAACCTGCCCAATATGCTCTACGAACTCGTGATGGGTGGCATGCTCGTGACGGCGTTTTTGCCCGTGTACATGGGCGTGAGGCGTGAGCAGGGTCGCGAGGCCTCGAACGAGTACGTGGGCAACCTGCTTGGCATTCTGCTTTTGGTGCTGGGTGGCATTTCGTTGCTGGGGACCGTGTTCGCCCCGGGCTTTATCTGGACGCAATCGTTCCTTTCGGGTGACGGCGGCAGCATGGATACCGCTGCGTTCATGTTCCGTTTCTTTGCCATCCAGATTCTCTTTTATGGTTTGGGCTCGGTGTTCTCGGGCGTTCTCAACGCACACCGCGACTACTTCTGGTCGACGTTTGCCCCGGTCCTCAACAATGTGATCGTCATTGCGAGCTTTATGGGTTTTGCGCCCGTGTCCGCACAGTTTGGCGAACGTGCCGGCATCATCTTGATTGCGGCCGGTACGACCCTCGGTGTCTTTGTTCAGATGGCATGTCAGATTCCCGCGCTTGGCAAGCACGGCGTGCATCCCCATATCCATATCGACTTTAAGGACCCCGCGCTGCGCCAGACGATTGCGCTCGGTATCCCGACGCTGCTCGCCACGGTGTGCATGTTTGTCTCGACTTCTATCACCAACGCTGCCGCGCTGGTGGTCCAGCCCGAGACGGGTCCTTCCGTCATCGCCTATGCGCGCCTGTGGTACACGCTGCCCTACGCGCTGATTGCCGCCTCGCTTTCGACGGCGCTCTATACCGAGCTCTCTCATGACGCACAGGAGAAGGATTACGACAGCGTTCGCACGGGCATTTCGCGTGGCGTCGCCCAGATGCTGTTCTTCCTGATTCCGTTCGCACTGTACCTGATTGTCTTCGCACGTCCGCTCAACATGATTTACTGTGCCGGCAAGTTCGATGAATCCGGCGTGGCGCTGGTGTCCGAGTACCTTGTCTACCTGGCGCTCTCGCTGCCGCTCTACGGCGTGGTCGTGTTGATGCAGAAGAGCTTCTCTGCCTTGCTCGACATGAAGCCCTATAGTCGCTATTGCCTGTATTCCGCCATCGGCCAGGCTGGCTCGGTTCTGCTGTTTGGCGTTGTGCTGGGCTTCGGTATGCCGGCAATCGCGCTTTCGTATGTTGTCGACTACGTGATCTTGGTCGGCTGTTCGCTGTGGTGGCTGCGTCGTCGCCTGCGTGGCCTTCAGGTCAAATCTATCCTGCATGGCGGTTTCTTTGGCCTTTTGCTCGGCGGCCTAGGGGCTGCCGCAGGCGCCGGTGTCATGTGGGCGCTTGAACACTTTGTCGGGGTACTTGGCGGCTCGATTCTGATTACTCTTGGCTATGTTTGCGTTGCGGGTGTCGTCTCGCTTGCTGTTACCTTTGGCCTTGCCGTCGTTCTTAAGATGCCCGAGGTCTCGGCTCTGCTTCGTCGCAAGTAGGTGCGCGTGGCAGGTCACGACAACATTCCAACACTTGCCGAGCAGGTTTCGCGCGTTCCCACGCAACCCGGCTGCTACCTTTGGAAAGATGCCAAGGGCGATGTCATCTATGTGGGTAAGGCGAAAAACTTGCGTGCCCGTATGCGTCAATACGTGACGCTGCAGGACGAGCGTCAAAAGATCCCGCTCATGATGCAGCTGGTGGCGAGCTTCGACTATATCGTGGTGGAGACCGAGCACGAGGCATTGGTGCTCGAGCGCAATCTGATTGGCCAGTACCATCCGTACTTTAACGTCGATCTCAAAGACGATAAAAGCTATCCCTTTATCGCCATTACCAAGAGCGACTTGTTTCCGGCTATTAAATACACGCGAGAGCGTCATAAACCGGGAACGCGCTATTTTGGCCCCTATACCGATAGTCGTGCGGCGCGTGAGACCATCGATACGCTACGCAAGGTTATTCCTATTTGCTCGGCATCCTGTGCGGAATGGCGCCGCTGCCGCCGCATCGTCGAATCTCATAAGGGCGAAGAAGACATCGTCAATATGATTTGCGCGCAAAACGGGCGTCCCTGCTTTGACTACCATGTCGGGCGCGGGCCGGGCGCATGTGTCGGCGCAATTTCCCCTGCCGACTATGCCAAGAACGTCAAGCGTGTCGAACGTTTCTTGTCGGGCCATCGCAAGGATGTCGTCGACGAGCTTACGTCCGAGATGACGGAGGCAGCCGAGACACTCGATTTTGAGCGTGCGGCGCGCGTCAAGCGTCGTCTGGAAGTCATTAGGGGCTTGGACGATCGCCAACAGGTCGTTTTTCCATCAAGCGTCGATATCGACGTCATCGGCTTCTATCGCGAAGAGACTATCTCTGCCGCCTGTGTCTTTGTCGTTCGCGAGGGCCGAACGGTTCGAACTTGTGAGTTCATCCTCGATAAAGGCCTGGATGTCGACGAGGAAGAGCTTCAATCGGGCTTTCTTAAGCGCTATTACGACGAGACGGCTGATATTCCAGCCGAGATTAATCTCTCTGTCGAGCTTGAAGATGCCGAAGCGTTGGGGGAGTGGCTTGCGGGCAAGCGCGAACGCTCTTGCCGTCTTCATAGGCCGCAGCGCGGCGAAAAGCACCGCCTGCTCGATATGGCTTCCAAAAATGCGCGCCATGCCCTCATGCGCTACATGATGCGCACGGGGTATGCTGACGATCGCACCAATCAGGCGCTCCTGGAGCTCGAAAGCGCGCTGGCGCTGCCTGCGCCGCCGTTGCGCATCGAGTGCTTCGATATCTCGACGTTGCACGGCACCTTTACCGTCGCTTCGATGGTGGTATTTACCAACGGCCGTGCCGACAAGGGCCAGTATCGTCGCTTTAAAATTCAGGCCGAATTGGACGAGGCGAATGACTTCGTATCGATGTCCGAGGTTTTGGGGCGTCGTTATGCTCCCGAGCGCATGGCGGACGAGCGCTTTGGCTCGCGCCCCGATTTGCTCGTTGTCGATGGCGGCAAGCCGCAATTGACCGCTGCAATTAAGCAACTTGAGGCACTCGGCCTCGATATACCAGTTTGTGGCTTGGCAAAGGCCGATGAGGAAGTTTTCGTGCCGTGGGACGAGACTCCCGTCGTGCTGCCGACCGGCTCCGCTTCGCTTTACCTGATCAAGCAGGTTCGCGATGAATCCCACCGATTTGCGATTACGTTCCACCGCGAGTTGCGCGATAAGGCTATGACGGTTTCGGTGCTTGACGACGTTCCGGGCGTGGGACCCACTAGAAAACGTGCCATCATGCGCCATTTTGGCTCGATGAAGCGCTTGCGCGCGGCAAGCGAGCAGGAGATTGCGGAAGTTCGAGGCGTTCCGGCCGATGTCGCCAAAGCGGTCCACGAGGCACTTGTCGCATGGAATGCCGAGCGCGCCCAGGCATCGGCCAGCCGTTCCGAAAACTAAACGCGCTTCTAAACAACTGGTATACATGATTTGCCGATTTTCAATCATTTATTTCGCGGCGATTACCTACTGATTTCGGGTTTTATTAACGCTAAAACGTTTGACTAGCCATGGTGAATAACCCTGCTATCCTGCGGGTTGACGAAGACTGATATCTCACCTCGTCGATACATACTGTCTGGCGAATCGTTTGTCAATGAATTCGGTGAATGGTAGTAAATACCGTTCAAGCGTATATATGTATCGGTCACCGAGCGCGGCACCTCAGTTGGGTTCGTCGGTAGGTAAGGTATATATCGTCCGCAAGTTGCGCGGGGGCAAGTCTAGATGCTCCCGGGTAAGATTCTCTATTGATAGGAGAAGACATGGCCATCATCAACAAGGGTATGTCCAGGCGTTCGTTCCTCGGCCTCACCGGCAGCGTCGCTGTTGTCGCAGGGCTTGGTCTCACCGGCTGCGGTGGCAGCTCCAACGACGAGGGTTCCGCTTCCGGTTCCACCGATTCCGCCAACCGTGGCGGCGGCGTGATCACTGCTGGTTCCGCTTACGCTCCGTCCAGCTTCGACCCCGCCAGCACCGGCTCCGCTGTGGGCCTGGGTGCTAACTGGCACGTCATCGAGGGCCTCTACGGCATCGATTACCACGACTACAGCACCTTCAACGAGCTCGCCACCGACGATCCCAAGTCCGTGGACGACACTACCTTCGAGGTCACCATCCGCAAGGGCGCCAAGTTCTCCGATGGCACCGAGGTCACTGCTGACGACGTCGTTGCCTCCTACACCGCTTGCGCTGCTTCTGCTACCTATGCTCCGTTCTTCCAGCCCTTCGAGTCCATCGAGGCCAAGGACGCCAGCACTGTAACGGTCAAGACCAAGGTCCCCAACTTCTCCCTGCTCAAGGATCGTCTGGCCATCATCCGCGTTACCCCGGCTACCCAGGCCGAGGAGGATCGCGCTAAGCAGCCGATCGGCTCCGGCCCCTGGATGTACGACTCTATCTCCGATACCGAGATCACCCTGGTTCCCAACCCCGAGTACAACGGTGAGTATGCTGCCGAGGATAAGAAGATCCAGTACAGCATCCTGACCGACCCCACCGCTCGCGTTACCGCTCAGCAGGAGGGCTCCACGCTCGTTATGGAGCTCGTCACCGCTGACGCCGTCGACCAGCTCGAGAGCGCCGGCTGCAAGATCGATAACGTCCAGGGTTTCGGCACCCGCTTCATCATGTTCAACGTCGCCAAGGAGCCTTGGAACAACGTCAAGGTCCGTCAGGCCGTCATGTACGCGCTCGACACTGAGAAGATGATTACCAACACCTTCGCCGGCCTTGCTACCGCTGCCAGCTGCTACCTGCCCAAGAGCTTCACCAACTATCATGAGGCTTCCACGGTGTACAAGACTGACGCCAAGAAGGCCAAGAAGCTCATCGAAGAGTCTGGCATCACCCCGGGCGCCATCACCCTGCGCACCACCGACAACGAGCAGATCAAGGGCATGGCCGCTCAGGTCAAGAACGACCTCGACGCTCTCGGCTTCGATGTGACTATCCAGACCGATACCTCGCCGGCCACCTACGCTGCCATCGACGGCGGCGAGGCCTACGATATCCTCCTTGCCCCTGGCGATCCGTCCTGCTTCGGCGCCGACCCCGACCTGCTGCTCAACTGGTGGTATGGCGACAACGTCTGGATGCAGACCCGTTGCCCGTGGAAGGATTCCGCTGAGTGGGCGAAGCTCCACGGTCTCATGGACGAGGCTCTTGCCGCCGAGGGCGACGAGCAGCAGAAGAAGTGGAACGAGTGCTTCGACATCATCGCCGACAACGCTGTTCTGTACCCCGTTGTCCACGTCAAGACCGTTTCCGCTTCCTGGGACGATCCGTCCACCGCGCCCAACGGCGAGGCCCTCGATGGCTTCAAGGGCATCGGCACGACGAGCATGTCCTTCAGGGGCGTCGCGACCGTCAAGGCCTAAGACTCGCTTGAGTCATATGTGGGGCGTCGGTCGTAAGGCAACGTCCTCATAGTTGAAACAAAGACCCGGGCGGCCTCGATGTCGCTCGGGTCTTGTAATGAGTATCCATACTCATATACCAGTTGGTCCTACCGACAAAAGAAAGGGGAGAGAACGTGAACAACTTTCTACGTTTGATTGGAAGGCGTCTCGTGGCGCTGCCGATCATGGCATTGGGCGTCACCGTCCTGGTGTTCTTCCTTATGTCGTTCTCCAAGACCGACCCCGCCTATACGGCGTTGGGTGACGGTGCCTCGCCCGAGGCGGTTGCCGAGTACCATGAGAAGTATGGTCTGGACGACCCCTGGCCCGTGCGCTACGTGCGCTACATGGGCGATCTGATCCATGGTGACATGGGCACCTATGGTGCTGCTCGCAACTCTGTTGCCAAGCGCATCTCCACGGCCCTGCCCGTCACGATGCAGCTGACCTTCATCGGTCTAGCCATCGGCGCGGTCGTCTCGTTTTTGCTCGGCGTCATCGCGGCACTGTATCGCGATAAATGGCCGGACCAAGTGATCCGCGTCTTTTCCATCGCCGGCTTGGCAACCCCGTCGTTCTGGCTTGCCGTTCTGTTGATCCTGCTGTTCTCTTCCTACCTTAAGGTGCTCCCGGCATCGGGTGCTCTGCCTCACTTCACCACGAATCCGGTTGGCTATCTGGGACGTATGATCATGCCCGCTATCGCCTTGGCATTTCCGCTGACGGGTCAGATGACTCGTATCGTGCGTACCGCCATGGTCGAGGAGCTCGACAAGGACTATGTCCGTATGGCTCGCGGCGCCGGCGTTCCCGAGAAGGTCGTCGTCGGCATCAACGTTCTTCGCAATGCGCTGATCACCCCGGTCACCACCCTCGGTCTTAAGATCGGCTACCTCATGGGCGGCGCCGTCGTCATCGAGGTCATCTTCAACCTCCCCGGCATGGGTACTGCGATTCTGCAGGGCGTTCAGGGCAACGAGGCGAACCTGGTTCAGGGCGTCGTCATCGTCGTTGCTCTTGCCTTCATCATCATCAACATCGTGGTTGACATGCTCTACCTGCTCATCAACCCGCGCATCAGGACGGTGTAGATTATGGTAAAGATTCGAGAGAAGCAAACCGAGCAGCTCGAGAAGGCTGCCTCCAAGGGGCTCAAGCTCGGTGGCTGGAAGAAGATGACGCTGTCTTCTAAGATTGCCGCCGTCGTGCTGGTGCTGGTCGCCCTGACTGCGATTTTGGCGCCCCTTCTTGCCCCCTATAGCCCGGTCGAGATCTTTACGGCTCGCCAGGCTCCCGGCAACGGATTTATCTTCGGTACCGACGATAAGGGCCGCGACATTCTGTCGCGTATGCTCTACGGTGGTCGTTACTCGCTGATTATCGGCTTTGGTGCTACCGCCATGGCTTTGGTCTGTGGTTCCGTTGTCGGCGCTCTTGCAGCGGTTTCGCGCAAGTCTATCTCTGAGGCGATCATGCGTATCCTGGACATCATCATGTCCATCCCGGGTATCGCCCTCGCAGCCGTTTTCGTCTCCATCCTGGGCAATTCCGTGCCGTCGATCATTTTCGCCATCGGCTTTATGTACACTCCGCAGATCGCCCGTATCGTGCGCGCCAACATCGTGTCCGAGTACGGTGAGGACTATGTCCGCGCGGTCATCGTGTCCGGCGCCAAGGCTCCGTGGATTCTGATCAAGCATGTTCTGCGCAACTGCATCGCTCCGATCATGGTCTTCACCGTTACCCTGGTCGCAGACGCCATCATCTTCGAGGCCTCGCTGACCTTCATCGGCGCCGGCATCCAGGAGCCCACCGCTACCTGGGGCAACATCCTCGCCGACGCCCGCGGCGGCGTGCTCGCTGGCCGTTGGTGGCAGGCACTGTTCCCGGGCCTGGCCATTATGATCACCTGCCTGGCGCTCAACATCCTCTCCGAGGGCATTACCGACGCTATGGCTGCCGCTCCCTCCGCCGCCCTGGATCCGACCGATTCCTCCAAGCGTCGCGAGGCCGACCTGCTGGTCTCCGACCCCGTTCGTGCCTACAAGGAGCAGGCTCAGTCCCTGTCCGCCCGTCTTGGCGCCCTGCGCGATGTCGAGCTCAAGCGTAACGACCGCCATGTGCCCGACGAGTCCGTTGAGCCGATTCTTTCGGTCCGCGATTTCTGCATCCAGTTTGAGCATCACGGTGATATCAACGTCGTCGACCATGTCAACTTTGACGTCCGTCCTGGTCAGACCATGGGCCTGGTGGGCGAGTCCGGTTGCGGTAAGTCCATCACCACGCTGGCCATCATGGGCCTGACCGATGAGGACGAGCACCTTTCCGGCGAGGTCCTCTGGGAGGGCCGTGACCTGCTCAAGATGAGCAAGAAGGAGTGGTTCGGCCTGCGCGGTACCGATATCGCCATGGTCTATCAGGACGCCCTGTCCTCGCTCAACCCCTCTATGCTCATCTCTGCCCAGATGAAGCAGCTCACCAAGCGCGGCGGCACCCGTAGCGCCGAGGAACTCCTGGAGCTCGTGGGCCTCGACCCCAAGCGTACGCTCGAGAGCTATCCGCACGAGCTTTCCGGTGGTCAGCGTCAGCGCGTTCTGATCGCTATGGCCCTTACCCGCGACCCCAAGCTGGTCATCTGCGACGAGCCCACGACCGCTCTGGACGTTACGGTCCAGAAGCAGGTCATCAAGCTGCTCAACGACCTTCAGGCCAAGCTCGGCTTTGCCATGATCTTCGTTTCGCACGACCTGGCTCTGGTCGCCGAGGTTGCCCATAACATCACGGTTATGTACGCCGGCCAGGTTATCGAGCAGGCGCCCACCAAGGAGCTGCTCACCAACCCGATTCACGAGTACACCCGCGGCCTTCTGGGTTCCGTCCTGTCCATCGAGAGCGGTTCGGGCCGCCTGCACCAGGTGCCCGGCGCCGTTCCGAGCCCGCGCGATTTCCCCAAGGGCGATCGCTTCGCGCCCCGCTCGAGCCATCCGCGCATTGGCCTGGACACCCGTCCGGTCTTCAAGCGCGTGCCCGGCACCGAGCACTTCTATTCCGAGCTCCCCGATGAGGTGCTCAAGGCAAATGGTTTGACCCCTCACGCGGAGGTGATGTAGATGAGCGAGACCGCAGTCAACGGCGTCGAGCCGATCATCTTCCTTGATGACGTCCACGTCACCTTTAGGACCCGTACCGGCTCGATTCTGCACCCCAACCTGGTTCACGCCGTCCAGGGTGTAACGATTAAGCTCATGCCCGGCCAGACGATCGGCATCGTCGGCGAGTCCGGTTGCGGAAAGTCAACCACCGCCAACGTCATGTGCGGCCTGCAGGCCCCCACGAGCGGCAAGGTCTACTTTAAGGGCAAGGACGTTACCAAGCGTACCGCCGAGGACCGTCGCCACATGGGTCGCGTCATCTCGGTCGTGTTCCAGAACCCGGCCACGGCGCTCAATCCCCGCATGGTCGTTCGCGAGCAACTGCTCGACCCCATGCGCGTCCACAACCTGGGTACCGAGGCCGAGCAGGAGAAGCGCGTCAAGGAGCTCTTGGAGCTCACCGGTCTGCCCAGCTCCGCCGCCGAGGTTCTTCCCGGCCAGCTTTCGGGCGGCCAGCGCCAGCGCGTCGCAATTGCCCGTGCCCTGTCGCTGAACCCCGATGCCATCATCGCCGACGAGCCCACCTCGGCTCTGGACGTTTCGGTCCGCGCGCAGATTCTGAACCTGCTGACCGACCTTAAGAAGGAGCTCGGCCTGGCCATGGTGTTCATCAGCCATGACATCCAGACGGTCCGCTATATCTCTGACGACATCATCGTTATGAATGGCGGCAAGATCGTCGAGCAGGGCGAGGCCAAGCAGGTTTTCCAGCACCCTCAGGACCCCTACACCAAGATGCTGCTCGGCGCTGCGCCGTCGCTGCTGCATCCCAAGCTCGGCGAGTAGCCTCGCTTTCCCTCCCGTGCGCCCGGTTCCCTTACCGGGCGCACCTCCGTTGCGATTTCGAAAGGTTGGGTTCACGAGCCATGCCAAGTGCTCAGGAGCTACAACAGCAATTTGGTGAATATCGAGGCGCCATGCCCCGTCCATCAGATTTCGATCTCTTTTGGAAGGATCGCATGGCCGAGGCTGACGCCGTCGGGCTTGACTATGCGATCGAGGCGGCATCGGTCACCGATGCCGTGACCTGCCAGCTTTTCGATCTCTGGTATACCGGCATGTGTGGCGCTCGCCTGCACGCCAAGTACCTTAAACCTGTCTCGGACGAGCCCATGCCATTGGTACTTCAGTTCCATGGATATCCAGGTGCGAGTCGCAGCTGGTTTGAGCAGGCATCGTTTGCGGGCATGGGCATGGCGCTCATTGCTCTCGATTGTCCTGGTCAAGGAGGTCCGTCCGAGGACATTGGCGGATTTGAGGGCACAACGGTCGCGGGCCATATCGTCGCCGGTATCGACGGTGACCCGGCCAACCTCTACTATGTCCGCTTGCACCAAGATATTCGCATTCTGTGCCGTATTGTTCGCGAGCTCGAGGGCATCGATCTTGCCCGTGTGTTTGTGAACGGCGCGTCGCAGGGCGGCGGTTTGGGTATAGCGACCTGTGCGCTTAACAGCGAGCTTATCAATCGCGCCGCCATCCTCTATCCCTTCCTGTCGGATTTCCGCCTGGTCTGGGATTTGGATGCCGACGACATCGCCTACGAGGGCCTGCGCTATTGGTCTCGCTGGTTTGACGAGGACTCGACTCGTATCGACGAAGCCTATGCCAAGCTGGCGTACTTCGATTCCAAGAACTTTGCCCCCATGGTCAAATGCCCCGTGCTGTTTGGCACGGGCACAGCCGATATCGTCTGCCCTCCGGCGACGCAGTTTGCAGTCTACAACAACCTGACCTGCGAAAAGCGTCATGAGTTCTTTGAAGGCTTCGGTCACGAGGAGATTCAGGATTTTGACGATCTGATCATTCCGTTTTTCTGCAAGGGAGGGGAGGCTCATGTCTAAGTGCGAGAGCAATATCGATGAGCTGATTGTCCCCGAGCTTGCGGGAATTGCTGGGACGGTTTCGTCAAGGCTCTCTGATTTCCGGGATTGGCGCGGCGATGCTTCTGCGGATGTTTCCGAGTTGGAGACAGCCGCTTCGGACCTTGAGGTTTGCGGGCTGACCGTTACGGCGATTGATTTCGCAAATCCGTGCGCGCGCTACTCCGAGGTTTCCTTTGAGCTCGGCGGGTATGTCGTGCACGGCCGTTTGATTGAGCCTGTTGGTCGTGACCGGGCATCCGAGCTTGTGCCACTATGCCTGATGTTTCACGACATCGACCGACCCGTGCGCGGCTGGCATCACATGACGAGATTTGTCGCCATGGGGTATGCCGTCCTCGCGCTGGACGATGAGACTATTGGATCCAATGATCTGCAGCAGGGGATTACCTCGCCTGCTTTTGTCGAGCGTGTCCGTTGGGGCTGCGCGTTGGCGAAGGTTGCGCGCAACCTTGATGGCATGGATCCCGACCGCATCTTTGCATGGGGCGAGGGCCTTGGCGGCGGTGTCGCGCTGGCGGTTTCTGCTCTGGACGAGCGGGGCCTTGCCTGCACGGCGCTTGCCAATCCGCTTCCCAGCGGTCTCGAGACGCTGTCGCCTCGGGTTCGTGGCTCGGTGCTCATGGGCACATCGCTCATGGATACCGTGAGTGATCCCAAGGGTCAGTTTGCCGTATTCAACGGTCTTGAGTGTGACCGGAGGCATATCATCTATGCCAAATACGCTCACGAGCGCATCAATGCGTTCGAAAACGAAGTCGTCGACTTCTTTAACCAAACGTTCTATTCGTGTTCTTTGGCCTAGACGGCCTGGACACCGCCAACAAGAGTGGGCGGCATAGGGCTGCCCGCCAGACAACTAAGGAGATTCTTGTGGCAACTCAGAAATTCACCGGCGTTATCCCTCCCGTCGTTGTTCCCGATACCGAAGACCACCAGCTCGACGTTGCCTCCTTTGAGCGCAGCATCAACCGCATGATCGATGCCGGCGTCGATGGCCTGTTCTTCCTGGGCTCCTCGGGCGAGGTCGTCTTCTCCACCGACGAGCGCCGTCGCCAGATTGTCGCAGAGGCCGTCCGTATCGTCGACCACCGCGTTCCCGTTCTGGTCGGCATCATCGACACCGAGACCGAGCGCATGATCGAGCACGGCAAGGTCGCTCAGGAGCTGGGCGCCGATGCGCTCGTCGCCACCTGCCCGTTCTATGCCCTGCAGGGCATGACCGAGGTCGAGGAGCACTTCCGCATCCTTCACGAGGAACTCGACCTGCCCATCTTCGCCTACGACATCCCCGTGTGCGTCCACACCAAGCTCCCCTGGAAGCTCCTTGCTAAGCTCGGCGCCGAGGGCGTCCTGGCTGGCGTCAAGGATTCCTCGGGCGATGACATCTCGTTCCGCTACCTCATTCAGGAGAACGAGAAGAACGGCCATCCGATGAGCATCCTTACCGGCCATGAGGTCGTCGTCGACGGTGCCTATCTCGGTGGCGCCGACGGTTCCGTTCCGGGCCTCGCCAACGTTGAGCCCGAGGGCTACGTTCGTCAGTGGAAGGCCGCTCAGGCTGGTGACTGGGCTACCGTCAAGGCCGAGCAGGATCGCCTCAATGAGATTTCGCACATCTGGGATGTCACCTCGGGCGTCCAGGGCTATGCCGGTGGCGTCGGCGCCTTCAAGACCGCTATGAACCTCATGGGCATCTTCGACAGCCCGACCATGCCGCGCCCGGTGAAGGCCATGACCGGTGAGAACGTCGAGGCGATTCGCAAGGTCCTCCAGGACAACGGTCTCCTTTAAAGCTTTCCCAGGCACCCGACCTCGCCGTTCAACCGTGCGGCCATGACCCATTAGGCCAATGGCCGCACGGTTTCTCGGCGATCTCGGGCACCTGGAAAACCTTTACCGCGCTGTGACGGCTAGCCTGACGGCGCATTTCCTGTAGTTGTTTTGTCTCCGAAGGAGAACGACATGGAGAACAAGTACGTCTGCTCTGTCGATATCGGCGGAACTAAGATCGCGACTGCCATCATGGAGTACCCGGCTGACGGCGGTGTGCCCCATCCCGTTTTTGAGGCTGAGGTTCCCACCGAGGCCCAGGAGGGTGGCGAAGCGGTCTTCCAGCGCATCGAGGCGTCTATCAAGGCAGCTCTTGAGGCAAATCCCGATGTCGAGGTCCTCGGAGTTGGCATCGGCGCTGCCGGTGTCGTCGACCCCAAGACGGGCGCCATCGCGTATGCCAATGAGATTATGCCCGGCTGGTCCGGCGTTCAGTTGGGGCCGCGTCTGCGCGAGGACCTCGGCCTTCCCGTTGCCGTTGTAGGCGACGTGCAGGCTCATGCTCTGGGCGAGGCCCACTGGGGCGTCGGCAAGGGCAAGTTCTCCGTCTTGTGTTTGGGCATCGGTACGGGCATCGGCGGCGCATATGTCGAGAACGGCCGCGTGATGCAGGGCTTCCATGGTGCTGCCGGCCATATGGGCCACATCGAGTGCTCGGCTGCCGCCGGCATTCCCTGCGCCTGCGGGCGTTCCGGCCATCTGGAGTCGGTTGCTTCCGGAACATCAATCGGGCGCATGTACGATGAGCGTTTTGGCCGCGTCGACCCCAGCCGTCCTTCGGTCGGCCGTGACGTGAACGACCTGTGCCGCGCAGGCGACGCAAAGGCGACCGAGGTCATTCATGACGCCGGCTTTGCGCTGGGCGCCAGCCTGGGCTCGCTCGCTAACATCCTGGACCCTGAGGTCATCGTGCTTTCGGGCGGCGTGATTCACCAAGGTCCCGATTGGCGTTCACAGACGTGGAAGGACTCGGTGCACGAGGGCTATGCCAGCCAGGCGCTCGACCCGCTTCAGGACACGCCGATTCTCATCGGCTCTCTGGAGGGCGACGCGCCGCTCATCGGTGCCGCCGAACACCTTCTTGCATCGTTGAAGTAAACATAACTACCAAGTGCGCCTTCTGAGGTGCCGCAGATTGACGTGAAAGAGGAGCGAAGCGTACTTCGGTACGCGAGCGACGGTTTGAACGTCAAGGTGCGGTGTCTCAGAAGGCTGTTTTGAGAAAGGTTGAGTCGAACATGACCGTTGATCCTTTGATCCAGTCCCTGAAGGGCAAGCTCGTCGTGAGCGTTCAGGCGTATATGGGCGAGCCGCTTCGTACGCCCGAGACCATGGCTCAAATGTCTCGCGCTTGCGAGCTTGGCGGCGCCGCCGCCATTCGCTGCCAGGGCCTTGCCGACATTGCCGCCATTAAGGGTCGCTGTGAGGTTCCCGTCATCGGTCTGTGGAAGGACGGGCACGAGGGCGTTTACATCACGCCGACGCTGCGTCACGCTCGTGCCTGCGTTGCTGCGGGTGCCGATATCGTGGCGATCGACGCCACCGATCGTCCGCGTCCCGATGGCAAGACGGTCGAGGATACCTTCCGTCCGCTGCACGAGGAGGGCGTGCTCCTGATGGCGGATTGTGCCACCATCGAGGACATTCGTCGTGCTGTCGACATGGGCTTCGACCTGGTGTCCACCACGCTTTCTCATGGTGTTGCCGCTATCGATTGCACCATGGCCGACGGTCCCGATCTGCCGCTCCTGCGTCAGGCGACCGAGGAATTCCCCGGTCTTCCCATCATCTGCGAGGGCCGCGTGCACACGCCCGAGGAGGCCCGCGCCGCGATTGATGCGGGCGCCTGGGCAGTTGTCGTAGGCACTGCCATTACGCACCCCACGAGTATTACGAGTTGGTTCAAAGCTGCGCTTGAGGCGTAAGACGGACCTCGTATCCGCTCAGGGCGGTATACTCATTAAAGGCAATTGACCGCGCGGGATCCGGGTTGCTGGGTCCCGCGCTTGTTTTCGGGAGGCAGCACATGCAAAAGGGAGATGCCATGGATGCGGCGGAGCGCTCGGAGCGCATCCCCGATATCGTCATCATCACCGGAATGTCCGGATCGGGCCGCACACAGGCCATGCACGTGTTCGAGGACATGGGCTATTTTTGCATCGATAACCTGCCTCCGCGTCTCATCGCCCAGCTTGCCGAGCTCGTCGGCATCAATACGGGCGTGGGCAGGCATCTCGCCGTTACCTGCGATTTGCGTAGCCAGGGACTGTTTGACGAGTTGCTCGATGCTGTCGCCGCGCTCGAAGAGCGCGAGATGAGCTGCGACATCGTGTTCCTGGAGGCTTCTGACGAGGTGCTGATTCGTCGCTACAGCGAAAATCGCCGCCGTCATCCCATTGCCAAGCCGGGGGAGACTACGGCCGATGCCATTCAGCGCGAGCGCCTTCAGCTGCAGGGCGTGCGCGACCGAGCCGATATGATTATAGACACGAGCCGTCTGCGCACCTCTGCGCTGCGCAACAAGCTACGTATGGCATTTTCCGAGCTGTCCGACCAGCAGCTCATGGACGTTCACGTGTTCTCGTTTGGCTTTAAGCACGGCATGCCCGTCGAGGCGGACATTATGATCGACGTTCGCTTCCTGCCCAATCCGTTCTACGATCCCGAGATGCGCACGATGACCGGTCTCGATAAAAAGGTCTCAGATTTTGTTCTGGACCATCCCAAGACGCAGGAGTTTTGGAAGGCTTGGACACAGCTGCTCGATACGGTGATGCCGGGCTATATCGCGGAGGGTAAGCCGCAGCTTTCTATCGCTATCGGCTGCACGGGCGGCCAGCACCGCAGCGTTGCCATTGCCGAGGCCACGGCCCGTTACCTGGAAGGCGCTCAGTATCATGTGAGCATCTCCCACCGCGATCTGTCACGCGCCAACACGAAGGCATAGGCCTGCATGTCGTTTACCGCTGAGGTGCGCGACGAGCTCGCGCGCTGCGAACCCGAATGTGAATACTGCGATTTGTCGACGCTTGCCGCCCTGACGCGTGTGAGCGGTACACTTTCGCTGGCCGGCTCCGGGCGGTATCGTTTGACGGTCGCGACCGAGACGGGCGCCGTCGCGCGCACGATGATTACACTGACGCATCGCATCCTTAAGCTCAAAACGGAATTCACCGTTCGTAAATCGGTCTTGCATAAGGTTCGAAACTACCTCATCACCTTGCCTGATCAGCCCGATTTGGATAAGGCTCTGGTGCTGCTGGGCATTCTCGACCGTAGGGGAGGGCTCGTCGCAGGTGTGCCGCGTCACATTGTCGCCCGTCCTTGCTGTAGACTTGCCTATATCCGCGGCGCGCTCATCGCGGGCGGCTTCGTGGCCGATCCACGCGGCGATTTTCATTTGGAGATCGCTGTGCAGGGCGAGCAATATGCCAAGGGACTTTGCGATCTGTTGGAGCAGATTGGGGTCCATGCTCGTGTTAATGCACGGCGGGGGTCATATGCCGTGTACATTAAGAGCGCCGAGGAAATCGAGCATCTATTAAAGCTGATTGGTGCCAAGCGCAGCGTTGCCGAGATTGAGGAGGCGCGCGCGGTCAAGTTGGTTAAGAACGATGTGAACCGTCGCGTGAATGCCGAGCTCGCCAACCAGACCAGAAGCGCCGGTGCTGCCCAACATCAGCTTGCGCTTATCGATGAGCTCGAGCAGCGTGGCCTTCGCGATGCGCTTCCGGATGCCTTGGCGGTCTTTTGCGACCTGCGCGAGCGCTATCCCGATCTGTCGTTGCGTGATTTGGGGGAGATGGCTGACCCTCCCTTGTCGAAGTCTGCCCTGTACCATCGCGTTTTGAGGCTTGAAAAGCTCATTGAAGCAAACAGGTAGTTTGAAGTATCGACTTATATACGGATTTAGCTGCTATTTTAGTCTTTAAAACGTTTTAACGTAAATTTGATTTTCAATTTCGAGCATTCTCGTGAAATTCAAGTCAAAAAAAAGGTATATTAGGCGAGTGGTTAGTTTGTGGGCCTCAACGGCGGGCGCTGTAGCTCGCGGGGGCCTTACGAAAGGAGACACAATGGCAGTAAAGGTTGCTATTAACGGCTTCGGTCGCATCGGTCGTCTGGCTTTCCGTCAGATGTTCGGTCATGAGGGCTCCGAGATCGTCGCTATCAACGACCTCACCTCTCCCGATATGCTCGCTTACCTGCTGAAGTACGACTCCACGCAGGGCAACTACGCTCGCGATCACGAGGTCGTTGCTGGCGAGGATTCCATCACCGTTGACGGCAAGGAGATCAAGATCTACAAGGAGGCCGACGCCAACAACCTGCCTTGGGGCGACCTTGACGTCGACGTCGTTCTCGAGTGCACCGGCTTCTACACCAGCAAGGCTAAGGCTCAGGCCCACATCAACGCTGGCGCCAAGAAGGTCGTCATCTCCGCTCCGGCCGGCAGCGATCTGCCCACCATCGTGTACAACGTCAACCATGAGACGCTGACCGCTGAGGACAACATCATCTCCGCTGCTTCCTGCACCACCAACTGCCTCGCCCCGATGGCCAAGGGTCTGAACGACTTCGCTCCCATCGTGTCCGGCATCATGACCACCATCCACGCCTTCACCGGCGACCAGATGCCGCTCGACGGCCCGCAGCGCAAGGGCAACTTCCGTCGCTCCCGCGCCTGCTCCGAGAACATCGTCCCGAACACCACGGGCGCTGCCAAGGCCATCGGCCTGGTTCTCCCCGAGCTCAACGGCAAGCTCATCGGTGCCGCCCAGCGCGTCCCGACGCCGACCGGCTCGCTGACCAACCTCTACGCCGTCGTTGACAAGAAGGTCACCGTCGACGAGGTCAACGCTGCCATGAAGGCCTACGCCGAGACCATCCCCGAGACCTTCGCCTACAACGAGGACCAGATCGTCTCCCGCGACATCGTCGGCGAGACCCACGGCTCCATCTTCGACGCCACTCAGACCATGTGCTCTGACCTCGGCAACGGCCAGACCCTCGTTCAGGTCACCTCTTGGTACGACAACGAGAACTCCTACACCTCTCAGATGGTCCGCACCATCAAGTACTTCGAGAAGTTCGTTGCTTAATTTAGCTTTTAGCGAATAGCTCGTTGAGCGTCTAAAGAAGGGCGCGGCCTTATAGGGCTTACACCCTAGGGTCGCGCCCTTTTTATAAGAAATCGTCTGCCGTAATGGGAGGCAGACACGTACGAAAGGTAGAAGCAAACATGGCCTTTACCAAGAAGACCGTCCGCGACATCGATGTCGACGGAAAGCGCGTTCTCGTCCGCGTTGACTTTAACGTGCCTATCAAGGATGGCGTCGTTGGCGACACCACCCGTATCAAGGCTGCCCTGCCCACCATCAACTACCTCGTTGAGCACAACGCTCGCGTCATCCTCATGAGCCACCTCGGCCGTCCCGAGGGCACCGGCTTCCAGCCCGAGCTGTCCCTCGAGCCCGTCGCCAAGAAGCTCGCTGAGCTCTCTGGTCTCGACGTTGCCTTTGTCGCTGACACCTACGGCGAGAAGGCTGCTGAGGCTGTCGCCGCCCTCGAGCCGGGTAAGGTCCTCGTTCTCGAGAACGTCCGTTTTGACAAGCGTGAGAAGAAGAACGATCCCGAGATCGCTAAGAAGCTCGCTTCCTATGGTGACGTCTTCGTTCTCGATGCCTTCGGCACCGCTCACCGCGCCCAGGGTTCCGTTGTGGGCCCCGCCGCTTACCTGCCTGCCGTCGCCGGCTTCTTGCTCGAGAAGGAGGTCGACACGCTGACCGGCATCTTCGCCGAGCCCGAGCGCCCCTTCGTCGCCATCGTCGGCGGTTCCAAGGTTTCCTCCAAGATCGGCGTTCTCGATCACCTCATCGACTCCGCTGACACCCTGATCATCGGTGGCGGCATGGCCTACACCTTCTTCCTGGCTCAGGGCCTGTCCGTCGGTCAGTCCCTCAAGGAAGAGGACTGGGTCGAGCGCGCCAGCGAGATGCTCAAGAAGGCCGAGGAGAAGGGCGTCAAGATCCTGCTCCCCATCGACAACCGCGTTGCCGATCACTTTGGCGAGGACGCTGTCCCCGAGGTTGTCGCTTCCGACGCTATCCCCGACGATCGTGAGGGCATGGACATCGGTCCTAAGACCGAGGAGCTCTACGCCGAGGCTGTCAAGGGCGCCAAGACCGTGTTCTGGAATGGCCCCATGGGCGTCTTCGAGTTCGACAACTTCGCTCACGGCACCCAGGCTATCGCCGAGGCTGTCGCCGAGGCCGATTGCACCTCGATTATCGGCGGTGGCGACTCCGTCGCAGCTGTCAACAAGTTCAACCTGGCCGACAAGATGAGCTGGATCTCCACCGGTGGTGGCGCTTCCATGGAGCTCGTCGAGGGTAAGGCCCTGCCCGGAGTGGAGGCGCTTCTCGATGCCTAATCGCACCCTTCTTATCGCTGGTAACTGGAAGATGAACAACGACGTCGCCGAGGCCGCCAAGCTCGCCGACGAGCTGGCTCAGGCTCTGCCCGAGGTTCCGGCTGGCGTCGAGGTGCTCGTCTGCCCTCCGACCATCGACATCACCACGGTTCATGACCGCATTCAGGCTGCCCCCATCGCCCTCGGTGCACAGAACGTGTACTGGGAGGCCAAGGGTGCCTTCACCGGTGAGTCCTCTTGCGACATGCTCAAGTCCGCTGGCTGCACCTACTGCATCATCGGTCACTCTGAGCGTCGCGACTACTTCCACGAGACCGACGAGGATCAGAACATGAAGGCCAAGGCCCTCGTTGCCGCAGGTCTTGTTCCCGTCTTCTGCTGCGGCGAGTCCCTTGAGGTCCGCGAGGCTGGCACCTATGTCGAGCACGTCGTGAACCAGGTCAAGGCTGGCCTTGCTGGTCTTGAGATCACCTGCCCCAAGCAGGTCGTCGTGGCCTACGAGCCCATCTGGGCCATCGGCACCGGCAAGACCGCTACCGCCGAGGACGCTCAGGAGGTCTGCGGCGCTATCCGTGAGACCCTCAAGGAGATGTTCGGCGAGGAGCTCGCTAACGGCATTCGCGTTCTCTATGGTGGCTCTGCCAAGCCCGGTAACATCGCCGAGCTCGTCGCCAAGCCCGACGTTGACGGCGCCCTCGTGGGCGGCGCTTCGCTCAAGGCTGCCGACTTCGCCTCTATGGTCGTCAAGGCAGGCGAGTAGGACATATGGCACAACGTCATCTTCCTGCACTCCTGATCATCATGGACGGCTGCGGCCTGGCTCCGTCCGATGGCGAGAACGCCGTCGCCGCTGCCAAGACGCCCTTCCTTGATAGCCTATACGAGAAGTATCCTCACACCACGCTCGGCGCTTCGGGCGAGGACGTGGGTCTTCCCGATGGCCAGATGGGCAACTCCGAGGTGGGTCACCTCAACATCGGTGCCGGCCGCATCGTGTTCCAGGAGCTTTCGCGCATCAACAACGCCATCAAGGACGGCTCCATCGCCAAGAACGAGGTCTTCGTCAAGGCTATGGACGACGTCAAGGCTGACGGCAAGACTCTTCACCTCATGGGCCTTATGAGCCCTGGCGGTGTTCATTCTCACATGAACCACGTCGAGGCTCTGGTCAAGATGGCTGCCAAGCACGGTGTCAAGACCGTTCGCGTCCACGCCTTCATGGATGGCCGCGACGTTGACCCGCAGTCCGGCGCTGGCTACATGAGTGAGTTCTGCGCCTTCCTGGCTAAGATCTCCGAGGAGACCGGTTGCGACGCTCGCGTTGCCACCGTCTCGGGTCGTTATTGGGCGATGGACCGCGACAACCGTTGGGAGCGCATCCAGCGCGCCTACGACGTCATGGTCAACGCGTCCGATGCTGATACCGACCCCGTTGCCGGTATCAAGGCCTACTACGAGAAGGACCCGCGCGGCGACGAGTTCGTCGAGCCCTTCGCTGCCCACAACGAGGGCATTCACGAGGGCGACGCGGCCATCTTCTTCAACTTCCGTCCCGACCGCGCTCGTCAGATGACCCGCGTGTTCACGGACAAGGAGTTCGACGGCTTTGAGCGCGAGCAGATCAAGCTTTCGCACTTTGTGACGATGACCGAGTATGATCCGACGTTTGACGTCGAGGTCGCCTTCCCCAAGACGTTCCCCGAGAACGTCCTGGCCGACGTTATCGCCGCCAATGGCCTGAAGCAGCTGCACACTGCCGAGACCGAGAAGTACGCCCACGTGACGTTCTTCCTCAACGGTGGCATCGAGGAGCCCAAGGAGGGCGAGGAGCGCGTGCTCGTCGCTTCCCCCAAGGTTGCTACCTACGATCTGCAGCCCGAGATGAGCGCTCCCGAGGTTACCGAGAAGCTCGTCGCCGCCATCAACGAGGATCGCGCTGATTTCTACATCGTGAACTTCGCGAACTGCGACATGGTTGGTCACACCGGTGTCTTCGACGCTGCCGTTAAGGCTGTCGAGGCTGTTGACGATGCCCTGTCCAAGGTTGTCCCGGCGATTCTCGCCAAGGGCGGCTTTGCGCTGATTACCGCCGACCACGGCAACGCCGATCACATGTTTGACGTTGCTTCCGACGGTTCCAAGCATCCGTTTACGGCTCACACCACCAACCGCGTGCCGTTCATCATCGTTGATGAGAAGGCCAAGCTCACCGGTATCGATGACGGCCGTCTTTCCGATATCGCTCCGACCATGCTCACCATGGCTGGTCTGGAGCCTTCCGCCGAGATGACGGGCCGCGTGCTCGCCACCGAGGCCTAATAGAAAACAAATACCGTTTTCTAGTAAGGGGGTTGTCCACAACCGGACAACCCCCTTTTTTGGTATTTCTGCCATTTCCACCCCGTCCTTGAGTGGCAGGTAGGGGAGAGCGGGGGATTGTGGTACAGTACTGGAGTTTGAACTGTTCTATTAAGGAGCTTATCTATGGGTCCGTTCCAGATTCTTCTGTTTGTCGTTTGGGCTGTCTCCGCCGTGGCGCTGACGATTCTCGTCCTGATGCATTCCGGTAAGGGTACCGGCGTTTCGGATATGATTGCCAGCTCGCTGTATAACTCCAGCTCAGCCACAGGCGTTATGGAGCAGAACCTTGACCGCCTGACCGTCATCATGGCTGTCGTGTTTGCTGCGTGCGTCGTGCTGTGCATGTTCTTCTTCCCGCAGGGCATCGTGGGCTACTAAGCATCGGCGTATATACGTTTGCAATGGGTCTCGCAAGTGCGGGACCCTTTTTGTTTACATATTTGTAACAGAGCCAAAATATCCCCACATACTTCGCCCAACTAAAGAAATTCTCGACCGCTGACCGGAATTAGCCCCAAATCGTGCATAAAATGCGCTACTGTATTGAGAAACGTTGGTTCGTTGTGCATAACCAGCCATAGCAACGGGCGGCGTTTTGATGGTTCGGATCGGATTGTCTCGACATGTGTCCGACTGAACATTTCTTTGTCCTATCTCATAAGGAGGATGGCATGGCTGATTCTATGTTCCACCAGCCCGTTATGGGTCGTCGCGCCTTTGTCGGCGGTACCCTTGCTGCGAGCTCCATGGCTTTTCTTGCCGCATGCGGCAAGAAGGGCGGCGACGCTTCCGGTTCTGAGTCCGGTTCGAAGCTGAACTTCTACATCAACAACCCGGTCTGCATCGACCCCTACAATGTCCAGGAGGACCAGGGCACTCAGGTCGAGTACCAGCTCTTTGATGCTCTGACCTCTTACGACGCCGAGAAGGGCGAGATTGTTCCGCTGGCTTGCGAGTCCTTTGAGGCCAACGACGACGCCACCGAGTTTACCTTCAAGATCAAGAAGGCCAAGTTCCACAACGGTGACGACGTTACCTCCAAGTCCTTCAAGCTCGGTTGGGAGCGTCTGGTCAACACCAAGTCGGCTGTCGCTACCGAGTACGGCCCTTCCGAGGTCTCCTATCACCTCTCCATGGTCGAGGGCTATGACGATCTGCTTGCCGGTAACGCTACCGAGCTCAGCGGTGTTACCT
Organism: uncultured Collinsella sp.; assembly: GCA_900544865.1. Lineage (GTDB taxonomy): Bacteria > Actinomycetota > Coriobacteriia > Coriobacteriales > Coriobacteriaceae > Collinsella. The sequence continues at coordinate 11,783 of UQXA01000011.1, read as the reverse complement.
GCCCCGACGATGAGACCCTCGTCGTCAAGCTGGCTTCCGCTTACGCCGACTTCCCCTTCGTCGCCTCTCACCCGGCTCTGGCCCCGGTTCCCGAGTGCGCCGAGTCCGATGTCAAGAGCTTCTACCTTGCCCCGGTCGGTAACGGCCCGTTCATGATGGACGGCAAGTGGGAGGATGGCCAGGAGATCAACGTCAAGAAGTTCGACGATTACTATGGCGACAAGGCCAAGATCGATGGCATCCACTTCCAGGTCATCAAGGACATGGAGACCGCTTACAAGGAGTTCCAGGCGGGTAACCTCGATGTCTGCGACGTTCCCGTCGCTCAGATTGATGCCGCCAAGAAGGATCGCGGCGTGTCCAAGGACGGCTACACCATGGGAGACGGCGAGCGCATGCTGCTCGGCGCCGAGCCTTCCACGTACTATCTGACCTGCAACACCACGGCCGAGCCGTTCAACAACGCCGACCTGCGTAGGGGTATCTCCCTGGCCATCAACCGTGAGGCCATCTGCAAGACCATCTTCAAGGGTACCCGTACCCCTGCCGACGGCATTGTTCCTCCGGGCATCGATGGCTACAAGGAGGGCGCATGGGAGTTCTGCGCCTACGATGTCGACAAGGCTAACGAGTACCTCGACAAGGTTGCTCCCGCTGGCGCTAACGGCGATCGTGGCATTAGCGTGACCCTTTCCTACAACCAGGACGGCGGTCACAAGGAGATCATGGAGTCCATCATCGGCGACCTCGCCAAGGTTGGTGTTACCGCTGTCTCCGATACCCCCGAGTGGTCTGCCCTGCTCGAGCAGTATCAGAACTTTAACTATCAGTTCGGTCGTCTGGGTTGGATTGCCGACTACCCGATCATGGACAACTTCCTGTATCCGCTGTTCCACTCCGACTCCCTCGGTGGCGACAACCGCTCCGGTTACAACAACCCCGAGTTCGACGCCAAGGTCGACGAGGCTCGTACTATTGTTGACGACGAGGAGCGCGTCGCTAAGATGCAGGAGGCCGACGCAATGGTCGCTGCCGACTGCCCGGTCATCCCGATTATGTTCTACACGCACACCATCGCCGGCTCCGATCGCATTAAGCACCTCTATGTCGATCCGCAGAAGCACGCCGATCTGGGTACCGCTGAGCTCGCCTAAGAGTTTGCAGCTTCCGTGAGGGTCAAGTATTTACGTAGACCTCATGGGAAACATACAGTTCTCCCTAACCTGGGGTAAACTGGCTGATGGTAATTTTGGGATGCCGGTCTGGCGATCGGCATCCCATTTAGGTTAATCCCTAGATAGGGGAGTGGTATGGGTAAGTACATCGTTAAACGTGTGCTTCAGTTCATCCCGGTGTTTTTGGGCGTTACGCTGATTCTGTTCGCCCTCCAGAATATCGTGCCGGGAGATCCGATCAAGCTGATCGGTGGAGACAAGGCTCTGTCCCCCGAGGTGGAGCTTCAGCTTCGCGTCCGCTATCACCTGGTCCAGACGGACGAGGACGGCAACGCGATCCTTGACGAGAACGGCGACCCCGTTCAAACGTCGCTCGTGGACCGTTACTTGTATTACATGAACGGCCTGCTTCATGGCGATCTGGGCAATTCGTATCAGCGCAAGCTGCCGGTTACGGAAATCTTTGCCCAGAAGTATCCGTATACGGTCAAACTTGCCGCGTGCGCCATCGTGCTCGAGGCAATTATGGGTATCGGTGCGGGTATCATTTCGGCGGTAAAGCGTTATTCCTTCTGGGATATTTTGGTAACGCTCACCACGTCGATCCTCGTTGCGGTCCCGGCCTTCTGGCTCGGTATGTTGCTGCAGCTGTTCTTTGGCGTCATCCTCAAGGACGCCACGGGCGGTGCAATCTCCATGCCGATCTCGGGTGCCGGCGGTTCCAGCTCTCAGTATCAGGATTGGATGCACTATGTGCTTCCGACCATTACGCTGGCTTCGGTTTCGACCGCTTATGCTGCGCGCATCATGCGCTCGCAGCTGCTTGACGTCATGAACCAGGATTACATCCGTACGGCAAAGGCCAAGGGTCTCTCCAATCGTGCGATCATCATCAAGCATGCGCTTAAGAATGCACTCATCCCCGTCGTTACCTATATTGGTGTCGACTTTGGCGGCATGCTTTCGGGCGCCATCCTGACCGAGACGGTCTTTAACTGGCCCGGTATCGGCTATGAAGTCTATCGCGCCATTAGCATGCGTGACTGGCCCATCGTTATGGGCGGCGTTACGCTCATCGTCGTCGTCGTCATGGTGATCAACCTGCTCGTCGACATCAGCTACGCATTCCTCGACCCGCGCATCCGCCTTGGCGGTCCGTCGGATAAGGCCTAAGGGAGGTACGTCTCATGAAGGAAACTGATTCTCAGTCTCAGGAGCAGGCTACCGCCACCAAGGTTGCATCTGCTCCCGCCAAGTCCCGCACGCTGTGGGGCGACGCTTTTAAGCGTCTTCGTAAGAACAAGCTCGCCGTTATCGGTGTCTGCTGGATCATCATCGTCGTTGTGGTTGCCCTGACCGCAGATCTGTGGGCTAAGCCCTGGCTCGGTTCGCCGACGGCTTCCGATTCGACCACCATGGCCGAGACATCGCTACTGGCTCCGTGTGCCGAGCACCCGTTTGGCACTGATGCCCTCGGTCGCGACATTCTCGTCCGCGTTATCTACGGTGCACGCGTTTCGCTTTCTGTCGGTATCATGGCCACCGCCATCTCCACATTGATCGGTCTGGTCATGGGCGCCCTGGCCGGTTTCTACGGCGGCATCTGGGATACGATTATCATGCGCTGTGCGGATATTTTCCTGGCGTTCCCGTACGTGCTGTTCGTCGTCGCCATGATCGCCGTTATCGGCCGTGGTCTTCAGAACGTCTTTATCGCCATCGGTATTCTCGGCTGGCCTTCGATTGCGCGCGTCTTCCGCTCTGCAATCTTGACGGTCAAGGAAAACGACTATGTTGACGCTGCGCGCGCGATGGGTGCATCTGATGCTCGCATCGTCGTACGTCACATCTTCCCGAACTCCGTCGCCTCCATCGTGGTCTACGCGACCATGAACATTGGTGGCGCCATTCTGACCGAGTCCGCTCTGTCCTTCCTCGGCATGGGCGTTATTCCGCCTACGCCTTCGTGGGGCTCCATGATTCAGGACGGTCAGCAGTATCTTCTGACTGCTCCCTGGATGATGATCATGCCCGGTCTGGCAATTCTTTCGACGGTGCTCGCCTTCACCCTGCTGGGTGACGGTCTGCGCGACGCCCTCGACGTCAAGATGAAGGACGCATAAGGATGAAGAAGAACAAGAACTATGTGGACCTGAAGGACCAGCCGGTTCCCGAGGGCCAGCATCTGCTCGAGGTCGATGACCTTAAGATGTATTTTCACACCGAGGATGGCATTGTTCGCGCTGTCGACGGTGTCTCCTACACGCTCGATCGCGGCGAGACCCTGGGCGTCGTCGGCGAGTCCGGCTCTGGTAAGTCCGTGACCGCCATGACCATCATGGGCCTCATCTCGATGCCTCCGGGAAAGATCGAGGGCGGTGACGTTCGCTATCGCGGTCGCTCCATCCTCGAGATGACCGAGGAAGAGATGCAGCATATTCGCGGCAACGATATCGCGATGATCTTCCAGGATCCTATGACCTCCTTGAACCCGGTCTATAAGATCGGCAAGCAGGTGGGCGAGGGCCTTCGTCTGCACCGTGGTTACTCCAAGCAGGAGGCGCTTAAGCGCGCCACCGAGCTTTTGGACCTCGTTGGTATTCCCGAGCCCGAGAAGCGCGTCAATGAGTATCCGCATCAGTTCTCTGGCGGTATGCGTCAGCGCGTCATGATTGCCATGGCCCTTGCCTGCGATCCCGATATTCTGATTGCTGACGAGCCCACGACTGCCCTGGACGTTACCATTCAGGCTCAGATTATCGAGCTCATGCAGGAGATGCAGGAGAAGAACGGCAACGCCATCATCATGATTACCCATGACCTGGGCGTCGTTGCCGATATGGCCGATAAGATCATGGTTATGTACGCCGGCCGTCCCGTTGAGTTCGGTACTGCTGAGGAAATCTTCTACGAGAGCCGCCACCCCTACACCTGGGGTCTTATCCGCTCCATTCCGGAGCAGGCAATCGAAGAGAAGAAGCCGCTGACGCCGATTCACGGCAACCCGCCTTCGCTCATGAACCTGCCTGAGGGCTGCGTCTTCTCTCCTCGTTGCCCCTATGCGACGGACAAGTGCCGCAAGCAGCGCCCCGAGCGCGTTGTCACCGAGTCCGGTCACTATTCTGCGTGCCACTACTCTGGTGACCCCGAGTTCCTCAGGAACGCTCCTGAGACGTCCCGTACGCGCAAGGATTCCAAGAAGGGAGGCGAGGCGTAATGGCAGATACCAACGAGCGTACTCCGCTGCTAAAGGTCGAGCACCTCTCTAAGGAGTTTCCCGCTGAGTCCGGCATGTTCGCCAAGCGTTTTTCCAAGCGTGTCGTCTCTGCTGTAAACGAGATCTCTTTTGAGATTTATCCTGGCGAGACCTTTGGTCTGGTTGGCGAGTCTGGTTGCGGTAAATCCACCACGGGCCGCACTATCATGCGTCTGACCAAGCCGACCGCCGGCAAGGTGTTCTTCCAGGGCAAAGATGTTGCCGAGATGAGCAAGCATGAGATCAAGGACATGCGTCGTGAGATGCAGTTTATCTTCCAGGATCCTTATGCTTCGCTCAACCCTCGTATGACCATCGGTGAGATTGTCTCCGAGCCCATGACCATTCACGGCGTGGGCACCAAGGAGGAGCGCATTGAGCGTGTCCGTGAGCTTCTCGACGTTGTCGGACTGAACCCCGAGCACATTAACCGCTATCCTCATGAGTTTTCCGGCGGTCAGCGTCAGCGTGTCGGCATTGCCCGCGCATTTGCGCTGAAGCCCAAGCTGATTATCTGCGACGAGCCGGTTTCTGCTCTGGATGTTTCCATTCAGGCCCAGGTTCTAAACCTGCTCAAGGAACTGCAGGACAAGTTCGGTACCGCATATCTGTTTATCGCCCACGACCTGTCTGTCGTGCAGCATATCTCCGATCGCGTTGCCGTTATGTATCTGGGTAAGATGGTCGAGGTTTCGGACTGGAAGACGCTCTACAGCGAGCCCCACCATCCGTACACGCAGTCGCTGCTGTCTGCCGTGCCGGTTCCCGATCCGGATATCCAGAAGACCCGTAAGCGCATCATCCTCGCTGGCGATCCGCCGTCGCCGCTGGATCCGCCGACCGGCTGCCGTTTCCACACCCGCTGCCCGATCGCGCAGGGCATCTGCTCCGAGAAGCTGCCTGAGTTTAAGGAAGTCGCACCGGGCCACTGCTGCGCCTGCCACTTCGCCGAGCCGTTCCCGATCAAGGAATCGCACATCGACCTGTAGTCGGTTGTTTTCGTCCGGGCCCGCCCTGGTGTTACTTTTCAGAACGTCCTCGGACATGCAAGTAACCCCCGCTGCGCACTTCGTGCGGCGGGGGTTACTTGCGTCCTGCGGAGTGTTCTGAAAAGTAACACCAGGGCGGGCCCTACGTTAACTCGGCAGTGGGACGTGCGATTCCTTGATCGCTCACTTAATCTAATGGGATAGTTTGTGAGGCCGGAGCTTTAGCTCCGGCCTCCTTATATAAGGGCTCGGCAAAGCCGAGCCACTAAATTTGAATCAGCCCCCAGAACATGTTTGAGAACTGTGTCCGGAGTACATACTCCTAGGGCCGGAATGAGGTTGCTTTCCAACGCATTCCGCAGGGGGCGGCATTATTTTGTAGCGCGAAGCGCGGAGCAAAATAATGCCGCATGCCCGAGGACGCGTTGGAAAGCAACCTCATTCCGGCCCGAACAGGTCCGTCTACCTGCGTATTTACAAATTCGTAAACTTTTTTGAAAAAAGTGCTTGCACAGTTCTCGAATCATAGGTTATTATCTTCCTCGTTGAAAGCGCGGGTCCAACAAAACGAACCGCAAATCAATAACATAGCATGTCGGAGTGGCGGAATTGGCAGACGCGCTAGCTTGAGGTGCTAGTGACCGCTTTTTGGTCATGCGGGTTCAAGTCCCGCCTCCGACACCATCGCATTTGAGAAGCCTCTTCGGAGGCTTTTTTGTTACCGATAGACGGTGGGGTCCACGATGGAAACGCTTGAACGCAACGAGTGGGCAGACGTTGCCCAACTAGTCGAGATCACGAGCGATGCTGTCATCATCTGCGAGCTCGACGGAACCATTCTGCATGTGAATAATCGCTTACTTGGTTTGATGTGTGAGGAACGCGCCGACGTCATCGGTGGAGATGTTAAAGACGTTCTGTACTCATCCGCTTTTGAACGTGCGACAGAACATCGTCTGCCATTTGAAACTGATGGCTCCGAGAGCGAACTGATGCTCAAGCTGAGCGACGGCTCCTTTATTCCCGTCTTGGTTCGTGCAGGCTCCGTAACGCCTCCACGCATCTTTGGGCGCCGCGCGCCACGTGTCCTGGTTGCACTTCACAGTATCGAGGAACAGTATTCTCATGATCGTCAACTCAAGCGTGCGTTATCGGAGCTTAGAGTGGCAAATAAGCGTCTCTCTGGCACGCTCTCGGTCATTATGAGCACGGTGGGCTCCGATGAGCTGCCCAGTTTGTTAGATATCGTTTTGAACCAGCTTGTAGGAACGCTCGATGCTTCGGGTGCCGCTATCTATTTTTCTGAGAGCGGCGGTTTTAAGCTTCGCGGTGTCTCCAAGGAGCTGCACGACAGCTACCTGCCCGAGTTTTTGCCGTATGGCGCTGGCATTCCGACGTATGTTCTTCGCGAGTCGCGTGCCTGTCGCTTGTCGATTCAACAGGACCTTGAGGGTGATAGGGCTGCCTCCGGTATGTTCATGGACCTGGACAATCGTTCTAAGCACCTGTTGCGCGTGCAGGATATGCCTCCGTACCGCAGCGAGATCTGTCTTCCCGTTTTTTACGGTACGCAGATCCTTGGCGTGCTGGAAGTTGGTTGGAAGCGTCCTCAGGCACCGCTCGCCTATGACGTTAACGTGCTCGAGGTCATTTGCGATTACCTGTCTATCCAGCTGGTCGGCATGGCATCGAGCCTTCGCTCTCGTCGCACGGCCGAGCTTGGCCGCTCGCTCAATGTCTTACGTGATGAGTTGTTTACCTTTCTAGACGATTCCGCCGCGGCTACCCAGGCGGTATCGTCCGAGATCTGCAATATGCTCAACTGCCATTTTTGCCCTGTTGAGTATGACGCCAGTCTGGACTCCTATGTCATAGATTTTGAAGGCGGCAGTCGCGTTGCTTTGCCGGACGATCCCGAGAAGCTTTTCTTTTCCACGACGGCGCCAGCGGCACGTCTGGGGGCTGGCCCTGATGGCTTTGAGGCATCTGTTTTGGGCGGCACGAGTGCCGAGGACCTTAAACATGTCCGTATAACTCGCGTTGACGAATCGATGCCTATGGGAGGCTGGCTTAGGGCGCATGGTCTGCCTTGCCAGGGTCTCTACGTCGACACTGGCATCGAGGCGGGGCGCCCGCGCTCTGAGGGTGATGGCAAGCACAGTAACGACGCGATTGTTCCTGCTTCTGTTGCTAAGGGGCCGACGACGCGCGCGCTGCTGCTTCGTGATGGTAGTCAAGAGCCGATTGATGACCTTGAATATGACTACTTGGTGCACTTGGCGCATGACTTTGAACTGATCTACGAGGGCGAATCTCAAAAGCGCGAGGAGCGCCATATCGCTCAGACCCTCCAGATTGGCATGAGAAATTCGCTTGGTGACGTTCCGGGCATCGCGACCGATTCGGTATACCTTTCTGCAACGAATTCAGCGTTGGTCGGCGGCGACTTTTATACGCTTGTCCGTCTTCCCGACGATTGCGCCGTCATGATTCTGGGTGATGTGTCTGGCAAAGGAATCGAGGCGGCGTCGATGTCAGCGCTCGTCAAGACGGCGCTGACGGCCTATGCCTGGGAGGGTGCGGGGCCTGCCCGCATGGCCCGCTCGCTCAATAGCATGCTCATGGGCTTTTCGAGGGTCGAGACGTTTGTGACGGCGTTTATCGCCAAGATCGATCTTAAAGCGGGTCGCGCTACCTATTGCTCTGCGGGACATCCTCCCACTATGGTCATTAGGCCGTCGTCGACGCCGCTTGGCGGCGGAGAAACCCGAGGGGGAGAAGTGGAGCTCCTTGGGTGCCAATCGGGCGTGATCGGTGCCTTCGAGAGCATGGTGTACGAGACGGGCGTGTTTACGTTCGCTCCTGGTGACATGCTATTTATGTATACCGACGGGACAATCGAAGCACGTGATCGCTCGGGTGTTTTCTTTGGCGAGCAGCGCCTTCGTGACCTTCTGCTCTCTGTCTCCGGTGAGGGTGTATCGGGAATCTGCGGTAAGGTCTTGGGAGAGCTTGACCGCTTTACCGAGTCGGCGCTGGACGATGACATTGCGCTGGTTTCCCTTGAGTTTTTACGGGGTCGATCGTAGACCGCGATACTTGACGGGCAAAATCTGCGCAGCTGCAGATATGTATGCATCGAGCGAGCTCTTTTGGGGAACCATGGTCGTATGAATGAGTGGAATGACATAGCGGTTTTGACGCCACCGGGTGATGTCGACATCGCCTCGGTGTCCGTGCTGCGTCCACGGTTGGATAATCTGATCGACCGGGGCGTGCGTCGCGTTGTCATCAATTGCCAGGCCGTGGGCTTTATCGACTCGACGGGTTTGGCGTTTTTGCTTACACGTGCCAGAGAGCTCATGAGGCGAGAGGGCCTGCTTTCGCTCGTTAACGCCTCCGATGAGGTCATTCGCTTTTTGGAGATTACCCGACTTGTCGACATCCTTCATGTTGCGGGTCCGGCGCGTGAGTCGATTCCCGCTATTCCGGTGGGAGAGTTGCCACGATGGAGCAAGAGCGTCGAGGTCCGACAGGGTATCGAGAATCTTCCATACTATCGACATCGCATCGCCGAACTCCTTGAATCGCTTCCGTTGCGCCGCGACGAGCGCTACGATGTCGCGTTGGCGTCGGGGGAGGCGCTGGGTAATGCCTATGACCATGCGGGCGGTATCGGGTGCGTCCTGACGGTTCAGGCCTATGGCGATCGCGTCGTGGTTGAGGTGCTTGATCGGGGTGCCGGCTATTCTATCGATGGAGCGAGCGAACCGGTCGCATCTGAGGAACGCGGCCGTGGTATCAAGCTTATGCGTATGCTCGTCGATAATGTGGAGGTTGCTCGTCGCACAGACGGCACCGGCACGCGCGTGCAGATGGTGAAGCTATTTAGCGGAGCACTGGAATCGCGTGCCTAGCCAATCGCTTTAGCGCGTTTAGCCACCAAGAACACGCGGCCGGCAACTTTTTTGAAAAAAGTACTTGCGTCTTTTGGATAACTCGCGTAAATTAATAACCCGCAAGCGGACATGGCTCAGTTGGTAGAGCACAACCTTGCCAAGGTTGGGGTCGCGGGTTCGAGCCCCGTTGTCCGCTCCAACTATCTTACGCGGTTCTAACGAACCGCGTTTTTTGTTGACGCTGCGCGAGCCCTGGGCACCCCATCTTGCCCCCTCAATCGTCGGTCGCGTACATAAAGTACGCTTCCCTCCTCTTTCGCGGCAACCTGGGGCGCCCGGAGCCCGCTCGCTGTTGTGGCCGGGGGAGTGAGTCTTCCGTTCTTTTCACTAATCGATCGATTCGTCCCAGGAGGCTCGAGCCCGAGAGGGAGCGAGCGTTTTGGGGTGTGGCTGTGGCGTTGTTTGCCTCGAATGACAGCTTTGGGCGTATCATCGTGGGCATCTCGCAAAACCTCGTTGCAAGGGAGGCTCACCCCATGGCTGCAGAAAAGTCCTCTTCGCGCTCATGGATGTCCGATGCCGCGATCTATCAGATCTACCCGCGTTCGTTTAAGGATTCGACCGGTTCGGGTCTGGGCGATATCGCGGGCATTGCCCAGCAGATGGACTATCTTGAGCGGCTGGGCATCGAGGCCATCTGGCTGAGCCCGTTTTACCCTTCGCCTCTTGTCGATGGCGGCTATGATGTGGCGGACTACTGCGATGTCGACCCACGTCTCGGCTCGCTTGACGACTTCGATGACATGATCGCTGCGGCTCACGCGCGCGGCATCAAGGTCATCGTCGATATCGTGCCCAACCATTCATCCAACCAGCACCCCTGGTTCAAAGCCGCTCTTGCCGCCGGCCCCGGATCGCCCGAGCGCGCCCGTTATATCTTCCGCGATGGTCGCGGCGAGCATGGCGAGCTGCCTCCCACCAATTGGAATGCCAACTTTGGCGGCCCCGCCTGGACGCGTGTTGCGGACGGTCAATGGTATCTGCACATGTTTACGCCCGAGCAGCCGGACTTTGACTGGTCATGCCCCGAGGTTCACGCGTTCTTTTGCGACGTCCTGGCGTTTTGGAGCGATCGAGGCGTCGATGGCTTTCGCATCGATGTGGCGCACGGTCTCGCCAAGGATCTCGACCGCGATGACCTCGACCGGTGGCATCTCGCCGAGGGCGATGACATGGTTGACGACGGCACCCATCCGCTGTGGGACCGCAACGAGGTCCACGAGATCTATCGCGAGTGGCGCCGCGTGTTCGACCGTTATAATCCGCCGCGCAGCGCCGTTGCCGAGGCGTGGGTGCTGCCTGAGCGCCAGTATCTCTATGCGCGTCCCAGCGAGCTTGGCCAGACATTCAACTTTGAGTTTGCCAAGGCCACTTGGACCTATGATGACATGCACGCTGCAATCGAGGAGGGCTTGAAGGCAGCTATCGAATCCGATTCCGCCTCGACCTGGGTACTCTCCAACCACGACGTGCCGCGCGTGGCGACGCGCTATGCCCTGCCGCAAATCAAGGCGACGCGCTACCACCAGATTGCGCTCGACTGGCTCTTACGCGACGGGTCGTCTTATGACGAGGACCGTGAACTCGGCGAGCGCCGCGCGCGGGCGGCCCTTTTGCTTGAACTGGCGCTTCCGGGCTCGGCATACGTGTATCAGGGTGAGGAGCTCGGTCTTTTTTAGGTGGCTGATATCCCGTGGACTGCACTCGAAGATCCCAGTGCAACCAATACGCGCGGACCGAAGCGCGAGAAGGGGCGCGACGGCTGTCGTGTGCCCCTGCCGTGGGTAGCGGCGGACGATCCCGCGCAGGGCGGATCGTTTGGGTTTTCGCCGGCGGACGCTGATGCGGCGCCCCATCTGCCGCAGCCTGCATGGTTTTCCGATTATGCTGCCGATAGGGAAGAAACGGACCCGACATCGATGCTTGCGCTCTATCGTGACGCCCTCTGGCTGCGGCGCAAGCTGCGCGGGTGCGCCAACGATCTTGCGTGGCTCGATCTTGACGGGCGCACCGGTCTTGCGGATGGTGCCGAGGGCGCTGAGGGCGGCGTCATCGCCTATCGCCGCGATAACGGCTGGGCGTGCGTGACGAACTTCGGTGCAGCACCCGTGGAGCTGCCGGCGGGCAGGGTCCTGCTCACCTCATCAGCGCTTGCAGACGGCAGACTCGCGCAGGACAGCTCTGCCTGGATCATGCTCGGTGAGATGTAAGGGCCTCTTGCGGCGAGTTTGCGTTTGCCTGCGCCTTCCGTGGTGGCTGATGTCTTCGCGAGGTTCGCGAGGGCGTCGCAAAACTTTTCAAAAAAAGTTCTTGCATAGGATGCGGGCATCACGTAAGATTAATCCTCGTAAGCGGACATGGCTCAGTTGGTAGAGCACAACCTTGCCAAGGTTGGGGTCGCGGG
>UQXA01000010.1 GCA_900544865.1 uncultured Collinsella sp. | reverse complement strand
GAGGGATGGGGTGGGGGTGCCGGGCGTGGCGGCGTCTGCGGTGTTGGCGTCCGCGGGGTCGGTCTGGCTGGTGCCGGTAGATGTTGCGGTGCTGTCCTCTGCGGAATCTGCTGTCGCATTTGTGTTGGTGCCGTCTTCAGCCTTGCCTGTGCCGCTGCTCGCGGCGTCGGCTTGCGCCTGCTGCCCGGCTGTTGCCCGAGGCTGGATGACTTCTGCGATGGCTACCATGGGCAACGTCGCGCCGACCATGGACGTGCACGCGATCGCGCAGAGCAGGTAGTAAAGGGGTCGTTTCATAGCGGAGCCTCTCGGTGAGCAGACAATAGGGTCCGAAGGCAGCTCCAGGCCAGCACTCCGCACATATTTTGTTGGGGATTATTTTACGGGAACCCCAGTCAACATCAGCGAACTATCTGGGGAATGTTGGGGAGGGGGAGGGAGCGGGCCCGCTTTAGTCCTCGGCGGCGTTCTGACCCGTGCTTCTTTGACTATGCGTGATGCGGCAACTCCAGCATGAGGCCGTCTTGCGCCTCTTCGAGACTCGCCGCCGCGACCTTCCAGGATAAGTCCGCTAGGCTACCGTCTAGTTTATTGCGGCTTACGACCGGGCAATAAGCGGGCGTCTCAACATGTTGGTCAAGCAAAATCTTTTGTTAATTTCGAACAGGTATTCGATGTGGATGACTTTGTACCGGGCGAAAGCGATTGAGTCTAATTATGTTTTCATGCAGGTCAAGGGTGCTGTCTACAAGGGGATGAGCTGACTCGTAATTTCACGTGAATAAGTTCCGCATTATTTTAGCTGCGTTTACCTGTTAAAACACAACATCTTGTGCTCATCATCAAAAAAGAATACAGGATATGGAACTGGCGAAGGGCTACAATTGAAACAACGAGAAGCGTCGTTTCCCCATTACAACCTAATTGTTCGGAAGGAGTCGGAAGGAATAGCTGTCAAAATCGAGGCCATATTGATGGTTCATTAAATTTCTTTAGGGGCGTGTGCGCTTATTGGTCAACAGCAGTATGCGCTCCTGTTTGCTTAACTCATTTACAAATTGCTTTTCTTCAGCAACCTTTCACTTGCGTGGCAGGGCTGGATAGTGCGCAAAAATTGCGGAGGATGGCTTCTGGATTATTGGAGGAGTGAGATTATTGGTCAATAACTTTCTTAATGAGTTGCTTGGGAAGATTTCTGCTTACGACCTGTTCAATGTGCTCATACCGGGCGCACTCGTAACATATTTCGCCAGTCAGACACCGTTGGGCAGTTTTATCGATTGTTCTAACTGGATGGCGTTATCTGTGATGAGTTATGTTCTCGGGCTTATTGCTTCACGGATTGGCTCTCTCTGCATTGAGCCGTTGGTTCAAAACCTGAAGCCTACCAGAAAACGGGACTATTCTGCCTTTGCGTATGCTCAGAAAAACGATCCTAAGGTCGAACAGCTCCTAATGATTTCAAACATGTATCGCAGTATGGCTGGGGCGGGTGTTTTGCTCGTCATTGTTCTGCTCGCATCGTTGCTGCCGGAATCTTTTCGATTTGAAGCGGCTTTTGTGACCCTATTCGCTTTTACCGTTCTGTTTGTTATCGCTTGGGTCAAGCAGGAATGGTATGTAGAAAAACGAATCAACTTCAATCTTGAGGAGTGTGATAACCATGAGCGAGATTAAGTCTCTGTCCGTTGATAACGGCGACATGTTTTATATCAATCACAATACTGATAACTTCAGCATGATTGACTGTAATATTACCGATGAGCGTAAGTCGGAAATCCTTGATGAGGTCAAAAACCTTGCAGGGAAAAAGGGCGTCGTTCGTTTTATCAGTACGCATCCGGACCAAGATCATATCCAGGGTATTGAGTATCTTGATGAGCTCGGGCTTATCAAGAATTTCTATTGCGTTGACAATAATGTCTCTAAGTCCACGGAGACTGAGAGTTTCAAAAAGTATAAAGATCTGAAGGGGTCGTCGTGCGCTTACAAAATATACAAGGGGTGTAATCGTAAATGGATGAACGTTTCTGATGGTGAGCGCGGCTCTGCTGGGATTAGCGTCCTCTGGCCCGATGTGAATAATGAGACCTTCCAGGATGCTTTGCGGGATGCCGAAAGCTCTGATAAACCCAATAATATTAGTCCTGCGATTGTCTACTCTCTTGAGGAAGGGGTCCGTGCGCTTTGGCTTGGTGACATGGAGAATGACTACATGGTGGCGATTGAAGACGACATTGAGCTTTCGCCTGTGGATATTCTTTTTGCGCCGCATCATGGTCGGAAGTCCGGTCGCGTTCCTAAGACATGGCTGGATAAGCTGGATCCTCGGTTGATCGTTGTGGGAAAAGCTCCGTCAGACGAGCTTGAGTATTACTCGAATTACAACACTCTGACACAGAACAGCGCTGGCGATATTTTGTTCTGTTGCGAGGCCGGTAAGACTCACGTTTACGTTGGTTCTCCTTCTTACAGCGTCAATTTCTTAGACCGAGACCCTAATGCTTCGGTTGTGAAGGGTTCGCTGTATTATTTGGGCTCTTTTGATTGCGGTGATCGCTAGTCCTGCTGTTGCCTCGTTCAATCATGGCCTGTCTGTGCGTTTACCTTACAGGCCATGATACGACCTTCAGTCTCCTTGAGATAACGTAGAATGTCGTCCTGATATACAAAAGCTCTTTGGGAGCTTTAAGGGTGACGCTTTCTGTAAGAGAGTGTCGCCCTTTTTTCATGCATGTAATGCGTGACGTGCTAGCTAAACGCCATTCCGGCAAGGGAACGGTCGAGTATGGGCGGTTTGCACCTTGCGCCTGCTGTCATTGGTGTAGCAAGCACTTGATTTAGCCTACATAAAGTCTATAATCAAAGAAAAACTCTGATATATCTTTTCAAAACAATGAAAGGAATGTTGAGCACCATGCTTTGCCAGTTCACCTTTAAGAACTATCGGTCCTATCGCGACGAGGCGGAGCTTTCTATGCAGGCGACGCCGATGAAGGAGTTCGAGCGCTCTCTCATAGCGTGCCCTGATGGGCAGGGCTTTCTCCCGGTGGCCGCGGTGTACGGACCCAACGCCGGCGGCAAGTCTAACCTGCTTGAGGCTCTCGACTACGTTCGTTCGGCGGTGGCCAGACCGGTCAGATTACTGTCCGCCAGCGCTGATGCACCAGAGGGTGATCGTCCATCGATACCCCGTTGTTCTGCGTTCGGGTTCGATGACGTGTCTGCTGCCGAGCCCACTGAGTTCGAGCTCTACTACCGCGCTGGCGACCACGAGTACCGCTATGCCTTGTCCGTACACGCCGATGAGATCGTGTCCGAAGGGCTGTGGCGGCGTAAATTGGGAGCGTCGCGTACGGCGATGCTGTTCGAGCGCGAGGGTGCAGAGGTTTCGCTCGGTCCCACGCTGCGCAAGCTTGTGACGGCAGCGAAGTTCAACCCTAGTCTGCCGTACCTATCGTTCCTTTGCATCAACTTTGATGTGCCGGTGGTCAAGGAGGCGGCCAGCTGGTTTCTCAACGCAGTGTTTCTGAACTATAACAGTTCCTATCTGGAGCGGATGCTCGAACAGTTGCTTAACGAGGATGATTCGCCCGAGGTCACGCGTTTTCTGCGCGCCGTTGATGTGCGTATCGATGGCTTCAGAGTGGAGAGGGCGCCGGAATGGCGCGGCCAGCGCGTCTTCGTGAGGCACGAGGTGGGCGGCAAGTCGTACGAGCTGCGTTTATCCGAGGAATCTGCCGGAACCCAGAAGCTCATGGGGTTGGCTGCGTATCTGATGACAGCGCTTGAGCGTGGTGGCACCGTTGTGGTAGACGAGCTCGACGCCAAACTGCACCCGAAGCTTCTTCGCTATGTGATTCTGCTGTTTAAGGATCCTGAGGTCAACAAGAGTGGCGCGCAGCTCATCTTCTCGTCCCAGGATGTGTCAACCATGCGAAACGATGTGTTCCGCCGTGACGAGATATGGTTCGCTGCGCGCGGCGAGGGGGAGGCGAGCCAACTGTGGTCTCTCGCCGACATCCACGAGGCAAACGGTAATCTGGTAAGCAAGAACGCGGCTTTCGACAAGCAATACCTGTCCGGTCGCTACGGCGCCGATCCATATCTCACCCGCATCGAGGAGTGGGATTAACATGGTGGCGAAGAAGTCGAAGGGTTGGCGTAGCGGCAAGCGAGAGGGCCGCTCGCGCATGGTTCAGATGACGCGTCATCTTGTAGTGAGCGAGGGTAAGGAGACCGAGCCTCGCTACTTTGAGGGTGTGCGTGCGGCGTTGGGCGCGGCGAACGAGCGTAAGGTTGCCATTGTCGTTAAGGGGACCGGCAAACACACGCTTGACCTGCTTGACTTCGCCGTCGAACACTGCCGCTATGCGCCCGAGACGTTCGATCACGTGTGGCTCGTGTATGACAAGGATGACTTTCCTGCGTCCGACTTTGATGCGATGAAGCGCAAATGTGACGAGCTCTCCGATGGTTCGAGGACCTTCCATGCGTTGTGGTCGAACCCCTGCTTCGAGCTGTGGCCGCTTTTGCACTTTCGCTACACGACCGCGCATATGTTCGCGTCCGACTGCCAGCATGCCCTCGCGCAGGAGATGTCGAAGAACTTGGGCATCGAGTACCGCAAGAACCTGGACGGGATGTTTGGGGCAGTGGATGATAGGCGAGGCGAAGCATTGCAGCGTGCTGGGCGCCTCGTCGCGTACCATAGGGAACTGGGTAACATTAAGCCATCTGCGCAAAACCCTGCAACTAAGGTGGGCGAAATTTTCGATGTAATCGGGCCGTATCTGGTTGGCTAGGCGAGTCGCTGGATTGGCTTTCCGGTTAGTGCGATTGGCGGATTGTACTGCGCTATTGCGAGTCCGGTGCGTAGGAGAAGTGCGGGGAAAATCGAAACTCGCCGAGCGCACACCGATTTTTGCCAACAAAACTGCAGGTCGCGGATGCTCAAAACAGGGGCCTGTTTGACAGATCTCGGTTTTTCACCGCACCCCCGATTGGGCGCTCATTTAGCACTCTCGTTGTTCCCACATCCTTTAAAAAAGTTCTTAAAACAGCCTTAAAGGCGCTCCAGCTCGCGTTGACAGCGTACAATACGCATGTTTGACTATGACAAATGTGGATTTTAGGGGAGGGGTGCGCCATGGAGGTGCTGGTTGTTGGCAACACCGCATATGTTGACGATGACTTTTGTGCCAAGGCGTTTCCCGGGGACCATGTGCAGGTCGTAGCCGCGCAGGACACGCGCCGCGACGAGTCGTCGCCCCATTCCTCGTGGAAAGAGCTTCTGCAACACCTGGATCAGGCCTACGAGTTCGACCGCATGGTCTACCTATCCAATTACCTTACCCCGCATACCGATACCGTGGGCGATATCGAGCTGTTGCGCTCGGTCTTTCGTGCGTGCGCGGGTCGCCGGGTCCAACTGCTGTATGTAGCGGGGCCCGCGGGTGCCGAGGGTGCCGCCGATGCCGCGGGGCGAACGGGCAAGGGAATTATCGCCCGCGCATCCAACGACCTGTGCCGCTACTACGCTGCTCGCGAGGGCGTTCAAACCAAGATCCTGCGCGTGCCGTTCCTGTATACCGCGTCTGCCGCGCTGGAGGACCCGTTTTTGGTGCCGCTGTTCGACGCGTGCTCAACCGGATCGGTCGCTCTGCAGGGCGCGCAGGATGCGGCGTTTCCCCTGCTGTGTGCCGAGGAGCTTGCGGTGCTGGTACGCCGTATCTTCGACAGCTGGGATGCCTCCTTTGAGACGCTCGACGTTGCCGATACCTTTCATCACGCGTCAGGTGATATGGGTGAGGCCCTCAAGGCGCTGTTCCCAGGGCTTTCAGTTGCCTATGGCGATTCTGCC
This sequence comes from uncultured Collinsella sp., assembly GCA_900544865.1. GTDB lineage: Bacteria > Actinomycetota > Coriobacteriia > Coriobacteriales > Coriobacteriaceae > Collinsella. The sequence continues at coordinate 47,022 of UQXA01000010.1, read as the reverse complement.
GGCTACGCCCTGCCCGTCAGCGACGTCGTTCGCGTGCGTTATGGTTGGTTTCAGCGGTACGACCTGCTGCGCGATCTTTCGACCATTCAAGCGCGTTGGGATGCAGGCCGCGCAAAGAAGGTCAACCCCTTGCGTGCCGCCATCGACCGCATCCAGATGCGCTCGCTGCCCATCAAATGCCTGGAGACGGGCGTTGCCTGGGTTCTGTTCGAGGTGCTGGAGCATCTGTTCTCACAATCGGCCCAGCTCAACGTGCTCGATTATCGCCTGCTCTACGTGGTGCTGATCGGCACGCTGTATGGCTTGGACTTTGGCCTAGTTGCGGCGCTGCTGGCATCGGTGGGTTTGGCTGCGAGTTACTTTACTCAGTACGGCTATACCTTCCGGGGCCTGTTCTACGAGCCGTCCAACTGGCTGCCGTTTATTGCGTACTTTGTGGTGGGTGCCGTGTGCGGCTATGTGCAGCTGCGCAACAGCGAAGCCATTAGGGCGGAGCGCGATCAAAACGAGCTCGTGCGCAACCGCAATACGTTCCTTACGCAGCTCTACCACGACGCGATCGAGGACAAGCGCGCGTACAGGCGCCAGATCGTGGGTCGCCACGACAGCTTTGGCAAGATCTTTGCCGTGACGCAGGAGCTCGATGTGCTCAACCCTCGCGACATCTATCGCAAGTGCTGCGAGCTTCTGGGCGAGATCCTCGAGAACGATTCGGTGGCGATCTACCATGTTTCGGGCGGGGCATTTGCACGCCTGGTGGCAGCAAGTCCCGCGATTGCCGAAGATGCCGCACGCTCGCTCACGCTCGAGCAGCTTGCACCTCTTTTGGGCGACGGGGGTCGTTCGAACCTGTGGGTGAACCGCGAGCTGACGCCGGGGCTTCCCATGTTTGGATACACGATCGAGCGCGACGGGGCACCCGCCCTGTTGATCTTTGTGCGTAGTGCGGCCGAAAACCAAATGACCCTCTATTATCAAAACCTGTTCCGCATCTTGTGCGGGCTGGTCGAAAGCGCGCTGGGCCGTGCCTTTGACTATAAGGCGGTGGCGCAGGATAAACGCTGCGTTGACGGCACTTGCGTGCTCAAGCAGGCTGCCTTTGGCCAAGAGCTCGCGGCGGAGCAGGCGCTGGCAGATAGGAAGATGGGGAGTTTTTTGCTCCTGCGCGTGGTACCGGGCATGGAGCCTGTCGGCGAGCTGGTGGGCGCAATTGGGTCAGCAATCCGCGAGAGCGACGCGGCGGGTTTGGTCGACGGCGACGTGCTCTACCTCCTTATGCGCCAGGCAAAGGCGTGCGATCTGCCCATTATCCGCGAGCGCCTGAGCGTAAAGCAGATTGCGGTGGAGCCCGTCGACGGCGAGGACATCGTGGCGCTGCTGCAGCACATCTCTTACACCGGTGACGGTGAGGGGGGGGTGCCGCTTGATCTCGCTTGTCGTTGCTGCCGTCTTGCTGCTGATTCATGCGCTGGTTTGCCTGATGCTGTGGACGCTCATGAAGTTGGGCCTGCTGCCGGTGCGCGGGCACATGCTGGCTGTGATAGTGTTGGTGCCGCTGTGGGGCCCGTTGCTGGTGGTTCTGCTATCGGTCCGCAGCGCGGTGTTTGGCGAGGGGCTGAAAGAGTCTGCGCTGGAGTCGCTGCGCTTCAACGACGACCTGCATCGCAGCATCCTGGTGCACGACCGTGACACCGATGTAAGCGTGGTCCCGCTCGAGGAGGCGCTCATCGTCAACGACCCGGCATACCGGCGCCGCCTAATGCTCTCCATGCTCACCGAGGAGCCCGACGCGTACCTGGCGCAGCTGCAGGCGGCTAAGCTTAACGACGACGTTGAGGTGGCGTACTATGCCGCGACGGCGGTGGCGCAGATCTCCAAGGAGTCCGACCTTAAACTGCAGCAGCTGGAGCGTGCCTTTAAGACGGACTCGAGCGCGCAAAACCTCAACGAATACTGCGATTTTCTTGGTGAATACTTGGGCTCGGGCTTGGCTGAGGGGCGCGTTGCTCAGATTCAGCGCCAACAGTACGCGCGCCTGCTTGCGCGTCGCTGCGAGCGCGAAGACACTTTTGAGCTGCGCATTCGATACGCGACAGCGCTGGCCGATGTCGGACAGATCGACGAGGCGCAGGCCGTGACCGACCAGCTGGTGCTCGACGTGCCCGAGGAGCAGGAGGTTTGGATGCTTTGCCTGCGGCTGGCCGTGATGCGCCGCGACGGTGACGAGGTCCACCGTGTGATTGATGCGATTGACAAGCAACATGTGTATTTGAGCGCCGACAACCGCAAAAAGTTGGCGTTTTGGCGCGACGGGGAGGAGGCCAGATGAGCGTGGCGCAACATATCCGCGACCGTGCAGGCCGCTTTCGTTGGATGGGACTCCTCGTGGTGTGGGCGGTCTTTATTGCCATGGCCGCCGTGCTGCTGATCGAACGCGCCGGCGTGCAGTACAGCTCTGGACAGCACAAGCTGGGCATGCTCGCCGCCACCGACGCTACGCCTGCAAGCTCGGCAATCTTTGGCCAAAAGCCCACGTGCCTGGTCATTACCGACTCGGATCAAGATGGCGTCGACGACGTTAAAGATCAGTTCGACCAGATTTTGCTGGACATGAAGATCGCCCATCGCGATGTTGATATTGCCACCGACGGTGCGGACGCGATCCCATCGCTCACGTCGTTTGATCGCGTGATTGTGCTTATGCCCTCGCTTGATGGACTGGGTACGCATCTGACCGATCTGATGAGTTGGGTGAGTGCGGGCGGCTCGCTCATGCTGGGCATGACGCCAGATAACTCGAACTACTTGCAGGCTATTGCTTCCAACCTTGGGATCGAATCGGCCGGATATGACTATGCGACAGCCGAAAGTATCGTTCCGAGCGAGGACTTTATGTTGGGCGGAGGAGAGCGCTACGAGTTCTCGGATCCCTTCGATTCTTCGCTTTCGGTTTCATTGCGCGAAACGGCGCACGTATGGGCAAAGACCGGTGACGCGGGCACGCCGCTCATTTGGTCTAACGATTGCGGCGGTGGTCACACCGTGGTGTGCAACATTGGTATCTACGACAAGGTCATGCGTGGGTTCTATGCTTCGGCCATAAGCTTGCTGGGTGATGCCACGGCCTATCCGGTCATCAACAGCGCCGTGTTCTATTTGGACGACTTTCCTAGCCCCGTGCCCTCGGGCGATGGTACTTATATCAAGCGTGACTACGGCCTTTCCATTGCGGATTTTTACACCAAGGTCTGGTGGCCCGATCTGCAAAAGCTCGCGCAAAAATACGGCATTCGCTATACCGGCGTGATGATCGAAAACTACGAGGACGCGGTCAACCAGACCGAGCCCGCGCGCCAGGCCGATACCACGCAGTTCCGTTACTTTGGCGGTATGCTGCTACAGATGGGCGGAGAGCTGGGCTTTCACGGCTACAACCATCAGCCGCTGGCGCTCTGGGATACCGACTACGGCACGCTGTACGATTACAAGACGTGGAAGAACAAGGAAACGCTTGTCGCATCGCTCAACGAGCTTATCGCCTTTCAGGACGAGGTGCTGCCCAACGCGCGCGGCTCGGTCTACGTGCCGCCGTCGAATATCCTTTCGGCCCGTGCGCGCCAGCTTATTGGCACCGACGTTCCGCGCATTAAGACCATCGCCAGTACGTATTTTGAGGATGGCACCGACTTGCCCTACGTGCAGGAGTTTGGCGTGGCGAGCGATGGCATTGTGGAGCAGCCGCGTATTGTCTCGGGCGGCATGGTCGACGATTCCTATATGCGTCTGGCCGCGGTGTCCGAGATCAACATGCACTACGTGAGCACGCACTTTATGCATCCGGACGACCTACTGGATCCCGATCGCGGCGCTAAGGAGGGCTGGGAGGTCTACAAGGGCGGCCTGACCGACTACCTGGAGTGGCTTACCAAGTCTGCGCCCGACCTGCGGCGCCAGACCGGTTCGGATTGCTCGGGTGCCATCCAGCGCTTTTCGTCCGTGACGGTGAGTGTGGATGCAGACGCAGATGCCTGGACGCTCAGCCTGGGTAATTTCCACGACGAGGCGTGGCTCATGTTCCGTGCCAACAATGGCGAGCCGGGCGCAGTCACGGGTGGCGAGATTACGCATCTGACGGGCGACCTGTACCTGGTCAAAGCCACGGACAAGACGGTGACCATTGCGCGCAAGGAGGGTGGCGACAGATGAGAATCTGCTTGGTACTCGAGGGTTGCTACCCCTATGTGCACGGCGGCGTATCTACCTGGATGCATGGCTATATCCAGGCCATGCCCGAGCACGAGTTCGTGCTGTGGGTGATTGGCGCGCATGCTGCCGACCGCGGCAAATTTGTCTACGAGCTGCCCAGCAACGTGGTCGAGGTGCACGAGGTGTTCCTGGACGATGCCCTGCGGCTTTCGGGCGAGCAACATGAAGCCAGTTTTAACGACCGCGAGCGCGAGGCGCTACGCCGCCTGGTGTCGCTCTCCAATCCGGACTGGGACGTGCTGTTCGATATCTTCCAGCGCCGTCGCGTGCATCCGCTCTCGTTTTTGCAGAGCCGCACGTTTATGGACATCTTCCGCGACGTGTGCCTGGCCGAGTACCCCTACACGCCCTTTGCCGATGCATTCCACACCATGCGCTCCATGTTGCTTCCCGTGCTCTACCTGTTGGGCAGCGAGGTGCCGGTGGCCGATGTGTACCACGCCATCTCGACCGGCTACGGTGGCCTGCTCGCCTGCCTGGGCTCAAGCGTTCGCCATGCGCCGGTGCTGCTGACCGAACATGGCATCTATACCCGCGAGCGCGAGGAAGAGATCATTCGCGCCGATTGGGTGGTGCCGTCGTTTAAGGACCGCTGGATCCGCTTTTTCTACCTGCTTTCGGAGGAGATCTACCGCCGCGCCTTCCGCGTGACGAGTTTGTTCCATAACGCCCGCAAGACGCAGATCGATATGGGCTGCGATGAGGACAAATGCCTGGTCATCCCCAACGGCATCCAGTTCAACCGCTTTAAGGACATTCCCTTAAAGCCCGATGACGGCTGGGTGGACATTGGCGCTGTGGTGCGCCTGGCGCCCATCAAGGACGTCAAGACCATGATCTATGCCTTCTTTGAGTTGCACGAGCGCCTGCCCAAGGTGCGCCTGCACATCATGGGCGGCGTGGACGACGAAGAGTACGGCGCCGAGTGCCACGCGCTGGTCGATACCCTGGGCGTGCGCGACCTGATCTTTACCGGTCGCGTCAACGTGGTCGAGTACATGGAAAAGCTCGACTTTACCATTTTGACGAGCATCTCCGAGGGCCAGCCGCTTAGCGTGCTGGAGTCGCTTGCAGCGCGTCGTCCCTGCGTGACGACCGAGGTGGGCTGCTGCCGTGAGCTGCTCGAAGGCGCCCCGGGCGACGACTTTGGCGTGGCGGGTTTTGTGACGCCGCCCATGTATCGCAAGGGCCTGGCTGATGCCATGGAGCGCATGTGCGTGAGCCGCGCCCGTCGCATTGAGATGGGGGAGCGCGGGCAGCGTCGCGTTGCCACGTACTTTTTGCACGAGCAGATGCTCGCCAACTATCGCGCGCTGTACGACGAGACGGCGTGTGCGTTTAACCTGCCCAGAGAGGGGGAGTAGCCGGTGGCCGGAATTGGTTTTGAGCTCAAGCGCCTGTTTAGGCGCAAGGGCCTGTTTGCCACGATGCGCGCTTACGGCTACGCCGGCATTGTGTGCACGGGTCCCATGCTTTTGGGCGTGCTGCTCCAGGTGGGTATCTTGGTGCTGTGCGGTCTGTGGGGTGTGGGCCGTGCCAACCAGGATCTGCTGGTGTGCATGGTGACCTACACACTGCTGGCCTCGCTTTTGCTCACGAGTTTTTTCTCCATGCCGGTCACGCGCTTTTTGGCTGATATGTTGTTTGCCGAGCGCGAGGATGAGATCCTGCCTTCGTTTTGGGGCTCCAACGCCATCATGCTCGTTGCGGGCACGGTGCTCTACGGCGTCTTTTTGCTGTTCTCGGGCGTTACGCTGCTGCAGGGGCTGCTGTGCCTGTGGCTGTTCAACATTATGATCGTCAACTGGAACGGCATGAGTTACCTCACGGCCATCAAGGATTACCGCGGCATCCTGTGCAGCTTTGCGGCCGCCATTGGCGTGGCGTGCCTGTGCGCCCTGGCCGCGCTGGCGCTGGGACTGCCGCCGGTCGAGGGCCTGTTGGCGTCAATTGCCCTGGGCTACGGCGTCATGCTCGTCTGGGACGTGGTACTGCTGTACCGGTATTTTCCGCAGAGTGACCGCAGTCCCTGGCCCTTTTTGCAGTGGCTCGATCAGTTTATGCCGCTGGCGCTCACGGGCCTGTTAACCAATCTGGGACTCTTTGCGCACCTGGTGATTATTTGGGCTGGTCCCATTGGCGTTCAGGTCAAGGGCTTGTTTTATGGTGCGCCCTACTACGATGTGCCGGCGCTCATTGCGTTTTTGACGATCCTGGTCACGACCGTCAACTTTGTGGTCTCGGTCGAGGTCAACTTCTATCCGCGCTACCGCGAGTACTACAGCCTGTTCAATGACGGCGGCGTGGTAGGCGACATTGTGGTGGCAGAGGAGGGGATGCTCTCCACGCTTAACAGCGAACTGCGCTTTTGTGCGCTCAAGCAGCTGTTTGTGACCGCGGCGGTCATCTCGCTCGAGACCACGGTGCTCTCGGCCCTGCCGCTGGGCTTTAACAACCTGATGCACGGGTATTTTCGCACGTTATGCGTAGGCTACGGCCTGTATGCCGTGGGCAATACGGTGATGCTTATCTTGCTGTACTTTACCGACTATCAGGGAGCTGTGCTGGCTTCGGGCCTGTTTGCCGGTGTGGCCGGGCTGGCGACTGCCGTGTCGTTGCTTTTGCCGCAGCAGTTTTACGGCTTTGGCTTTTTGTTGGGTGCGGCGGTGTTTTTTATCGTGGCGCTGCTGCGGCTCGATACCTATACCGCCAACTTGCCGTATCGTATCCTGAGCCAGCAGCCCATTGTGGCGACCGACAAGACGGGTCGCTTTACACAGCTGGGCCGCTTGCTCGACCGTGCCGAGCAGCGCTATGAGGAAGGCCGCCATAAGGGCGTGCCGCACGGCGCGTTTGAGCGCGCAGTAGTTCGCGTGTATCGCAAGCATTGGGGAGGTTCTGATGACCGATAGAATGATGTCTCGCCGTCGCCTGTTTGAGGCGGCTGCCGGTGCGCTGCTGCTTTCGGGCTGCTCGGTGCAGGATGACTCCTCGACCAAAAAGGTCAAAAAGCAGGACAAGATTAAAAAGGCTGAGGCCTCGAATGAGGCCAAGCACCTGCGCGACAAGGACGAGCTCTACGAGGTCTACGATGACTCGGGTATTGTGACCATGTACTTGACGGTCTCACGCGGCAACAGCTCCGAGAACACCGACCACAGCTGGGCCGAGATCAACACGTACTCGGTGTATGACTATGCCGACATGGGCGTGACGCGCTATCAGGTTATGGGCCTGCTGCAGCCGGGCGACGAAGACGGCCCGGTGGCCGGCGAGGTTGGCTATGGCGAGGAAGCGCCCAATGCCACCGTGCAAGTGCGCGGTCAGACATCGAGCAATAACTCGCAAAAGAATTACAAGGTGGAGCTCAAAAAGGCCAAGGGTACCTGGCGCCAACAGCGCGCGATTGCGCTCAACAAGCACATGGGCGAGGGTATGCGTTTTCGCAACAAGATGGCCTACGACCTTATCCGTGGGATTCCCCAGATGATGGGCCTGCGCACGCAGTTTGTGCATCTGTGGGTGTGCGACCAGACCGAAAAGTCCAACGACACCTTTGAGGACTACGGCCTGTTTACGCAGGTGGAGCAGCTCAACAAGACGGCGCTTAAGGCACATGGCCTGGATAAGAGCGGACACCTGTATAAGGTGAACAGCTTCGATTTCCATCGCTACGAGGATACCATTAAGCTCGCCGACGATCCCGACTACAACCAGGCTAAATTTGAGGGCATGCTCGAGATTAAGGGCGATTCGGACCACACCAAGCTCATCGAGATGCTCGATGCGCTCAACGACGAATCGCAAAAGATTGATGACGTGCTCGACACCTACTTTGATACCGAAAATCTGGTCTATTGGCTGGCGTTTCAGATCCTGACGGGCAACTGCGATACGCAGAACCGTAACTGCTATCTGTACAGCCCGCTCAACTCAAATACCTGGTACTTTTTAGATTGGGATAACGACGGCATGCTGCGTAAGCTGGAGCTTTCTCTTACCGGGTTTTCGGACTACGCGAGCTGGGAGCGCGGTGCAAGCAACTACTGGGGCAACGTACTGTTCAATCGTGCGCTGCGCAGCAAATCGTTCCGCAGCGAGCTCGACCGCGCCGTCAAGGACCTGCGTTCGTATATGACCGAGGCACGCCTGAGCAAGATGATCAAGCACTACCGCGAGGTCACGGAGCCGCTCGTCTTTGCTGTGCCCGACCTGGAGAATCTGCCCGTGACCAAGGACCAATACGAGCAGATCGCCGCGGCGATTCCCTCCGAGATCGAGGAGAACTACAAGAGCTTTCGCGAGAGTTTTAAAAAGCCCATGCCGTTCTACATCGGCGTGCCGCAGATCGATAACGGTAAGCTGCGTATTAACTGGGATGCGTCCTACGACTTTGAAGCGCGCGACATTCGCTACACCGTGGAGCTGGCGCGCGACTATGCTATTGGCGATGTGGTCTTTAAGGCCGAGGACGTGCTGCTTCCCGAGGTGACCTGCGATGCGCCCGATGCCGGCCAGTATTTTGTGCGCGTGCGTGCCACCAACTCCGACGGTTATACGCAAGATGCGTTTGACTACTATGTGACCGACGACGGCAAGCACTACGGCATGAAGTGTTTTTACGTGCAAGACGGCGGTAAGGTCGTGGAGGATACGTATGAGGAGGGCTAGCGCGTTGCTTGAGCGCTTGGCGGCCCCGCCTGTGCGTGCCACGCAGGAGCGTTACCGCCACGAGCTCAAATATCTCATTAACGAGGGCGAGCATGCCGCGCTTGCCTGTCGCATGGCGCCGGTGTTTAAGCTGGACAAGCATGCGCGGGCAGGCGGTTACACCATTCGCAGCCTGTACTTTGACGACTACTGCAACTCGGCCTACGAGGAAAAAGACGCCGGTATTCTCATGCGCAAAAAGTATCGCGTGCGCATCTATAACGGCAGCGACAAGGTGATTAAGCTTGAGCGCAAAAAGAAGTACGGCAGCTGGATCTACAAGGAGGATGCGCCACTTACGCGCGGCGAGTTTGAGCAGATTCTGGCTGGCGACTACGACTTTTTGCTGAGGAGCCCCTATCCGCTCTGTCGCGAGTTCTACATCGAGTGCATCTGCAACGTGATGCGCCCGCGGACCATCGTGGACTACGAGCGCGAGCCGTGGGTGATGGATGAGGGCACCGTGCGCATTACGTTTGACATGAACGTGCGTGCCGCGGTGGGAAGCTTCGATATCTTTGACGCGACGCTGCCCGCGCTGCCGGTCCTGGAGCCCGGCAAGCTGGTGATGGAGGTCAAGTTTACCGAGTTTTGTCCGCAGCTGGTGCGCGATATGGTGCCGCCGGGCGCAGTCGACCTCACGGCGGTCTCTAAGTACTGCCTGTGTTATGACAAGACCGCCTACTTGCGTGGATTTACCTACTGGGAATCGGATTTTGAGAACCGAGGGGATATTTAGACCATGAGCACCAGAGACTTTTTTAAGAACTCCGTCTTGGAGGCGTTTGGCCAGGTTGACCCTGCCAAGATTGGCCTTTCGCTGCTCGTGGCGCTCGCCATGGGCATCCTGATCTATTACGTGTACAAGCGCTTTTTTACCGGCGTGGTGTATTCGCGCAGCTTTGCCGTGACACTCGTGGGCATGTGCGTGCTCACCTGCATGGTCACGCTCGCGATCTCGACGAACGTGGTCATCTCACTCGGTATGGTCGGTGCTCTGTCTATCGTCCGCTACCGTACGGCGGTCAAGGACCCGCTCGACCTGCTGTATCTGTTTTGGGCTATTACCACGGGCATTACGGCCGGCGCCGGCATGTACGCGCTCGTGGGGCTTACGGCAGTGGTGATCGTGGTGATGATCGCCGGCTTTGCGAGCCACCAGGACAAGGCGCGCGTGTACATGATGGTTATCCACTACACGGGCCAGACCACCGGCGACGATATCGTGCGTGCATTTGGGCGCACCAAGTTCACCGTTAAGTCCAAGACCATGCGCGGCGACAAGGTCGAGATGGCCGTCGAGGTGTTCTCTGACGGTGTGGATATGCCCTATGCCGACGCCATCCGCGCGCTCGACGGCGTGGAGGACCTGACGCTCATCCAGTACAACGGCGAATATCACGGCTAACTATGTTCCGGCGTTTTAACAAACGCCGGACCGCTCGACGCTGCGCGGGCATCTGCCGGGCGATCTGCCGCTCAAACCGTCGCTCGCGTACATAAAGTACGCTTCGCTCCTCTTTCGCGGCACCTCGCCACGGCAGCTGCCCGCTCGCTGACGTTTGCTCGACCTGGATGGGCGAGTTGATTCATTGAGCGCGTTCGCGGGTATTATGGTGAAAGCGATTTTAATGACAGGGGTGCTCGTGGTTAAGATGAAAGATGTGGCCGAGCTGGCGGGCGTTTCGAGCGCCGCCGTCTCGCGCTACCTCAACGGTGGATACATATCGGCGGACAAGGCCGAGCGCATTAAGCAGGCGATTGAGCTGACCGGATACGTGCGATCTAGTCAGGCGCGCGCGCTGCGCACCGGTTCCACCAAGCTCATCGGCGTCATCGTACCTAAGATCAACTCGGAATCCGTGAGCCGCATTACCGCCGGCATTGGTCAGGTGCTCGGTCGCCGTGGCTACCAGATGCTGCTTGCCAACACCGACAACGCGGCCGATCGTGAGCTCGAATACCTCGATTTATTCCAAAACCACCCGGTTGACGGCATTGTTCTGGTGGCAACTATGATCACCGACGAGCACCGTCGCGCGATTGAGTCGTGCCGTGTGCCCATTGTGTTGATCGGCCAACATGTCGAGGGCGCGGCGTGCGTCTATCACGACGATTACGAGGCTGCCTTTGAGCTCGGCCGTGCGCTTGCGGGTCGGGTGGATGGCAAGATCGCCTACATCGGAGTTACCGAAGAGGACCGCGCGGCCGGTTATGACCGCCGTCGCGGTTTTGAGGCCGGCTTGCGCGCCGCGGGTAACCCGCTCGATGCCGCCTTGATTCGCCTGGGCTCGTTTACGCTCGACTCGGGCTATCGCGCTGCGCGCGAGCTGCTTGCCGATGCCCCCGATGTTTCGTTTATCGCGTGCGCGACCGACACTATGGCTGCCGGCGCCCTGCGCGCTCTTGACGAGGTGCGTGGCATGGGCGAGGGCGTGCGTCGCGTGAGCGGCTTCGGCGACAACGCATTTTTGCGCGCGCTGACGGGCGGCATTCCCACCGTGCATTACGGCTACCTGACCAGCGGCGTTGAGGCGACCAATATGTTGCTCAACGCGCTCGATGGCGAGGAGGGGGAGAGCGGTCTCAAGACGCTCAAGCTCGGCCATCAGCTTATGAATGTCTAGGCCTTGGGCACGTCTGCCTGCCTCTGAGACCCCTGTTTTTACTTCAAAACTACCTTTCGCCGGCTTTTTCCTACCGTTCACCTTACTATGAAAACGATTACAGTCATATCAAACTGAAAACGATTACAGTGTAAGTGTCAAAGATGGCCGGGTGCTGATGCGCCCGTTGGAGGAAAGGGAAGTCATGGACTACCGCAAATCAGCCCAAGAGGTGCTCGACAACATCGGTGGCGCCGACAACGTTGTTTCGGCCGCACACTGCGCCACGCGTCTGCGCCTGGTGATTGCCGATAATTCCAAGGTTAACAAGGAGGCCATCGAGAATGTCGATGGCGCCAAGGGCGTCTTTGAGGCCCAGGGCCAGCTGCAGATTATTTTTGGCACCGGCACCGTCAACAAGGTCTACGAGGAGTTCATCGCGCTCAGTGGCGTCGAGGCTGCTACCAAGGCCGAGGTCAAGGAGGCCGCGGCGCAGCAGCAGAACATCTTTATGCGTGCCATTAAGGTGCTCGGCGACGTCTTTGTCCCCATCATCCCCGCCATCGTGGCTTCGGGCCTGCTGCTGGGCATTATGAGCGCCCTCAACTTTATGGCCTCCAACGGCTTTATCGCGCTCGACACCAATAACTTTATTTATAAGATCGCCGACCTGGTCTCGGGCACGCCCTTTGGCATTCTGCAGATCCTAATCGGTTACTCCGCGGCTAAGGCCTTTGGCGCCAACCCGTACCTGGGTGCCGTCGTCGGCGGTGCGTTCATCAACTCCTCGCTGCAGAGCGCCTACACGGTTGCCTCCGAGGGCGTGCAGACCATGGTCACCGTCATCCCCGGCGTGTACAGCTTTGAGTGGGTCGGCTATCAGGGCCATGTGATCCCCATCGTCATCGCCTGCGCAATTTTGGCCTTCCTCGAGAAGCGCCTGCACAAGATCGTTCCCGAGATGTTCGACCTCTTTGTGACCCCGCTCGTCTCGGTGTTCGTGACCGTGCTCGTGACGCTTGTTGCCGTCGGCCCCATCTTTGTCTGGGCCGAGAACGCCATCCTCGGTCTGATCCAGGCCCTGCTGACCCTGCCCTTCGGCATCGGTTCCTTTATCGTCGGCCTGTTCTATGCTCCCACGGTCGTTACCGGTATCCACCAGATGTACACCGCCATCGACCTGGGCCAGCTTGCCCAGTACGGCGTGACCTACTGGCTGCCCATCGCCAGTGCTGCCAACATCGCCCAGGGTGGCGCCGCGCTCGCCGTTGCCTTTAAGACCCGCGATGCCAAGATTAAGGGCCTGGCGCTTCCTTCGGCTCTGTCCGCCTTCATGGGCATTACCGAGCCGGCCATCTTTGGTGTGAACCTGCGCTTCTTTAAGCCTTTCATCGCCGGCTGCATCGGCGGCGGTTGCGGTGCCCTGGTCTGCGCTCTCACCTCGCTTGCCGCTTCCGGCACCGGCGTTACCGGCATCTTCGGTATCCTGCTGTGCCTGGCCCAGCCCGTGCAGTACGCGATCATGTTTGCGGTCGCCGCGCTGGTTTCCTTTGCCGTCTCGTTTGTCCTGTACAAGGACGAGCCCAAGGCTTCCGAGCAGGCCTAAGAGCTTTTGATTGAGGGGCGCCCGCGGGTTGTATGCTCGCGGGCGTTTCCCGTATCTGGTGTCGATCTCTGGCGCCTTGTTACTTTCGATCCGTTAGGACTTTGATATGTCTAATGCACTTGGCCGCGACCTTGCAAAGCTGGTTGCTGCTGTTGACACCGCCGCCTCTGAGTGCGGTCATGGCGCATATGGCCAGCGCTTCCATATTATGCCGCCGGTGGGCTGGCTCAACGACCCCAATGGTCTTTGCCAAGCGGGCGGCGTGTTCCATGCCTATTTTCAGTATGCGCCGTTTGATGTCGAGGGTGGCGTCAAGATGTGGGGCCATGTCACAAGCCGCGATCTTATGACGTGGGACTACGTTAGCGCCCCGCTGCTGCCCGACGAGCCGTTCGATTGCCATGGCGTGTATTCGGGCTCCGCGCTTGCCGAGGACGGCCGCATTCGCGTACTGTACACAGGCAACGTTAAACTCTCCGATGTAGACGGCACGTACGACTACGTCAATACCGGCCGCCGCGCCGATACTGTTTATGTCGAGAGCGTTGATGGCCTTGCCGGTCGGGAGTTCAGCCAAAAGCGTGTGGTGCTGGCGTCCGAGGATTATCCCGAGGATTTGACCTGCCATGTGCGCGATCCCAAGGTGTGGCGCGATGATAATGGGCGTTACCACATGGTGCTGGGCGCGCGTCGTCGCGTGGATGGGCCGCATGTCGATAGTCGATTTTGCGCCATGCACGGCGAGGGTGCCGGGCGCGATGTGGGCGAGATCCTGGTGTATGGCTCGGCCGATATGCTGAGTTGGGAGCTCGAGAGCCGCGTGTCTACCCCCGAGCGCTTTGGCTTTATGTGGGAGTGCCCGGGGTATCTGGAGCTTGAGGCGGATGGCGGCGTGCCGGCAAGGTTTCTGTCTTTCTCTCCCCAGGGGCTCGAGGGCGACCGTTGGGACCGCGGCAATGTGTATGCAGCGGGCTACATGCCCGTTACGGGTAACATTACGGGTGGCAAGGACGCTTATGAGCTGGGCGAGTTCCGCCTGTGGGACGCCGGCTTTGACTTCTATGCTCCGCAGGAGTTCACGGCCGAGGATGGTCGCCACATTCTGATTGGCTGGATGGGCATGCCCGATGAGCCGACCTATGACAATGCGCCCACCGTGGCGTGCGGCTGGCAGCACTGCATGACAGTGCCGCGTGAGCTTACAGCCGGTGCCGGCGGCGTGGTGCTGCAGCAGCCGGTGCGCGAGATCGAGCACCATTATGCCTCGGTGCGTATGGGGGAGGGTTCGTTGGAGGTTGCCGGCGACACCTGCTTTGACGTTGTTGTCGACGGTGTCGACGGCGCATTTACCGCAATCGTTGATGGCGAGCTGAAGCTGGCGTTTGTGCCCGGCGAGGGCGAGCTGCCCGCGCGCTTTGAGATGCGATTTACCGATGAGGGTCGCGCTTCTGCCGGCTGCGGTCGTACTGTGCGCTGGGAGCCTATCGACGAGGTTCGTAACGTGCGCATTGTCGGCGATGTCTCGTCGGTCGAGGTGTTTGTGAACGATGGCGCGCTCGTATTTTCGACGCGCATCTATCCCGAGGCCTATGCCGTGACCGTTGACGCTCCGGGTGCGAGCGTGAACTACCATACGCTCAGCATCTAAGCGATTCATCGCATATCGGCGCTATACTGCAGCCGTTGCCCACGATGCGGGGAACACCCGCATCGTGGGTTTTTGTTTTGAAGGGACGGTGCCGTATGGGCGTACAGCAGCTAGAAGAGGCCTGGGCTTTGAGGGCCGGTGCGCGTGAGGCGCGGTTGCTTGCGGCCTCGCATGTTCCGGCGGCGCTGTTGCAGCTGGGGATTGTACGTCCCGGTGACCGCCTGGTCGCGTTTGCCGATGACTTTGCCGATGCGCTTGCGAGCGGCTTTGATGACCGCGACGTCGCGCTGGTGGGCTCGCCATCCGTTGAGGCGTTTGTCGCCGCGTCCGAGAACTTTGATGCTTCGTTTGATGCTGAGGAGCCGCACATGTGGTGGTTTGTCAACTCCATCGGCGGGTTTGGACTGCGCGTGCCCGATCTGCGTGCCCTGATTCGCGCGGCTCGCGATGCCCGCGCGCTGCTCGTGGTGGATAACACCGTGGCGTCGGCTTTTGGCTGCGATCCGCTGCGGCTGGGCGCTGTGCTGTCGCTCGAGGCGCTCGATCGCGTGTGTGCTGGTAAGGCACCGCGCAAGCTCGTTGCCGCTTCGGTGGCGCGCTCGCAGCTCAAGCGCCATCGTGTTGATGCCGCTGCGGAGTGCGCGCATACCCTGCTTGAGGGGTGCGGCACGTCGGCGCTCGGCCTTTCTACCGAGGAGGCCGACGTGTTTGAGCGCGGGCTTTCATCGCTCGACGCCCGTATGCGGGCGCATTTCGACCGCGCCCGTGCGCTGGCCGAGTACTTGGCTGCGAATGAGATGGTGTGCAACGTGCGCTATCCCGGGCTGAGCTCGCATCCCGACCATGCGATTGCAACGGGAATCCTCGAGCACGGCTTTGGTCCAGCAGTTGAGTTTGACCTTATCGAGCGTAGTGTGGGTGAGCTGTTCGATGCTTTGCCGGGGAAGTTCCGTACATCGCCGACCGGCGGCGCAACGACGCGCCTTTCGGCCCCACGCGGCAAGCAGGGGAGCACCATCCGCCTCTTCGCCGGCACCGACGACCCCTTGATCGTGGCCGCCACCCTAGATAATGCCCTCCGCAACTAGCTAAATCATCCTCGACTTCATAAGTTGCGGTGAAATAGGGATTGATTTACGGCTTTAACCGCATAAACAGTCCCTATTTCACCGCAACTTATGAGAAGGGGTTGTGTGGCTATAAGGCCCCGTCCCAAATGAGCTACTTTTTGATGCTGGCGATGAGGGCGTCGGCTTTTGTGGCGATGACGTTGTTGATGTCGGCCTGCAGCTCCTCGTAGACCGCAATGGCTCGCTCGCCGGCGGGGGTGAGGGTGGATCCGCGGGCGCCGTCGCGCTCGATGAGCTTGCAGCCCAGCTGGCCTTCCGCCTCGTTCACAATACGCCACGCTTTGGAATAGGCCATGCCCATGCTCTTGGCGGCGCGGTTGAGCGAATGCTCGCGGGCGATGCCCTGCAGCAGCAAGACGCAGCCGTGGCCGAAGACGCCCGGCAGATCTTTGTCGCACGCTTGAATGACCAGCTTTGCCGTTGTCCTGTACTCCATGCGCTTCACGTCTCCCCGCTAAAGTGTTTGCTGGGCAAACGCAAACCCTGCGTCAAACCCTCGTGTGCTCTTCTTAAATCATGCATTGTAGCAGTCAAAGTGCGTTAAGATACTTCCCCAGTATTGGGCGCCCAAGGTTGGGCTGGGTCCTACGAGGCCTGCAGCCGACCGGTCGCATGGAAAAAGGAGAAACATGGCTACGTTCTTTCCCGGTGAGTCCCACACGTTTTCGGAGTATCTGCTGGTCCCTGGTTACTCGTCCTCGCAGTGCATCCCCAACAACGTCTCTCTTAAGACGCCGCTAACCCGCTATAAGCGCGGTGAGAAGCCGGCAATCACCCTGAACATCCCCATGGTTTCCGCCATCATGCAGTCCGTCTCGGGCGTCGACATGGGTGTCGCGCTCGCTACCGAGGGCGGCCTGTCCTTCATTTACGGTTCCCAGAGCGCCGAGTCCGAGGCCGCCATGGTCAAGGCCGTCAAGGATCACAAGGCCGGTTTCGTTCAGTCCGATTCCACGCTGACCCCCGACATGACCATGGAGCAGGTCATCGAGCTCAAGGAGAAGACCGGCCACTCCACCATGCCGGTCACCGACGACGGCACTCCCAAGGGTAAGCTCTTGGGCATCGTCACCAGCCGCGACTATCGCCCCAGCCGCGATGACCACCAGACGAAGGTCTCCGAGTTCATGACCCCGCGTGAGCAGCTCATCGTGGGCGACAAGAACATCAGCCTCAAGGTCGCTAACGACGTCATCTGGGACAATAAGCTCAACGCCCTGCCCATCGTCGACGACTACGATCACCTGATGGGCATCGTTTTCCGCAAGGACTACGACAGCCACAAGACCAACCCCAACGAGCTGCTCGATAACGACAAGCGCTACATGGTCGGCGCCGGTATCAACACCCGCGACTATGCCGAGCGCGTGCCGCTGCTCATCGAGGCCGGCGCCGATGTCCTGTGCATCGACTCTTCCGAGGGCTTCAGCGAGTGGCAGAAGCGCACCATCGAGTGGATTCGCGCCAACTACGGCGAGGACGTCAAGGTCGGTGCCGGAAACGTCGTCGACGCTGAGGGCTTCCGCTTCCTGGCTGATTGCGGCGCCGACTTCATCAAGGTTGGTATCGGCGGCGGTTCCATCTGCATCACCCGCGAGACCAAGGGCATCGGTCGTGGCCAGGCTACCGCGCTGATCGACGTCTGCCGCGCCCGTGACGAGTACTACGAGGAGACCGGTGTCTACGTGCCCGTTTGCTCCGATGGCGGCATTGTCTACGACTACCACATGACGCTCGCCCTTGCCATGGGTGCCGACTTTATGATGCTGGGCCGCTACTTCGCTCGCTTCGACGAGAGCCCGACCGAGCGCGTCAACGTCAACGGCCAGTACATGAAGGAGTACTGGGGCGAGGGTTCCGCGCGTGCCCGCAACTGGCAGCGCTACGATCTGGGTGGCGCCGCGAAGCTCAGCTTCGTCGAGGGCGTCGACTCCTACGTTCCCTACGCCGGTTCCCTCAAGGACGGTGTGGGCGGAACGCTCTACAAGGTCAAGTCCACGATGTGCAACTGCGGTGCCCTCTCGATCCCCGAGCTTCAGGAAAAGGCACGCCTGACCCTGGTAAGCTCCACCTCCATCGTCGAAGGCGGCGCTCACGACGTAGTCGTCAAGGATTCCCAGCAGAGCGTCAGCTACCGCTAAGCGGCTTTCCCAAGCACCGCACCTTGCCGTTCAAACCGTCGCTCGCGTACCAAAGTACGCGGCGCTTCTCTTTCACGGCAATCTGCGGCACCTGGAAAACCCGATCATGCTTGGGCGGGTAACAATTAGCGGTTGATTCACAACTACGTTATTTAGATAAAGCGAGATGCCTGCAAGTCGCAGGCATCTCGCTTGTCGTATTTGCTATCATCAGTCAAGTTAACCTTAGGGTCGGTCGGCTTAGCTTTGTTTGCTACAAGTTCCGCACGCAAAGAAGAGCACTTAATGTGCTCTTCGTCTTGCGCAGGACTGTCCGCAGTAGCGAATAAAGCTAAGCCGACCGACCCCAGCTAAGATTAAAGGAGCTGATATGTGCGATTGCACAGATCATAAGGACGAGATTCCTGTCTACGACGCGCAGGCCATTGAGTCCCGGTGGATGAAGGCCTGGGAGGACTCCAACCTCTTTGCCGTCGACACCGACGACAGCAAGCCCAAGAAGTACGTGCTCGAGATGTTCCCGTATCCGTCGGGCGACCTGCACATGGGCCATGCGCGCAACTATACCATCGGCGATGCCATGGCCCGTCAGGCCCGCATGCGCGGTTACGACGTGCTGCACCCCATCGGCTTTGACGCCTTTGGCCTGCCTGCCGAGAACGCCGCCATCAAGCACAATACGCAGGCTGCTGCCTGGACGTATAAGAACATGGACCAGGCGCTCGCCACGATGAAGCGCATGGGCTTCTCCTACGATCTGGATCGCATGGTCAAGACCTGCAGCCCCGACTACTACCGCTGGGGTCAGTGGATCTTTGAGAAGCTGTGGGAAAAGGGCCTGGTCTACCGCAAGAAGAACCCGGTCAACTGGTGTCCTAACTGCAAGACCGTTCTGGCCAACGAGCAGGTCACCGAGGGTAAGTGCTGGCGCTGCGGCACCGAGCCCGAGAAGCGCGACCTGGAGCAGTGGTACTTCAAGATCACCGAGTACTCCCAAGAGCTGCTCGACGACCTGGAGAAGCTCCCCGGCTGGCCCGAGCGCGTCAAGCAGATGCAGGCTAACTGGATCGGTCGCTCCGAGGGCGCCGAGGTCGACTTTACCCTGTGCGACCAGGATGGCGAGCCCATCGAGGGCGATGAGGGCAAGATCACCGTCTTCACCACGCGTGCCGATACCCTTTTTGGCGTCTCCTTCTTTGTCCTGGCTCCCGAGTACGCCGGCCTGCACGAGCTCGTCGAGGGCACGGAGTACGAGGAGGCCGTCACCAAGATCGTCGAGGACTCCAAGCATATCTCTGCCGTCGAGCGTGCCCAGGGCACCCTCGAGAAGCACGGTGCCTTTACCGGCCGCTACGTGGTAAACCCCGTCAACGGCGAGAAGGTCCCCGTGTGGGTTGCCGATTATGTCGTTGCCGACTATGGAACCGGCGCCGTCATGGCCGTTCCCTGTGGTGACCAGCGCGACTTTGAGTTTGCCCGCAAGTACGACCTGCCGATCGTGCCGATCATCCTGGACGATGACGATCGCGCTGCCGTCGAGGCCACCGGCGAGACCATCGATACCTTCCATGCCGAGACCGTCGACTGGGATTGCGCCCACGCTGCCGAGGGCACGCTTGTCCAGTCCGGCAAGTACACCGGCATGCGCGGCGGTAAGCACTCCGAGGGCGAGGCTGCCATCGTGGCCGACCTCGAGGCCATGGGCTGCGGCCGTCGCAAGGTCGAGTTCCGCCTGCGCGACTGGCTCATCAGCCGCCAGCGCTATTGGGGCAACCCCATCCCGGCCATCCACTGCGAGCACTGCGGCATCGTGCCCGTGCCCGAGGATCAGCTGCCGGTGACGCTGCCCGAGAACCTGGACCTGGGCGCCGGCGAAACCCTCGCCGAGTGCAAGGAGTTCTACGAGACCACCTGCCCGGTCTGCGGCCGCCCGGCCAAGCGCGAGACCGATACCATGGACACCTTTACCTGCTCCAGCTGGTACTACCTGCGCTATACCGACCCGCACAACACCGAGCTGCCCTTCTCCAAGGAAGCCGCCGATCGTTGGATGCCCGTCGATAACTATATCGGCGGCATCGAGCACGCAATTCTGCACCTGCTCTACAGCCGCTTCTTTACCAAGGCACTGCGCGACCTGGGCCTGCTGAGTGTGGACGAGCCCTTCACCAACCTGCTGTGTCAGGGCATGGTCAAGGACGAGAACGGCGACACCATGTCCAAGTCCAAGGGCAATGTCGTGCCCCCGAGCTCGGTTATCGAGCCCTACGGTGCCGACACCATGCGTTTGGCGATCCTGTTTATCGCCCCGCCCGAGAAGGACTTCGACTGGGATCCCAAGGCCGTTGAGGGCGCCAACCGCTTCATCAAGCGCGCCTGGCGTATCGTTTGGCAGCTCGTCCAGTCCGGCGACGCCAACGTGGCCTTCGACAAGTCTGCGCTCGATGAGGTTGCTATGAAGCTCTATCGCGAGCGTCACCGCACCATCGCCAAGTGCACCGAGGACTTCGACCGCGGCCAGTTCAACACCGCCATCTCGGCCGTCATGGAGCTCGTCAACGCGGCGAGCGCCTACCTCAACGCCACCGAGGGCACTTCCCGTGACAAGGCGCTGTGCTACGGCGTGGCTAAGGATATCGTGAGCGTCCTTGCCCCCATCTGCCCGTTTTGGGCCGACGAGCTGTGGCACGAGGCGCTCGGCTGCGAGGGCAACGCCTACACCGCCGCCTGGCCCGAGTTCGACCTGGCCGAGTCCGTTGAGGACACGGTGCAGATCGTGGTCCAGGTGCTCGGCAAGGTCCGCGGCCGCATCGACGTTGCCCGCGATGCCTCCAATGAGGATATGCAGGCTGCCGCCGAGGCCGCCGTCGCCAAGTGGCTCGACGGCAAGACGGTCGTCAAGGCCATCTGCGTGCCCGGCAAGCTGGTCAACCTGGTGGTCAAGTAAGCATTGCGCGCTTAACTGACGCATAAAAGACGAGGGGCGATCCGGTTGGGTCGTCCCTCGTTTTTCATGTACCTGCCCTGATGTCTGCGGTCAATTGTCCTATTCTTGTGGAGAAGCTGTGCGCACGCTGACCTGCAGGTTCGTACTGTGCTTGCACGTTTCCGCAGCTATTGGTATAGTTTGCTTGCAAATGAAGTTGTAATTGAAAGAAGTGGGGTTTCGGCCCCGCTTCTTTTTTGTATGGATGGAGGTGCCGCAATGGTCAAGACCAAGACCGAGCAGGCGATCATCGACGCGCTCGAGGCCGTCGCTCCCCAGCATGATGTCGACATCGTCGACGTCGAGCTCGTGGGTGCCACCAAGGCCCCCTGCGTGCGCGTGCGTATCGAGGGTGCCGAGGGTCAGAGCCTTTCGCTCAACGACGTCACGGCCAACACCAAGTGGGTCGGCGATGTGATTGAGGAGCTCGACCCCATCTCTTCGAGCTATACGCTCGAGGTGTCGAGTCCGGGTATGGCGCGCCCGCTGCGCCGCCCGTGCGACTTTGCCCGCTTTGTGGGCGAGAACTGTGAGCTCACCTCCACCGCCACCGAGGGCCGTCGCAAGTACGCCGGCAAGATTGCCGCCGCCACCGAGACGAACGTGACCCTCGAGCTCGAGGGCGGCGAGTCCGTCACCCTCGATTTCTCTGATGTTAAAAAGTGCAAGTTGAAGCCCACCTACGACTTCAAGCCCGCGAAGGAAGGAAAGTAAGATGGCAGCATCCGACATGATGTCCGCCCTGATGGAGCTTTGCCAGGAGAAGCACATCGACCAGCTCTACCTGATCGACCGCCTGGAGCAGTCGCTCGCCAAGAGCTATGCCGAGATCCTGCATCTTGAGTGGGGCGCCAAGGTGACCATCGACCGCACCACCGGCAAGATCTACGTCTACCGCCTGGAGCCGATCGACGATTCCATGGACGAAGAGGGCAACTTCACCGAGTTCGAGGAGATCGACGTTACCCCCAAGAACACGAGCCGCATCGCTGCCCAGCACGCCAAGGCCGAGATCAACGCCATCGTGCGCAACTCTGCCCGCGAGCAGATCTACGAGGAGTTCTCCGGCCGCATCGGTGACCTCATCAGCGGTACCGTGCTGCAGTCCACGCCCGACTTCACGATCGTCAAGATTCGCGAGGGCGTCGAGGCCGAGCTTCCGCACTTCGACCAGCGCCGTTACGAGAACGAGCGCAACGAGCGTCCGATGGGCGAGCGCTACCTGCACAACCAGCACATCAAGGCCGTGATCATCGACGTTCGCGACCCCAACTCCAACCTGCAGCCGGTTCGTGGCGAGCACAGCCGTCCGCCGATTGTCATCTCCCGTACCCACCCCGAGCTCATGCGTCGTCTGTTTGAGCAGGAGGTGCCCGAGATCTATGAGGGCACCGTCCAGATCAAGTCGATCGCCCGCGAGCCCGGTCAGCGCTCCAAGGTCGCCGTCCACTCGCTCGACGACCGTCTGGATCCCGTGGGCGCCTGTGTCGGCCCCAAGGGCAGCCGTGTTCGCGCTGTCGTGGGCGAGCTCCGTGGCGAGCGCGTCGACGTCATCCTTTGGGATGCCGATCCTGCCGTCTACGTCGCCAACGCCCTGTCGCCCGCTAAGGTCACCCGCGTCCTCATCGACGAGGAGAAGGCCTACGCCGGCGTCATCGTGCCCGACGACCAGTTGTCCCTCGCCATCGGCAAGGAGGGCCAGAACGCCCGCCTCGCCGCGCGCCTGACCGGCTGGCACATCGACATCAAGTCCGAGACGCTTGCCGCCGACATCCTCAAGAACGTTCCCGTTCACGAGGAGCCCGCCGCCGACCTGATCGGTGACGAGGAGGACGAGGACGTCCGCCGCTGCGAGTACGTGTCCGAGGACGGCATCCAGTGCCGCAACCAGGCTCGTCCCGGCTCCCGTTTCTGCGGTGTCCACGACACCGACGCCTTCGATGATGCGGAGGACCTGATCTAGCGCGCGGTTGCGCCGGGCGGGTCCCGGCGCGTCTCCCACGCTCGTTCAGTCTCTAGGCACCCAAGGTGCCAGAAAGGGTAGGTGAAGTCATATGGCAAAAGTCCGTGTGTCCACCCTGGCCAAAGAGTTCGGCATGACCTCCAAGGAACTGATGGGTCATCTCGCCGATATGAAGATTCCCGCTAAGTCCGCTTCCTCCACCTTGGAGGACGCTTATGTCGCCATGGTCCGCAAGCAGCTCGCCTCGGTGATCGAGGCCCGCGCCCAGGAAGTCGAGGCCGCCAAGCAGGCCGAGGAGCAGGCAGCTGCCGCCGAGGAGGCCGCACGCGCCGCCGAGGCCGAGCGCGAGCGCATCGCCGCCGAGAAGGCACGCGAGGAGGAGCGCCGCCAGTTCGCCGCAGCCCAGGCAGCCGAGGAGGCTGCCCGCGCCGAGGCCGAGGCCAAGAAGAAGGCCGAGCAGGAGCGCCTTGCCCGCGAGAAGGAGGAGGCTGCCCGCGAGGCCCAGCGCCGCGCCGTTCCCGCTTCCGACTCCGGTTCGCGCTTCCGTTCGCTTCTCGACCAGATTGCCGCACAGGAGACCGTGCTCAAGGAGAAGAAGGACGCCGAGGACAAGGCCAAGGCCGAGCGCGCCGCCGAGCGCGGTAACCGTCGTGGCGGCAACAACGACCGCCGCGGTGGCCGTCGTAACGATCGCAACGCCTCCGACAACAACTCCGAGCGCAACGCTTCCGAGGGCCGTCCGCACGGCCATCGCACCAACGCCAGCAACAACGTCGCTGCCGGCATGGACTTCCCCAACCCCGATAAGCAGGGCAAGGGCAAGAAGCGCAAGGGCGGTCATAACAACGAAGAGGACCACTACAGCCGCATGGCTCGCGAGGCCGAGGAGTACAGCCGCGAGAAGGTGCTCGAGGAGGCTCGTGCTGCCGTCGAGGAGGCCTCTCGCGAGTCCACCGGTCGCCGCAAGAAGCGCAAGGAGAAGCGCGAGCGCGAGGCTGCCAAGGCGCAGGAGGAGCGCAAGATAGAGGAGGCGCTGGCCCAGGGCGTGAACCCCGAGGACCTCGACGCCATCAAGGTCTCCCAGGGCGTTACCGTCCAGGAGCTTGCCGAGGCGCTCGACGTTCCGGCCAACGACATCATCAAGCGCCTGTTCCTGCTTGGTACGCCGCTCACCATGACGCAGTCCATGTCCGACGACCTTGTCGAGCTCGTTGCCGACGACCTGGGCCGTCAGATCAAGATCATCACCCCCGAGGAGGAGAACACCTTCTCGTTCTACGACGATCCCGCCGACCTCAAGCCGCGCGCGCCGGTCGTCACCGTCATGGGCCACGTCGACCATGGCAAGACGTCGCTGCTCGACGCCATCCGTCACACCGGCGTTGCTGCCGGCGAGGCGGGCGGCATTACGCAGGCCATCGGCGCTTCGCAGGTCATGATCAACGACCGCAAGATCACCTTTATCGATACCCCGGGTCACGCCACCTTTACGGCTATGCGTGCCCGTGGCGCCAAAGTGACCGACATCGTCATTCTGATCGTGGCCGCCGACGACGGCGTCATGCCCCAGACCGTCGAGTCGATCAACCACGCCAAGGCTGCCGGCGTACCCATCGTCGTCGCCGTCAACAAGATCGATAAGCCCGGCGCCAACCCCGACCGTGTGCGTCAGGAGCTCACCGAGTACGGCGTCATCCCCGAGGAGTGGGGCGGACAGAATATGTTCGTCAACATCTCGGCCAAGCAGAAGATCGGTATCGACGACCTTCTGGAGACCGTGCTGCTCCAGGCCGATGTACTCGAGCTCAAGGCCAACCCGGACACCTTTGCCTCCGGCAACGTCCTCGAGGCCAAGCTCGACAAGGGCCGCGGCTCGGTCGCTACCGTGCTCGTGACCCGCGGTACCCTGCACGTGGGCGATACGCTGGTCGCCGGCCTTACCTACGGTCGCGTCCGCGCCATGCTCGACCCCAAGGGCCGTGCCGTCACCGAGGCTGGTCCCTCCGACGCCGTCGAGATCCTGGGCCTGCAGTCCGTGCCCAACGCCGGCGACGAGTTCCGCGTGTTCGAGGACGAGCGCGAGGCTCGCGCCCTTGCCGACGAGCGTTCGCTCAAGGCCCGTATCGAGGAGCAGAGCCGCGTCAAGCACGTCACGCTCGAGAACCTCTTCGAGACCATTGCCGACGCCGAGGTCAAGGAGCTCAACCTGATCATCAAGGCCGACGTCCAGGGTTCCATCGAGGCCCTTCAGGACTCGCTCGACAAGATGGATCAGTCCGAGGTCCGCATCAACACGATCCACTCCGCCGTTGGCGCCATCAACGAGACCGACGTCGTCCTGGCCGACGCCTCCAACGCCATCATCATCGGATTTGGCGTCCGTCCCGACGGTAAGGCCCGCTCCGCCGCTGAGCGCGAGGGCGTCGAGATCCGTTGCTACGACGTCATCTACAAGTGCCTCGAGGAGCTCGATGCCGCCCGTATCGGCATGCTCAAGCCCACCGAGGTCGAGGTCGCCACGGGTACCGCGACCGTCCTGGACACCTTCAAGGTGCCCAAAGTCGGTATCGCCGCCGGTGTCCGCGTCGAGGAGGGTGAGATCGCCGCGACCGATTCCGTGCGCCTGGTGCGCGACGGCATCGTGGTCTTCAACGGCAAGATCGCCTCGATGCGCCACTACAAGGACGAGGCCAAGAGCCTCAAGAGCGGTTCCGAGGGCGGTATTGGCCTGGAGAACTTCCAGGACATCAAGCCCGGTGACCAGATCGAGGGTTACCGTATCGACCAGGTTGCCCGTACCGAGTAGGGGGTAGCGCTATGAAGCAAACGCAGGCAACCCGCCGACTGGGCGAGCAGCTTCGCGAGAAGCTCGGTTATATCCTGCTCTTTGAGGTTTCCGATCCGCGTCTCGACCTGGTTACTTTAACCGCGGTCGAAGTCGCGGTGGACCGTTCGTTCGCGCGCGTGTACGTGTCGTGCGATGCGAGTCGCTACGACGAGGTCATGGAGGCGCTCGCTAGCGCTAAGGGCCGTATTCGCAGCCTGTTGGCTCGCTCGCTCGATTGGCGTGTTACGCCCGAGCTCGATTTTCGCATCGATCGCTCGACCGATGAGGCCGAGCGCATCACGCGTGCGCTGGAAAACGTTCCCGCCACGCTTGCGATCGAAAAGGACGAGGACGGCTATCCGATAGCGGATGCCGCCCAGGAGGCAGCTTTAGATGACTAATTCCGCCGACCTCGCCTCGTGCGAGTCTGCAGATATTCAGCGACGCATCCTCGAGCTCATCGAGGGTGCGTCCTCCATTGCGATTTCGGGACATACTTCTCCCGATGGCGACGCCTTGGGCTCCGTATTGGGTCTGGGCCTTTCGCTCATGAAGTTTTTCCCCAACAAGGACATTGCGCTGCTGCTGGCAGACGATGACCCGGTTCCTCGCATTTACCGCTTTATGGAAGGCTCCGATCGCCTGGTGCCGGCATCTGCGTACGCCGGCAATCCGGACCTGTTCATCTCGGTGGACGTACCGGTCGTCGAGCGCCTCAATAATTCCGCCGAGGTGCTTCGTCGCTCCAAGCATGTGGTGTGCTTCGATCATCATCCGGCGCGCGAGGAGTTTGCCGAGCTGAGCCTGAGGCGCGTCGATGCCGCGGCCTGCGCCATGATCATCGACCGTTTCTTGGATAATTGCGGCATTGTCGCACGTGATGGCGTTGCGACCTGCCTGCTGTGTGGCTTGGTTACCGATACCGGCCGTTTTCAGTACCAAAACGCCGATGCCGCCGCGTTCCATGCGGCCTCGCGACTGGTTGCCCACGGTGCCGATCCGGCGCGTGTGGCACTCGAGGTCTACCAGAGCATGCGCGTTGAGTTTCTGCACCTCAAGTCCATCGTTATGGGCCGCATCAAGACGGTGGCCCACGGGCGCGTGGCGTATAGCTATGCCTACCAGAGCGACCTTGAGGCCTGCGGTGTCACCTCGGACGAGTGCGACGGCCTGGTCGATGTGGTGCGTTCGGTGATGGGCGTCGAGGTCTGCATGTTCTTAAAGGGCATTGAGGGCGATACCAAGGTGCGTGGCAACCTGCGCTCCAAGGGCGACCTCGATGTGTCCGAGATTGCTGCCAACTTTGGCGGTGGCGGGCATCATGCCGCCGCCGGCTTTTCCAACAACGGAACAATTCGCGAGACGCTCGCCGTGGCACTTCCCATGCTGGCCGAGCTGGTGGGGGAGGATCCCGCTTCGGTGACCGTCGAGCTCTAACTTATTGGATGGTACATGGCTCGTCGAACGCCTTCTCAATTGAATATGCTGCTCGCCGTCGATAAGCCGGTGGGCTGCACGTCCCACGATGTGGTCTCGCAATGCCGACGCGCCCTCCATGAGCGGCGCGTCGGCCATGCCGGCACGCTCGACCCCATGGCATCCGGCGTCATGGTGGTGGGTGTGGGCCAGGCCACCCGTCTGCTGGGCATGCTCACGCTCGATACCAAAAGCTACGTCGCCGATATTTCGTTTGGCACCGAGACCAATACCGATGATGCGGAGGGCGAGGCGGTCCGCACGGTGGCTGTTGCCGACGAGCTCCGCGATCCTGCCTATGCGCGTGAGCGCTTGGCCGCCATGCTGGGTCCGCAGATGCAGGTGCCGCCGGCGTTTTCGGCTATCTCGGTCAATGGCGTTCGCGCCTACAAGTCTGCTCGCGAGGGCAATGCGGTGGACCTACCTCCGCGCCCCGTCGAGGTCTATGCCGCCGACCTGATCGCCGTGGGCGGCGAGGGTGATACGTGTGTGTGGACCGTGGCGTTCTCGGTGAGCAAGGGCACCTATATACGTGCGCTCGCTCGCGACCTGGGCCGCGCCTGCGAGAGCGCCGCGCACATTTCCGCGCTGCGCCGCACGGCCTCCGGTGTTGTTTCCATTGGCGCCTGTCATGCGGTCGAGGAGCTTTCTCCCGAGTCCGCCGCTGGCTTTGCCCTGGATCCCATTGCGGCCTTGGGCGCCACGCGTGTTGACTTGCCGGGCAATCTTGCCGACGACCTGCTCTGCGGCCGACGCATTCCCGTTGAGCGTGCGCTTGCCGATTTCGATGCCTCGAAAGCGCCGTTTGCGCTGGTGCTCGATGGGGGACTCAAGGCGCTCGCCCGCATTGAGAGTGGCCGCTTTGTTATGGAGCACGTGTTTCCGCAGGCAATCGGCGGTGTTCGATGATGTTGTCCGCTCGCGAGCTCGCGCGTGTCTTTTTCGCGGGCGAGTCGGACGAGGCTCGCATCGTTACTGCCGATGCGTTTGATGAGTGCGAGCACTTGGGTGCCGCATCGATTGCCATCGGCGTGTTCGATGGCGTTCACCTTGGACACCAGGAACTTATCGAAGCGCTTGTCCGTGATGCCCGTGCCCATGGCTGCAAGGCGGTCGTAGTTACCTTCGATCCTGACCCGGACGTCGTGGTGAGTTCTTCGCCCGCTCAAAAATTGATGACGACGTCCGACCGTCTGCATGCCCTGGCTCAAACCGGGGTCGATGCGGTGGTGGCCGTTCCCTTTACGCCTGAGGTTGCGGCGCTTGACCATGTTGATTTTCTCTCGCTGGTGTCGCGTCTGGTCGACATTCGATCGATTCGCGTTGGCAGTGACTTTAGGCTGGGTCGTGGCGGTGCTTCTGGTGTTGCCGAGATGCGCGCCTGGGGTTCCGAGTACGGCGTTGACGTGTATGGTCACGATCTGCTTTGCGAGGGCGGTGAGGCCATTTGCGCCACTCGCATTCGTCATGAGCTGGGACAGGGCCATGTGGAGCTTGCTGCTGAGTTACTCGGCCGACCGTATATGGTGCGTGGCTGTGTTATTCGCGGCCGTCACGAGGGTTCTGGTATGGGCTTTCCCACGGCAAACCTGCAGGTTCCCGACGGCATTCAGGTGCCTTCCGATGGCGTGTATGAGGGCCTGGTGCTGGTCAACGACACCGTGTGGCCCGCTGCCGTTAACGTCGGACTGCCGCCGACGTATGCCGACGATGCGGCATCTGCGCATCTCGAGGCTAATTTAATTGGTTATACGGGCGACCTGTACGGCGCTTCCGTTTCGCTGGCGTTTACGCGCTGGCTGCGTTCGTCGCGCGTGTTCGATTCGCTGGATGAGTTAATCGCGACCGTCGAGGGTAATATCGAAGATATTCGTCACAACTTGGGCGAGCAGGGGGTGAGCATCCGTGATTAGCGATGAGGAAAAAGACCAGGTACGCGCTGCGTCCGACCTAGTCGCCATCGTGCAGGAAACGGTCGAGCTCAAGCCCCGCGGCCATGAGTTTTGGGGATGCTGCCCCTTCCATGGCGAAAAGACGCCGTCTTTCCACATTATCCCCGCCACGCAGGTGTGGCATTGCTTTGGTTGCGGTGAGGGTGGCGACGTCTTCACCTATATCATGAAGCGCGAGAACCTGAGCTTTCCCGAGTCAATCCGTTATTTGGCCGATCGCGCGGGTATTGAGCTGCATGACACCGGAGATCGCCGCGAGCGCGGGACCAAGCGTGCACGCATCTACGATCTGTGCGCCGAGACCGCCCAGTTCTACCACACCATGCTCATGCGCGGTAAGGACGGCCGTCCGCGCGAGTACTTTGCCAGCCGCGGCATGGGCGGCGACGTCTGCCGCCGCTACTGCCTGGGCTTTGCACCGGGCCGTAACGCGCTGGTGTCGCACCTGTCCCAGGCGGGTTTTACCCCGCAGGAGATGATCGACGCCAACGTTGCCGTGAGCCGTGGACGCGGACAGCTTGCCGACCGCTTTTACGACCGCGTGATGTTCCCCATCTTTGATGAGCAGGGTCACAACATTGCCTTTGGCGGTCGCATCATGGGTGACGGCCAGCCTAAGTACCTCAACACCGCCGAGACGAGCGTGTTCCATAAAAAGCGAAACCTCTACGGATTTAATTGGGCCAAGGAGTTTATCGTCGCGCAGGATACCGCCATCGTGGTGGAGGGCTATACCGACTGCATCGCCTGTTGGGAAGCGGGGATTAAAAACGTTGTCGCCACGCTGGGCACCGCGCTCACGGAGCATCACGTCAAGACGCTCACCCGCTTTGCCAAGCGCATCGTGTATATGTTCGACGGCGATGCCGCCGGACAAAAGGCCGCCCGTCGCGCGATTCAGTTTATCGAGCAGGATTCCATGGACCTGCGCTGCGTGGTGCTCCCCGACGGCAACGACCCCATGGAGTTCATCACCGCACATGGTGGCGAGGCACTGCAGACGCGCATCGACGCTGCCGAGCCGCTTATGGACTTTGTCTACCGTTCGCTGCAGGAGTCGAGCGACATCACCACGCCGGGCGGTCGCGCCAAGGCGCTGGAGGACGCGCTGACGCTCATCTATCCGCTGCGCGATAGCTATATGATTGACACGTACTTTATCCAGATTGCCGATCTGTTGGGTTTGGATCTGGAGACCGTGCGAGCGAGTTCGGGTCGCGTGTTTCGTGATGTCGCCAAGCGCGAAGATGCGGAGCGCCGTCGCGAGCAAAACTATAAACGCCAGCGGGCACAGGCTGAGTGGTCCGGTAGCGCGGGCGGTCGGGCGTCGGGTTCTCGCGATGCCGGTCGCGGTGCTTGGGTATCGGGCGCGACGCCGTCGGTGTCCGCGCCGGTCGAAGAAGAGCCGTACGACTACGTCCCGCTCGATGCCTATGGTGCTGCACCAGTGGAGGTCGTTGACGACTTGCCGCC
Source organism: uncultured Collinsella sp. (assembly GCA_900544865.1). Taxonomy (GTDB): domain Bacteria; phylum Actinomycetota; class Coriobacteriia; order Coriobacteriales; family Coriobacteriaceae; genus Collinsella. Next base: position 16,238 of record UQXA01000010.1, on the reverse strand, counting down.
GATCGATGTGCCTGATGGTATGGGCGCTGTGCCTGCGGCTGACGGTTCGGGCGCACCGGCTGCGGCGGCGCCGATGGTTCTTACCGATCTTGAACGCAAGTCCTTGGCAGGGGAGCGCGAACTGTTGACGATGCTCACGAGCTACCCCGACCTGTTCCGCATGTACGCCGACCGCATCTGCTCCATCGAGTGGGTCGACCCACGTCACGAGTCCATCGCATGGGCCGTTCTGGCAACGCCGCCGGGAACCGATCCTGCAGCCTGCATGGATGCGGCTCGCTCGGTGTGTCCCGAGGCGGCAACGCTTGTGAGTGCCGGGCGCATCTCGGCGACGAGCAAGCACCCCACCGAGACGAACATCGCGTTTATGCTCGATACGCTCGAGCTCTACACCATCAAGCGTCGCATGCGTGCCGCACAGGCCAAGCTGCGCCAGGACCGTTCGCTCGATGATGAGGCCCGTCGTGCGCTGACCGTGCAGGCCGCGCAGGACTCGCAGCGTCAGCGCGAACTGCAAAAGTCGATCGGCGGCGTGGCGGATCCGTTCCGTTTGATTGGCCTGGAGGCCGCAGGCACCGAACAAGCCTAGATGTTGTGGTCAACCAGCGTATTCTCGTCTATATCCAGCCCTCTTTTTGGGTATAGACGTCAATGTGTGTGCTAAAGTATTGAGTCCTGTGGACTATGAAGGGAGAATCTGTGCCAAAAAAGACTGAGAGCACGGGTACTGGGCTGGAATCCTACGTTGCAAAGCTCATGGGCAACGGCTCAAACAGGACTTCGGTAACCGAGGACGAGATTCAGGTCGCCCTGAAGGATATCGATGTTTCTGACGAGCAGCTCACCGCGGTGTATTCCGCGCTGCGCAACAGCGGCATCCAGATTATCTCCGCGAGCGGTAACGACGACGCCTCCATGGACGTCGACGATGACGATAACGATACCGATACCGACGATTTCGATGACGACGACGAGCACGATTCCGGCTCGCTCGACGATCACGAGCTCAAGATGGCCCGTCAGGCCGACGCCGAGATGGGTTCTTCCAAGAGCAAGAAGAAGCGCACCGTGCGCACGTCCCGTTCACGCTCCCGCGTGCGTGGCATCGATGCCTCCACGGTGATGCTGACCGGCGACCCGGTCCGTATGTACCTCAAGGAGATCGGCAAGGTCGACCTGCTGACCGCCTCCGAAGAGGTCGATCTGGCCATGAAGATCGAGGCCGGTCTTGAGGCCACCGAGAAGCTCGAGGCTGCCGATGCTGGTGAGCTCGAACTCACGCGTGCCGAGATGCGTCGTCTTACGCGCATTGAGAACGTGGGCCTCGAAGCCAAGCAGGCGCTCATCAGCGCAAACCTTCGTCTGGTCGTCTCCATCGCCAAGCGCTATGTCGGTCGCGGCATGCTGTTCCTGGACCTGATCCAGGAGGGCAACCTCGGTCTGATTCGCGCTGTCGAGAAGTTCGACTACCAGAAGGGCTTTAAGTTCTCCACGTACGCCACGTGGTGGATCCGTCAGGCCATCACGCGCGCTATCGCCGACCAGGCCCGTACCATCCGTATTCCCGTGCACATGGTCGAGACCATCAACAAGCTCGTCCGCGTGCAGCGTCAGCTCCTTCAGGACCTGGGCCGCGACCCGACCCCCGAGGAGATCGGTGCCGAGATGGACATGAGCGCCGACCGCGTCCGCGAGATCCAGAAGATATCGCAGGAGCCCGTGTCGCTCGAGACCCCCATCGGCGAGGAAGAGGATTCTCAGCTGGGCGACTTCATCGAGGACTCCCAGGCCATCGTTCCGCCCGATGCGGCCAGCTTCTCCATGCTGCAGGAGCAGCTCACCCAGGTGCTCGACTCGCTTGCCGATCGTGAGCGCAAGGTTATCGAGCTGCGCTTTGGCCTTGTCGACGGACATCCCCGTACGCTCGAGGAAGTCGGCCGCGAGTTTGGCGTCACGCGCGAGCGCATCCGCCAGATCGAGTCCAAGACCTTGGCGAAGCTCCGCCACCCGAGCCGCAGCAGCAAGCTCAAGGACTATATCGAAAGCTAGTCAAGCAAGAGGCGCCCTCAAGCACATTCGCTTGGGGGCGCTTTCATGTAGTCGTTGGGGACGTTCTTGAATGACTAGTCGTTTAAGAACGTCCCCAATGATTAGGTCGGAAAATTTCTTAAAAAAGTTCTTGCCCTGAGCTGATTCGTCCGTATAATAAACTTCGTTGCTTGAGAGCACGCACCTATTCCTCGGTAGCTCAATGGTAGAGCACGCGGCTGTTAACCGCGCTGTTGTAGGTTCGAGTCCTACCCGGGGAGCCAGGTTGTAAAACCCGTCGCTTATGCGGCGGGTTTTTTCATGCCGCGATCGCCGTTCGCGAACGTTACCATATCAACATTTCGTGTCGAGGATGTAATCCCGAGGCCCGCCACCTCAACATGGCGCGGTCGTTGTAGAATATTGCAATGATTGCTCCCACGACATGGTGCCGCGAGCACCAAGAAAAGGAGATTCTTGTGTCTGAGACCATTAACGGCAGCCTGAGCGTCTCGAACGACGTTATTGCCGATATTGCCGGTTATGCCGCGATGACGTGCTATGGCGTTGTCGGAATGGCTGAGCAGCTCCAGGGCGCCGAGAGCGTGCGCCTGCTTGCCGGTCAGCGCCTGCGCAAGGGCGTGCTTGTCTCCGCCGACGAGAACGGCCTTACGGTCGATCTTCACGTCGTGCTCGAGAACGGCGTCAACATGAAGTCCGTCTGCCACAATCTTTCGAGCTCCGTTGCCTTCACTCTGCAGGAGATCGCCCAGATCGATCCCGCCAGCCTTAAGATCGGCATCCATATCGACGCGCTCAAGAGCCGTCTGAACTAGCATCCGAAAACGGAGATTCAAATACCCATGATTGCAAAGACCATTCGCACCTGTTTTCCGATCGCTGCGGCTGCCGTTTCCGACAAGGCCGAGGAGATCAACAAGCTCAACGTCTTCCCCGTGCCCGACGGCGACACCGGTACCAACATGTCGCTCACGCTTGCCTCGGTGACCAAGGAGCTCTCCGCCCTTCCTGCCGACGCCGACATGGAAGCCATCGCCGGCGCCATCACCCACGGCTCCCTGATGGGTGCCCGCGGTAACTCTGGCGTTATCACGTCGCAGATTCTGCGCGGCGTGGCCGAGGGCCTTGTCTCTGCCGACGAGCCTATTACGTCCGCCAACATTGCCTTCGCCTTCCGTCGTGCCGTCAAGGTTGCCTTCCAGGCTGTCCGCAAGCCCATCGAGGGCACGATCCTCACGGTCCTGCGCGATGTCTCGACCAAGGCCGATGAGTGCGAGAAGAAGAAGTTCTCGGCCGAGGACGCGCTCGATGCCATCGTCGTTGAGGCGTACCAGTCCGTCGCCCGCACACCCGACCTGTTGCCCGTCCTCAAAGAGAACGGCGTGGTCGACTCAGGCGCCTTCGGCTTTGCCATCTTCCTGGAGAACTTTGTTGCCGCCGCGCTTGGTCGCAGCACCGTTGTCGAGGATTTCTCCGCTACGTTTGACTCCGCCGGCTCTGCCCGCGATGCCGCTCTTGGCCGTGTTGAGATCGAGGCTAACGACGACTGGGAGGGCTCGGAGTTCCGCTACTGCAACGAGTTCCTCTTTAAGGCCGACGCCCCGTTTGACGAGGACGAGTGCCTTAAGTTCCTAGGCTCCATGGGCGACTGTGAGCTGCTCGTGGGCGCCTATCCCGACTACAAGATCCATGTGCACTCCAACACCCCCAACCTGGTGCTCGAGCACATGCTGCAGCTCGGTCAGATCTATGAGGTCTTTATCCACAACATGGAGATGGAGGCCCACGACCGTACCGCCAAGATCCACGAGGATCAGGAAAAGGCCGCCGAGCCCGCCAAGGCGCTGGGCTTTGTCGCCGTTGCCGCCGGTTCCGGCGAGGCTGACATCCTCAAGTCCCTTGGCGTCGACGTGGTCGTCTCCGGTGGCCAGACTATGAATCCCTCGACCGCCGACCTGCTGGGCGCGGTGGACCAGGTCAACGCGACCTCGGTCATCATCCTGCCCAATAACGGCAACATCCGCATGGCTGCCGAGGCTGCCGCTTCTGCCTGCACGGACAAGAAGGTTGCCGTTGTTCCCACCAAGACCGTTCCACAGGCGTTCTCCGCGCTGTTCGCGGTCCTGCCCGATTCCGAGCTCGAGGACGCCGTCGCCGCCATGGTCGACGCCATCAGCGAGGTCCGCGATGGCGAGGTCACCCGCGCCGTGCGCGACTCCAGCGCATCTGATGACTCGCCGATTCACTCCGGTGACGTCATGGGTATCATCGCCGGCTCCATCGACGTGGTCGGCTCCGACGTGAAGCAGGTCACGCTCGACTGCATCAACCGCATGCAGGAGGAAGAGGGGGGCGACGCGCTGACGATTCTGGCCGGCGAGGAGCTGTCCGATGAGGCCTTCCAGGAGATCGTCGACGCTATCGAGGAGGCTCAGCCCGACTTGGAGATCGACGCCCATCGTGGCGAGCAGCCGCTCTATCCCGTGATCTTCTCGATCGAGTAGGCAACTGCCCATGTCCGAGCTGTGCTCCGTGCCGCGCGTCTCGGAGCGCTTTGCCCAGAGCAATGCGCTCGACGGGGATATCGCGCGACTCAAATATGTTTCGGGTAAACGTGAGGAGGCCCTTCGCCGTCTGGGGATTCGGACGGTGGGGGACCTCCTTCTCCATATCCCTCATCGATACCTCGACTTTACCCGTTCGTGGTCCATCGAGATGGCGCCCATCGGTACCGTGTGCACCATCATCGCCACGGTCGACCGTATCGTCCAAAAGCAGCCGCGCCCGCGCATGCAGGTGACCGAGGTCTCACTTGTTGACGAGACGGGCGTGCTGCAGGTAGCCTTTTTCCGCCAGCCCTGGATTGCCCAGCAGCTTAAGCAGGGCGACCGCCTGGCCGTGATGGGCAAGGTCGAGTTTGCCTACGGCTTTAAGCAGATGGCCTCGCCGCACTTTGAAAAGCTCGAGGACGGGCGTGCTGCAGGCACCATCCTGCCGGTCCATTACGTGAGCGATGGCGTGAGCCAGGCGTGGATGCGCCGCATCGTAAGCGGCGCGATCGAGGTCGTCGGCAATCCCTTTGATCCCATTCCGGCACCGCTGCGCGTTAAGCGTCGCCTGATGAGCAATGCCCGCGCGCTGCGCTCAATCCATTTTCCATCGAGTATGGCAGAGCGCGACATCGCGCGTCGTCGCCTGGCCTACGAGGAGTGCCTCTACCTGCAGCTGGCGCTGCGCCTGCGCAACGACGGCGGCCTGGTCGATGTGGTTCCCTATGCCCACACCGCGGGCGAGCACCTGGTCGCGCTCAAGCAAGCCCTGCCGTTTTCGCTGAGCGACGAGCAGGAGGCCGCGTTCCAGGATATCCTGCGCGATATGTGCGATGGTGGGCGCGTGATGAACCGCCTGCTGCTGGGTGATGTCGGTACCGGTAAGACCGCCGTTGCCGCCTGCGCACTGGCTGTGGCTGCCGATAGCGGCACGCAGGCCTGCGTTATGGCGCCCACGGGCGTGCTGGCGCGCCAATATGCCGATAAGACCGGCCCTCTGCTCTCACAGGCCGGCATGTCCTGGGCGCTTCTGACGGGTGCCACGCCGGCTGCAGAGCGCGAGCGCATCCATGCACAGCTGGAATCGGGCGAGCTTAACGTGCTCTTTGGCACCCACGCGGTGCTTTCGGATAACGTTGCGTTCAAGCATCTATCGCTCGTGGTCATCGATGAGCAGCACCGCTTTGGTGTGGGCCAGCGCAACGCTCTGCGCGCGAAGGGCCCCGGTGCCGATCTGCTCGTTATGACGGCAACGCCCATCCCGCGTACGCTGGCGCTTTCGGTCTACGGGGATCTGGATACGAGCATCATCCGCCACCGGCCTGTTCCGGGTGCCGGTGTGACCACACGCGTGCTCACCGAGTCGAGCCGCGACCTCGCCTATGGCGCCATTCGCGAGGCGCATGAAAAGGGTCAGCAGGCCTACGTGATTTGCCCGCTCGTGGAGCCGAGCGATTCGACCGATGAGCTGGAAGACGTGCCCGGTATTGCCCGCGACGACGAGGGCCGCGTGACGGTCCCCGTGCCGCTGCACGATACGGCGACCGAGCTCGATCGCCTGCGTCTGGCGTTGCCGGGTCTTGCCATCGAGCGCCTTCACGGCCGTATGCCAGCGGGGGAGAAGGACCAGGTTATCGATGCCTTTAAGCGTGGCGAAATTGACGTGCTCGTCTCGACTACGGTGGTCGAGGTGGGCGTCGACGTGCCTAACGCCACCGTCATGGTCATCGAGAACGGCGAGCGCTTTGGTTTGGCTGCCCTGCACCAGCTGCGCGGTCGCGTGGGCCGTGGCAGCGTGTCGGGCACGTGTCTGGTCATGACGCACTCCAAGGGCAACGGCGGCGCATCGGCGGCGCAAGACCGTCTCCAGTCGCTCGAAAAGACTTCGGACGGCTTTACGCTCGCCCAGATGGACCTGCGCCTGCGCCATGAAGGCGAGATCCTGGGTTATCGCCAGCATGGTGGCGTGACCCTGCGTTTTGTCGACCTGGATGCCGACGAAGAACTGATCGAGTGGGCCCATTTGGACGCGCTCGAGCTCTTGCGGTATGCTTGCAACCTTGACTCTGTGGCGACGCGTCCCTTGCGCGACGCGGTCGCCATGCGTTATCGACATATCTTTAAGGAGGTCAGCGGAGGATGAGAATCATCGGCGGCGAATGGCGCGGTCGTAAGATTGAGGAGCCCCGTGGTCGCGATGTCACCCGCCCCACGACTGATCGCGTGCGCGAGGCGTGCGCATCTATGGTCATGTCGGCATTCGATTTCGATTTGGACGAGGTTCGTGTGTTGGACGCCTTTGGCGGCTCCGGTGCCTTAGGGTTAGAGATGCTCTCTCGTGGGGCCCGCTCGCTCACGACGTTTGAGATCGATCGCAACGCCGTGCGGCTCATTACCAAGAATATCGAGTCGCTCTGCCATGACCGTGCGCGTTGGCGCGTGGTCACGGGCGACATGCTGACGAGTGCCTCACGCGGTCGTGTACCGGGCGGCCCCTTTGATCTGGTCCTGCTCGACCCGCCCTATGCTTTTGGTGCCGAGCCGGTCGAGGAACTGCTGCAGAATCTGGCCCAGCAGGGTCTGCTTGCGTCTGGCGCTTACGCCCTGTTTGAGCATGCCGCCGCCGATGCGGGCGCGCATCCGGCAGACTTTGAGACTGTACGTGAGAAGCGCTACGGCATTACCTCGGTCGACCTGCTCCGTTGGGTCGGCGATGACGATGGTGAGGGCGATAGCGCCGGCACCGATGCTGACAACAATGATGCCACGACGTTTCAGGAGGACGCCCATGAATGACACCATCAACCGCGTGATCGTCCCGGGCACCTTCGATCCCATCACGTTTGGCCATATCGATGTGATCCGCCGCGCCCGCCGCATCTTTCCCAGTGTGATCGTCGCTGTTGCAGAGTCGCAGGGTAAAAACGGTGTGGGCACCACGTTTATGCTCGATGAGCGCGTGGCGCTGGCCCGCGAGGCGCTCGGTGATATCGACGGCGTCGAAGTCCTGCCCTTTACCGGCCTCTTGGTCGACTTCGCTCGTGAGCAGGGGGCGGGGGCCGTGGTCAAGGGCCTGCGCGCCATGACCGACTTTGAGTATGAGCTGCAGCAGGCCGACCTCAATTATCGCTTGGATAGCGAGCTGGAGTCCATCTTTGTCATGAGTGCTCCGCAGTACGGTTACATCTCGAGCTCGGTCGTTCGCCAGATCGCCTCGCTCGGCAGCGATGTATCGACGTTTGTGCCGCCCAACGTGGTCGAAGCGCTCAGACATCGCTTTTCGTGACGTTTTTTATTGCCTGGTGGCATGTGGTAAACTAGCACGATGATATGTTACCTATGAAAGGAGACCGGATGCCGGGCGAGAATTTTCCTGGCGATAGGATCGTCAGCTTGGTCGATGAGCTCGAAGGGCTGATCGAGGAAGCCAAGCCGCCTTTCGGCAAGAACGCTCAGTTCAAGGTCATCGACGCCGACGTGTTCTTCAACATCCTCGATGAGATCCGCATGAGCTATCCCGAGGAATGGCAGAAGTCCCGCCGTATCCTCAAAGAGCGCGAGGAGCTTATGGCTTCCGCCGCCGCTCAGGCCGATTCCATCATCGCCGATGCTCAGCAGCAGGCCCTCACCATTGCCGGTGAGCAGGAGATTGTCCGCCTTGCGCAGCAGCAGGCCGACGACATCCGCGATCGTGCCCAGCAGTACGAGCGCGAGACGCGTTATGCTGCCGAGGACTACGCAGAGCAGGTCTTTACGCACCTGGAGGAGAACCTCAAGAGCCTGACCGGCACCGTTACCCGTTGCCGTCAGCAGCTCAACGAGGGTGCCGCCCAGCAGAATGGTCAGTGGTAATGGCTGAGTTCCCGAGCGTTACCGTCGATCTTTCCGAGCAGCTCGAGTTTCCTGGAGATTCGTTTCCGCTGACCGGTAAGGTCGATGTCGCCACCTACACGGTGGGCGAGAAGGAGTACCAGCTACAGGACGGCATCGACTACGACGTTGTCTTTACCAATGCCGGTACCGGTGTCTTGCTCACGGGCATGGTCCGCGCGCACGCCACCGGTGAGTGCGACCGTTGCCTGGAGCCCGCCTCGTTTGATATCGCCGGAGAGATCGAGGAGTTCTACCTCTTTGAGGAGCCCGAGGATCCCGAGGCCTACGAGGACGGCTACGAGCTCCTGGGTGAGGACCGCATCGTCGATCTGGGTGAGCCCATCAATGACGCGGTCGTTATGGACACGCCGTTTGTGGTGCTCTGCAAGCCCGATTGCCGTGGTCTGTGCCCCACCTGCGGTTGCAATCTCAACGTCGAGCAATGCGATTGCGCCGCCCAGGCAGAGGCAGAATGGGCCGCTGCCACGGAAAATCCATTTGCAGCATTGAAGAATCTCAAGCTCGATGAGTAAAACTGTGGTAGTATCGCTACTTGCGCGTAATCGCCACACTGGATAGTTCATAAGGAAGGTCACTATGCCCGTACCTAAACAAAAGCAGGGTCGTATCCGCACTCACACCCGTCGTTCCGCCAACATGAAGATCTCGGCTGCGGCTCAGTCCACGTGCCCCCGTTGCGGCGCTGTCAAGCTTCCGCACCACGTGTGCCCCAGCTGCGGTTTCTACAAGGACCGCGAGGTTATCGTTACCGAGTAACGGTATACTCTGGATGCGATGCCGTTCCAAATGGAACCACAATGGCCGGCTCAGTGAGTCGGCCATTTTTGTATAAGGAGCATGTATATGAGTAACGTTCGCGTTTGTGTAGACGTTGTGGGCGGAGACGAGAAACCTCAGGTTGTTCTCGATGGTATCGAGGCTGCGCTTGCCGCCGATCCCGATATCGAGGTCTTGGCAGCTGGCCCCGCCGAAATCGTCAATCCCTTTGCAGCTTCCCATGCACGTGTTGAGGCCCTTGAGGCACCTGACGTTATCGCCATGGATGACGATCCCATTCGCGCCGTGATGACCAAACGCAAGTCTTCGATCGTGCTGTCGTGCCGCGCCATCAAGAAGGGAAATGCGGACGCGTTCTTCTCTGCCGGTTCGACCGGTGCCATGACCGCCGCTGCCACCGCCTACGTGACGCCGTTTAGGTATCAGGCCGAAGGCAAAAAGCAGCCGGTGCGCCCCTGTCTGACCAATGCGCTGCCCAATCGCGCCGGCGGTCTGACGGTGCTGTGCGATATGGGCGCCAACCCCGATGTCGAGGTCGATGACATGGTGCGTTTTGCCCAGATGGGTAGCGCCTATGCCCGCGTCGTCCTGGGAATCGAGCATCCCCGCGTGGGCCTGCTTGCCAACGGCACCGAGGACGAGAAGGGCTCCAACTTTACCAAGGCCTGCTTCCCGGCCATGAAAGCCGCCGTTCCCGGCTTTGTTGGTAACTGCGAGGGAACGGACATCACCTCAGGTAACTTCGATGTCGTCGTTGCCGATGGCATGTCGGGCAATATTGCGCTCAAGGCCACCGAGGGCGCTGCCAAGTTTTTGCTGCAGGAGCTCAAGGGTGTCTTTATGTCTTCGCTCGGCACCAAGATTGCCGCGCTGCTCATCAAAAAGCAAATGCGCGAGATTAAGGCCAAGCTCTCTGGCGACGCCAAGGGCGGCGCGATTCTTCTGGGCCTGCGCGGCGTGGTCCTGATCGGCCATGGCGCCACCTCGGTCGAGGCTGTTAAAAACGGTACGCTCGCGGCGGCCGAAGCCGTGCGCGCCGGGCTGGTCGAGAATGTCGCCAACTCTATGGACGGTATCGTTTTATAACAGCGGCGTTATGCGTCTTGGGGCGCACGTCGTGGGGTAGAATCAGAACCGTGTCTTGGTACCGCCCGGGCGGTACCATTCTTTTGGTATTCATGCACTATGAGAGGAAGCGCTATGGACCGCTCCGAAATCTTCGACAAGATCGCCGAGGTCGCTGCTGACGTTCTGGGCGTCGATGTTGCCGAAATTAGCGATGAGACCACCTTTGACGACCTCGATGCCAACTCGCTCGAGCGTTTGCAGCTGGTTACGGCCATCGAGGACGAGTTCAACCTCGAGATCGATGACGAGACTCTGCTCTCGCTTAACTCTGTCGCCGACGCCGTCGACGCCATCGAAAACGCCAGGGAGGCCTAGGTCTTGGCTTTGTCTGAACGACTTACGCGCGCCCAGGAAATTCTGGGCCACGAGTTCAATAATAAGGTGCTGCTGCGCGCGGCCCTTACGCATCCTTCGGCTGTCGAAGGCCAGCCAGTCTCGGCAAGCTATGAGCGCCTTGAGTTCTTGGGCGATTCCATTTTGGGTGCTGTGGTCGCACGCTCCCTGTTTGAGTCCTATCCGGAGTTTGACGAGGGCAAGCTCACGCGCCTGAAGGTGTCGCTTGTCTCGGGCGCTACGCTGTCCGAGGTTTCTCACGAGCTGGGCATCGACGACATCATCATCTTTGGTGCCTCCGAGACCGGTACCGGTGCGCGCGGCCTGCATTCGGCCCTCGAGAACGTCTATGAGTCGCTCGTGGGCGCGTTGTACCTGGATGCCGGCTGGGATGCCGCGGCGGAGTTCATTCACCGTACGCTCAAGCCGCATTTGGCTTCTGAGCGTGCCGAGCATCCTGCGAACCCCAAGTCGTTTTTGCAGGAGTGTGTGCAAGCCGACGGTCACGAGCCCCCGGCGTACAAGCTCGTTGGCTCCGAGGGCCCGGCGCATGCGCCCACCTTTACCGCCGTGGTTTTGATCGATGGTATTCGTCAGGGTCGCGGCTCCGGCTCCTCAAAGAAGGAAGCCGAGGGAGCCGCCGCGCTCGAAGCGCTCGACCGCATGGGCTACACTACCAACGGCGTGATTCTCAACAAGAAGCCTGTTTAAGCGAGGAACCGTGTATCTCAAGTCCCTCACGCTCAAAGGGTTCAAGTCGTTTGCCGACCGCGCCCATATGACGTTTGAGCCGGGCCTGACCGTCATCGTCGGTCCCAACGGCTCGGGAAAATCGAACATCTCCGACTCGATTCTGTGGGTCCTGGGCGAGCAGAGCGCCAAGCAGCTGCGTGGCCAGGCCATGGAGGATGTCATCTTCTCGGGCTCGTCAGCGCGCAAGCCGGTGGGTGTCGCTGAGGTCACGCTGGTGCTCGATAACTCGGACCATATGCTGCCCGTCGATTTTGACGAGGTCGCCATCACCCGTCGCATGTATCGCTCGGGCGAAAGCGAGTACCTCATCAACTCGAGTCCGTGCCGCCTGATGGACATTCAGGACATTCTGCACGATTCGGGCCTGGGCAAGGATACGCATTCCATCATCAGCCAGGGCAAGCTCGACGCCATTTTGCAGAGCCGCCCCGAGGAGCGCCGCGCCCTCATCGAGGAGGCCGCCGGCATTTCCAAGCACAAGCGCCGCAAGGAGCGCGCGCTCAAAAAGATTAAGTCGATGGACGAGCACCTGACGCGTGCCCGCGACATCAATAAGGAAATCGCTCGTCAGCTGCGACCGCTGGAGCGTCAGGTCGATCGCGCGCGCAAGTACAAAGAGCTGTCCTCGCGCGCGAACGAGCTTACGCAGATGCTGGCCGTTGACGAGCTGCGTTCGCTGCAGTCGCAGTGGAACGACCTGGAGAGCCGCTCCAAGGAAGGTGCCGCCGAGCTTGAGCTTGCGCAGTACCGCTTGGGCGAAAAGGAGCGCGAGCTCGAGAAGCTTCAGGTCATGCTCGAGGAAAAGGGCCTGTTTGTGGGCGACCTAGGCGAGCAGCGCCGTCATATGCAAGATGTGGTCGGCCGCATTAACTCCGACATGCGCTTGCTCGAGGAAAAGGGCCACAACATGGTGTCGCGCCTGTCTGACATGCGCGGGCAGATTTCGAGCTCCGAGCATCAGCGTCGTCGCGTGGTCGAGGAGCTCGAGGACGCGCGTGCGCAGCTTGAGGAAGTGACCGGCGCGCACATGCAGGCCCAGGAGGACGTTGACGCCGCCGGTCCTGCCGCTGCTGAGCTCCACGAGCGTCGCGTGGCGCTCGACAATCAGATTTCGCAACTCACGCGCGAGCAACGCGATGTGCAGCGCGTGGCCGATAATGCCGCGCTCGAGCTCGCCAAGGTGAAGGATTCCTTGAGCAATGCCGAGGTCGAGGACAACATGTATGCCTCGCGCCTGGAGCAGATTGACGAGCAGCTCGAGGAGGTCACGGCCTCGCTCGAGAGCCGTCGCGACCGCGCCGAGGAGCTTGAGGGCGCTCTTGAGGAAGCGCGCCAGGCTCAGGTCGATTCGCGTGAGGCCGCCGAGGCGGCACGCGCGGCCCTGAAGGACCTGCGTGCCCGCGAGAGTGAGGCGCGCAACAAGTTATCCGAGGTGCGCTCGGAGCTTGCCAGCCAAAAGAAACTCGATGCCCGCATGGCTGACAGCTCGCCGCTGGTGAGCCGTCTGGTGGGTGCGCTGGGCGATGATGTCTCGGGTCGTCTGGGCGACGTGCTCGAGGCCCCGCGCGAGCTTGAGGGCTTGGTTGAGCAATTGCTCGCCGGCGATATCGATGCGCTGCTGTTCGACGATACGTCCGCGCTTGAGCGTGCCGGTCGTGCCGCTCTGGACCAGAAGAAGGCTTCGGGCGAGGCGCTGCTGGTGGCGCGCGGCGTGAGCGGCTCTACCGCCGCTGAGGGCGCTGCCGGTACCCGTCTGGTTGATCGTCTGTCCGTGCGCGCAGGCTACGGTCCCGTCGTCGAGGCGTTGCTCGGCGGATATTACGTAGTGGACGATCTTGCTGCCGCGCTGTCGGCGCCGGTCGTTGACGGTGTGACCTACGTGACTCCCGATGGCGCTCGCGTAAGCTGTGGCGGCCTGGTGCGCGTGGGCCTCGATGCCGGCGAGGCGTCGGGCGCTCTGGAGCGCAAGCGTCGCATTCGCGAGCTGGAGGGCCTGGAGCCCGATCTGGCTGCCGTGTTTGAGCATGTGTCGGATCAGGTCGTCGAGGCCAATGCGGCCGTTGAGGAAGCGCGTGCCGCTGAGGGCGATGCCGCCGGCGAGATCGCCCGTCTTGAGGGCGAGCACCGCTCGCTGCTTTCCGAGATCGGCCGCTTGGAGCAAAGCGCCAACAATGCCGAGGTCGAGCGCGTGCGCATCTCCAAGCGCCGCGAGCAGGCTTCCGAAGCCGTTCGCGCTGCGCGCCCGCGCGTTGACGAGCTCACCCGTTCGCGTGACGAGGCCCGCGCGCAGGCAAGCGATCTGGGCTTGCAGATTGCCGAGGCCAACGACGAAATCGACCGCGTTCGCCGTGACGATTCCGAGGCTGCCGGCAAGCTCGCCGACGCCAAGGTTCGCCTCGCCCAGACGAGCGAACGCCTGCGTTCGCTGAAGGGCCGCGTGCCCGACCTGGAGCATCGTCTTGAGGGCATCGACCGTCGTATCCGCGGAACACGCCAGGCTTCGCGCTCGCTCGAGCTGCTGCGCCTGCGCGTCGACCCCATGCACGAACGCTATTCTGCCCTGTTGGAACGCGCGTCGGATTGGGCAGCGCGCCTGCGTGACCAGGCCTCTCTGGAGGAGGCGGACTCCGCTTCGCTTAAGAAGACCATCGAGGATGCCAAGGCAGAGGTTGCCCGCGCTAAGGAGCGAGTCGATACCGCTTCCGCCACGCAAAACGAGTTCAAGGTCGCACGCGGCAAGCTCGAGGTACAGGTAGAGGCGGCCATCAAGGCCATTACCGCCGACGGCACCACGGTGCTCGAGGAAGCGCTCATGCTTCCCGCGCCCACCGACCGCGACGCTGCCGAGCGTGAGCTCAACCAGCTTGTTCGCCAAATTAACAACCTGGGTCCGGTGAACCAGGTTGCCATGGAAGAGTACGAGCAGCTCAAGCGTCGCGCCGATTACATCGAGGAACAGCTGGCCGATTTGGAGAGCGCGCGCAAGGCGCTCACCAAGATCACGGTGGCTATCGACCGTAAGATGCGCAAGGCGTTCCTGGTAACCTTCGAGAAGGTCGATGCGAACTTCAGAGAGATCTTTGCCATGCTCTTCCCGGGAGGCCAGGCTCATCTGGAGATGACCGACCCCGAGCATCCGGCTGATACGGGTATCGAGGTCGTGGCTCAGCCGCGCGGCAAGCGCATCACCAAGATGATGCTCATGTCGGGTGGTGAGAAGAGCCTGACGGCGCTCGCCCTGCTCTTTGCCGTGTATCGCACGCGTACGGTACCGTTTTATGTGCTGGACGAGGTCGAGGCGGCGCTCGATGACGCCAACTTGTCCAAGCTCATCGGCGCCCTTGATGTACTGCGTTCCGATACGCAGCTCTTGGTCATTTCGCATCAGCGCCGTACTATGGAGGACGCTGACGTTCTCTACGGCGTCTCGATGCAAGCTGACGGCGTCAGTCGCGTCGTCTCGCAAAAACTCGATCGCGAAACCGGAAAGGTCGTGAATGCGTAATGGGATTCTTTGATGCTCTCTCGCGCGGACTTGAGCGCAGCCGCGAGGCCCTCAACGAGGTCTTCTACTTTGGCGGCGAGGTCGACGAAGATTTTTGGGAGGACCTAGAGGACACGCTCGTCATGGGTGACATGGGTGCCGAGGTCGCCATCCAGGTTTCTGATGACCTGCGCGATGCCGCGGCCAAGAAGAACCTCAAGACCGCCCCACAGCTCCGTCGTGCCCTGGCTGAGCAGCTCGAGCAGCACTTTGTGCCCATCGAGCGCGATCCGTTCGCCGATACGCCGAGTTGCGTGCTGTTTGTGGGCATCAACGGCGCCGGCAAGACCACGACGGTCGGCAAGATCGCGAGCGCCATGGCCGCCCGCGGCAAGAACGTCGTGATCGGTTCTGCCGATACCTTCCGTGCTGCCGCCATTGAGCAGCTCGATGTGTGGGGCCAGCGCGCCGGCGTTCCCGTCATCAAGCGCGACCGCGGCTCCGACCCGGCAAGCGTGTGCTATGACGTGCTCGACGAGGCCGACAAACGCGGCAGCGACCTGGTGCTTATCGATACCGCCGGCCGTCTGCACACGAGCCCCGAGCTCATGCGCGAGCTTGCCAAGGTGGTCAACGTGACGCGTAAGCGCGCCGCCAATATGGCCGCCGGTCCCATGCCGGTCTCGGTCGTGCTCGTGATCGATGCCGCCACTGGTCAGAACGGTCTGAACCAGGCGCTCGAGTTTAACGAGGCGCTGGGCCTGGACGGTATTATCATGACTAAGCTCGACGGCACGGCTAAGGGCGGTATCGCCATGGCCGTGGCCGAGAAGCTCAAGCTCCCGATCCTGCGCGTGGGCGTGGGCGAGCAGGTCGATGACCTGCAGGAGTTCAATGCCAAAGATTTCTGCCGCGCCCTGGTGGGCGAGTCCAATTAAGGAGTGACTAGTGTTTGATTCCCTGAGCGATCGCCTCAACGACACATTTGACCGCCTGCGCGGCAAGGGCAAGCTGACCGAGGCCGATATCACCTCGGCTATGCGCGACATTCGCATGGCGCTGCTCGAGGCCGACGTCAACTTCAAGGTCGTCAAGGAGTTCGTCGCCAAGACCAAGGAGCGCTGCATGACCGCCGAGGTCATGGAGTCGCTGTCGCCAGCACAAAACGTCGTCAAGATCGTGCTCGACGAGCTCACCGAGATGCTCGGCTCCACAGAGAGCACTGTCTCTTATACACATCTGACGCTGCCGACGAATAGCCTTGTGTAGAT
>UQXA01000009.1 GCA_900544865.1 uncultured Collinsella sp. | reverse complement strand
CGTTGGGGCCAGGCCCGATTTTGCCTCTTGACAATGTCCTGCTCATATTAAAAGGAACGTCCCCAAGTGCCGGCACGAGAAAGACAGCGCTGCGGGAAACGATCCGCAGCGCTGTCTTTCTTTATGCAAATACGATCAAGTTATCCCTGTGTATCGCCGGCTTCTCGGCCAGGTTAGCGAGCAGGCGGTTGCTGGCGATCTGGTCCTGGCGGCGGCCGGCAGCAAGTTCCAGCACGTCCGAATCGGCCTCGGCGATACCGCGGGCGACGACCATACCGCTCGGATCGCACACATCGAGCACATCGCCCTCGGCAAACTGGCCATCGACCTCGCGAATACCCACCGCAAGCAAGGAAGAGCCACGGCTGACCAGCGCCTTCGCGGCGCCGTCATCGACCGTTACCGAGCCATGCGCCTTGTCACCCAGCGCGATCCACAGTTTGCGCGGCGCAATGTCCAGGCGCTCCGCCGGCGGATCGAACAGGGTTCCCACGCTCTCGCCGCGGGCGAGGCGCACGAGCGCATCGGGCTCCTCGCCCGAGCAAATCACGCTCTGAATGCCCGCCGTCATCAGGATGCGGCTCGCGCGAATCTTGGTGATCATGCCGCCCGTGCCCACCGAGGTCGAAGAATCGCCCGCCGAGGCGATAATCTTGGCATCGATCTTATGCACGACCGGGACGAACTCGGCCGTGGGGTCCTCGTGCGGATTGGCGGTATAGAGGCCATCGATGTCCGAGAGCGTCACGCACAGATCGGCAGAAACCAGGCAGCTCACAAGCGCCGCCAGCGTGTCGTTGTCGCCAAACTTAATCTCATCAACGGTAACGGTATCGTTCTCGTTGACGACCGGCACCACGCCAAGCTCCACGAGGCGCAGCAGGGCGTCGCGCGCGTGCAGGTAAGACGTGCGGCGGGCCGTATCGTGGCGCGTGAGCAGCACGAGCGAGGTGAGCAGGTCGCGCGCATGGAACTCCTCGTCGTAGGCCGACGAGATGATGCACTGACCAGCCGAGGCGCAAGCCTGCAGGCTCGGCAGGTCGCCGACCGGCTTGCGGTCGAAGCCCAGCACGGGATAGCCGCAGGCGATAGCGCCCGAGCTCACCACGACCAGACGCCAGCCGAGCTTGCGCAGGGCTGCGGCCTGATCGGCAAGCCCGCCGATAAAGGAGCGGTTGACCTTGCCATCGGCGCCCACAACCGTGGACGAACCGATCTTTACCACCATCGTTTTATAAGAAGTCGTCATACGTCAAACCAATCAACTGTTCAGCGAACGGCCGAGCTGGCGGCCAAGGAAGCGTGACTCGCCCCTACCGCCCAAGAAATTAGTGAGCCCAGGGAAAGGCAGAAGCCGCGGCCATGTTCTTGCGCACGAGCTCGTCGCGCACCTGAGCCAGGCCCTGCTCCATGCCCACCACATAGGTCTGCGGGTACAGGAAGCGCTTGAAAGCTGCGTCCAGATGATCGAGCGCCCAAGCACAGCGCTCGCGCGCGTCCTGGATGCTCTCACGCGGAGCCACCGCACTGCCATCGCGCACGATCGGCACCAGCAGCTCGCGATACTCAAGTTCGGACACGTCGGTCACCAGGGCGGCATCATTCACGGCCACGAGGGTATTGCCGCGCGCGGCGCCCTCCCCCGCCAGATGGTCCTCGTCGTAGATCATGTCGCAGACCGGGCCGCCAAAGCCGTCGTAATAACGGCGCACGCGTTGCACACCCGGGATCGTGCGCTTGTAGGGCTGCTCGGAGAGCTTGACCACCGGCGTCCATGGATCTGCCTCGCTCGCACGGCGGGCGGAAAGCTTGTACACGCCACCCAGCGCCGGCTGGTCATAGCAGGTCGCAAGCTTGGTACCCACGCCAAAGCTGTCGATGGGCGCGCCCTGGTCGAGCAGCGACTGAATCGTGTACTCATCCAGATCGTTAGAAACCGAGATCCCCACATAGGGCAGGCCCTCGGCATCAAAACGGCCGCGAACATACTTGGAGAGCTTGGCGAGGTCGCCGGAGTCAATGCGAATGGCCGACAAGCGCTCGCCCACCGCTTCCATCTCCTTGGCAACCGTAATGGCATGTTCACAGCCCTCGCGCACGTCATAGGTGTCGATGAGCAGCGTGCAGTTCTTGGGGCTCGATTTGGCAAAGGCACGGAAGGCCTCGAGCTCGGAATCGAAGCTCATCACCCAGCTGTGAGCATGCGTGCCAAAGACGGGAATACCGTAGCGGCGGCCGGCGAGCACATTGGACGTAGAGGAGCAGCCGGCAACGTAGCTCGCGCGCGCAACGGCCAGGCCGCCATCGGGACCCTGGGCGCGACGCAGGCCAAACTCCGCCACAGGGCGACCGTCGGCGGCGAGCACCACGCGCGCCGTCTTGGTGGCGACAAGCGTCTGGAACCCGACGATGTTGAGCAGCGCCGTCTCGAGCAGCTGGCACTCCAGCGCGGGGCCGGTGACGCGCACCATGGGCTCGCGCGGAAAGACGAGCTCGCCCTCGGGCACGGCGTCGATGTTTACATGCGCACGAAAATCGCGCAGGTAGTCGAGGAATCCAGACTTGAACATCGCACCGCCAGCAGGGGCCTCAAGCGATGCGAGGTAGTCGATGTCCTCGGGCGTAAAGCGCAGATTCTCGACCAGCTCGGGCAGCTCGGCGGTGCCGCACATGACGGCATAGGCGCTGCCAAAGGGATGGTCGCGGTAAAACGCGGTAAAACAACCCTGCTCATTGGCCTTGCCGCTCTCCCACAGGCCCTGGGCCATAGTGAGCTCGTACAGATCGGTGAGCATTGCGATGTCGGTGGGATGAGAGATGTCGGTCAAAGCCATGGGGCGACCTTTCGGATGTGTGGTGCAGAATTTGAGGGTTGGACGAGAGCAGAGGATGCGGACATGACGCCCGATGCAAATCGGTTAGAGCAGGCCCATGCTGGTCAGGATCGTGTAGCCCATAAAGATGACAAACGCGATGAGGGCAAGGACAATGATGATTTTTTGAGCCGGCGCCATGCCAGGGATCTCGTTCTCGCCCGTAGGCTCCTTGGAGGTAACCATGCGCTGGGCAAAGGTCATCTCGTCACGACTCGGCTTAGGCTCGACGGACTTGGGACGAGCGGCCTTTTTAGGCTGAGGTTTGGGCGCGGCAGGTGCAGGCTTCGCAGCAGCGGGCTTGGGTGCGGGCGCGGGCGCCGATGCGGATGCGGCGTTCGCGGCGGCCTCCTCGGCCTTCGCACGCTCGGCACGCAGGACAGCCAGCTCCTCACGCTCGCGACGGGCCTCTTCACGAGCCTCGCGGCGGGCCTTCTCGGCGCGGAGCTCTTCCAACTCAGCGCGCTCCTCGTCGGACAATGGTTGGGACTCAAGCTCGGCCATGGTACAGCCCTTTCTTTTAAAAAAAGCCGCCGACACAATGTCAGCGGCTTATCAAATCCAAGGGTGGAGACGAAGGGAGTCGAACCCTCGGCCTCTGCCATGCGACGGCAGCGCTCTCCCAACTGAGCTACGTCCCCAGGACAAGTCGATATTTTACCTACGGCTCGCCAACTGTCAACGCCCAATAACCAGTCTTTTTGGAGCGCGGCTATTTTGACAACTTTTCGAACAGGCGATCCTCTCGATGATTTTTTAATCCCCGTCCCAGAAATATCATCGACGAACGCACTACTTTGCGCTGGTAAGAACACCGGTGGTGTCGAAGGCCGGGGTGAAGCTCTCGTCTACCGCGCCGCCCTCTTGCCAGAACATCGTCGTAAAGCCCAGGTCGTCGGCATGGTCGAGCACCCGCTCGTACTCCTCGCGCGTCACGGCGCGCGCCAGATCGCCGCCCTGCTCTCGCATGAGCACATTGGGCGTGTATTGGTTCATGACCGAGATCGGCACGTCGCCCACCGTCTGCCACACTAGGTCCAGTACGCGACACGAATCGTCCGCATGCCCCGGAAGCACCAGGTGGCGCACGATGATGCCGCGCTTCATGAGCCCGCCCTCATCCACCAACTCTCCCCCGCGGCGCTCGATCTCGCGCGCCATCTGGGCCAGACCCGACACGGCCACGCGCGGGTAGTCCTTAATATGAGAAAGCGACTGCGCAAGCCCGGCATCGGCATATTTAAAGTCGGTGAGCCACACATCGACCAGGTCGCCCAGCGCCGCCACGGCACTCGCACGCTCGTAACCACTCGTGTTGTAGACGATCGGGATGACCAGCCCGCGCATCCGTGCCGCGGCAATCGCGGCAGGCAACAGGTGCGCATAGTGCGTCGCCGTCACCAAATTGATGTTGTTGGCACCCTGGTCCTGCAGTTCCAGCATAATCTCGACCAGGCGCTCAGGCGAAATCTCAAGGCCAAAATTGCCGGTCGAGATCTCGTGGTTCTGGCAGTAGATACATTTAAGCGAGCAACCGCTAAAGAAGATCGTGCCCGAACCGGCCTCGCCCGAGATAGGCGGCTCCTCCCACATATGAAGCGCCGCGCGGGCCACCCTGAGCGTGTCGTTAGCACCGCATACGCCGCGCGCGCCCTCATCGCGCGCCGCACCGCAACGGCGCGGACACAAATGGCAGGCGGGCGAAAAAAGTTCGGTCAACGACGTCGGCATAAAAACATGCTCCAAAACAACGATTCAGCAGCTCAAACGTAAAGGGCCAGACCGCGTAGACGGCTCCGTCCCTAAGGCGCCGTAATCGTCCGACACGATTTTTGTAATGTCAAGACTGGAATCGATAAAGTGCCGCTTTATGATGTAGGTATTCCGCCCCCCGCGGAGCAACTGGGTGAACCGTCGCGTTTATTTAGGGAGCCCACACAGTCGTACCTAGTACAGGTATCCTTCGTTGTTAAGGACGCTGGAACAGTCGATGAGGGCACCCACCTGTTTTAGGTGGGTTCATTTTCGTAACGTGGGGGGCGGTTTTCTTTTGCCGAAAATC
The DNA here is from genome assembly GCA_900544865.1 of uncultured Collinsella sp. Taxonomy (GTDB): domain Bacteria; phylum Actinomycetota; class Coriobacteriia; order Coriobacteriales; family Coriobacteriaceae; genus Collinsella. Next base: position 59,237 of record UQXA01000009.1, on the reverse strand, counting down.
ACCATACAGTCCATATGGATCCCCGCCGGCATCCCGACAAGCCATCGACAACATCCCAATATCTGGTAAGCGCGTGATTATCGCTGCGTGCAATTACATGCACCCCCCTTGGTCGAGTATTATGGTTCGGCTATGCCCTTTGCGCATGGCGTTCTTCTGACCTTTTCCTTCGACGCTTGGCGGTTTTTAGATTCATGGCTTCATCCCCGAGCTACATACCGTACCTATGCGTGGCAGCGGCGGCTTTTATCACGACCTTCCTCGCGGTGCCCCTGGTCAAGCGCTTGGCAATTAAGCTCGATGCCGTCGACTATCCTTCTAAGCGCCGCATCAACACCAAGCCCATCCCGCGTTTGGGCGGAACGGCGGTGTTTTTGGGCCTGGTCGTTGCCTGCATTGTGCAAATCCTAGGCACCTGGTACCTAGGCTGGCCACCCGTCCTGGTACCGCACCCGCGCCTTCACATTAGCTATCCCATGCTGGCGCTCTCCTTTACCGTCATCTTTGCGACCGGCGCTATCGACGACGTCTTCCAGCTCACGCCCAAGCAAAAGCTGGCCGGACAGGTCCTCGCCGCGCTTATCGCCTGCATGGGCGGCCTAAAAATCGGCGTCATCGTCAACCCGTTTGCTCCCGGCGAGATCATGCTCGGATGGCTCGCCTACCCCATTACCGTGATCTATCTGGTGGCATTCACTAACATCATTAACCTCATCGACGGCCTCGACGGCTTGGCCACGGGCATCTGCGGCATCGCGTCGTTCACCATGTTTTCGATGGCCGTTCTCTCGGGCCGCATCGACGCCGCCGCGCTCTCCATTGCGCTCTTTGGCGCCTGTCTGGCCTTTTTGCGCTACAACTTCAACCCCGCAAGCATCTTCTTGGGCGACTCGGGGTCGCTGCTTCTGGGCTTTGCGCTGGGCTCCATCTCGCTGCTCAACGTGAGCCGCACCGCCGCACTCACCTCGCTTATCATTCCGCTCATCGTTGCCGGCGTGCCCATCATCGACACGTTCAGCGCCATCGTGCGCCGCAAGCGCGCCCACATTAGTATCGGGCAGGCCGACAAGGGCCACATCCACCACCGCCTGATCCAAGAAGGCTACAACCAAAAACAGGCCGTGCTGCTCATCTATGCCTGGTGCATCATGCTTTCGGCCGGCGCCGCCGCGATTAACCAGGTCGAAGTGCCCATGCGTGTGCTCATCTTTACCGTGCTCGCCATTGGCTCGGCGGCCTTCGCCAAGCACCTGCACCTGTTTGAACCCGTACTACGCCACCATTACAACAAGCGCACGCACGAGGACGAACTGGTCACCCCCGACGACCCCGCCTTTAAGCAGGAGGAGCAGGCAGCCGAGGAGCGCAAAGAAGAGCGCCACCACAAGCTCTAGGGCAAGCTGCCGAGGATGTGCCAAGGCACCGTTAGCCAAGCACGGCCGCGCCGCACCCATCGCACATGCCGCACCACGCGCGTCCCTCTCCCGCCCCTCGCCTACTTACGCACCACCCCTCCAATAAACGCGTTATCATCTTGACCCATGAACATACGTTAGGAGCAATCATGCCAAACGAGAACAGCTACGAAGTCGCGCTGCAAAAGAGCAACGCCATTCGCGAGGGCCTGACCAAGACGCCCGAGAAGTTCACCATGCTCACCGGCGACCGCCCCACCGGCCGTCTGCACCTGGGCCACTACTTCGGCACCCTCAAGGGCCGTGTTGAGCTGCAGAACATGGGCGCCAAGACCAACGTGCTCATCGCCGACTACCAGGTCATCACTGACCGCGACACGACCGAGCACATCCAGGACAACGTGTACAACATGGTCATGGACTACCTTGCCTGCGGTATCGATCCCGACAAGACCATGATCTACGCGCACTCCGCCGTGCCCGCCGCCAACCAGCTCATGCTGCCGTTCCTGTCGCTGGTGTCCGAGGCCGAGCTGGCGCGCAACCCCACGGTCAAGGCTGAGATGGAGGCCTCGGGTCACGAGCTCACCGGCCTTCTGCTCACCTACCCGGTGCACCAGGCCTGCGACATCCTGTTCTGCAAGGGCAATGTGGTGCCCGTCGGTCGCGACCAGCTGCCGCATATCGAGCTCACCCGCACCATCGCCCGCCGCTTTAACAACCGCTACGGCAAGGTATTTCCCGAGGTCGACGCGCTGCTGTCCGAGACCCCGCTGCTGCCCGGCCTTGACGGTCGCAAGATGAGCAAGAGCTACGGCAACGCCATCAATATTTCGATGACCGCCGAGGAGACGGCCAAACGCATCAAGAAGAGCCAGACCGACTCCGAGCGCATGATCACGTTCGATCCCGAGAACCGCCCCGGCGTGTCTGGCCTGCTTTCGACAGCCGCCATCTGCACCGGTCGCTCCGAGGTCGAGATTGCCGAGGAGATTGGCATGGGCGGCTCCGGCCAGCTCAAGAAGTACGTGACCGAGGCCGTCAACGAGTACTTCGCACCGATCCGCGAGCGTCGCCAGCGCTACGAGAACGATCTGGACTATGTGAAGGACGTCCTGCACGAGGGCAACCGTCGCGCCAACGAGATCGCCGATCAGACCCTAGCAGAGGTTCAGGACGCCATGGGCATGGTGTACTAGACCGATCTGCTGGCTTGAGTTTTCGATTGCTTTAGGGCGGGCGCTACGGCGTCCGCCTTTTTTGGAGCGGACCGCTTCGGCTCCGTCCATCGCACCCCCGACAAACAGGAACAGGCCCGCTGGCAGTTAGTTGCCAGCGGGCCTGTTCCCGAAGTACACCGTTGAATCGCACAGAGGGGAGGAATGCGAATCAAACTCAACAGGGCAGGCTTTTTCATCGCCTATTGCCTGCTCCGTTGCTGAATACAATATAGTTCACCGTGGTTTACTTTGCAGCATCAATATTCGCCGCCATAGCTTCTCCATAAGTTAGCCCCGGTAAACCTGCAACAGAAAACCACCACAAAGGGGACAGGCACCTTTGTGGTGGTTCTGGCCACGGCAGAGCTGTTAGAGTCCGGCAGGCCAACGACAGACGGCCAGGTCGACGTGCATGTCGTCCTTAAACGCCACACCCTCCCCTAGCAAAAGCTCACGTTGAGCATCGGGACCGCCAAAAGCAAAACCCTCGCATATGCGCCCGTCGGCAAACACCACGCGGTGACAGGGAATCTCGCCGGGGCGCGGATTGCTATGCAGGGCATACCCCACATACCGCGCACTTCGTGGTCGACCGGCAAGCAGCGCCACCTGACCATACGTAGCGACCATCCCCTCGGGGATCTGCTCGACCACCTCGTACACCCGTTCAAAAAAGCCCTCAGACGCCATCGCGTGCTCCTTTCAACCGAACCCAGCATAAACCACCACAAAGGTACCTGTCCCCTTTGTGGTGGTTTTGACCGGAAAGCTAGTTGGCGGGGCGGAAGAAGGCTACGGCTACAGCGCCGGGGCCCACGTGGGTGCCGATGGTGGCGCCGATAGTGTGGATGGGCAGCTCACCCTCGGCATGGCCGGCCCACAACGCGGCACTGTCTTCGATATACTTCTTGAGCACCGCATCCGAAAGACCCGTATAGCCGAGCGCCAGCGGCATGGAAAAGTCGATGCCGCCCGCCTTTTCGACCTTTTGGTTCAGCAGGTTGCGGCCGTTCTTGGAACCGCGCGCCTTGCCCAGCTGCACGATCAGACCGTCCTCGACAGCCACCACAGGCTTTACGTTGAGCAGCGTGCCCACGGCGCCGGCCGCAGCAGACAGACGACCGCCGCGCACCAGGTACTCCAGCGTCTCGAGCAGGCCGATGACGACCACGCGGTCACGGACGGCCTCGACGGCCGCCGCGATCTGGGCCGCACTACGGCCCTCATCCACCAGGCGCAGGGCATACTCGACCAGGACACGCTCGCCCAGAGTGACGTTATTGCTATCCACCACGTACACGTCGCCGCCCGGCGCCTCGGCAAGTGCGGTACGGGCACTCTGATTGGTGCCTGATAGCTTAGCGCCCACGGTAATAATCACAGCCTCATCGCCGGCTTCACGAACCTTGGCAATCGCCTGCGAAAACGCGTACGGGTTGACCTGGCCGGTCTTGGGCAGCTCATCGCGCTCCACGAGCATCTCGTAAAAGCGCTGGTGATCGATGTCGATGCCATCCATGTACACATCGGTGCCAAAGGTGACGGACAGCGGCAAAACGGCCAGTGCTGGGTGCTCGGCCGGCGACATATCGCTTGCGGAATCGGTAATAATGCGGACGGACATAGCGAATCCTTTCTTGCGCAGGTCCCGCGCAGGGAATTTTGACAGCAAGGCCCCGGCACGGTATACGCGCTCAAACAGGACTATGCAGTTGTTAATTGGAAGCAAAAGCCTTGGCGGCCCTACAGCTCGCGCAGGGTGTTGAGAATCGTGCGCAGCGACGCATACATCTGCTCGCGCTGCTCCACACCCATAGCCTTACCGGTGGTATCGAGCACCTCGCGAATGATGCGGTCCGCCTCGCTCATGCTCTCGCCGCCCAGAGCGGTCAGGCGCACCGGAGCACGATACTTAACGGCGGCATCGCCCGAATCATCGACCTCGACGTAGCCGCCCTCCTCCAGATGCGCGAGCGTGCGCGAGACGGCGGCGCGGGTCACGCCTGCCATGCGAGCGAGGTCGGCGCCAGTCAGGCCGTCCTTGCTGCGCTCAAGATAGTACAGGCACATAACGTCGGAGCCCTTGAGGCCCAGCCTTGCGCCCTCGGATGTCTTAATGCGCTGGATCTCCTTGTAGAGCCCGCTGATCAGTCCGACAAAGTCCTCGAAACGTGTCTCGTCGTTCTGCTGCATGGGAGACGACCGCCTTTCGCTTGCATAATGCTAACGGGTAAACATCTTAACCGTACTTATCGGCCGCCAGCCCTGCGCACCCTATTTGTTAACCCATCAACATAAAAACCACCACAAAGGGGACAGGCACCATTGTGGTGGTTTTGACCGTCGAGTTTGATCCGCAGACTTCGCTACAGCTCCACGCAGGGATTGTCGCGAGTCACAAGCGTCTTAACGACAACCGTCGCTCCCAGATAACGCTCGAGCAACTCAGCGAGGCGATCGATCGCGGCCTGGCATTCCCCCATCCGCTCGGGCTCCACGCACTCAATCGCCAGGAACGCATCGGCCGAATCATCGGACAGCGCCGTGCGAACGCCGTCGCGCCAGTTCCAGCAGCGGCACACAGCGCCCGCATCGTCGATGTAGGCGAGCTCGCCGGGCAACGTCGGATCGTCCGCCTCCTCGCCAAGCGGCAAGAACGCATCGCCACCGTCGGTCACCTTCAAGCGAAGGTCTCCCTCGATCGCATGCAGATCCTCGCCTCCCACGGGCAGCGCGTAGGTCAGCGACACCGTGTTGTAAATATCCACCGCGGGCGTAATGTGGCCCACCGGCTTGCCTTTGAGCACGCGTTTGAGCAAGTTCTCGATCGAGCAGCGCGCGCCTTTCTTGGTCTTGAACAGACGATAGGCCTCGCGCCATGCCTTGACCGGTGCGTTCTCGCTGATAGTGTCGCTGGTCAGATGACGCTCCGCATCGATATTGGCGCGGTCGAGCAACGCCGCAATCGCATCCACGTCCTCTTGAGGAATCTGAGCCGTGGGCTTCATGCCCTCCACGACCACAACACCGACCGCTGCCTGCGGAAACAGCTCCCAGAATGAATCCTCGGCAATAAAGCTCTTCATACGCTCTCCCTTCATTGTGCGCGCCCGAGTGAGGGCGCCTAAACAAAAAGCGCCCTTACAACGGCCACCTTCAAAGTCCTACGGTGCCGTCACAAGAACGCTTGCGCTGTCCCCATCCGGAGAAGGGGACGATATGTCAGGCGTATTGTAACCCGAGTCATCCACGCGAGCAAAACCACCACAAAGGTGCCTGTCCCCTTTGTGGTGGATATGGACTCACGGCGAAGCTAGTGGCGAAGTCCCAGCAGCCCGCGGCCGCGATGACGGGCGTCGGCGTGTACTTGAACGTGCGGGCCGGCGGCTTTGACGGACTCGGGCAGGTGCGAGTACTTCTTCTCGAAGTTCTCCTCGAACATCACCGCCAGGTTGTGCGCGGCCTCGTCGTAGCGCGCGGTGCTCTGCCAGTACTGGCGCGGCACCAGGATGCCGTCGGGCACACCGTGGCACGTCGTGGGAATGTCGACGTTAAAGATATCGTCGTGCACGAACTCGCTGTCCTCGATGGTGCCGTCGAGGGCGCGCGCGACCAGCGAGCGCGTGTAGGCCAGCTCGATGCGATGACCCACGCCGTAGCCGCCGCCGATCCAGCCGGTGTTGACCAGGTACACACGCGTGCGGCCGTCTGCAATGCGCTCGCCGAGCATCTTGGCGTAAACCATGGGGTCGAGCGGCATAAACGGCTCGCCGAACAGCGAAGAGAACGTGGGCGTGGGCTCGGTGACGCCGACCTCGGTGCCGGGAATCTTAGCCGTAAAGCCCGTCACAAAGTGGTACATGGCGGCATCGGCCGTCAGGCGTGAGATGGGCGGCAGCACGCCAAAAGCGTCGCAAGTCAGGAACAGCACGACACTCGGAGTGGTGCCCATGCCCTTAGTCCACGCGTTAGGAATGTGCTCCACGGGATAGGCCACGCGCGTGTTGTGCGTGATCGAGATGTCGTCGTAGTTGGGCTTGCGGTTCTCGTCGAGCACCACGTTTTCGCAAATGGCGCCAAAACGGACGGCGTTGAAGATCTCGGGCTCGTGGAAGGCGTCCAGACCCTCGCATTTTGCGTAGCAGCCACCCTCGATGTTGAAGATGCCCATGTCGGACCAACCGTGCTCGTCGTCGCCGATCAGCAGGCGCGTGGGATTGGCCGAAAGCGTGGTCTTGCCGGTGCCGGACAGGCCAAAGAACACGGCGGTCTCGTGCGTGACGGGGTCCATGCTGGCCGAGCAGTGCATGGGCAGCACGTCGTCCTCGACGGGCAGCAGGTAGTTCATGACGCTAAAGATCGACTTTTTAATCTCGCCGGAGTAGCCGGTGCCGGCGACCAGAATCACGCGTTCCTGGAAGTTGATGACTACGGCGGCGCTGGAGTTGAGGCCCTTGATGGCGGGGTCGCACTGGTAACCGGGCGCTGCGAGCACGCAGAAGTCGGGTTCGCCGGTGCGCGCGATTTCGCGGGCAAGCGGGCGGGCGAGCATCTGCTTAATAAAGAGTGCCTGGCTGGCACGCTCGCAGGCAACGAGCAGGCGACGCGTGTGGTTGCGGTCGGCGCCTGCCATGCCGCGGGTGACGAACACGTCGCGCTCGTTGAGATAGTCGACGATGCCGGCCTTGATGGCCTCATAGCTCTCGACGGACAGCGGGCGGTTGACCGCGCCCCAGGCAATCTTGTCGTGGACATCGGGGGTGTCAACGATAAAGCGGTCGTTGGGCGAACGGCCAGTGCGCTCCCCTGTCTCGATCACCAGCGCGCCATTGGATGCCATGCGGCCTTCTTCGCGGCGGATAGCGTGTTCGACGAGCTCCGCGGCGGGTAGATCGACCAGCAGACGGGGCTGATTCTCGGCGGGATCTTCAACGAGCGTAATACCAAAGTTGGACAAAACTTCTGCAGGGGTAACACCAGGCATGGGGCCTCCTTTAAAAACGCGACACATGGACGCGGCGCGCACTTTACTCACGTAAAGCCCGTTGTACCCGATATGCAAAAACGTTTTTGCGGCAAGGACGGCAAGCCCGCCCAACGGTCAAAAATCGCAGGCAAGCGGCCTAGTCATTGGGGACGTTTTTAAACAACTAGTCATTGGGGACACTCTTGAACAGGCAACATTCAAGGAATGTCCCCGGATGCCGGCACTTAGGGACGTTCCCAAAGTGCCGACACATAAGGAACGTCCCTAAGTGCCGACTACAGCGGCAGGCCTTGGCCGAGCATGGCTATGGCGCTCATCAGGACCAGCATGCCGGCAGCGTAGGGCAGTACCGCGCCTAGGAGCTCGGCATCCTTACCGCGCACGTGCACGGCGGCAAGACCAATGGCGAGGGTCTGCGGCGAGATCATCTTACCGGCGGCGACGCCCAGGGCGTTCAACGCGACCATCCAGTAGTCGCTCACACCCAGCGCAGTGGCAGCCTGGCTCTGAATGGGGCCAAACAGCATGCCCGAGGACGTGCCCGAGCCGGTCACAAACGCACCGACTGCACCGATCCACGGAGCCAGAATCGGGTACAGCCCACCGGCGACCGCAATGCAAAACGCACTGATCGAAGAGATCATGCCCGCATAGCCCATCACCTTGGCACAGCCCAGCACCGAAAGCATCGTGATCACCGTCGGCATCATCTGCTTCACAGTCGCGGCCAGCACCTCGCCCATCATGCGTGGCGAAGCACCCTGAATGGCACCGCCGACAAACGCGGCCAGGAAGATCCAAACACCCGGCGTGTTAATCCACGAAAACGTAAGCGTACCGGGATTCTCACCGCAATACACCTGCACGTGGCTCGCAAACGGCGCGAGCGCAGCATGCACGGCGGGTACCAGGTTAGACGTGCCCAGCAGCAACACAAAGATCAGGATGAAGCACGACCAGGCCGAAAGCGCCGACTTAACGGTGAGCTTCTTCCCCGCCTCGATATTCATGTGGAAGCGCGCATCCAAGTGGCCGGACTTCTCGGCACGCATGGCAAGCGCGGCGGTCAGCGCGAGCGAAACGATAGATCCTACGACCACGGCCAGCTCGGGACCCACAAACATGGCAACGACCAAAGCCGCGCCGACAAACGACACGCCGGAGAGCAACGCCACGCCGGCAACACCGTGCAGGCGCTCGCCCACACTCGCGACATTGCCGTGGTCATCGGCAACACGGCCCGCAACCAGCACAATAAATATCGGCATCACCACAAAGAACGGTGCGAGCTGCACCAGCTGAACGGTCGCCAGGTGCAGGGAATCCAAACCCACCAGGTCGGCAACGGACACCGTGGGAATGCCGATGGAGCCGTAGGGCGTGGGCACGCCGTTGGCCAGCAGGCAGATGAGCACGGCAGGCACGGCCTCAAAGCCCAGGCCCGCGAGCATGCCGGCGGGAATGGCGACAGCGGTACCGAAGCCGGCCATGCCCTCCATAAAGCCACCGAAGCACCAAGCCACGAGCAGCGCCAGCAGACGGCGGTCGCTGCTGATGGAGGTGATCATGCTGCCGATCACGTCCATGGCGCCCGTACGAACGCACAGGTTATACGTGAACACCGCGGCGATGATCACCAGGACGATGGGCCACAGAGCCATCAAAAAACCTTCGAGCGAGGCGGTCGCGATCTGCGCTGCCGGCAGGTGCCACCATGCGAAGGCAAGCAAGCACGAAAGGACAAACGATCCGATAGCGGCCTTCCAAGCTGGCCATTTAAAGCACAGCAGCATCACGACCAGCCAAATAATCGGCACAAGAGCCAGTAAGAATGCGGCGACGTCCATAGGTAGAAGCTCCTTGGTACCGCGTGGGCGGCATCGGGGGTGTCACAAAACTTCAACAGGATAGCGCACGTTTACCGACAAATTTCAGCCGCCCGCCGAAATTATTGAACAATCCGTTCAAAAACACGAACGAACACCGTCGCGTCTATACTAAAGCGCAGCAATAGAAAGGACTCCGCTTTGAGCATCACGCCCCTCGATAGCATTCGCCGCGCCATCGCCCGCCGCAACGGCGTCTCCAACCCCGCTGCATCGAGAGACGGCGCCGCGAAGGCCCAGGGCGGCCGCATCGAGAACGGCCTCTTCCCTGCCTCGCACACTGCCGAGGAACTCGCACGCATCCAAGAGCTGAGTCAGCGCAACGCCGGCGGGCCCGATAGCAGCCAAGCCACACGTCGCCGGCGCGAACGCGATCGCAAGCCCGGCCCCGTCCGCCGCATGGTCAACGCTTGGTGGAACCGTCTGCTCGGCGCCGTCTACGGCGGCGGCTTCTCCATGCAGGAAGCGGAATACGAGGAGCACGCCACCAGCCGCGACTATCTTTGGAACACCCTCGGCACCGCCGTGTGGGGTCTGGCGTTTCCGTTGCTCACCATCGTGTCTACGCAGCTCGTGGGCGCCGAAGAAGCCGGCAAGTTCTCCATCGCCTTTGTCACCGGCACGCTCATCATGATCGCGTGCAACTACGGCGTGCGCAATTTCCAGGTCTCGGACATCGACGAAAAGACGTCCTTTGCCTCCTACCAGCTCAACCGCTGGCTTTGCGGAGCGCTCGCCCTAGGCTGCGGCCTCATGTACAGCAGCGCCCGCGGCTACGACACGCAGATGGCGACGATCGGCCTGGGCGTCTACCTGTATAAGGTCATCGACGGCGTCGCCGACGTGTACGAAGGCCGCCTGCAGCAGGCCGACAAGCTCTACTTGGCTGGAATGAGTCAAACGCTACGCTCCGTCGGCGTCATCGCGGTCTTCAGCGTGGCGCTGTTCTTCACGCGTAGCATGCCCATCGCGGCCATTGCCATGGGCATCGCCGCGATCGCCTCGCTCGTGCTGGTCACCGCGCCGCTCGCCCTGCTCGAGACCGAAAAATCGCGCCGCGTAAGCCTGCGCGAGGTCGGCCACCTGTTTGTCCAGTGCGCCCCACTCTTTGGCGCGCTATTCCTGTTCAATCTTATCGAGAGCATGCCCAAGTTTGTGATGGAAGGAACACTGGCCTACAAATACCAGTTGTACTTTAATGCCCTGTTTTTCCCAGCTCAGGCTATTCTGTTGAGCATTGGATTTGTCTATAAACCGCAGCTCCTGCGCTTGTCGAGCATTTGGGCTAATCCTCGCAAGCGTCGTCGCTTTGACCTGATTATTGTTGCCGTTATGGCGCTGATCGTGGTCATCACCGGCGTGTGCGCCGCATTTATGGCAGGTCCCGGTATTCCCCTCATGAGCTTTATGTACGGTCTCAGCTTTGAACGCTACCGTACGCTGGCGCTGCTGATGGTCGTCGCCAGCGGCGTCACCGCGGCCATCGACTTTATCTACGCCATCATCACGGTGCTGCGCCACGCTGGAGACGTCACCAAGATCTACCTGATCTGCTTTGCCATGAGCGTGGTGCTCCCGGTGATTCTGATCAATCTGCTCGGCCTGATGGGCGCCGTCGTGAGCTACCTAGCCAACATGGCCCTACTCCTGGTGCTGCTGATAATCGAGTACGCCCACATCCGCCAACGCATCGAGCGCGACCGGAACCCATACGGCGCCTAATTAGCTGCCCCGGTCACCGGAATTTGCGATGGAATCGCCCCGGCTGGGGTCTCATTGAAGACAATATGCATCGCGTAAAACTAAGTGAGTAGGTTTTTACCGAATCCCCGACCACACCGACAGAGCACAAGTTTGTGACCTGCGGTTTTATTGAGGCAAATATGTTGGGTGCTCGGCATTTCCAAAAAAGTCTACTCACTTAGCCGGCGGGCAGCCAAATGATTATTTAATCCCCGTCCCAGAGAAATCAATTAGCGGGCAGAAGGGCAAAAGAAGTCAAAAAACCCTTCCCAAATTAGCTACCACTTGCACCGATTATTCGCCCGGGTTGATGTTCGCGTAGAACTCGGCCCCGTCGTCCAGGCGCAGGATGCCCACGCGGCCGAACTCGGAGCCGGTGGCGGCGGCGCAGTCGATGTCGATGCGATCGGGCACACCAGCAGTGTCCTCGCCGCCCAAGCGCACGATCTGCCCGCGTCCCGATTCCTCATCGAGCCCCGCCAGACCACCGACCTCGCAATAGCGCCCAAGCGATACCGTGGGCGTGTGACCGCTCACCACGACCGGGCCCTTGCCCTCGGCAGAAAGCAGCCCGGTCGACGCATCCCAATAGCCATGACGAATCCACAGCAGGTCATCGGACGACTGCACCGCGAGCATCTGCTGCAGCAGCTCGCGATCGGCACCCACCGCTCCAACGCCATCGGCACAATCGACGCCATGCTCAAGCAAAAACGCCAGCGCCGCCTCGGTCTCAATACCGGCATGTACCAGCAGATACGGGCGCTCCTCGGTCTCGACCACCGCGTAGAGCGGCAGCGCGGCCATCCATCGCACGAGCTCCTCGTATGCCTCAAATTCCATGTCGTTGAGCTGCTCACGCGTCGTCCAGCCACCGTTGATATCCCAGGTCTCGGCATCGAGCGGATCCTGGCCAATGATGGCATCGAGCATGATCTGCTCGTGATTGCCCTTGAGCACGCGGGCGTTGGGCAGCGAGCGCACGAGCTTAATAACGCCGACCGGATCGGGCCCGCGATCGATCATGTCGCCCAGCACGTACAGCGTGTCGTCGGACGTCAACGAGATCTTAGACAGGGCCTCGTCAAGCGCACGCACGTGCCCGTGAGCATCAGATGTCACATAGATCGCCATGGTACGCCTCTCCTTGCATTGCGGCCGAAGCCCGGCGCCGCAACTAAAACTTCAAGTTGAACTTAAACGTTACCCATTGTACTCCGTTGCAATAAAGCTGGAAAGGGTTTCCGAGCAGAGGCAAAGACGGCAGCCGTCTATGACGATATCGCGCACGCCCGCAATCCAACCCCATAAACCCACCATCTCTGGGTACAAATGACCGCAGACAACTGACCGTGCCACGCCAACCACCCAGGAGCGGACACTATCCATGAACCAGATCCTTCTCTTTATCGGCCTCGTCATCATTTTGTGCCTGACCATCAAACCCGTCGGCAAAAAACTCCCCTTCCCCACCCTGCTCATCTTTATCGCGCTGGGCATGCTGTTGGGCGTCAACGGCCCGACGCATATCGACTTTAGCGACTACGCACTCACCGAAACCGTCTGCAGCACGGCGCTGCTGTTCATCATGTTCTACGGCGGCTTTAACACCAATATCGACCGCGCCAAGCCCGTCGCTGCGCCGGCGGTGCTGCTGAGCACGCTCGGCGTCGTCATCACTGCCGGCATCACCGGCATGCTCGCCCACTTCGCGCTGGGGTTCGACTGGATCGGTGGCCTGCTGTTGGGATCGGTCGTGGCGTCCACCGACGCGGCCAGCGTCTTTAGCGTTCTGCGCGAGCACAGCCTGTCGCTGAGAGGTGGCACCGACTCGCTGCTCGAGGTCGAATCGGGCTCCAACGACCCCGTCGCCTACATGCTCACCGCCGTGCTCGCCACACTCGCGGCCGGCGGCGACATCAACATTCCCGCACTGCTGACCAAGCAGATTATCCTGGGCGTGGGCCTGGGCCTTGCCATCGGCTGGGCGGCGGGCCGCCTGATTGAACGCGCGCACGCAACGGCCAAGGACGCGCAGACCATCTTTTTGTTCGCCGTGGCCATCGTCACCTACGCGCTGCCGAGCTACCTGGGCGGCAACGGCTTTTTGGCTGTATACCTGGCCGGCATTGTGCTGGGTGCCAGCGACATCACCGGCAAAGTCGAGATGGCGCACTTCTTTGACACCCTCACCGAGATGGCAGAGATGACCATCTTCTTTTTGCTGGGCCTGCTCGTTACACCCGCACGCCTGCCGCAAATGCTGCTGCCGGGCCTGGCGCTCATGGCGTTCATGCTCTTCGTGAGCCGCCCCATCGCCGTCGGCGTGCTCCTGGCGCCCTTTAAGACGAACCCCCGCCAGGTCGCGCTCGTAAGCTGGGCGGGCCTGCGCGGAGCAGCTTCGGTCGTCTTTAGTCTCTTTGCCGTGGTGGCCGGCGTTCCCGGCGGACACGACCTATTTGACCTGGTGTTTGTGATTGCCGTGTCGAGCATTGTGGTGCAGGGCTCGCTGCTGCCGGCGTTGGCGAAGAAGCTCGATATGATCGATGCGACCGGCGACGTGCGCCGCACCTTTAACGACTACCGCGACGAGGACGGCATGTCGTTTGTAAAGCTCAAGGTGGGCGCTGGACATCCGTTTGCCGGTCGCTCGCTCGCGGACATTGGCAGCGCCACAGACATGCTCGTGGTCCTGGTGCTGCGCGACGGGGCGCACCCGGTGCTGCCCAACGGCGATACCGTCATCGAGGAAGGTGACCTGCTGGTGATGGCCGCGCCGACGTTTGAAGAGCGTGCCGAGGTTACGCTGCGCGAGGTCACCGTAACCCCCCACGGTCGCCTGGCCGGCCAGCGTCTTCGCGATGTGCCGCAAGGCAAGCATCCCTTTATCGTCGTGATGCTCAAACGCGACGGCCAGACGATCATCCCCGACGGCAACACCCTCATATACGCCGGCGACGAAGCCGTCATCGCCACGCTCGCGTCGTAGCCATCCCCACCCATAAGTTGCGGTGAAATAGGGATTGAATAGGCTTCTGAACAGCCATTTCAGTCCCTATTTCACCGCAAGTTAATGAGGGGATGGGTTGAAAAACATTTGAATTGACACCGAAATGAAAAAAGCCGGGGAAAACGTCCCCAGCACTTGGAAGCCCTCTCTTTTGAGATGACCGATTTCTTTATATCACGAACACTAGTTAGATGCCATTCATTGAGGGCTTTATCAGGCGCGCCATCCCATCCCATCCACATGGCGCCATTTGAAAGCCGTCCGATCTCATGCTATAAAGAAATCGGTACCCTCGAATAAAGGGACCTCCAAGAGCCGGGGGATGTCCCCCGGCATTTTTTATGCGAGTCAAGACTAAATACTTCTCGGGAAAACGCCGGCCCATTGCGTCAGCAATTTACGAGTCGCTCTACCCACCTCTGGACGGCTAAGGACTTTTCGCAGGTAGTTTGACGAACATATGTTTGCTTATTATAATATTACTTGAAAGCACCCCTTATCTCATGGTATAAAGAATACGGTTCCCTCCAAAAGAGGGGCCTCCAAGAGCCGGGGTCTTACCCCCGGCATTTTTTTGCAAAAATGGAGGCCCATCATGAGCGAACTCTCCGTCTTTGTTGACGAATCTGGCGACCTCGGAGGCGTCTCCAACTACTACCTCGTCACCCTCGTTTTTCACGATCAAAACGATGCAATCGTTGAACGCATTGACCGCTACGAGCGCGCCCTGTCGCAGTCCTCGCTTCCCAATACGCCTTTTCATGCAGGACCCCTACTGAATGGAAACGGCGACTACAAAGATCTTCCCAAGGAGCAGCGAAGGCACATGTTGAGCGCATTTCGCGCGTTCATTCAGCATCTCCCCATACGCTATCTCTGTCTGCAATACCGAATGAGCGAATTCGCCGGCAATCAAAACGGTCTCGCGGAGAGAATGAGGCGAGACCTCACAGTTGAACTTTTCGACCATCTGGAATTCTTCCAGCGATACGACACCGTTAAGATTTACTACGACAACGGCCAACCGATTGTAACGGAGGTCATTCATTCTGCGCTTGAGTACGTTCTAGCAAGGGATGTCATCGTATACCGAGAAGCCACACCACGAGCCTACCGGCTATTCCAAGTTGCTGACTACATCTGTACGATCGAGCTAACGGCTATCAAGTTTGACAGCAAGGAAGATACAAAGACCGATCGGCTATTTTTTGGAACCCGAAGGACGTTCAAAAAGGGATTTCTCTTATATCTCAGGAAGAAAAGGATGAACTGACCCGGGGTCACCAGTCGTCAGACGCTCCGCAGTCGTCATCGACGGCAAAGTCGCGGAGGTCGAGGCCTTCGCGCTCGGCTCGGGCCAGGAGCTCTTGGGGCGACTCGTCCTCGATATCCACTACGTCGAGCATGGCAGCGGGAAAGCCCACGCCCGCCGCGCTCCCAGCGCGATCGAGCAGGTTCTCGCGTAGCTGGTCTACATCAACTTCGATCTTCATGGTGAAACCTCCTACCAGGCCAGGACCCCTACTCAGCAGCGCCAAGCTCATCCACAGCAGCAACAAAAGCCGCAACCTGCTTGTCGTCCATCTGTGCAGCCAAACGCCCCACGGGCTCATCGTAGGCGAACTGCACCTTATCGATAAAGCAATCCCAAGCACGCTCGTCCACACGCACGGCGGCCTCGCAATACTGACTGAGCTTTTTGAGTCCATACCAAAACGCATTCACATGGCGCGCAGGGTCCTCATCCAGCACGCCATCGTAACGCCGTCCGTTAAACTCCTGCATGCGTGCCACGGCAACCTTGAGCGAATCGCCGCCCTCAGTCGAAGCCTCATCCACAAGCTCGGGAATCGCAGCCTCGCGCCGAACATCATGCCTGGTAGCGCCGTCGTACTCGCCCACCAGCACGTCTTCGTCAAGCCGTGAATCGTAGTCTAAATAGCTCGAGCCCCGGCAAATCCCATGCGGTGAGCCAGAGCCAAACGCACAGAACAACCCACCGTCGGCAACAACGCGACGGTAGGTATCAAACGACTTCTTAACCTGAGCGAGCAACTCGGAAAGCTCCCTGGCATCGCACGCAGTCTCGATCGCAACGCACGCAAGCTCGGGCAACGATACCGGCTCAACCGTGCTCCCCGCAACGCGGGCGGCACGCTCGGCCCGGTACGCCTGCGCCGCCAAGCGCGCTCGCTGCGCAGCGCCGCGCACGTTGGTAAGTTCACGCTCCAACGCCACATCACCAGCAACATCGCCCGCAGACCCGGCGGCGCCCTGCAACCCCGTCGCACTCAGCTCGGACTCAAACGTCGCTGTGATCATGCCCGCAAGGTCCGTTGCGTCGGCGGCACAACGAAGTTGCTCCAGCTGCGTGCACAGCAGGTCGGCATCCAGGGGCACGGCATCCACGACGCGCACGTCACGCAGGCGTGCCACGTCCTGCAGCACCATAGCCCCCGCGGCATCATACGCCGTACGGACCCTGGCCGCCGTATTCGCACGTAACTTTACCTCGATAAACGCAAGTGTCTGTTCCAAACGGGCCAGCAGCTCGGCCTTGTCCTCCATGCGCAAAAAGGCAGCATAGCGACGCTCCATCCGCAGCGGGCCAACAATGCCCGCCTGCTTGCGAGCGCATGCAGGCGCAGCGCCCTCAACGCGGCGAACATACCCGTCAACAGCCCGCACGGCAGACTCGCGCGCAGTGTGCTCGGCAGCCTCGACGCCCCTAAGCACGCCCAACAGCTCGCGGGAGCGCGCCTTGCGCACCAGCTCCCCACGATCGTACTGCTCAAGCGCCGTCTGACGCTTGGCTACCGACTCAAAGCCAAACAGCTCGTCGAGCAGCTCGCCAACAGAACGCTCGCCCGCCACGGCAAGGCCTCCTCACGCACTACGCACCAACATGTACGCGGGGCACCCGAACACCGGACGCCCCGCACGCCCGCACTCCTACAGATCCAGTGCCTTCTTCGCGGCATCAACCGGGTCGCCATCCATGTAGAACACCGGGCTCAACCCCGAAATAATCTCGGACGACACGCTCTGCAAGCCCGCGATGGCACTCAGCGGCAAAATCACGCGCTTGGCACCGGCGTTTTTGGCCACGCGCATAATGTCCTCAAGCCCACGGATCTCGTCCATAGAGCCCGACATGCGCAAGATTCCCGGAATCGCCAGTGCGGGCATCACCGGGCGGTTGCACGCCGCGGAGCAAAGTCCCACAAACTCGGCGAGCGAGACTTCCTCGGACAGACCCTTGCTCTGCAGGTCGTTGTAGAACAGCAGGTAATCCTTGGAGCCAATGTGCATGCCCGGCGCCACGCGGTTCGCCAGGTTCACAAAGTTGTCGAACGCGGCCTCCAGCGTATCGCGCACCGGCTTGTTAAAGGCCACGCCCTCGTGCTTAAACTTGCACTCGCCGGCAACGGCCTTGTTCTCCAGCTTGTACACGGCAACCTCGCCGCCCTGCGACCTGCCCACGCCAAACACGTGGCCGGACAGCAGCGGCCCGTCGGGAATCAGCGTGTCCTCGCTCTGCTCGGGCACGCGCACCACGTGCACGTCCTGCGGGTTATCGGCATCCATATATCCTAGGTTGACATCGATAAACTCAACGCCCGCCATAATCTTGAGCTGCTCCTTTACGCGGCGACGGCCCTCGATGGCGTAGTCCAGCAGCCAGCGCACATCGTCCTTGTCCATGGCCTCGTCGGGGAACAGCAGCTTTGCAAGGCCGCTAAAGGTCTTTCGCACGGCGATCTCGTCGCGCTTGTTAAAGTCGCTGTTAAAGCGGAAATACCGGTCGATATGGTGCGTAAAGTCCTTGCGGCGCATCTCCTTGCAAAACTCCGACAGGCAGTCGGTAATCAGACCGTAATGCCCGGTCAGCAGGCTCGAGCGCATCTTGGGAATCTCCCAGCCCGGCAGGTAATAGTGGATACGGTCGAAGAAGGCCGAATCGTTGTTAAACTCCGGCGGGAACGGATCAAACAGGTGCGTGGTCTTAAGGACGTTTTGCACGGTGTCGTTGATATTGCCCTCAAAGACCATGGAGGCGTCGGCGTTAATCTGGTCGCGGCCGCGCGCGTAGCTGCCGCTCGCCATGTAGTCCTTCATGATCTGCACGGCATTGGTGTCCTTAAAGCGCATGCCGGCGATCTCGTCAAACGTCACGCAGTCCCAGTGGCCCACCAGACCCACGCGGTCGGCGCGCATGGAGTTCATGCGGCCGAACAAGTTGGCCGTGGTGGTCTGGCCGCCCGAAAGCAAAATGGCGTAGGGCGAGACCTCTTTGTAGATATGGCTCTTACCGGTGCCGCGGGGACCCAGCTCGCACAGGTTGTAGTTGCGCTCGATGAGCGGCACCATACGCTCGATAAAGTGTAGGCGCTCTTTCTCGGAAAGCTCGCTGGGTTCATAGCCAGCCGAGCGCAGCAGCATGTTGAGCCACTCGTCGCGCGTAAAGTACTGGCGCTCGTCGACCATGGCATCCAGGTCCAGATTGGGCATCTGGATGGGCGTGAGCGACGCCACGCTAAACGGAGAGTCCTCGGGTCCGCGCTTTTTGCGCTTGGCCTTGGAGCGGCGCGGCGCATCGTCGCCAAAGACCTCCATGCCAAACTCGTCTTCCTCATCCACGGGATGGCGATACTCGATGCTCATAATGCACCAAATGCCACCCTGCAGAATCTTGGAATAGTCGCGCACGTACTCGGCCGGCATCACAAACGGCTCGATGGTCAGGTTGGCAAACGATGCCACGTAGATGTCTTTGTACTCGTCGAGTTTTGCCGTCACCTTGTCGATGATGGTAAAGCGGCCCAGCTCACGGATTTTGGACTTAATGCGCTCGGACTCGTCGGGACGCACGTAGTTATCGGTGAGGATCCTGCGAATGCGATCCAGGCCCTCTGCCACGGCTTCCTCGTCGTCGGTTGAGCAGTACATACCCAGCAGGTACTCCAGCACAAAGGTGGGCACGTTGGCGCCGCGCTTCATAAGGGCCGTCAGGTCCTTGCGCACGATCTTGCCAGCAAAGTGCTCAAGCAGCTTGCCGTCCAACCCATCCATGTCGTAGCCGTCGTCCTCAGGAGCCTCGGCCACAGCCTGATCATAACCGTCGGTCGAGAATTCGTCCTCGGCGTTCACCGCAGCCTCAACGGGCGCGGCAGCAACCGGCTCCGGGGCAGGCGCAACAGCCTCAGTCGCCGGGGCCTCCGCAGCAGGCGCGGCCTCCGCAGGCACCACACCCTCCACCGGCACATCCACATCAATCGAGGGAACTTCCCACAGATCGTCGTCATGGTTATCAAACATGGGGCACACTCCTAAAAACCAAAGTCAGCAACAGGGGCAAACGAAACAGCGATGGTGTACGTCTCGCGCCAAACGATCTTGCCCGTCTCGCGCTCGCGGCAGACCAGATAGTACGGACCCTTTGCCGAGAATCCATCCGCCGCACGCAGCGCAAACTTGGCATGCACTACGCGCTCTTGCGAATTAACGGAAGTCTTGTTGGCATGCGCCTTGACCGTATCGCTCACCTCGTTGCCGCTTGCGTCGGTAAACACCAGCTCATACTCGCACGGCAAGACCTTGCCTTGGGCGGGTTCTTCCTGGATCAAGTTGACCGAGAAGAGCGAGTTGGTCACTCGGCGTCCCTCGCTTAGCACGCGCAGCGTCGCCACGCGCGTATCGACAAAGTCCTTGGAACCCGAGCGCGCACGCCAAAATCCGATAACGGGCACGCAAAGCTCCTGCAGGCTCATGCCGCCGTGGACGTAGTTGTTAGTGCCGCCGGGACGCTTGAAGTGCACGTTCTCGCGCGGGGCAAATCCCTCAAAACCGGCACCTAAACGTCCCATGCCAACATTAACAAACACCTCGCATGCCTCTTCCGAAAGCTTGGCCACGGCCTCGTTGGGCACCACCAGATGACGCTTGCCGTGCATGACAGGAGCGTCAAGGAAGGGTAGGTCTGGCTTGCCGAGCATCTGGCACTCATTGAGCTCACGACGCGTGTAGATGAAGCCGTGATCCGCCGTTATAACAACACGCGCGCCCGGGGCGTCGGTGCACACGCGGCGCGCCAACGCGGCAAGTTCCTCCACGGTGTCCGCGCAGGCATCGAAAACGTCATCCTGCGTAGCTGCCTTCTCGCCCGTGGCGTCGATCTTGTTGTGGTAGAGATAAACGAGCCTGGAGTCTTTGAGCAGCGCCTTGCGCTCGGTTCCCGCCATGTTGAGGTATGCGCTCGAGCGCAAAGCGCGGGCCGTGGGCTCAACGTGGGTAAGTACGGCCTCGCGCTGCGGAGTCGTCGCAGTGGGCATGCCGTCAGCCAACACAAACGCGCCATCCTCTGCAAGCTCAAGCACCTGGTGCGGCAGCAGCGCAGGCATGCCCACCTCGGTAATGGAGGGAAAGACCGCCTGCATGCTAGAAACCTTGACGTTGCCGCCGCGTTCGCGCTCGAGCAGCGCCGCAACGTCGCGGGCAACCTCATAGCGCAGCGCATCGCTCACGATAACGACCGTTGTTTTGGCAGAACCCACAAAGGCGGGCAGCACATGCCAGTAAAACTCATCCTGCCGTGCGGGACCATCGATGTAGCCGCAATCGGCCCACTCCCCTTGCGCAGCAGCCGCCCAGCAGGCATTGGCATCCGCCAAGAACCAGTTGCTGTAGAGATTCTCCGCCCAGTCCGCCACGGCGCGGGCAGGTTCCTCGAGCGCATCGCACTCGACGGAGCGTGCCCGCAGATACGCGGTGCACATATGGCGATAGGCAGCGTCCATGGCATACCAATCGGACGAATAGGCATCCCACACCTGCTGGGACTGCGCCAGATGGAACCCGCCCGCGTGCGTCTGCCTAAACGCGCACATATCGGCCACAGCGACAAGCAGGTCAAAGTAGCTCTCGACACGACGGTACCAGCTTAGGTCGCAGCGACGCGCCACAAAGGCACGCGCATCCTCAACACGGTCTGCACCTTGCGCAAACGAGCAGAACAGCTGCGAGAGCACAGCCTCATTGACGCACGGAAACACATCAAGCGAGGTCAGCACATCGATCGGCAAGGTCTCGAACCGTGCAAAGAGTCCGCGGGCGTCCTCAACCAAACGGCAAATCTCAAATAGGTCCTCGCTCGATGCCTGGGTATCGGCGGTCTGGTCCCACGTACGCACCGCCTCAAGGCAATAGGGCCCGTAGGCGGGAGCCACATGGCTCTCAAGCCCCTTGAGCGCTCCCTCGGGAAGCGCGGTGGATGCCGCCGTAAGGAGCACATGGGATGCAAGCATAAGCAATGAGTCACGCTCGTAAAGCGGCCCATCAAACCCATAGCAACGCACGATGAGGGCAGAGAGTACATCATGCACGCAGTACTTGTCCACCAACTCGGCCAGCGCCTCGGGACCCTCGTGCAGCAGCATGGTCATACAGCCACGCAGCACAAACGCGGGGCGCGCGTCACCAAGCTCTTTACCGCCAAAAATCACCGTAAGGATGCCGAGTTCGATATCGGATGCGCTCGAGGCATGCGGAACACACGCGGCAAACTTAGCGCAGCGGGTCTTGGCATCAAAGAACGTCTTGTGCTCGCGCAGGCTCTCGCGCACGGCGTCGATATTCTCGATGCCTAGCTGATCGGCCAAAAGCGAAAGATAGTCAGCCTGGAACTGATCGGCATACAGCTCAACATCGGCAAGCCAATCACCCTCAAGCCTGCCGCGCGGGCAACGGCGATACAGCAAGATATCGCTCACAAGGTCATCGCGGTTGACGAGCTTCTTGACGGCAAACATGCGGCCCTCGCAGGCTTCAACAAACCGCACTGGGCGCTCAAAGTCACCGTGAGCGGGCATAACGCTGTCATCAGTCCCCGCACCGTCGAAGCCCTCGGCGGCCAAACGTTCAAACTCAGGAGCAAACTCGCCGTCCGCATCGTGCCAGACCACCACACGGCGGGGCATGCATGCGAGCAACGGTTGCAAAAACCGCAACTTGAGTTGTTCTTCTACATCGATCTTGGGCATGAATATCCTTACCGTATCTGCAGTTACTTAATCTTTGCTAGCACATCCTGAAACTTGGCGTAGTTGACCTTGACGCCGTCATCCAGGTCGATCTTAATCATCTGGTCTGCCAAGTGGTGCAGCTTCTCCTCGTAGCCAATGGTCTCTTTGAGCTGGTCGTTGAGCTTTTTGACGCGCTTGTCCAAGCGCACGCGCTCGCCGCGCTCGGCACCAGCAAGGGCATCGTTGGCATAGCCGATCTGGGCACGGTAGCGCTCCTGCTGCTCATGCACATAGTCGGTGCGGATGCGAGCCAATAGGTCAGGCTGGTAGCGATGCATGTAAACAAGACACTTGAAACCGTTCTTCTTACCGCTGTCGAACAGCCAGTAGATGGGGCGCTTCTTATACGTCTGGCAGTGGTCCTTAAAGAAGTCCTTCAAAAAGTAGCCGCGAATCACCTCGCGCGAGGCTCCCCTGCCGCCAAGGGCCTCGGCAATAAACGCGAGGTTCTGCTCGAGGGTCTCCTCGCCATACACCGTGCGCACAAAGTCGATAAAGTAGCGCACGATGTCGTCGTCAAAGTACTCGTCGTCGGTGATGGGCAGCACGTTATCGGCATCGGGCATAAAGGTCACATGCGCGGGGTCGGGCATCTTGGCCAGATAGTCGGTAACAGTGGCGCCTTGGTCTGCCAGCACCAGGCCATCGACATCGAGCGAATAGCGGCCAAACATGCAGCCCACGGCATAGCTTATGAGCGAGGTAATCTCGTCGCGCTTGGTGCGCACGTACTTGTTGCCCTTGTAGCTCTCCGGAATCTCTTCTGCCGTATCGAAGATGCGCGCCACCGAGACGTACTTGTCCTCGACCTCGATGGGCACCTCGCCCTCCATGTTGTAGATCTTGGCAAAGATCCGGTTGAGCTCCTCCTCGTTGGCGCGAAGCTGCTCAAAGCGAGCGTTGACCTCGGCCTTGCGAGCCTCGTATTTTTCTTGAAGTAAAGTGGCCATATTTGACCGCCCTCTCATTTAAAAACGCCGACTAATTTCATTTAAAAGGTCACTTTCGAGAGACAGCGAGTCTCTTTGCAATAAAAAACGTTAGAAGCTCATTCGACACGCCGTTCTTTGCAATCAAAGATGAAGCATCTCTTACTCACGGATTTGCGTCACCAGTAAGTTCCCATTTTCGATTAGAACGTGAATAAGCAATAAGCCCTTGGGCCTTCAGCTCGCCAAGCAATTTATCTAAATTACGCTTAGATAGCTCACAGTCCTTCCCGAGATCATCTTTATTTGAGTAGGACCCACTCGAGATTCGAGACAAAACCAATTGACGCTTGTTTTCCCACTCCCGTTCTGAGGTCTCTTTCTTGCGGGCAATTTCTTCCGCCTCATATATAGCCTCGGACTTAACCACAGCAATCCAATCAATGAGAGTGCTGCATTTAAGAAATAAACGAGAACTCACCTCAAATGAATCCGCTCCAATGAGATCTTTTCCTGGCATACCGTTTTCAAAAGCAATGAAATCCACACCGTTCTTTTCGACCAATTGAAAGCGACAATGTGCCAACGAATTTCTAATAATCCGAAATAAATCAAGCACAAAATTGCTGTTGATGAGCGCCACAACGCGATTTGAGGTACAAGTTGAAGCAAAATTGCCAGGCATATCAGCATCAACAAACCTATTTTTCATCTCTTCTTTTCGTGTGGCCGTAAATAGCGTCGACCCATCGCAGAGATTGGCCACTTCCAATAATCTTCGGTGAAGGTACCCGGATTTAGGAGGAACACTATCGGCCCATCCATAATCGAGAAGCGATATCCCTCTGCTACTCACACCTTTACAAGGAGATTCAACCAGAAAAAACTGAATAATAGAACCCATGACATCGTTATGGTCATTAACCTTAACAGCCTTTATCCAGCTTGGCTTAGGTTCGACATATTCAATTTTTGTCTTATCGACAGGCTTGCGCCTCTTCTTTTCAGCCATGGCGATCACCTAGACAAGAGGATTACGTTTAAAATCCCAAGAGGTTTCAAACGAATCGTAGTCCGCCTTTGAAATTGAGCGAGATTCTTCAACGAGTGAACAGACAGTCGGCTCGGCAGCCTCATCTTGGATGATTGGCAACTGACCGATTTGGCCTACCTCAAAGTTTAGAGTCGGCGACATAAACGCCAAATCAATTTCGGCAATGGAACAGTTGCAGAAAGCCTGGATGTATCGGAGCTCGTTCGGCTCCGCAAAAAGACATGCTCCAGCTACCTCAAAAAGCATCCCTCGAGGCGCAAACCTAAAGGAGGCGAGGCTGGAAGAAATTTTAGACCAGGAAACTGCGGGCTTGAAATAGTCGTTCTGGTTCTTGATCACAAAATCAGGTGTAGAGAGATAAGTATACTTGGACAGAATTGCTTCCTTCATCTCCCGACCGTCATCAAACCAGTTAACCACCTCGTCGTAGTCACCCCACCACTTTCGATAGGAGCCGCCCCGAATAATCGGGAACCAACGGGAGCCACTCTGCTTTGCCTCAGGCCTGCCGCTACAATCTCGCGATGTGTTGGAAGGCGCTACTTCCCACCATTTCCTCAAAAAGCGGCCATTATCGCTCGTCGCCAAGCCCTGTCGCGGAGTAGCAACAGCATCGAGCCTCCTTCCTTTTGTGAACGATTCAACAAGGGCATCACTGGCCCAGTAGGCTATGGGGGTGCCGGGGATCTGCCTGAAGGTCTCGGCGTTGCGGCGGTAGAACCAGCCGCAGTCGGGGTTTTGGATTGCCTCGAGGGCCTTGGGAGCCTGGACAGCGGCGCCAACGAAGTCAGAAAGGCGCACGTAGCCTCCCTTGTAGCCTTTGATGAGTGAGTTGTGAAACGTGTAGGTGCAGATGGGCACAGTCGCGCCAGCGAAGCCCGAGTACTCAAGTTGAATGAGGGAGGTAAGCGTTCTGTTGTCGATAATCTCGTTGCGGAGCTTCTCATAGCTTCCGATGAACATCCAGACGAAAGGCGACATGACTCCGCACTCGCCGTGGTCCTTGGCGAGACTGAACATGCGAACGACAAAGCTGGAGAAGAGGTCGCTCTTCACGTCGGGGTAGTTCTTCTTGACCCACTTGCTCATGAAGGGGTTAAAGCTGCTGCTGCCCATATACGGAGGATTCGCAACGGTGCAGGTAAAACGACGGGACAGCTTCTCGCAGATGGCGGCAGCGCTTTCGAGCTTAGTTTTGGCCGTAGCGGCAAAAAGGTCATCGGAACAACTCGCGGCGGCAGCCTTGAGCTCGTCGATCTCGTCCTCTGAGGGATTGAGCAGCGAACCGATCTCGCCCAAATGACTCAGCTCCTCGGCGAGCTTCTTGTTACCCGGCAGCTCGTCCTCCCCTAGCGGGATGCTCGAGAGCACGGCAACGTCGGCGCGAACGCCACGCCTAAAGAAGCGACGATCGTGCTCGCGGGCGCACATGGCAAGCGCCAGCTCCGCGATCTGAGCCGCACGGGGGTCGATCTCCATGCCAGCGAGGTTTTTGGTCAGGATGAGCTCCGGGATCTCGCGCTCGCGGTAGCCGCGCTCCTCGTACACGGCAAAGAGCAGCTCAAACGCATAGACCAGGATATGGCCCGAGCCACATGCGGGGTCGCAGAGGGTTATCTCCTCGGGGCTCGAAATGCGGATGAAGTCCTCGTGCTCAGTATCAGGCTCGATGTAATACTCCATGCGCTCGCGCAGCGAACTCCCCGGGTTGTTGAGCATCCACAGACGGCCGAGCGAGTTCTGGACCATATAGCGCACGATCCACTCGGGGGTGAAGAGCTGCGTGGCGGGCGCGATGTCCGCCGCCGCTGCTTTGCGTTTTGCCTTGAAGAACTCGTCTTTAACGTCAGCGTTGTAGTACTGATACATCCAGCCCAGAACGGTCACGCCCTTGCGCCAGTCCTCGTCAGCGAGAATGGTGTTGAGTTTGCCCACCACGCCGTCGGACATCATGAGGCCCTGGGGCAACAGCAGCTCCATGGCACCGCCCACGCGTTCAAAGACGCCCGGCAGGCAATCGGCAAGCTCCTCGCACTGAGCCATAAACAGGTAGCGCCACAGCGGTTCATCCAAGCCCGCCATCTTGAGCTCGGCTATGCGATCGGTATCGGCCGTCGCTATCTCCACGTCCAGTGCGTTCTCCACGGCCTCGCTGCCATGGCTGCCGTCCGCACGACTCAGCATGCGCATACGGCTGGGGAGCCATCCGCGTGCATCCATAAAGCGAATGGCCACGATGCGGTTGAACCAGGTGTAGGCCGCTCGGTCGCGCAGCGCCTCGTGACCCACCTCTGTCTGTATGCGCAGCAGCTCGTCACGCTGCACAACCTCAGCAGGACTTAGGGGCAGGCCGTTGACGGTCTCGGACCCAACGGGCGAAGGTACAGGTTCGGTGACGCCGTAGCGCACCATCTGTGCCTCCACGCCTTTGATGAGCTCTGTACGGGCCCAGGTGCAGAAGCTCTTAAGAGCAGAATCGTTCATGGTTGATGAGCCTTTCTAAACGCCATAAACCACCGGTGCTCGCTTTGGCACCGGTGGCTCCGCGAGTTAGTTGATACGAATCTCGTCGTTTGCAGCGAGCTCCTGCATAAGGCGAGAGCGCAGGTCGTCCACGTAGCGCTCCACGTCCTCTGCGGACAAGAGGCGACTCGGCTTGGCCAAATCGGCGCGGCGCACGGTCTTGATCTTGCGCTGGGGCTTAGACGCGGGCACGGGCGCAGACGATGCGGCGCCCTTGTTGGAGATCTTCTTGACCACCTCACCCGTACTCGTGACCTCGGTGGTGCGGCGCTCGTTGTCCATTCGCATGCGGGCCTCATCCACGGCGTCGTATATCTTGTTGGTTGCAGCAACGATCCAGTTTTCCCAGTTTGCCGCGAGGGCGTTAAGCTCGTTGAGGCTCTGGACGCCATGGGCGCGGTTCTTGAACGACTCATACCTGGTGTTGGCGTCCGCGATGGCATCCTTGGCCTGCTTGACAAAACCTTCTTGGCTCTCGGCCTGCTTCCGCAAATCCTGCAGGTCGTTTTCGATACGACACAAGAACTCGTTGCGGCGAATGCCCAGGTGCTTTTTGATGTCTTCCTTGACGGGTGCCATCAACGGCTGAAGGTCTTTAATGCGGCCGTAGGGCTTTGGGTCTTTGAGGATCTCGCGTACCTTTGCCACGTTCTCCACCGCGTTGGGAATGTCATCGGAGGCATACTCGATGCCCTCGGTGCGGCTCAAGAAATCCTTGGCGTGGTCAAACGCTGTTCGTTGGTTGGACTCGAAGAACTCAACCACCTTGTCAAAGTCTTCCTTGGCATCGAGCAGGCGGTCCTCGTGCTTGGTGAACGTGGTCAAGAACGCCTCGGAATCGCTCTGGTCCTTAAGAACGTCGACCACCTCCGAGCGCATCTTCTCGCACTCGTCCTCACCGGGATACGGGTAGGCCGGCTTGATACCCGTGTAGTAGTCGCGTGCCATGGCGACGCACACCTCACGCAAGCCCTCAAGGCGCTCCTTGAGCTCGGCCACGAGCTTATCCTCGTTGGAGGGCACGGTCTTGAGATCAAACAGGTCACGCATAAGCTCGCCCGTGGCGCGCAGCAACCGGTCGCTCATGCGCACGCGCAAACGCACCTGGGCCTTATCGGCATCCTTACGCAGGAGCGACACCATGCGGCTGTCGTTAGCTTGAACCGTCTGACCGCCAAACAGCACCTGCGCGCGCTGCTCCACTACAAGCTGCGCCACCACATTTGCGATGTCAACCTCGCGCCAGCCATAGGGCTTTTGCTGGTACCTGCGCTGGATATCGCCCATAGCGGTATCCAGGTGGCGCTGGTGCTGAACTTTGAGGTAGTCCTCGACCTCCTTGAGCGCACGCGTGTTGCCCGCGTCCATGCCAGCGAGCCCCGCTTGAACGTTGCCCGCCAGAGTGGAGCGGATATCGGAATCGCTCGTGACCGGCGCGCCGATATAGTCGGCCTTTTCAAAGACCACATCGCACAGCTGCGCCAGCACTTGCTCAAAGACCTGAGCGGGTTTGGCCGCGCGGACCTCAATTATGCGGCCGTTGACCGCGCAACGTGCATGGAGTACGGCCTCGCTCAAAAGGACATCGGCCTCTTTCTCGTTATAGGCTGCCTCGCGCATCTTGGACTCGACGATCTGGCGCGTACTCGGCTGAAGCTCCTGGAGATTTCGCGTCTTGGCGTACTTGCGGATCTTGGCGGCGTTGACGAGCGTCTCCCAATAATCCGCCTCGTCGCTCAAAGCCACGATGGCTTTGCCCGAAGAAGCCAAGGCCAGCTCGGTATCGTCCGCACGGCCCAGATCGCTCGCCATAGTCGCCACGCAAAGCTCCATGCCGCCCATGCTGGCACCGTGGATTGAGCCGTCCACATAGCGGTCAAAAGGAAAGTCGTTGGCCCCGCGGTTGAGTTTACGCGCGGTGTAGATGCTGTCGAACAGGCGCTTTTTGATAGACTCGACCACCTGCGCGTTATCGACCGGAGTGCGTGCGATCTCCTGCGCTATCTCCTGCTCCTCGTCGGTGAGGAAGCTATAGGCATCGCCCTGGCGTGCCACGTAGTTCTCGCGCTCCAGGCGGGCAAGGGACTCCTTGACGCGGTCCTTGAGGGCGCGCATGTCCACGTCGAGGCCGTCGATCATGAAGATGGAGATGTTCTCGACCGTGGCCTTAACGTAGCCGATGTAACGAATCAGGTACAGGAGCTTGAGCACCTGAACGTCGTAGGGTTCAAGGCCCTTTGCGTCCTCGGCCGCACGGACCGCGCGGTCGACCACCTGGTTGATGCCGTGCTCAAGGTCTTTGGAGATAGTGTCGAAGAAGCACCAGAACGGCACGAGTGCACCGGTCTGGTCATACTGGATGACCTGAGCGCTCTCCTGGAACGCGCTCAGCATGGAGCGCTCGCCCGTTGACATGTGCTTGGCCTTGACACCGTGCTTGCGCACCTCGGTCATCACGTCGGGCAGGAGCTTAAACTGGTAGCCCACAAACGGGTAGCTGGCCACAAAATCCTTGGAGTTGGCGTAGCCGGCAAGGTCGGAGCGCGAGCCACCCTCAAAGGTAAAGTTGTTTTTAAGCACGGCGGCGTCTTGCTCGTAGACCTGTGCAAGCATATCGGCCGCCGGCGCGGTCTTCTCGAGCACACGGCGCTGGATGACCTCGTCCACGCTGGAGCTGGAGAGCGAAAGGCGGGTATTGAAGCGGCCCTGGATCTTTGAAAAGTCGTTGCCCACGGGCAGGCTCAGGTTGTCGATGGCCTCCTGGCTCGTAACCATCACCCACACGCGGCCACCGCAGGCGGCACCCAGCTCCTCGACGATGGTCTGAAGGCTCAGCATAAGGCTTGGGTCCTTGTCGTTTGTAATAAACTGACCCACCTCGTCGACCATAAAGAGCAAACGGAAGTTGCCGCCGCGGGCCGCTGCCTGAGCGTCTACGTAGTCCTTGACCTTTTTGGCAAAGACATCAGGGGCCAAAACCTCGTCCTCAGAACCCTCGAGCCAGTTCCATGCGGCCTTTTCGCTCATGCCGAGCACGCTCTGCAGCACCTCGACGACGTCGTCCTCAAAGTAGCTGTAGGTATCGCGGGTCTGGAGCCAAGACTCGCCGTTCACGCGCTCAAAGGCCTCGCGGAACTCCTGGGTCTTGCCCAGGGAATCGATGTAGTCCTCGAGCTTTGCAAGCTTGAGGTCCTCGCCGTAGAAGCCGCGCGCCTCGTAGAACATGCGCTCAAATCCGCGAAGCAGCGCCGTGGGAGCCGTATCACCCTGCTTCCACTGGCCCGCCTTGCTATCGATGTTAAAGAGGATGGCCTGCGTGGGCACCGAGCACGCGCGCTCCATGGCAGCCGCGACCATGGGGTCGACGATTTTGCCGTCAAAGTAGCGAATGGCGCTCATGCCACCGATCTGGCGATTCTCGAGCAGGTAGCTCAGCATCTTGAGGAAGTGCGATTTACCGGAACCGAAGAAGCCACTGATCCACACGCCGATCTTGTCGGTGGGCACATCGATGGCATCGCCGTATGCCTTGAAGAACGTGGCAAGGTGCCCTTGCAGCTCGCGCGTCACCACGTACTCGTCAAGCTCCTGGCGGATGGACCCATCTTTTGAATCCTGGACCTTGACCACGCCGTTGATGGAGCGGTTGATGTCTTTTGCAAAGAGGTCGCGAATGATCGTGTTGTCCATGGGTGCTCCTTTGGGTTTGGGAACGTATGGCAAAGGGTTGTTGCCGGCGGCAGTGCCTTGTCTGCGGGGAGCCGTGCTTACGAGATATCGATGGCGCGGTAGTAGTTGTCGGCCGGCAGACGGTTAAAGAGCTGGAAAGAAGAGCCGTTGAAACTGCCCGGATAGGCGGCGACCACAGGCACCTCATCAAAATCCGCAAGCATGCAGTGGAGAAGCGTGTGTATGCGAAAGAACGGGAAAACCTCGCCCGCGCCGGTGAGAAGGATGACGTCTCCGGGCATGTGCGGCTCGGTCTGCTCAAGGATGTACGCGGCGACTTTCTCGGGCGAGGCGAACTTGGCCACGTCCTCGAGCACGCGCTGGGTACCGCGGCGCTCCTCTTGGTGCGGGATAGCCTTGAGGACACGGCGCTTTTCGAGAATTGCCAGCACGGCGTCGTAAAGGTTCACGACCTTGAGCGCGCACGGAAGCTTGTCGGCCTCGGCATCGCGTGAAAGGGTGCCAAATAATGCACGCGCCTCAAACTCCAGCGCCGGGTCATAGCAAAAGGTGTGAAAGCCGATCTCATTGCCTATGCCCTTGTTGGCCAAAAAGTCCTCGCTGCACAGGCACTCGCGCAGAAGCTGCGCACGGCGCTCAAATTCCTGACAGGCACGCTCGGAGCGGGCATGCGCCGCAACGACGCTCTTGCGGGAATGGATGCCAATATTGGTGGCGAGATCGGTCGCCGGGGTGACAACAGGGTCGACGGCGCTTTTGACGGGAGCCACGCTACATCACCGCCCTGCCGGTAAGGGCCGCGATAAGCGACTGCTCGCCCAGCTGAACCAAGGCTCGCTCGACATCGGAATCGAGGAAGAGTGGTGACAGGCGCTCGGACTCCGGGCCCTGGCCCTCGCCGATAAGGCCGGCATGGCGGAGCGTCTGGCGGAGCGAGCCCTTAATGCGCTTGACCGTGGCCTCAGTCCAGCGGGCCGCGTCCGGATACTCCGTGGTAAAGCGTGTCATAAAGGCGTTGAGGTCAACCGCCGTAAAGGCATAATCGAAGTTTTGTAGGCGCTCCCCTACCTCGACGAGCACGAGCTCGCGCACGATATCGTAGCGGCAGATCATGCTGTAGAAGATGGCCTGGTCCGCCTGCGTGGGAGTGCCGGATGCCATGAGCCTGGTTAGGGATGACGCAGCCTCGACGGCGGTTTTGGGGTCGATGCCGCGCGCGGCGCATACGGCGTCCGTGGGCACCATGGCGTCAAGGCGGCGAAGGCACACGGTTGCGCGGTTGGCGACCATGCGCTCCGTGGGATATTGAAAGAGGTTCTCGCTCTTTACGCGTACAATGACCTGCTCGTCGCTTGCGCCCTGCATACGAAGGGCAGCGACGATGCGCATCTCATGCGGGAGGAATTGCTCGCGGGTGAGCACCCCCCCCCCGAACGCTTTTTGTGGTTACATCCACAGTACACGCTCCAAGGGTGTCAAAGGCTGTCACAAGTACGCCGCAACCCGGCAGGCAGGCGCGGCGCACATGACAATAATCATACCTGTTGGTAAAAAAGTTACCACGCCCAGAGTTTCAAATGTTGAGCAACAAAATTTAATCCGGTTAACGGTCATTTTCGCAGCTTAGAAACTTTAACGAGGTCGCCCCAAATCACACTTGCCAGACAACCGCGCTTACGAATGCAGGCACGCACACGCCCAACGCCACCCTCCGCTACACTCAACATAGAGTTCTACATATGATTCTATGTAAGGAGTTTCATATGCCTGTCGTAAAGCCTATTTCTGATCAGACGCGCGCGCTAACTACCATTCAGGAACGCGAAGATCACATTCAACGTACCATCGCTCATGGTTATGACGACCTCACCAACGGTCGTGTGCGTCCCTGGAAACAAGCGAAGGCCGAGGCGGATCGGATGCGGGCCTCGAGATAAGCCCTCCCCCATGTAACCATCCTGTAAATCATAGCGGCGCACTCGGGTTTTGCTGTGATGCGGTCGCGCCTGGCGCTCCACTGTGCTAAAGTATCCCGAACGTTCAAACGACTACGAGGGGGAACTAGAAGATGGCACGTGTGCACAACTTCTCAGCTGGCCCGGCCGCACTGCCCACAAGCGTGCTCGCCGAGATCGCCGACGAGATGATGGACTACCGCGGTTGCGGCATGTCCGTGCTCGAGATGAGCCATCGATCTAGCATGTACCAGCAGATCATCGACGACGCCGAAGCAACCCTGCGTCGCCTGCTGAGCATCCCCGACAACTACCGTGTCCTGTTTTTGCAGGGCGGCGCCACACTACAGTTTGCGGGCATCCCGATGAACCTCATGCGCCGCGGCCGCGCCGGCTACGTCGTGACCGGCAACTTTGCCAACAAAGCGTACAAAGAGGCCGCCAAGTACGGCGAGGCTGTGCTGCTCGCGAGCTCCGAGGACACCAATTTCGACCGCATCCCCGACATGGCCGACATCAACGCGCGCATTGCCGCCGAGGCCGCGGGCGACGGGCTCGACTACGTCTACATCTGCCAGAACAACACCATCTTTGGCACCATGTTCCACGAGCTGCCCAACTGCGGCGACGTGCCGCTGGTCGCCGACGTCTCGAGCTGCTTTCTGTCGCAGCCGCTCGACGTCAAGCGCTACGGGCTCATTTACGCCGGCGCTCAGAAAAACGCCGGCGCCGCTGGCGTGACCGTGGTTATCGTGCGCGACGACCTGATCGCCGAAGGCCCCGCCTTTGCGCAGACGCCGCAGTACATGGACCTTAAGACCCAGGCCGCCAAGGGCTCCATGCTCAACACGCCCAACACCTTTGGCATATACGTGTGCGGCAAGGTGTTCCGCTGGGTTGAGCAGACCGGCGGACTTGCCGCCATGGCCGAGCGCAACTGGGCCAAGGCCAACCTGCTCTACGACCTGCTCGAACACAGCGAGCTGTTCCATGGCACCACGCAGGCAGACAGTCGCTCCATCGCCAACGTCACGTTTCGTACCGGCGATGCCGACCTCGACGCGGCCTTTGTCGCAGGCGCGGCAGAGCACCAGATCCAAAACGTCAAGGGCCATCGCCTCGTCGGCGGCATGCGCGCCAGCGTGTACAACGCCGTCACCATGGAGGACGCGCAGGCGCTGGCCACGTACATGAAGGACTTCGAAGCGCAGCATAGTTTGAGTCCGCGATCTAACTAGCCCGCAGCACGCGGGCCGACCAGCCACCTCAGACCAACCTGTTTAGATCAAAACCTGCTAAGGAGTTTTTCCATGCGTAAGATTAAGACCATCGACGATATCACCAAGGACGGCAAAGTCGAGTTTGGCGAGGGCTACGAATTTGTGAGCACCGCCGAAGAGGCCGACGCCATCCTGATGCGCTCGACCGACCTGCACGGCTACGAGCTGCCCGAGGGCATCCGCGCCATCGCCCGCTGCGGCGCCGGCGTCAACAACATCCCCGTCAAGGAGTACGCCAAGAAGGGCGTCGTCGTCTTTAACTCCCCCGGCGCTAACAGCAACGCCGTTAAGGAGCTCGTCCTAGGCATGCTGGTGCTCTCGAGCCGCGGCGTGGTGCAATCGATGAACTGGGTGCGCGACAACGCCGACGACCCTGAGATTCAGGTCGATGCCGAGAAGGCCAAGAAGGCCTTTGTGGGCCGCGAGCTCAAGGGCAAGCGCATCGGCGTCATCGGCCTGGGCAACGTGGGCTCCAAGGTCGCCAACGCCTGCGTCGACCTGGGCATGGATGTCTACGGCTACGACCCGTTCATTTCCGTTGAGCACGCGTGGGTGCTGAGCCGCGAGGTGCAGCGCGTGGGCACGCTCGAGGATCTCTGCCGCGGCTGCGACTACCTCACCGTACACGTGCCCAGCAAGGCCGACACCATCGGCATGATCAGCACCGAGCAGATCAACCTGCTGGCCCCGGACGCCGTGCTCATCAACTACGCACGCGAGACCATCATTGACGAGGACGCCGTCGACGCCGCCCTGCGTGCAGGCAAGCTCAGCTGGTTTAGCTGCGACTTTGCCACTCCCAAGACCGTCAAGATGCCCAATACGTTTATCACCACGCACTCGGGCGCCGGCACCGGCGAGGCCGAGGCCAACTGCGCAGACATGGCCATCAGCGAGCTCAAGGATTACCTGGAGAACGGCAACATTGCGCACAGCGTCAACTACCCCGCCTGCAGCATGGGCAAGGCGCGCGCCGCAAGCCGCATTGCCTGCCTGCACGCCAACGTGCCCAACATGATCGGCCAGATCACGGCCATCCTGGCCAAGGACAACGCCAACGTGCAGCGTATGACCAACGAGTCCGCCGGCGAGAACGCCTACACCATGTTCGACACCGATGAGCACCTGGACAGCAGCACCATCGAGGCGCTCAAGCAGATTCCGTCGATGTATCGCGTGCGCGTGATCAAATAGCGCCGGCTGATCTGACGGGCAGTTCCCCCATGTGGCCTGCCCGTCACTGACATTGAATGCCAACGGGGGCGCCTTTCGCACGAGAGGCGCCCCCGTTTTTGTGAGCACTCCATTAAATGCACTGAGCCGCTTCTTGGCATACAATCTGTATGTTGACCTAACTATTTGTGAGGTGCCTATGGTTGATACAGATTTTGCTTGGCGGCTTACGCAAGGGCTCGTGCGGATCGACAGTTCCGACCCAGGTGCGTATGAGGGCGAGATTGAACGCTATATCAAAGCGTTGGTTGAGGAACGGTTAGCGCAGCTGAGCCATCCGGTACTCGATGCCGTGCAAATTGCAGAGCTCGAAGTACTCCCCGGGCGCCGCAACCTTATGGTCACCGTGCCGGGAGTGAGCGACGAGCCGCGACTCGTCTATATCTGCCATATGGACACAGTCACCTTGGGCGACGGCTGGGACGCGGACATTACGCCGCTCGGGGCGGTCGTGCGCGACGGCAAGCTCTACGGCCGTGGCGCCTGCGACATGAAGGGTGGCCTGGCCTGCGCCATTGCCGCACTGGTCCATACGCTCGAGCGCGTGGCGGCGAATGGCGCGTTGCCCCGCCGCGACTTTTCGCTCATCTGCTCGGTCGACGAGGAAGACTTTATGCGCGGCTCAGAGACCGCGATCGATGCTGGCTGGGTCGGCTCGCATGAATGGGTGCTGGACACCGAGCCCACCGACGGACAGATCCAGGTGGCGCACAAGGGGCGTACGTGGTTCGAGATTGAAATGGCTGGCGTGACGGCACATGCGAGCCAGCCCTGGAAGGGCGCGGATGCCGTCGCCGCCATGGCCGAGGTCGTGTGTTCGCTCCGTCGCGCGTTTGCGGCGCTGCCCGCGCACGATGAGCTGGGGCCTTCGACCATCACGTTTGGCCAAATCGAGGGCGGATATCGCCCCTACGTCGTACCCGACCGCGCCAAAGTCTGGGTCGACATGCGCCTGACCCCGCCGACCGATACGGCAGCCGCGACGCGCATGGTAGAGCAGGCCATCGCCGTCGCCGAAGCCGCCGTTCCCGGTTGCCATGGCAGCTACACCGTGACGGGCGACCGCCCCGCCATCGAGCGCGACCCGAACTCTCCCCTTCTTGCAGCGCTCAAGCGTGCCGCCGATAACGTGACGGACGCGGACACGACCGTCGGCTTCTTTACCGGCTACACCGACACCGCCGTCATTGCCGGCAAGACAGGTAACCGCAATTGCATGAGCTACGGTCCCGGGTCGCTCGCGCTCGCGCACAAGCCCAACGAATATGTGCCCCACGCCGATATCGTTCGCTGCCAGAGCGTGCTGATCGCGCTCGCCGACAACATACTCTGGGGCGCGGATAGCCAAGTTGGGGCATAATAAGCCGCGAATAAACCGACTCGCGCGTAAGGACCGCCCATGAAAGCACTTCCGTTTCCCTGCATCCGCCCGGCTCAGGACCGCGTGCTCGAGGCGCTGCCCGCAATGGGCAGCATCCTGAGCGGCAACGATGCTCTGCGCGGAGCCATTGCCGATGGCCTGATGCTCAAGGACCCGGGTGCGGCGTATTACGTGTACGAATGCTCGGGCGAGCCGGGACGTGTGACGGGTGTCGTGGCGATCTGCCCGGTTGGTGCGCTGGCGGGCGGCGACGCGGTTGCCGCCGATACGACCGCCGCTGCGCGCGCAATCGCCGACCTCAAGGTACAGCCCCGTCCCGTAACGCTTGTCTACGAAGCCTCTCCCGTCATGGATATCATCCTCGGCGCCGCAAAAGAGGGCGCTTCACTCTATGCCGTCACCGACCCCGCCGGCATTACGCACCGCGTGTGGGAGGTCAAGCGCGAGGACGCCGTCGGGGCCATCCGCGCCATGCTCGACCAGGCGCCGGAGCCGGCACTGGCCGACGACCCTGCCTACGCTGCCGCACTAGTCGAGGCATCACAGCTCCTGGCCGACGATGCACGTGCCGCCGGCACCTACACGGGCAAAGAGCCGTTCAACTTTGCCGTAGCTGCGCTCTTCCCCGCCGCGCAGGTCAGCGGCGGCGCGGCGCAGGTTCCGACGGGTCTGCTCACGCACCAGGTCGCGCGGTTCTAGCAAGACCAGACCGTCCAGCACAAAAATCGGCAGCCCAACAAACAGGGGGCGGAGATGCAGCAGGTACATGCATCTCCGCCCCTTTTGCGTCGAGAAGTTATGCCGACGACCCGTGCCGCCGCGCTCGCGTTATCCGCACTGCGGGCCCGCAGTAGCCACGAGCGGTTCAAGCCCCAGCTCGCGCGCGTAGTCTTCCTGCGTAAAGACTTCGACCAGTTCAAACGTATCGGCCGCATCGTCAAACGCAAAATGCAGCACTGAGCAGTTGCCCGGCACGCGTTCGCGCTCGTCGGCCGCCGCGCCCCGCACGTGGTCCAAAAACTCCTTGATAGCCGAACCGTGGCTCACCGCGAGCACGCACTCGTGGTCCGGACGTCGCATAAGATCGGTTATCGTCGCCGCCATGCGCTCGCGCACCTGCATCTGGCCCTCGCCGCCAAACTGACGATAGAAATCTCGCCACGGGCGCTCGGGCATAAGCATCACGCGCTCGGCCTCAAAGTCGCCAAAGAACCACTCACGCAGACCGTCCAGGCGCTCGTACGCCAAGCCCGGCCACAGGTTGGCGATAGTCTGCTCGGTGCGATGAAGTGTGGAGGTGTAGGCATGATCGGGTTCAATGCCGCGCGCACGCAAGAACATGCCGGCACGCGCCGCCTGGTCGCATCCCAGCTGCGTGAGCGGCGAGTCACTCCAACCCTGAATAATGCGCTTAAGGTTGAATATTGTCTGCCCATGACGAACCAGATACAGGTCTTTATTCATAGGGGTCCTTTCGTTCGTTACCAATCAAGGAGCGAAAACGCACCGTCGCAATAGCCAAAATGAAGCACGGCACCGTTGTCGGGTAGCTCTCCCCTGCCAGTCACATACTCAAGAAACTCCTGGCAGGAAGAGCCGTGGGAGACTGCCAGCACACAGTCGTGCTGCGGCCTGGCCATGATGTGGGACAGCGCCGCGACCATGCGCGACTGGAGCTCGCCTTCAGACTCGCCACCAAAGGCCACCGGATAATCACCCCAGGGCTGCGGCGGCATCTCGCGATTTGATGTACCCTCCAGCGAGCCCAAATGCCACTCGCGCAGGTCATCGACCAGCTCTATCGAGCGGCCCTCACCAGCAATTAGCTCAGCCGTACGCCGCGCCCGGCCCAACGGGGAGGAATACACACGGTCAAAGGCCACGCCGCGCGCCGCAAACGCTGCACGCGCCATCAGCGCCTGCTCGCGCCCGCGCGCCGTAAGCGGCGAATCGTGCCCGCCCTGCAAAATGTTCTGCACATTGAGCTCAGTCTGCCCATGCCGCACCAAATACAAATCTGCCACACACCCTCCCCTCGTACCACCACAAAGGGGACAGGCACCTTTGTGGTGGTTTACCGCCGGATCACACCGCGGTGACGCTCAACTACAGCAGCACGTCGGCAAGCGGACGCTTGGGTACGTGGTGCACCCGCGCCTCGTCGCGCCAATAATTGATGGAGCCGTCGGGGTTGGAATCGATCGCATCGATCACCTGCGTCTCGGCCGGAACGCCAAGCGCCATGATCAGCTTGAGCTCATACTTGTCGTTATCGAGCCCCATGGCATCGATCGCGTGGGGCGTAAAGGCCTTGAACATGCAGGCTGCCACCTCGGGCGTGGCGCTGCGGGCGGCGAGCATCATCGTCTGCGCGGCAATGCCCGTGTCGACCTCGGTAATGGGAGCGGCGGGCTTGCCCGGAACGGCGCGCTCGGCAAGAATCGCGATGTAGCCGGTCGGGCGCTCACCCTCGGCAGGACCCGGCCAGTCCTTAAGCGCGCCGGCCCATGCAAGCTCGTCAAACACGCGAGCGCAGTCCTCTGCACCGCTTACCACATGAAAACGCAGACGCTGAGCATTGGCGCCGCAGGGAGCCAGGTGCGCCAGTTCCGCCAGCTCGAGCAAAAACTCGCGCGGCACGCGCATGGACTCGTCAAAACGGCGGCACGTACGGGCACGACGGACCAGCGCATCAAACGCTTCCAAGCCGAGCTTTTCGCAACCCTGCTTTGCCATCGACTCCGCGCTCGACGGCGCCGCGGGAACTGTTTCGTTCATAGGGACCCCCAATTTCGGGCAATTGTTCTTAGGAGAATCTAACCTAAAACCTAGGCAATTACATACAGCGGCGTAATGTTCTACAATTGTTGATTAATCCTCACTGGAGCGGGAACAAAAGTAACAATTCGGGAATGTGGGGCGGCAATTCGTCCTTCCCGCCCCATGCATCGGCGCCCTTGGGCGATACTTGTTGCAGCACTTTTGGCGTACGCCGCACGGAGAGCAATGAACGCGACGTGCACCGCACGGAAAGGAGACATTATGGGCATCTTTAAGAATGATGACCAAAAATCGAGCCAGTTTGGATTTGACGAGAAAAGCATGGCAGGCAAGGCCGTCAAGGCCGTGCGCTGGATTTACGCCATCACGGGCGTCTTGGCGCTCGTCGCCGGCATCGCACTGCTGTTTGCGCCTGCCAAGTCCCTCGTCTTCCTAACGACCGTCTTGGGCTTCTACTTTGTGATCACGGCCGCGATCAGGCTGTTTACCGCTGTTTTCGAGCCACTGCTGCCCACCGGCTGGCGCGTGACGAGCATCATCTCCAACCTACTCATTATCTTGGGCGGCGTCATAATCCTGCGCAACCAGGCCTTCTCGACCGCGACGCTCACCACGATGGTGGTTATCGTGGCCGGCTTTGGCTGGATCGTCGAAGGTGTCATGTCCATTCTGGAGTCCGAGCTTTCGTCCAACCGTGCCCTCGCCATCCTGAGCGGCGCGCTCTCCATCATCGCCGGCATGTTCGTGTTTATCTATCCGCTGTGGTCGGCCAAGATGCTCGTCATCTTTAGCGGCGCCGCACTGCTGGTGTTTGGCGTAACGCTGATTGTTCGCGCTATTCAATTTGGCAAACTGGTGCACTAGATGCCGCGAACGCTCTTTATTGATGCAGACGCCTGCCCGGTCACGCGCGAGTCGATTGACTGCGCGCGGCGGGCGGGCGTTGCCGTCGTTATCGCCGGCAACAGCACACAGAACCTGGAACGCCACATTCGCCGCAACGATCCGCGCGACGTCGAGCATGCGCGACGCGGATTTTGGGTCACGACGCTCGATGTGAGCGTGGGCGCCGACAGCGCCGACTTTGCCATTGTCGAACGCCTGCAGGCGGGCGACGTAGTCGTGACGCAGGACATTGGCTTGGCGAGCATGGTGCTCGGGCGCGATGCCGCCGCCATCGGCGTGCGCGGGCGCGTCTACGATAAGGCGACCATCGACATGCAACTGTTTATTCGCCACGAGGAAAAGAAGGTGCGCCGCGCCGGCGGTCGCACTCGCGGTCCGGCGGCATTTACCAGCGAAGACCGGGCCCGCTTTAAGCGCAACCTCACCGAGCTGCTGCGCTAACCAAGGTAGATTTTTGGGACATGCCTAAAAATCTACCTTTTTGTTTTGGCAGCGGGGAATGCCCTGGTCACAGGGGTAGATCGTAAGACATGTCCCAATAATCTACTTAAAGGCCAACGGCGGATAGGATGAGGCCCCAGCCGGCACCGATGACGTACATCATGAACAGGAACAGGACGTTTTCGCGGGCGCTGCGGTTGGTGCGGAACAGCACCAGGTAGCCCACACCAGCAGAGATGAGCGTGCCGGCGAGCATCGGGGCCAGCTGCAGCGCGCCTTCCAGGTACAGTTGTGTGATGACGACGCTGGCCGAGCAGTTGGGAATCAGGCCGACAAGCGCCGAACCCAGGACGGCGAGCGTCTCGTTGCCACGCAGGAACTGCTCGATCGCGGACTCGCCGAAGGTCTCGAGCACGGCGACCAGAATCAGCGTCACCAGAAAAATGAATACCGATACCTGCACGGTGTGCGAGATGGCGCTGCGAATAATCGACAGGAGGGGCGCGCCCTCGTGAGAGTGGGAGTGACCGTGGCCATCATGGTGTTCATGCTCGTCCTCATGACCGTGATCGTGGCCATGTCCGTGTTCGTGCTCGTCCTCGTCTTCATCGCAACCGCAATGGTCGCGCTCGCACAGCTCATGGATGTGATCGGCGCTCACGCCCGCCTCGGCCACCTCGTCGATGATGTCACCGCCAGTGTGGTCGTCGTGCGCGCAGTTCACATGAGCCGGATTAGCAGCGGTCCCCAGCACGGTACGGCGAATCGCCGCATGTGCGCGAGCGTTACGACGCAGGCCGCGAATGGCGGCGTCCACGATAAAGCCCGTGACCAGCGCGATCAGTGCCTTCGAAGCCAAAAGCATCGCCATGGTCTGCACGGGCACCTGCTCGGCGAACAACAGCGGCAGCATCTCATCGGAGGTCGAAAGGAACACCGCCACCAACGTGCCCAAGGTCACGACACGACCGGCGTACAGTGTGGCCGCCATTGCCGAAAAGCCGCACTGCGGCACCATGCCCAGCAACGAGCCAACCACGGGGCCCGCGGCACCGGCGCGCTTGATGGCGCCGTTAACGCGGTCGCCCGCAACGTGCTCCAGGGTCTCGAGGGCCAGATACGTCACCAACAAAAACGGCACCAGCGACAGCGTGTCCCTGCCAGCGTCGAGCAAAATATCAATCAGCAAATCCATGAAGGATGGAACCTTTCGTGTCTTTCGGCAGCATTGTAAAAGTCCTAGCGGTCAACTAGGGTATTGTAGTTGACCTAGCGTGGTGCCAATAGTTGCCCATGGTAAACTATCATCTCGCCACATCTCAATGAACCCGAGCCGCGCGCTGCGGCCCGTCCAAGGAGCAGTTATATGAACGTTTCACAAGCACTCGAATACGAGCGCCAGCCGTTTATTCCCATGTTTATCTATGGCGATCACGGCGCCATGGAGTCCGAGCGCCAGAAGGGCGAGGAGGCCCTTAAGGTGCTCGAAACCGAGTACTTTACCGCCGAGGGCGACCCCAGCTTCGACTTTGCCACCGTGCGCGACCTGGCTGACCGCAACCGCGACCTGTGCGACCAGATTGGCGAGGCGCGCCTGCGCAACGTGACGCCCGCGACGCTTTCGCGCGGCCTGTCCGATGCCGACACCTGCGCCGCCATCGGTAAGATGCAAAAGCGCACCGCCGCGTCGGTCATGCGCGAGATCCGCGGCGACCGCGACGCGCTCGGCGTGGCCTACGCCCGCAAGCCCATCCAGGGCACCGTGCTCGGTATCGACATCGAGACCACCGGCCGTGCACCCGAGCGCGGCTATATCATCAACGTGGGCTGGGAAATCATGGACCTCACCAGCGACGCCGTGCCGCATGACGCCGAGGCACACTACTGCGGCCTGCCCGATATCTACCGCGGCGAGGATGTGCCGCTGTCGAATATCCACCACATCACCTGGGACGACATCGACGGCAAAACGCCCTTCCGCGAGAACAAGGAATTGCAGAAGCAGCTGCTCAAGCTTATGAAGAAGCACCCGTACATGGCGCATAACGCCGCGTTCGAGGACAGCTGGTTCAAAATTCATCTGGACGGTTACGCCGAGGCACGCCGCGCCGGCAAGATTATCGTCATCGACTCGCGCCAGATCTGCCGCAGCTTGGACGCCGACGTGCGCTCGCTCCCCCGCGAGTCCGCGCCCGCCGCGCTCGAGAACTGGGCGCGCCGCCGTGGCACCCTCGCCGCCGATGCCAACGAGCAGCATCTGGGTCTGGACGACACCGACCTCATGCTCCGCACCGTCCAAGCCGAGTTCAACCTCAAGAACCTGTTTGCCAAGTAGAAACGTCTACGACAAACTCCGGCGTAGATCACGAGCGGCCTCGCAGCGGAAAACCCCGCAGCGGGGCCGCCCTACATTCCACAGATAGATCTGCCATCACAAATTCTGAACCCTCATTTTGAACGATTTTGGCCAATTCCCGACACGTAATTCGTTGTCGAATGGTGATGCATCACAATCAAATGTGCAGCAATTGAGTAGTTATATGCTATAGCTAAGCTGCGAAAACTTTTATTTAGGGCATACCAACTCATAATTGCGTCAAGCTTTTGGACAGCATTTGGTTAGACCTCTAAAACGACTTTTTCACTCAGCGCCATCAACACGGCATTAGCTGACACGATATATACCATGAGTATCGTATTGTCACATACCACTGCAAAAGCGGTCTACCAGGCCGTGCATTCGGTGTCTGCGAAAGGCATCGAGTCCTGTAACCCTGCCGCGATTTACGGATCATGTCCCACCGGAACGCTCCTTGACGCAGCCGCAGAATGGCTCACCAAACATGATGTTTCCCTCGGCGCAAATGATTCCCTCGAGGTGATGGTGTTTGATCGCAGGAATGCGCGCTATGCAATGAACTGTCAATGCCACGTTTCGTCAAAACGATTCTCGAACTCACGCTTTATAGAGCTCAAAGATGGCATCTTCATTGTTGGCGTTGAGCTTTGCGCACTTCAAGCCGCCACCTATCTCCCTTTTCGCGAACTGGTGGAGTACTACTTTGAATTGTGCAGCGCTTACTCCCTTGGAACCGGCTCTTCCACCTCTTATAACGAGCGTTTCGCGCTCACCTCGACCGAGAGGTTAAAGCAGTTCTTTAATTCCATTACCAGATGCGACGGTTTGGCCCTTGCCCGAAAGGCGATCCAATGTGTACGCGGCGGATGCCGGTCTCCCATGGAAACGGCATTTGTCATGATGCTAACGCTGCCCAA
Source organism: uncultured Collinsella sp. (assembly GCA_900544865.1). Classification (GTDB taxonomy): domain Bacteria; phylum Actinomycetota; class Coriobacteriia; order Coriobacteriales; family Coriobacteriaceae; genus Collinsella. The sequence continues at coordinate 15,446 of UQXA01000009.1, read as the reverse complement.
AAGCGAAGGAGGGCTTGGTATTAGGGGAATTGAGACCGATTACGAGGTGCAGGTCACCGCCGCCGCAAAGAATCTCACGAGACGCAAAAAGTTCTTTATGGATGCGTATCTAAAGAAATCTCGCACAGACATTGAATACAACGGTTTTTATCATGACGCGGAAGAAGACCGCGCCATCGATGAGGAACGCAAGAATGCGCTTGCGTCCATGGGATACGGAATCATCACCGTCAGCCGTTATTCCTTTATGCATGCCAGCTCTTTCGTTAGGGTCATGGAAGCAATCCAGCGGAAAGAGGGCGTACGCCCCTCGCGTCTACCAAAAGACTTTCAAATCATGCAAGAGGACCTGAGACAGTTTGTGCTCAGAAGGTTTATAGAAGAGAAAAGGCGAATTCAGAAGCAGCTTCGCCAGGATTCCGAAGAGCGCCAACGAATCGACCTCGAAAAAGCAACACTCGAAGGCATCACGCTGGATGACCCGACAATTAATGAAGTTACAGCAATCGATGACATGCAGACAGTCGAATCCGACAGCCCATCATTTGCCCAAACAAGCAGCCTCGCGCCCGAGGGCAGGATCTTCGGGGCCGGAAGCTAGACCGGCTAACAAGGTGGGTACCCTAGCGATGTGCAAAATTGCGAGTATTCAGCAGGGTCGGCCCTCCAGCACCCACAAGTTAATCCAAATGAGAAACAAAGACGCTATCGAACGGGAACGTTAGGCAACACTTGAGGAAGATCTTATCTGTTTACCGCCCTTGGATAACTCTTGAGCGGCTTTATTTGGCCCGAAATAGATAAACAGACCCCCTATAGTTGCAGAATACTCCAATTTTTGCACGGCGCGGGGGCACCCACCTCGGCATCGACTATCAAAACCGCTCAATCCGGAATCTCGTCCACTATTCCCCATCATTTTGTGCGATGAATTACTTAAACGTTATTGACATATGAACATACGCTCATATAATCGGAAGTAAGTTATTTGAGCGTATGTTCATATGAAAGGATATTGCAATGAGCATCCGCGTTGATGAAACGAAACCCGACACCGAGGCCACCGAGCCAGTGATCCCCACCACCTGCTCGCCCGAGGACCTTCCCGACGAGGAGCTTCTCTACGACCTCGCCGACCTGTTCAAGGTCTTCAGCGACACCACGCGTATCAAGATCCTTTACGCCCTCATGGGCCGCGAGCTCTGCGTGGCAGACATCGCCGAAGCGACCGAAACCTCGCAGTCCGCGGTGTCGCACCAGCTGCGCACACTCAAGCAGTCGCACCTGGTTAAATTCCGGCGCGACGGGCGCAATATCCTCTACTCGCTCGCCGACGACCACGTCTACACCATGCTCAACCAGGGCATGAGCCATATCTGCGAATAGCAACCAACCACGGTACCAGCGCGGCCTGCACCCAAGCCGCAAAAACGGGAAAGGAACCCACCATGAAAAAGCAGTACAAGCTCGATGAGATCGATTGCGCCAACTGTGCGCGCGAGCTTCAGGACGAGTTGGCCAAGCTCGAGGGCGTCAAATCCGTTTCGGTCAACTTTATGACCCAGAAGTTGACGCTCGAGGCCGATGACGCCGAGTTCGACGAGGTCCTCGACCGCGTTGTGGAGTTCACCGCCGACGCCGAGCCGGACTGCGAGATCATTCTCTAGCCAAGGTTTACGCCAACCTGCAAGGCCGCGCTTGCTGCGGCCTTTGCTCGCGAAATTATATGAGCGAATGTTCATACATTCAAATGGGAGGATACGAGTCATGGCCACCGCCGACCCCGAAAAGAAAAAGAAGAAGCGCAAGAAAAAAGAATCACTCGAGCATAAGCGCAACCGCATCCTGGTAGCGCTGGGCATTTTTGCCGTGGTGTACGTCCTCGACGAGCTCGGTACCCTTACCGCCGCATTCGGCACCCCGGGCGACATCTACGCCAGCTTTGTGCTGTTCCTCGTGCCGTTTTTGATTGCCGGCTACGACGTACTGCAAAAGGCATTCAATAACATCCGCCGCGGCAAGGCCTTCGACGAGAGCTTCCTCATGGCCGTCGCGACCATCGGCGCGTTTGCCATGGTGCTCTTCCCCGATACCGACCCGCACATGGCCGAAGGCGCCGCCGTCATGCTGTTCTACCAGGTCGGCGAGCTGTTTCAGGCGTACGCCGTGGGCAAGAGCCGCAAGTCGATCAGTGCCATGATGGACATCGCGCCCGACTACGCTAACGTCGAGCAGCCCGACGGCACACTCGAGCAGATCTTCCCCGATGACATCGCCGTCGGCACCGTGATCGTGGTCAAGCCCGGTGAGCGCGTGCCTATCGACGGCGTCATCGTCGAGGGCGAAACCCAGCTCGACACCGCCGCCCTTACCGGTGAGTCGGTCCCCCGCCCGGCCAAAACCGGAGACGATATCATCAGCGGCTGCATCAACATGACGGGGCTCATCCACGTGCGCACCACCAAGCCCTTTGGCGAGTCCACCGTCGCACGCGTCCTGGAACTCGTGGAGAATGCCAGCGAAAAGAAGGCACGCACCGAGAACTTCATCACGCGCTTTGCCCGCATCTACACGCCCGCCGTCACCGGCGCTGCCGCGGTGCTCGCGCTCGGCGGTGGCCTGGTCACCGGTGCCTGGTCCGACTGGATTCTGCGCGGCCTGACCTTCTTGGTCGTCAGCTGCCCGTGCGCGTTGGTGATCAGCGTGCCGCTCAGTTTTTTTGGCGGCATCGGCGGCGCGTCCAAGCTGGGCGTTCTCATCAAGGGTTCTAACTACCTCGAGACGCTCGCCGACGTGGACACCGTCGTCTTTGACAAGACGGGCACCCTCACCAACGGCACGTTCTCGGTGGTCGCGGTACACCCCGAGGCCGGCTATACCGAGCAGTCGTTGCTCGAAGTCGCAGCCCTTGCTGAGTCGTTCTCCGATCACCCCATCGCGCAGTCCGTACGTGTCGCCTACCAGGGCGAGGTCGACCCCAAGCGCGTAAGCGACTCCACCAACGACGCGGGCCATGGCGTGACGGCAACCATCGACGGCAAGCACGTCGTCGTTGGCAACGCAAAGATGCTCGCCGCGGCCGGAGTCGAAGCGCCCGATTGCGAGGTCATCGGAACGATTCTGCATGTGCTCGTTGATGGCGTGTACGCCGGCCACATCGTGATTGCAGACACCGTCAAGGCCGATGCTGAGCAAACGATTCGCGACCTGCACGCCGCCGGTGTCAAGCGCACCGTCATGCTCACGGGCGACCGCGAGGAGGTTGCGGCGTCTGTGGCCAAGCAACTCAGTCTCGACGAGTTCCACGCGCAGCTGCTGCCGGGCGATAAGGTCGAGCGCGTCGAGGCGCTGCTTGCAACCGAGAGTGGCAAGGGCAAGCTCGCCTTTGTCGGCGACGGCATCAACGATGCGCCTGTGCTCACCCGCGCAGACGTTGGCATTGCCATGGGCGCTATGGGTTCCGACGCCACGATTGAGGCCGCCGACGTGGTGCTCATGGACGACAAACCGTCCAACATCTCCCGCGCGATCCGCGTGGCGCGCAAGACCATGTCGATTGTTTGGCAGAACATCATCTTTGCGCTGGGCATTAAGTTGCTGATTCTGGTGCTTGCGGCACTGGGCATCGCCAACATGTGGCTTGCCGTGTTCGGCGATGTGGGTGTGGCGATCATCGCCATCCTGAACGCCATGCGCGCGATGGGTGTCAAGAACCTGTAGCGTTCGTGGGCTGTCCGGCCGGGACCGGGCTTGGTTTTGAAAACGTCCTCGCGCATGAGGCCCGTCTTTCCTGCTCCTGCGGAGCAACGGAAAGGCGGGCCTCGCACTGCGGAGTGTTTTCAAAACCAAGCCCGGTCCCGGCCTGCGATGACGTTGCTGGCGGTTCTTGGGCATCGCTTGCTGGCGGGGTTCCTTGTCTGAGTTGAACTTAGTTGGCGGGGCTACTGGTCCCGGTCGCTGTCCCGGCCCAACATCGCCCTTAGCTTCTCAAAGCTCTCCTCGCTCAGGCAGTGCTCCATGTGGCAGCCCTCTTGCGACGCGACCTCAGCCGAAACACCCGCATCCTCCAGCAGCCCCACGAAAAAGCAGTGACGCTCCCACATTTGGCGAGCGACCTCCAGACCACGCTCCGTCAGATGAACGTCGCGCTTGCCCATTTCGACATAGCCGTTGCTTTCCAGCGTCGCCATGGCCTTGGAAACGCTCGCCTTGGTTACGCCGAGGTACTCCGCAACGTCGATCGAGCGCACGATGCCCTGGCGTTCCGACAGAACGTAGATCGATTCGAGATAGTCTTCTCCGGATTCACGTAGGGCCATGGGCCGCCTTTCGCGATGATTGCTAGTTAGCCTTTGGATACTTTCCACGGCTAACTTTACCGCAAAAGTTGCCCATGTCTTACTACTTTGCCTAAAAGTTAGCCGTGTTTCACAAAACGTGCGGGACGAAAACAAAATGGGGACGCCCCGCAAGGAGTGTCCCCAGGTGCCAGGTGCCGGCCCGCAGTTACATCAATCCAAAGTGCTTCGCGGCGTTGTAGATGCCGTCGTCGTCCACGGCAGTCGTCACATAGGTCGCCGCAGCTTTCACCGTGTCCTGTGCGTTGCCCATGGCCACACTCGTGCCCACGGCGGCAAACATCGACAGGTCGTTCTCGCCGTCGCCAAAGGCAATCGCCTCGCTCGCGTCGATACCAAGCCGCTCGAGCGTCGCCGCCACGCCCAGGTCCTTGCCGCCGTTAGCGGGAATAATGTCGCAGAACAGGTCGCACCAGCGCGTGGTGAGCGAATGCGACACGGCGTCGGTCACGATATGTTCGTCGGCCGGGTCCACAAAGGCGCAGAACTGGTAGACCGGTGCGTCAAAGGCGTGCTCAAACGGCTCCTCGTGGTAGACGATTCCCGCGTTGCTGCCAGCCGTCACCACGCGCTCGGACAGGCGGTTCACAAACGAGTTCTCGCCCTGCATGCACAGCGAGTCATAGCGCCCCTGCGCCACCTGGTCCACAATCACCGCAACGTCGTCCGGATCGATCGGACAGCTGCGGTAAACCCCCTCGGCATCAAAACAGTGCTGACCCGAGAGCGTAATGTACGCATCCCAGCCCAGGTCGAACAGCCAGTCCGGCATCTGGCAGGTCGGGCGACCCGTGGCGATCACGCATGCGATCCCCTGCTCGTGAAAGCTGTCGAGCACCTGCTGCGCCGACGCCGGAATCCGGTGGGTCTTAAAGCTCAGCAGCGTGCCGTCGATATCGAAAAACGCGGCTTTGATCATCCTCGTCTACTCCTCGCCCTCGAGCTTTTCGCTCGCCTCGAGCCACGCCATCTCCAGCTCGTCCATGGCGGCGTGAGCCTCGTCGATCTTTGCCTGCTGCTCGCCGAGCGCCGTGTAGTTGGTGGGATCGACTTGGGCCATTGCTGCCTCGGCCTCCTCAACGCGGGCGCGCTGCGTCTCCATCTTGCGCTCGAGCGAACTCACCTCGCGGCGGAGCTTCTGGCGCTCGGCGTTGGACAGGCCGTTGGGCTGACCGCTCGACTTGGGCTTTTCGGCCGCAGCTGCCGCGGCACCGGTGTCAAACGTGCCGGTCTTGGCGCTCGGCGCGCCCACGGGCTCGCCCTCGGCGGTGGCGTTGCACAGGCGCAGGTACTGGTCCACGCCACCGGGCATATGCGTCAGGTGGCCGTCGAGCAGCGCCCACTGCTGGTCGGTCACGCGCTCCATCAAAAAGCGGTCGTGCGTCACCAGGATCAGCGTGCCGGGCCAGCCGTCGAGCAGATCCTCGACAATCGCCAGCATGTCGGTATCCAGGTCGTTGCCGGGCTCGTCCAGGATGAGCACGTTGGGCTCGTCCAGGATTGTCAGTAGCAGCGACAGGCGACGGCGCTGGCCGCCCGAAAGATCGCCGATGCGACTCCAGAGCTGCTGCGTCGTAAAGCCCAGACGCTCGCAGAGCTTCTCGGGCGAAGTCTCCTTGCCGTCGATGACGTAGTACTTCTTATAGTTGCTGAGCACCTCTCGGATCGTGTCGCCCATGTAGGGTTCGAGCTCCTCGAGCTGCTGCGACAGCACGCCAAAGCGCACTGTCTGGCCAATCTTCACGCGGCCGCGCGTGGGCGCAATTTTGCCCTGGATCACATCAAGCAGCGTCGACTTGCCAGCGCCATTCTCGCCCAAAAGACCATAGCGGTCGCCCGCACCAATGAGCCAGGTCACGTCGGAGAGTACCTGCTTGGGCGCGCCATCGGCATCCGCATAGCCGGCGTCCACGTCGACCACGTCGATAACCTGCTTGCCCAGGCGGCTCACGGCCAGGCGCTTGAGCTCCAGCTCGTCACGCACGGGCGGCACGTCGGCAATCAGCTCGCGAGCGGCATCAACGCGAAACTTGGGCTTAGTGGAACGCGCCTGGGCGCCGCGGCTCAGCCACGCGAGCTCCTTGCGCGCCATGTTGCGACGGCGCTCCTCGGTAACCGCGGCCATGCGGTCGCGCTCCACGCGCTGCAGGATATATGCGGAGTAGCCGCCCTCGAAGGGATCGACCTGGCCGTCGTGGACCTCCCACATACTGGTGCAGACCTCGTCCAAGAACCAGCGGTCGTGCGTGACCACGAGCATCGCGCCCTGGCCGCGCTGCCAGCGGGCCTTTAAGTGACGCGCGAGCCAGTTGATGGTGCGCATGTCCAGGTGATTGGTGGGCTCGTCGAGCATGAGCACGTCGTAGTCGCCGATCAGCAGGCGCGCGAGGTCCACGCGACGGCGCTGGCCGCCCGAAAGCTCGCCCACCGTGCCCTCCCAGGGCACATCGCTAATAAGGCCGGCCAGAATCTGGCGCGTGCGGGGGCTCGACGCCCACTCGTACTCGGGGACGTCACCCACAACGGCATGATGCACGGTGTCGGTATCGACCAGCTGGTCCTTTTGGCCGAGTAGACCGATCGTGGTGCCGCGACGGTGCGTCACGCGGCCGTCGTCGGGCTCCAACGTGCCGGCGAGCACGCTCAGCAGCGTCGACTTACCGTCGCCGTTTTTACCGACAATACCAATGCGGTCGCCCTCGCCCACGCCGAGCGTAACGCTATCGAAAATATGCTTGGTGGGAAACTCTAGGCTGACGGAATCGCACCCCAAAAGAATCGCCATATGCCCTGCTCCTTCGTAGAAATTCAACGTTGTCCATGATAGCAGCGAAAAGGCGGGGCGCACACGACACAAAAAGGCGGGCCATCTCCCGCAAGAGATGACCCGCCTCTCCAATCAGTCCCGTGGCAACCGTGGCCGCCGCGGGCCTCAAGCATGTCCCGGACTAGGAGAACATGCCGGTGAGGTAATCATTCAGCCGCTTATCCTTGGGCCGTTGGAAAATCTCGTCGGTCTCGTCGTACTCGACCATATCGCCCATGTAGAAGAACGCCGTGCGGTTGGACACACGCGACGCCTGCTCCATGTTGTGCGTCACGATGACGATGGCGCGGTCGGCCACAATCGACGACATGAGGTCCTCGATCGCCAGCGTCGAGATGGGGTCGAGCGCCGAGCAGGGTTCGTCAAACAGGATCACATCGGGGTTGAGCGCCAGCGTGCGCGCGATGCACAGGCGCTGCTGCTGACCGCCCGAAAGCGCGTAGGCGCTCTTGTCGAGCTTGTCCTTGACCTCGTCCCACAGCGCTGCACCGCGCAGGCTCTCCTCGACCATACGATCAAGCTCGTCACGGTCGGTAATGCCGTGACGCTTGGGCGCAAACGTGATGTTGTCGCGAATGGACTTGCGGAAAGGGTTGGGCTGCTGGAACACCATGCCAATGGAGCGACGCAGCTCGTACGTGTTCTCGGTCCTGGTGTTCACATTGCGTCCGCGGTAGTTAATCTCGCCCTCCACGCGGCAGCCGCGAATCTCGCGATTCATAAGGTTGAGACTGCGCAAGAAGGTCGACTTACCGCAGCCCGAAGGCCCAATGAGCGCCGTGATCTCACCCTTGTGAAAGTCGAGCGACGTGTCGTGTAGCGCATGGTGGTCGCCATAGTACACGTTGACGTCCTTGGTGGAGAGCACGACCTCGTCGCTCACGGCCTTGCCGCTTACGCGCACGCGCCTCTCGCTCTCCCCCACGCTCGACAGGAAGTCCTGGGTCTCGGACGATGCCGCTTCGGTTGCGGGCGTTACATTCATCTCGCTCATTCGGCCGTCATCTTCCTTGCCAGTTGCTTGCCCACAATGCGGGCGATTACGTTAAACAGCAGCACGCAAATCATCAGCAGCGCTGCGGTACCCCAAACGATCTGCTGGGCCTCGGGGCTGCCCTCGCCATAGATCTTGTAGATATGCACGGCGAGCGACTCGCCAGGGCGGAACACGTTCCAGGCACAGGTGGGGCTCGACAGGTTAAGGCTCAAGAAGTTGAGGCGAACCGGCGAGCTCATGCCCGAGGTAAAGAGCAGTGCCGCGGCCTCGCCAAACACACGGCCGGCCGAAAGCACGATGCCGGTCACGATGGCGGGCATGGCCTCGGGGATTAGGATACGCAGCGTGGCCTCCCAACGGGTGAGGCCCATGGCCAGGCACGCATCGCGCTGGGCCTGCGGTACGTCCTCGAGCGCCTGCTGAATCACGCGCACCAGGATGGGGATATTGAACATGGTGAGCGCGACGGCGCCGGAGATGATGGAGTACTTCCAGCCCAGCTGCACCGAGAACACCAGAAAGCCGAACATGCCGACGACGATCGAAGGCAGCGAGGACAGCGTCTCGATGGCGGTGGAAGCGATGTCGCGGATAGGGCCGTTCGGCGCGTACTCAACCAGGAAGACCGCTCCGCCCAGGCTGATGGGTACCGAGATGACCAGAGTGATCAGCAACAGATAGAACGAGTCGAACAGCTGGTAGAGCACGCCGCCCTGGGTTCCGTTGGCGCGCGCGGGCTGCGTGAGAAATCCCGGCTGGAACAGCGTCGAGATGCCCTCGAACAGGATATAGGCCACCATGGAGACGACGATGAGCATGACGATGGCAACGATCGCCGTCAGCACGCCCGTGGCAATGCGGTCCTGCTTTTGGACACGCCCGAGTCTCGCCTCGTCGATATGGATGCGCGTGCTAGCCACGAGCCTTCGCCCCCTTGCGGCCAATGAGATGGATGATCAGGATGAAGATGAGGCTCATGCCCATCAACAGCAGGCCGAGCGCCCACAGAACATCGTCCTGGGCCGAGCCCTCGGCATAGACTGCCATAGACGTGGTGAGCGTGGTGGTGATGGTGGACGCCGGCGACAGCAGCGACGTCGGCATGGCCTCGATGCCGCCGATAACCATGCGCACGGCGAGCGTCTCGCCAAAGGCGCGGGTCATGCCAAGGATGACCGCGGTCATGAGCGACGGCATGGCGGACTTGAGCACCACGTGCCAGATGGTCTGCCAGCGGGTGTAGCCCAGCGCGAGCGAGCCCTGACGGTAGCTGTCGGGCACGGCGCGCAGACCATCGACCGAAAGCGTCGTCATCGTCGGCAGAATCATGACAGCCAGCACGATGGCGCCGGGCAAGATACCCAGGCCCGTGCTCACGTGGAAAACGCTCTTCATAAGACCGACGACCACGTGAAAGCCGATCAGGCCAAAGACGACCGAGGGAATGCCGGTCAAAAGCTCAATAAGCGGCTGAAAGACCTTGGAACCAAACCTAGGGCTAATCTCGACCGCAAAGATAGCAGAGCCGATGGCGATGGGCAGCGCGATGAGCGTGGAGAGCACCATGACCGCAAACGAGGTGACGATCAGGGGCAGGGCGCCGGTGTAAGGCAGACCGTTTTCGGCTGTGTTGGCCAGGTCCCACTTGACGCCGGTGAAGAACTCGGCAACCGAGACGCCGTCCTTGAGAAAAGCCGAGAGGCCCTTTTGGGCGACCATGAAGATGAGCGCAGCAACGACAAGCGTCACGAGCGCTACGCACGCGCCCGTGACGCCCAGGCCCACGTTCTCAAGGTCGCGCTTTGGCAGCTGTTTTGCCATTGCAAACCTTTCCGGGGCGATTACCTATTTAGCGGAGACCTTGCCGCTGGCGTCCTTGACGACCTTCATGGCAGAGACAGGGATAAAGCCCTGCTCCTCGACAAGCTTGCCCTGGACGTCGTCGGAAAGCATAAAGTCCAGGAAGGCCTTGGTGGCCTCGTCGGCGTCCTTGGCGCAGTACATGTGCTCGGTCGCCCAGATCTTGAAGGAGTCGTCGGTGACGTTCTTGCTCTTGGGCTCGACACCCTCGACCTTGACGGCGTTGAACTTGGAATCGTCAAAGTGCGAGAAGTCGAGGTAGGAAATGGCGTTGTCGGTACTGGCCATCTGGGTCTGGACGTCGCCGGACTTGTCGAGCTCGGCGTCGCCCTTAAAGTCGACGGCCTCGTCGCCAAAGACGGCGGCCTCGAAGGTGGCGCGGGTACCGGAGCCGGCCTTGCGGTTGAGGACAACGATCTTGGCGTCGTCGCCGCCGACCTCCTTCCAGTTGGTGATCTGGCCGGAGAAGATGCCCTTGAGCTGCTCGAGGGACAGGTCGTCGACCGTCACGTTCTTGGAGACGACGGGACCCATGCCCACGACGGCAACCTCGTGGTCGACGAGGTTCTTGACCTGGTCGGCCTCGAGCTTGGTCTCGGCGAAGACGTCGGAGTTGCCGATGGTGACGGTGCCGGCGGCAACAGCGGTCAGGCCCTTGCCCGAACCGTTACCCGAGCCGGAGACGGAGACGTCCGGGTTGGCATCCATGAACTTCTCGGCAGCGGCCTCGACGAGAGCCTGGAACGAGGAGGCGCCGTCGTAGGTCACCTCGCCGGAGACGGACTCGGCAGCAGCGGCGCTACCCTTGTCGGCGGCGTCGGATGCGCCGGAGCCGCCGCAACCAACGAGACCGAGACCGACGATGCTGGCAAGACCACCAGCGAGGCCGAGGAACTGACGACGAGAATAAGCCTGATCGAGCATGATCTTCCTTTCATACATGCGACTCGCGGGCACCCCGCCCGCTTTGCTGTTTGGAAAGATACGGCCCCGATCGGGCGACGACCGCCTTATCTGCGGTTTCTTACGGGCTATTGATAGACCCTTACCGCAAGCTCTGCCCAGCCTTTACAAACGGATAACAATCCAGCGCCGAACATGGCGCACCTTTTACACCAAAGGAACGTCCCCAATGACTACCCCACCGCAACAGAAAAAGCCCGGGCCGAAGCACCGGGCTCGTAATGCAAGTTTGTATCCAAGCAGGATATAGGGGAAGCCCTACAGCTCTAATTCATTCAAACGGAGGATCGCAACAATGTAGATCTTGAGCGCCTGCTTGAGCTGGTCCTCGTTGGCGCACTCGTTGGGGCCGTGCATCTGGCCGCCCCATGCGGGCAGCTCCAGGCCGGTCTCCTCGGGGCCAAACGATACGGCGCGGGCAAAGTTGCGCGCGTACGTGCCGCCGCCCATAGCAAAGGGCTCAGCATGCTTGCCCGTAAACTCGTTATAGGTATCAATAAGCGCCTTCACGGCCGGATCGTCGGCAGACACCGAGAACGGCACCTTAGCGCGACCCAGCTGACACGTCACGCCAAAACGGCCCACGAGCGGGTCGAGCTGCTCGCGGATGGTATCGGCACTCGTGCTGTCGGGGAAGCGCACGTCGATGACCTGCTCAATATGGCCATCCGCCACGCGGATGACGCCAGCGTTGCAGGTAAGCGGGCCAAACGCCGGACTCGTCGCATCGATACCCAGGCCGCGGCCATAGGCATCCGCATGCACAAAGGCCAGGAACTTGACGAACTCGTGCTCGGCAGGCGTCAGCAGGCGTTCGTCGCGTGCACCAAACGCGTCCTCGGCCTCGCGCAGATACGCCACGATCAGGCCGACGGCGTTAATCGTTCCCTCGGGCATCGAGGCATGACCGCCAATGCCATGGGCAAAAATCTGCGCGTGCCCGTTATCGAGCGCCGTAATCTCCAAGCGGTCGGCGTTCTCGACCGGCGCCGGCAGCTCATCAGCGGCAATCGCGAGCTCGCAGATGGACTGCGACGGAATGGCGTTGCTCGCCTCGGCACCGCTCCAGGACACAATGCGCCCGCCGTCGATCTTGGGGCTCACAAACGTCGCCCCAAACTGGCCCTTCTCGGCATTGCAGACCGGGAACTCGGCATCGGGCGTAAACAAAAAGTCGGGGTCTGCGTTGTTCTCCAGATAATGGTGAACGTCGGACATGCCCACTTCCTCATCGCAGCCCAGCAGCGCGCGGAAGGTGTAGCGCGGAACAATGCCGTGCTTGAGCAGGTAGGCGCCGGCGTAGAGCGACAGCACGGCCGGACCCTTGTCGTCGATCACGCCACGGCCGAGCAGCCAGCCCTCGCGACGCTCCATCGCAAACGGGTCGGTGTTCCAGCCGGGGCCGGCGGGCACCACGTCCACGTGGCAGATGGTCGCGAGCTGCTTGTCGCCGCGACCCGGGATATCGGCGATTCCCACATAGCCCTCGTCGTCGCTCGTCTGATAGCCGAGCTTTTGCGCAATGCCGAGCGCGCAATCGAGCGCATCACGGACCGGGCGGCCAAACGGCGCACCGAGCTCCGCATTGGCAGCAACGGCCACGGACGGATAGCTCACCAGCTGTTCGATATCGGCAACGACATCTTCCCAGACCTCGTCGACATACTCGGTAACGCTCTGCTCCACCTGATTCATGGACGACCTCCTTACCAATGAGCGACGAGTACGCCCGCCCCTCACATTACGTCTATTAGATAGCGAAAAGTTTAGCAAGCTCGGCCACCGAGTGCACCACCGCATCGGCGCCCGCTGCCTCGTGCTCCCCCGGCGCCGCCGCACCCGAATAAATGCCGATGCACGGCACGCTCATCGCGTGCGCGCCCTCGACGTCGTTAAAGCGATCGCCGATCATCACGGCATCGCCCGCCGTCGCGCCGAGCGCCGCCAGGGCATCGCGAACCGAATCGGCCTTGGTCTCGCGCCCCTGCGACGGATTCATGCCGACCACCACCTCAAACTGCGAAAGCCCCAGCTCGCCCACCATGTCAATGCACTTTGCCTCCATGCGCGACGTCGCCACGGCCAAGCGCTTGCCCTGGGCGACCAACCCATCCAGCAGCTCGGGGATCCCGTCGAACACGGGATACTCCTCCGGTCCCAGCTCGTCAAAAAAGGCGCGGTACTCGTCGGCCACCACAAGCGACTCCTCGCGCGTAAAGCCGTAAAAGTCGTGGAAGCTCTTCCACAGCGGAGGCCCGATCATGCGACGCAGGTCACCCATCTGCGCCTCCGAAAACCCGCGCGCGGCCAACGTCTTGCGCGTCGAGGTCATCACCGCTCGACCCGTATCTGCCACCGTGCCATCGAAATCAAACAGCACGACCGGCCGCTTGCATATCTCCAGCGCCTCCATCGGCATCCCTCTTCCCCAGTTGACGATTTCCACACCGACACTTCAAACTGTTGACTATTCAACAATTGAACCTATAAATGTGGAACGACTCCACTATACTTGTCGCACTTTGCTCTCAGAAGGCGGCGCTGCCGCGCCCCAACGAAAGGTGCAATTATGTCTTTTGCCATCATAACCGACTCCACGTCGGACATCTCCCCCGCCCGCGCCCAAGAGCTCGGCATTTACGTCATTCCGCTGCATGTGATTATCGAAGGCGAGGACCTGCTCGACCAGGTACAGATCACCGCCCAGGAGTACGTCGCCCGCATGGCCGGCTCCGAGCAGCTGCCGCATACCTCGCAGCCGAGTGCCGGCGAGTTCAAGGCGCTGTTTGACCGCGTGCGCGCCGATGGCCACGACAGCGCGATCTTTATCTCGCTGTGCAGCGAGTGGTCCGCCTGCTATTCCAATGCATGCCTGGTCGCCGAGACCCACGAGCTCGACGTGCGCTGCATCGATTCGCGCACCGGCTCGGGTGCCGAGGGCCTGCTGGTGGAGTACGCGCTCGCCATGCGCGAGGACGGCCGCAGCCTGGACGAGACCGAGGCACAGATCCGCGCGACCCTGCCCGACGCGCACCTGCTGCTGATTCCCCGCACGCTCGAGAACCTCGTTAAGAACGGCCGCGCGCCCAAGCTCGCCGGCCAGCTCACGCAGATGCTCAATATTCGCCTGGCCGTTTCGCCGGAGTGGCAGTCGGGCGAGATCAAGGCCATCAAGAAGGGCCGCGGCGCCAAGCGCATCGTCGCCAACACCATGGCAGACTGCCTCGCGTTTTTGGCCGAGCATCCGGGCTCCAGCGTGCGCGTGCTCACGACCGGCGCCGCCGAGGAGCAGGAGCTCGTCAGCCAAGCGCTCGCAGGCCAAGACTATGTAGACGCCGGCCCCGGCCCCATCGGCTGCACCATCGCGACCCACGTGGGCGTCGACGCCATCGCCATCAGCTACTGCCCCCGCTACCAGCCAACTCACTAGGGACGCCCACATCAGTTGCGGTGGAATAGGGACTGTTTTTGGCTTATCAGCCGCCAATCAATCCCTATTCCACCGCAACTTGGAAATCGGCGATCAGCCCAGCGGACCCTGAAACAGCTCCTGATGAGTGCCCATTCTCACCAGCCTAATCACTGGGTTAGTCTTATGGGGAAGATAAAGAACGACCACATCGACCAAGCCATCGGATAGGTGGAAATCGATGTGGCCGTTGTAGTTTCCGCCCGGGTTTGAGAGCTCGTGGGCGCCATACTCCGCCGGAAGTGACCCATGAGCCACAAGCTCTGCAACCGCCGCTTTAAACTCACTTTTTAGCTGCGGATGCATGCGCATCGTTCGTTTGTAGTCCACCTTAAATTGAGCCTCGACTTTAATCTCGAACATCGCTATTCCTCATCGAGGAATGACATAAGCTCATCAGCGTTATTGAATGACAGGCTATCGTCCGGCAAAATCCCCAACTCATGAGCCTCGGCGATCACCATGGCACGCCTCGTCGCCTCGTTGGGCACCTCCGCCCTTCCTACAATCTCAAAAGGAATCTTTCGCTGATTTACCAGCTGCCGAACGGCAAGATTGAGATAGGAATTGAGGCTGAGGCCGACCGAATCCAAGAACTCAGTCGCCTGCTCCTTGAGCCCCTCTTCGATTCGAACCGTCGTAGGCTTAACTGTTGCTGTAGACATTTGCGACCTCCTCGCCCTCGTCTTTTACACCAGTATACCCAATATAAATGGCAATCTGATGTTAAATAACATCAGATTGCCATGCGTATTCATGTCGCGTGGGCACGATTGATCTACATCAGCCCGCTCAGGGCGATGTCGACGGCCTCGTTGAGGTCGTCGGTGATGTGGACGAGGTCTGGATCGAGCGGGCTAATCATGCCGGCATCCATCACCGGGCCGTTGAGCCAGTCGAACAGGCCTTGCCAGTACTCGCTCATATGACCCAATCCGCTGTCAAGAGCCACAATGGCCCCGCCGACCGCTT
>UQXA01000008.1 GCA_900544865.1 uncultured Collinsella sp. | reverse complement strand
TGCTCAGGAGTCTCGTGGGCTCGGAGATGTGTATAAGAGACAGCCACCCACCATATATTGCAAAACACCCCCAAGCATATGTTCGAAAACACAATATGTTGTGTTTACAGCAACAGCGGGATGCCATCTGTGGCACCCCGCCGTTCAACCTCAACCTTCAAGTTGACCTTGAGGCGATTTTTGTGTCCCTTTACATGCCGTTCACATCGCCCCCAAACTCCCCCACCCAAGGCACGTGCGGCCCACCACCGCGATGCCAAGTGGCAAAAAATGGGACGGGCCCCAGATTGCCCATGCGCGCGCAAAAGCACGCCGCGGCAATCTGGGACCCGTCCCCAAATACCTATCATTATACAGGTCAGCGATGAGTTAACGATGCGCCAGCGGGTGCGCCGCCAGATAGACCTCGGTCAGTTGCGTACGATCGACATGCGTGTAGACCTGCGTGGTCGATATATCGGCATGTCCCAAGATCTCCTGTAGCACACGGAGGTCTGCGCCGCCCGCAAGCATATGGGTAGCAAAGGAGTGACGCAGCGTGTGGGGATGGAGTCCCACCAGCCCCACCTGGCGCCCGTAGCGCTCACAGATGGCATGGATGCCCTGGCGCGACAGACGGCGGCCGTTCTTATTTAAAAAGACCGCCGAGGTCTCGGTTCCGCGGGCATGGGCCGCCAAGCGAGAACGCCCCTCAGTTACATAGAGCGTCAGAGCTCGCGCCGCGCTTCCCACCAGCGGGGACAGGCGTTCCTTCGAGCCCTTACCGCGAACGAGCACAAAACCATCGTCGATATGGATATCGCCCACATCGAGCCCCACCAACTCGCTCACACGCAAACCGCATCCGTAGAGCACTTCCAAGATGGCATGGTCGCGCAAGCCCATCTCGCCCTCGGGGAAGTCTTGATCGAGCAGCGCCGAGACATCCTCCACCGATAGATACTCCGGCAAACGCTCAGCCTTTTTAGGCAGGCGCAACGCCGCCGTTGGATTTTGGGCCACAGCCCCATCGCGCACCAAAAAGGCATGCAGGCCCTTCACGGCCGCAAGCGCACGCTCCACCGAGGCATCGGAATAGCCCCCATCGCGACGGTCGGCGACAAAGCCCTCCACGACCTGACGAGTCACCTCTTCAAAAGACACAATACCCGCCCGCTCCAGATAGGCGCAGTACGTCGTCAGGTCACGACGATAGGCCGCAATCGTGTTGCGCGCCAAACCCCGCTCGACCGCGAGGTAATCGAGATACTCCCCCGCCGCCACGGCGAGCGACGAGGGAGTAGCTTCGGTATGTTCCTTATTCGCCGGCACCCTTAGTCCGTAGCGAGGTTCATGGGCGTCACCTGCAGACGGTCGACACCCTCGTGCTGGCCGATCGAAGCGCGCACGAACTCGCGGAACAGCGGCTGCGGGTTGGTCGGGCGGCTCTTGAACTCGGGATGAGCCTGGGTTGCCACATACCACGGATGCATGTCGCGCGGCAGCTCGACCATCTCGACCAGGCGCTCGTCGGGCGACAGACCCGAGATAACCAAGCCGGCGTCCTCGAGCTGGTCACGGAAGGCGTTGTTAAACTCAAAGCGGTGACGGTGACGCTCGTAGACGAGCTCCTCGCCATATGCCTCGCGAGCGAGGGAATCGGCAGCAAGCTTGCACGGATAGGCACCCAGACGCATGGTGCCGCCCTTCTCGGTCACGTCCTCCTGCGAGCTCATCAGGTCGATGACACTATACGGGCCATCCGGATCGAACTCGGAAGAGCTGGCGCCGGCAAGGCCGACGACGTTGCGGGCAAATTCGCACACGGCCACCTGCATACCCAGGCAAATGCCCAGATACGGAATCTTGTGCTCGCGGGCGAACTCGGCCGCGAGGATCTTGCCCTCCAGGGCGCGCTTACCAAAGCCGCCAGGGACCAAGATGCCCGAGGCGTCACCCAGGACCTCGGAGACGTTCTGCTCATCGAGGCTCTCGCCATCGACCAGCTGCACGTCAACGTGGCGATCGTAGAAGACGCCCGCATGGTGCAGGGCCTCGATAACCGACAGGTACGCATCGGGCAGCTGCGTGTACTTGCCCACGACGGCGATCTTCACCTTGTCGGCGTGATGGTTGGCGTGATTCTGTTTGCGCAGGAACTCGTTCCACTCGCTCATGTCGCGCTCACGCGGGTCCAGACCCAGGCGCTCGCAAATGCGCAGGTCAAAGTCCTGCTCGGCAAGCAGCTGCGGAACATCGTAAATGCTCGCGCAGTCCTCGTTGGTAAAGACGCAATCGGTGTCGACGTCGCAGAAGCTTGCGATCTTTCCGCGGATAGCGTCATCGATATGGTGGTCGGAGCGCAGCACGATGATATCGGGCTGAATGCCAAAGCTGCGGAGCTCCTTGACGGAATGCTGCGTGGGCTTGGTCTTGACCTCGTGGGCGGCGGCGATATAGGGAACGAGCGACACGTGGATGTAGCAGACGTTCTCGGGGCCGGCCTCCTTGCGGTACTGACGGATGGCCTCGACAAACGGTTGGGACTCGATGTCGCCGATCGTGCCGCCCAGCTCGGTGATGACTACATCGGAGCCGGTCTGCTCCTCGATGCGGCGGAACTTGTCCTTAATGGCATTGGTGACGTGAGGAATCACCTGCACGGTACCGCCCAAAAAGTCGCCGCGACGCTCGCGGGCGATCAAGCTCTTATAGATGGCGCCGGTCGTAAAGTTGGAATCGCGGGTCAGGTTCTCATCAATAAAGCGCTCGTAATGGCCCAGGTCCAGGTCGGACTCGTAACCATCCTCGGTAACGAAGACCTCACCATGCTGGAAGGGGCTCATGGTACCGGGGTCGACGTTCAGATACGGATCGGCCTTCTGCATCGTTACTTTGTAGCCACGCGACTTGAGCAGACGGCCCAGCGAGGCCGCGGTGATACCCTTGCCCAGGGACGAAACCACGCCACCGGTTACGAACACATGCTTGGTCATATTGAGTTACCTGCGCTTCCCGTAGAAGTTGTTTATCCACATCTTACGGGTCTTCATTGTAATACTCGCGCCGCGGACCGTTCGCAATTTTTCTCGCGTGCGATTGCATTTCTCAATCTTGAAACAAAACGCCGCCCGGTTTCCCAGGCGGCGTCGCTATGGCAAGGGTTACATGCTGCTATCGATCAGCAACCTCGTCCTCAAGCATCTCTTGAACGAGCATGCCGGTACGGACGCCCTCAAGATACCACTCGCCACGTTCGGTGAGGCAAATGCCATTTGCAAGCTGACCGCCGTCGTCGCTATAACGCGAGACGACATCAATCATGCCTTCGGAATCCAAGCGATCGATTGCGGCGCGGGCACGATACGGCGAAACCCCCACGCGCTCGGCAAGCGTTTTGCGCGAGAAACCATACGGCCCGCCATTGTCTTCGGTTTGCTGGTCGATCTCCATCAACACCAGCACCTCGACACGCTTCATATCGTTGACACTCGCACGACCCTTGCCCGCCATAGCAGCCTCCTCAAACCGAGCACGAGCATCTAACGCGCCGTGCGCGACCGACACACCTCACGATGGCAGGTAATATCCATCATGCGGCATCCCGCTAAGGATGAAACAGTTACGGTTATTGTATACCGCTCAAATTGTTTCTAGGCAGGTAAACAGCTATTTTTCGCCGAAATAGGCGCTTTATTGATCAAAAAGCCGTACCGGGCGCTAACCCGATACGGCCAAAATGCAATGCAATTACCGCGGTGCTTCAAACTTAGCGATGGAAGAAACCGCGGCGCTCAAACTTGGGCTCGCAGCACACGTTGATACCCAGTTTGCGCAGTACCGTCTCGTCCGTCGGCGAGATAATCACGCTAAAGAAGGCATCGCAACCGCGCAGCTGCTCCAGGCCCGAAAGGACGCGAGCGGCCGTCTCACTCGTGGCCGAGGTGATCGACAGCGCCATAAGCGTCTCGTCGGTGTGGAGGCGCGGGTTTTTGCTGCCCAGGAAATGCGTCTTGAGCTTGCTGATGGGCTCGATCGCTTCATCGCTAATGACCTCGAGCTCAAGGTCGACGCCCGAGACATGCTTAAGTGCATTCATGATGAGCGAGCTCGCGGCGCCCAGGCGCGTGGAAGTCTTGCCGGTCACCACGGAGCCATCGGGCATGACCATGGCACCCACGGGACCACCCGTCAGCTGCTCCCTGGTGAGGGCTGCCGAGCGCGCCGGTGAGTAGTTCTTATCGATGCCGGCTTTCTTCATAATAATCTTGAGACGGTCGACTTGCTCATCGCCCACGCCGGTACGGCGCACATTTTCGACCGCGGTAAAGTAGCGGCGGACGATCTCCATCTTGGAAGCGTCGCGGCAGGCATCGTCATCGGTGATGGCAAAGCCGACCATATTGACGCCCATGTCCGTAGGGCTCTGGTAGGGGCTCTTGCCCAGGATCTTTTCCATCAGGGCACGGACTACCGGGAAGGCCTCGACGTCGCGGTTGTAGTTGACCGTGGTCTTGTTGTAGGCCTCAAGGTGGAACGAATCGATGATATTGGCATCGTCGAGGTCAGCCGTGGCGGCCTCGTAGGCAATATTGACCGGATGCGTCAGAGGAAGATTCCAGACAGGGAAGGTCTCGAACTTGGCATAGCCGGCGGCCGTGCCATGCTTGTGCTCGTGATAGAGCTGAGACAGGCAGGTGGCAAGCTTGCCCGAGCCAGGACCGGGGGCAGTGACCACGACGAGCGGTCGGGTGGTCTCGACAAACTCATTCTTGCCGTAGCCATCGTCGGACACGATCAGATCGACATCGTGCGGATACCCCTCGATGGGATAGTGCAGCTTGGCGGGAATACCGAGCGCGTTCAGACGGTTGCGGAACACATCGGCAGCGGGCTGGCCGGCGTACTGGGTGATGACCACAGCCGCGACAGCAAAGCCGTTGCCGCGAAACAGGTCAACCAGGCGCAGCACATCCTCGTCATAGGTAATGCCGAGGTCACCACGAGCCTTGTTTTTCTCGATGTGGTTCGCGTTGATCGCGATGATAACCTCGACATCGTCGGCGATGCTCTTGAGCATGCGGAACTTGCTGTCCGGTTCAAAACCCGGCAGCACGCGGCTCGCATGATAGTCATCGAACAGCTTGCCGCCAAACTCCAAATAGAGCTTGCCACCAAACTGTGAGATGCGCTCCTTAATGTGAGCAGCCTGCAGCTCGATATACTTCGCGTTGTCGAAACCCTGGCGCATGTATGGCTCCCGTCCCGTTTCCAATTAATGTTCTAGGCGATTATAACGGAGCAGACCCTTCCCAACACCCAAGCAGCCAACGGGCACCAACCAAACACGCCATCGATAAGTTGCGGTGGAATAGTTCCCGTTTAACCCCTCAAGACGGCCAAACAGGAACTATTCCACCGCAACTTCCCCTTTTGGCGCAAAGTAATCTGACCCCTTTGCACCAACAGCAGAAACGTTGCGGGCAGAGAACGGACAGCGAACAGGCACCAGAGCGAGCAAGCTGTCCCCCTGCAGCAACAATGGCAACGCCGCAGGTGGGGCAAAAGTCAGCGAAAGCCCGCCAGAGCGAGCAAGGTGACGTGAAAGAGGAGGGCATAGGCCTTTTGGCCATGCCCGACGATTGAACGTCAGATTGCCGCTCTGGCGGGCTTGCAGCGTCGAGTGGTTCCGGCGTTTGGTAAAACGCCGGAACACAAGAGCGCCCCCTCCCGCGCACGGAACGGAAGGGGGCTAAAGGTAGGAGTCTACCGGTGGGTTTACCCCACCGGACAGACGATGACCAGGTGATCCTCTACAGGATCGTCAAGGTTTCCGTGGGGTACCCGTTGGGTACTTAGATCAACACGCAGGCGACGGTCAGGATGATGGCGCAGACGACAGAGAGCGCGACGATGAGCTTAAGGGCAAACTTGAGCCAGGTCGTCCACTCGATCTTGGCCAGGGCGAGACCGCCCATGATGGCGCCGGAGGTCGGGGTGAACAGGTTCACGACACCGATGGCGGCGGAGAAGATCATGACCATGACCTCAGGCGAGAAGCCGAGCTTAACAGCCAACGGTCCCATGATGGGCATGGAGACGGTGGCCATACCGGAGGTCGAGGGGATCAGGAAGGACAGGCCGAAGTAGACCAGGAAGCTCATGGGAGCGAAGATCACGCCGGACAGGCCAGCCAGAGCATTGGCGGCAGCGTCGAGGACGAAGACATCGAGGCCGGTGTTAGCCATGAGGACGGAGATACCACGGGCGAGGGCGATGACGAGAACAACGGACATCATGTCGGCAGCGCCGGTGATAAAGGTGTTAACGATCTGCTTCTCGGACAGGCCACCGATGATACCGATCAGGACGGCCATGAGGAAGAACCAGGTGGAAGCCTCGTCGAAGTACCACTGGCCAATGGGCAGGCCGGTGATCAAGGCAGACCAGCCCTGGACGACGGCGTTACCGTCGGCGTCGTAGACAGCGCCAGCGTCGAAGAAGTTAGCGACGCCCTCGTTGAGGTCGGCCAGCGGAATGAAGCCGACGATCATGACGACGAAGGTGAAGGCGAAGGCAATCAGAACACCCTTCTGACGACCGGTGAGCTTGACCTCCTTGTGGACCTCGGAAGCAGCCTTGCCGTGAGCCTCTTCGGCGTCCTTGAGCTCCTGCATCGACAGGATGGTGGAACCCTTGTCAGCCTTGACCTTCTTGGCGTAGCTCATCACGAAGAAGATGGACATAGCGGTAGTGACAATCCACAGGACGGCACCGAGGCCGATGATGATGGACTGGTTGACCTCAATGCCAACGCCGGTCAGAGCGTCGACGGCAGCGCCGACGGCGAACGGGTTAACCGTGGAGCCCAGGCAGCCGCAGCCAGCGCCGAGCAGGACGGTAGCGGCACCGACCATGGGGTCGAAGCCAGCGGCCATCATGGTAGCGGCGAGCAGGGCGTAGAAGGGAACGGTCTCCTCGCACATACCATAGGTGGTACCACCGAGGGAGAAGATGAGCATCAGCACGGGAATGAGCATAATCTCGTTGCCCTTAAGCTTCTGCACCAGAACGGCGATGCCGTTGTCCAGGGCGCCGGTCTCGGTCATCATACCGAGGAAGCCGCCCAGGATCATAACGAAGAGGCAGACGGGCAGAGCGTCAGCGAAGCCCTTAATCGGGGCGGTGCAGAAATCGCTCAGACGGGCGGCAGTAACCGCGCCGCCGGACGTGCCGGAGACGATAACGGTAATCACTGCGACAATTGCCAGCAGAGCAAGAAGAATGGTGAACGATGAAGGCATACCGCGCTTTTTCTTAGCGGTCTCAGTCATAGTTCTCATCCCCCCTTCATAAATCATTTACTGATCTCGCCAGAAGCGGCTCTTCCGTGCCGTGCCTGCCGCTTGATGCGAGATTATTACCAGATAAAACCGCTCGGGGTGTGCAGCAATACACCCCGAGCGAGATGCTAGATGCTCTTACTTGAGCGTGGCGTACATGACAGCCTTGATGGTGTGCATGCGGTTCTCGGCCTCGTCGAAGACCTTGGAAGCGGGGCTCTCGAAGACCTCGTCGGTGACCTCCTGCTCGGTGATGCCGAACTGCTCGCACTTCTCGGCGCCAATGGTGGTGTTGGTGTCGTGGAAGCTGGGCAGGCAGTGCAGGAAGATGGCACCCGGGTTGGCCATAGCCATGACCTCGGAGGTGACACGATACGGGGTGAGCTGAGCGATGCGCTCGGCCCAGACCTCGTCGGGCTCGCCCATGGAAACCCACACGTCGGTGTAGATAACGTCGGCACCGGTGACGCCGTCCTTGACGTCGGTGGTCAGCTTGATGGTGCAGCCGTTAGCCTCGGCGATGGGCTTGCAGGCCTCGATGACGTCGTCAGCGGGCATGCACTCCTCGGGGCCGCAGGCCACGAAGTTCATGCCGAGCTTGGAGCAGACGACCATGAGGGAGCGAGCGACATTGTTCTTGCAGTCGCCCATGAAGACGAGGGTCTTGCCCTTGATGTCGTAGTTGAAGTTCTCCTGGACGGTCAGGATGTCGGCGAGCATCTGGGTGGGGTGCCACTCGGTGGTCAGGCCGTTCCACACGGGCACGCCGGACTTAGCAGCGAGCTCCTCGACGTCGTCCTGGGCAAAGCCACGGAACTCGATGCCGTCATACATGCGGCCGAGAACGCGGGCAGTGTCCTCGATGGACTCCTTCTTGCCCATCTGCGACGAACCCGGATCGAGGTAGGTGACGCCCATGCCCAGATCCATGCCGCCGACCTCGAAGGCGCAGCGGGTACGAGTAGAGGTCTTCTGGAAGAGCAGAACGATGTTCTTGCCCTCGAGATAGCGGTGCGGAACGCCAGCGCGCTTCATATCCTTGAAGTTCTTGGAGAGCTTGAGCAGGTACTCGATCTCCTCGGTGGTGAGGTCGAGAAGCTTGAGGAAGCTACGGCCGGAAAGGTTAACACCCATGGTTTGATTCCTTTCGAAGAAATGAATTACGTAAGTATTAGTGGTGCCCGTTTAACGGGCGAAGCCGGTGCGGTTGTAGGGGGACCGCACCGGAAACGGAAAGACTTAGAGGTCCTCGCGCCAGAAGGGCATGCTCATGCAGCGCGGGCCGCCGCGGCCGCGGGAGAGCTCGGCGGAGGGCACGACGAGAAGGTCCAGGCCCTCCTTGTACAGCACGTCGTTGGTGACGGTGTTGCGGGCGTAGACGCAGATCTTGCCGGGCTCGACGCACAGGGTGTTGGAGCCGTCGTTCCACTGCTCGCGGGAGGCCGCGATCGGGTCGCCGCCGCCGCAGGGGATCAGCTTGACCTGGTCGACGCCGGTGGCGTCCTCCAGGACGTGCTCGAGGGTGTCCTCGATCAGGCGGATGTTCACGTCGCCCGGGTTCTTGCCGGCGGTCAGCTCGTAGACGCGCAGGGTGCCCATGATGGCGGGGTGGATCGTGAACTTATCGACGTCGATCTGGGTGAAGACCGTGTCGAGGTGCATGAAGGCGCGCGAGACCGGGATGTCGAAGGCCAGGATGCGCTCGACCTTGGAGTCGGAGTTCCAGAAGATGTTCTGGGCCATGACGTCGATCGCGGCGGCCTGGGTGCGCTGGGAGATGCCGACGGCGAGGGTCTTCTCGTTGATGTTCAGCACGTCGCCGCCCTCGGTGTGGAACTGGCAGTCACGGCGGAAGTACAGCGAGACGTCCTTGTAGTCGGGGTGGTACTTGAAGATGTACTTGCCGTACAGGGTCTCGCGGTTGCGGGTGACCGAGTACATGCGGTTGAGGTTGACGCCCTCGCCGATGACCGCGAACGGGTCGCGGGTGAAGTAGAGGTTGGGCATCGGGTCGATGATCAGGTCGGACTCGGACTCGGAGTTGACCAGGGAGTCGAGGGTCGTGGACGCCGTGAGGGGCATGTCGATCTCGGACTTGGTCATGCCGGCCATGGTCTTCTTGACGAACTCGAGGTTGTCCTCGATGGAGTCCAGCTTCTCGCGGACGATCTGCGGCATGTGCTGGCCGCGGATGCCGGCCTCGGCGATGTACTGGTCGGTGAACTCGGCGCGGGCGCCGGGGACCTGGTCGAACACCTCGGCGACGAGGTTCTCGAGATAGAGGACCTCCACGCCCTGGTCCCTCAGGATCTGGGCGAAGGTGTCGTGCTCCTGCTGCGCGACCTCCAGGAACGGGACGTCGTCGAACAGGAGTCGCTCGAGCTCGTCGGGCGGCAGGTTGAGGAGCTCGTCGCCGGGACGGTGCAGGCAGACCTTCCTGAGCTTGCCGATCTCGGAAGGCACGTGCAGACCTTTCGTCATGGCCTCCTACCTTTCTTTCGGGCCCTTGTCAGGGCCGATTCGTTAGCGCCCCTCCGTGTGAGGCGTTATTGCTGACGACATATTTATATCCAAAATCAGCTCATACTTCCACCTTGCCCCCGAACGGTTTTTTATAGGGGGTGAACGGCATACACATATACTTCACGCATGGCACACTTCATCTTAATAAAGCGTATTTACGTGCTTAAACGCGTTTTAATCCTAAAATCAAATGGAACTAAACTTTGTTAAACCATCCTCAAATTGCATATTTCCAATAAAGCTATGAATAGAATTAGCGGTTCACACCGCGTCTCAACCATTTTCATTTTTATTCAGAAAAAAGTTTGTCCTATTCATTTCTGATAAATAAATTACCGTTTACCAGACGCTTGATACCGTTCACCGGAAACTCAGTATAAGGCCCAGCGGATACCGCCTCGCTTTACGGCCCCATTTGTAACAACTTGACTTCTCGGTATAGAAAAACGGACCCGCTTCCCCTAGGGAAACGGGTCCGTTTTCGATTATCTTCGGCTAATTTGGATAAGGCCCCCGAAGACCATCGGAATCCTAGCGATCGAACTCCGCCAGTGCCTCGCCCAAAAGCCTCAGGCCCTCGCGCAGAACGTCCTCGCTCGCGCAGTAGCCCAGGCGTGCGCCGCAGGGAAGCTCAAAACGGCTACCGGGGACCAGCAGCACTCCCCTCTCGGACAGCAGGCGCCTGCAGAACTCCTCGTCATCCTCGGGAATATCCAGCTGGATAAACGAGGTGGACACGCCCTGCGGGGCCGTCCAGGAAACGCGATGCTGCGTATCGATCCAAGCCTGCGCGATATCGCGGTTGCCAAACACGATCTTGCGATTGCGCTCGAGAATCTTATCCTTGTGCTCAAGCACATAGGTCGCCAGAGCATCGTTGAACACGCCGCCGCAGATCATGGTGTAATCGCGATAGGTACGGATGCGGTTGGACACCTCTTTGTCGGCCAGGACCCAGCCCACGCGGGCCGCAGGTGTCGAATAGGTCTTCGACAACGAGTTGGTGACAATGGCCCTCTCGTACACGTCGACCATCGACATAAAGGACTCAGTGTTTTCGAGCGGCAGATATACCTCGTCGCACAGCACGTAGGCGCCCACCAAGCGGGCGATCTCGGCAATCTGGCCGAGCATATCGGCATCGAGCACAGTACCGATGGGGTTAGATGCGTTGTTTATGCAGATAAGCTTGGTGTTGGGACGCACCAAGCGCTTGAGTTCCTCGATATCGGGCTTCCAGCCGAGTTCCTCGCGAAGCTCCCAATACTCGACCTCGGCGCCCAGCGTGCGCGGAATCTCGTAGAGCGGCGCGTAGGTGGGCCACTCGGCGATAACATGGTCGCCGGGCTCGACCACAGCCATGATGGCGTTGAGGTTAGCGCCCGTGCAGCCATTGGTCTGCAGAATGTGATCGGGATTGACCTCCCGACGATACAGCTTGGCAACCTCGGCCTTAAACTCCGGCGAGCCCTCGATCCAGCCGTAGTTCATCTTCTCGCGGTCCAGGCGCTCGTAGAACGTGGCGCCGTCCTGTTCATCGAGCGCGCGCAGCTCGCCCATGGTGAGCGACGAGATCGTCGACTGGGCGATGTCCCACGTGGCGCTCTTCTCCCAAACGTTGAGCCATTCCTCAACGCCAATCGTCTTGATGTCCATGGCCAGGCTCCTTACAAAAGCAGTCATCCAATCGTGTTGACGTTCCTCATACAAGATTGGGGCGGTGCGAAAACCCGCACCGCCCCAATGGGAGACATCTAATGGCAGCTAGATGTATGTATTATGACCTGTACGGGTCCTTGAAGACCTTAGAGGTCCTCGCGCCAGAAGGGCATGCTCATGCAGCGCGGGCCGCCGCGGCCGCGGGAGAGCTCGGCGGAGGGCACGACGAGAAGGTCCAGGCCCTCCTTGTACAGCACGTCGTTGGTGACGGTGTTGCGGGCGTAGACGCAGATCTTGCCGGGCTCGACGCACAGGGTGTTGGAGCCGTCGTTCCACTGCTCGCGGGAGGCCGCGATCGGGTCGCCGCCGCCGCAGGGGATCAGCTTGACCTGGTCGACGCCGGTGGCGTCCTCCAGGACGTGCTCGAGGGTGTCCTCGATCAGGCGGATGTTCACGTCGCCCGGGTTCTTGCCGGCGGTCAGCTCGTAGACGCGCAGGGTGCCCATGATGGCGGGGTGGATCGTGAACTTATCGACGTCGATCTGGGTGAAGACCGTGTCGAGGTGCATGAAGGCGCGCGAGACCGGGATGTCGAAGGCCAGGATGCGCTCGACCTTGGAGTCGGAGTTCCAGAAGATGTTCTGGGCCATGACGTCGATCGCGGCGGCCTGGGTGCGCTGGGAGATGCCGACGGCGAGGGTCTTCTCGTTGATGTTCAGCACGTCGCCGCCCTCGGTGTGGAACTGGCAGTCACGGCGGAAGTACAGCGAGACGTCCTTGTAGTCGGGGTGGTACTTGAAGATGTACTTGCCGTACAGGGTCTCGCGGTTGCGGGTGACCGAGTACATGCGGTTGAGGTTGACGCCCTCGCCGATGACCGCGAACGGGTCGCGGGTGAAGTAGAGGTTGGGCATCGGGTCGATGATCAGGTCGGACTCGGACTCGGAGTTGACCAGGGAGTCGAGGGTCGTGGACGCCGTGAGGGGCATGTCGATCTCGGACTTGGTCATGCCGGCCATGGTCTTCTTGACGAACTCGAGGTTGTCCTCGATGGAGTCCAGCTTCTCGCGGACGATCTGCGGCATGTGCTGGCCGCGGATGCCGGCCTCGGCGATGTACTGGTCGGTGAACTCGGCGCGGGCGCCGGGGACCTGGTCGAACACCTCGGCGACGAGGTTCTCGAGATAGAGGACCTCCACGCCCTGGTCCCTCAGGATCTGGGCGAAGGTGTCGTGCTCCTGCTGCGCGACCTCCAGGAACGGGACGTCGTCGAACAGGAGTCGCTCGAGCTCGTCGGGCGGCAGGTTGAGGAGCTCGTCGCCGGGACGGTGCAGGCAGACCTTCCTGAGCTTGCCGATCTCGGAAGGCACGTGCAGACCTTTCGTCATGGCCTCCTACCTTTCTTTCGGGCCTTTCGGCCGAATCTCTCAGCGCCCTTCCATAGCGGACGCTGCTTGCTGACAGCTCTAGTTATATCCAAATTCCACCCGCAATTCCACCTCGCCCCCGAACGGTCAACAAAGTGCGATGAACGGTATATCGCATGAGATTCCCCCATAATGTACTTCGGCGTTCTAAAGTAACTTTTCTAAGGTAAACGCTCTTTTTTCCTAAAAACTATTTGCAATTGCATCTCTAAACTTTTTATTCAGAATTGCATAGCTAAATCGGTTTTATGTATATAAATGATGTTTGTTTACGTTTCCGCCTGCATTCAATGATATTCAGCTATCCATCATTCTTATTCACACTTACGTACCAGTTGAGTGAGGATATAGACCGCTTGCAGACGAGCAGGGCGTCAGTCCTATGACTTGTCAGCGTAAGAAGTAGGTAAAGATACCGTTCGCACAATACGTCCGTGCCACAAGTCGACTAAATTGAGACAATAGTGAATAGGGTTAGGCTACCGTCCCCTGCGGGGACTGAACGGACAGATGCATATGCCGAGCAAAATCGAAAAAAAGCAAGCCGCCGCAAAGCTGCGCAAACCGCCTCGCGACTTCTCGTACACGCAGAACCGAGAGCTCAGCTGGCTACGCTTTGACAACCGTGTGCTTGACGAAGCCTTCGATGAGACCGTTCCGCTGTTCGAGCGTCTAAAGTTCGTGTCGATTTTCGAGTCTA
Source organism: uncultured Collinsella sp. (assembly GCA_900544865.1). Lineage (GTDB taxonomy): Bacteria > Actinomycetota > Coriobacteriia > Coriobacteriales > Coriobacteriaceae > Collinsella. The sequence goes on along the minus strand of UQXA01000008.1, from coordinate 53,606 downwards.
ACCTCGACGAGTTCCTTATGGTGCGCGTGGGCGGCCTGTCCGATCTGGCAGAGCTCAAAAAGCAACCTGTCGACAACAAGAGCAATATGACCGCCTCCGAACAGGTCGATGCTGTCATGGCCGAAATGCCCGGGCTCCTTACCCGTTGGGAGTCCATCTTTAAGAGCATCGAGGGCAAGCTCGACACCTTGGGCGTTCACCGCGCCCGCATCGATTCGCTTACGCCCGAGGAGCGCACCTTTGTAACCCGCTACTTCCAGGCCTACGTGTCGCCGGTCATCTCGCCGCTGGTCATCGATCCTCGCCACCCCTTCCCCAACCTACGCAATGGCGCGCTCTATCTGGCCTGTGGTCTGGACGGCGCCACCGACGAGGAGAGCCTGCTGGGCCTTATCGAGATTCCCGCCTCGATGAACCGCGTGGTCGAGATCCCCTCGCCCACCGGCACCTACTCCTACATCTTGCTCGAGGACGTCATCCTCGCCTGCCTGGACAGCTGCTTTGGCTCCTACAAGCCACTCGACCGCGCACTCATCCGAGTCACCCGCAACGCCGACATCGATCCAGACGGCGAGGGCGTCGAAGAGGAAGAGGACTACCGCCAGCACATGAAGCGCATCCTCAAGAAGCGCCTGCGTCTGCAGCCGGTAGTGCTCGCGGTCTCGGGGTCGCTCGAGAAGGCGACGCTCAAGACCATCCGCAAGGCACTCGAGCTTTCGCGCCGCTCGGTCTTTACCTGCGATATCCCGCTCGACCTGGGCTACGTCTTTGGCATTGAGGGCAAGATTCCCGAGCACCTGCGCAACGAGCTGCTCTTTACGCCGTTTAGGCCGCAGCCCAACCCCACCATCGATATGACCCGCTCCATCCGCGAACAGGTGCTGCAGGGCGACAAGCTGCTCTTTTATCCCTACGAGGCCATGAACCCCTTCCTGGATCTGGTGCACGAGGCCGCCTACGACCCCGAGTGCATCTCGCTGCGCATCACGCTCTACCGCGTGGCCAAGCAGAGCCGCCTGTGCGAGTCGCTGATCGATGCTGCCGAGAACGGCAAAGAGGTCACGGTGCTCATGGAACTTCGCGCCCGCTTTGACGAGCAGAACAACATCGAGTGGGCCGAGCGTCTGGAAGAGGCAGGCTGCACCGTCATCTATGGTTCCGAGGGCTTTAAATGCCACTCAAAGATCTGCCAGCTCACCTATCGCGAGGGCATGGCGCTCACCCGCCTCACGCTTTTGGGCACCGGCAACTTTAACGAGAAGACGGCCAAACTCTACAGCGACTTTATGCTCATGACCGCCCATCCCGGCATCGGCGAGGACGCCAACCTGTTCTTCCGCAATCTGTCGCTGGGCAACCTGCGCGGCGACTACCGCTTCCTGGGTGTGGCGCCCGTCGGACTGAAACCGCTCATCATGCGCGGTCTGGATCGCGAGATTCAGCGCGCTCTCGCTGGCGAGCCCGCCCGTGTGTTCTTTAAGCTCAACTCGCTCACCGACCGCGAGGTTATCGACAAGATCGCCGAGGCATCGTGTGCCGGCGTGCGCGTAGACATGATCATCCGCGGCATCTCGTGCCTCAAGCCCGGTGTTCCGGGCAAGACCGAGAACGTGCATGTCCGCTCCATCGTCGGACGCTTTTTGGAGCACGCGCGCGTCTATGCTTTCGGCGTGGACTCGGACATGATTTACCTGAGCTCGGCAGACATGATGACGCGCAACACCGAGCACCGCGTGGAGATTGCCTTCCCCGTGCTCGACCCCACCTGCCGCGCCCTAGTGCACGAGTACATGGGCATGCAGCTGCGCGACAACGTGAAGGCCCGCAGCCTCACGAGCGACGGCACCTGGGTCCCCGTGGAGCGTGCAGAGGGTGAGAAACCCTTCAACTCGCAGGAAGCCCTGCTGGAGCGTGCCTATTGCAACGCCGAGGCCGCGCCCGAGCCCGTCATTGAGGCGGAACCTGCCCCCGAGGCCGAGCCGCAGCCAGTAGCACCCAAGGTCCAAGAGGTCCAGGCGACCGTCATTGAGCCCGAGCCTGCACCTGCACCTCAGCCCGATCCGCAGGTCACCAAGCCCGCACCCGAGACGAGCGCCCGTCGCGATAAGCCCGCCGGCAAGACCAAGGCCATCGAGCGCCATCGCCCCGGCCGCATGCGCATGGGCCTGGGTCTAATCGGCCTGGGTCTTAAGACGCTCATTACCGGCAAGACGAAATAGTCGTTTGTAGAAGCAGTTTGTAGAAGCGCCCCGCATTTGAGGAAAGCCTCGGATGCGGGGCGCTTTTCCCTGCTACCATGGTGCGAACAACAACGCGAATGACAGGCAGGAATATGAAGCTCACTATAGAATCGATGACCTACGGCGCCGACGGGCTGGCACACGCCGACAACGGCAAGGCCGTCTTTGTGCAGGGCGCCGTGGCAGGCGACACCGTCGAGGCCGAGGTCGTACAGGACGGCAAGTCGTTCATGCGTGGCCGCACCACCGAGATTCTGGAGCCAAGCCCCGATCGCATTCAGCCTCCCTGCCCCTTCGTGGGCATCTGCGGCGGCTGCTCGTGGGGCAATCTCTCACGCACGGCACAGCTCGCCGCCAAGGAGCAAAACCTGCGCTCCACGCTCGAGCGCATCGGCAAGTTCGCTCCTGAGCAGGTCGATGAGTTGGTACAGCCCATCTGCCACACCAAGGACGACTGGGGCTACCGCAATAAAATCGAGCTCGAACCGACCGTCGTCAACGGTCGCGTGCGCCTTGGCATGCACGGTGTCGATCCTCGCAAGATCGTGACCGTCGATTCGTGCCCGTTGTTCGACAAACGCTTCCCCAAGGCACTCAAATCGGTCGTCGGCGCGCTCAATTATCTGAGCGGCAGCCACGACCTGGGCCTTGAGCGCGTGGGCATTCGCGCCTCGCGTCGCACCAAGGCACTCGAGGTGGCGCTCTGGACGCCTACGGGCTCTTTCCCGCGCTCGCAAGTCTCGCGCGTGTTGGCAGACGCCGTGCACCCCACAAGTGTCGTGCGCGTGATGAGCAAGGGCGAAAAGAAGGCCCGCCGTGTCTCCAAGGTCGAAATGCTCGCCGGAGAGGGCTCATGGACCGAGAATATCGCCGAGGGTCAGATGCGCTTGTCTGCCCCGTCTTTTTTCCAGGTCAACACCAAGGGTGCCGAGATTTTGATCGAGCTTGTCATGGAAGCGCTCGACCCGCAGGAAGACGAGCTTGCCGTGGACCTGTACTGCGGTGCCGGCACCTTTACCCTGCCGCTCGCCCGCCGCTGCGACTTTGTCGCCGTCGTCGAGGCCTACGGCCCCGCCGTGCGCGACCTGCGCCGTAACCTGGAGATCAACAAGCTTGATAACGTCGACGTCATTGGCGGAGACGCGGTGCGCGAGTTCCCCGACCAGGATGCCGACGTCTTGGTGGTCGACCCGCCGCGCGCAGGCCTCGCCCCCGAAGCGATCGACCTTATCGCCAGCACGAGTGCCCACGATGTCGCCTACGTGAGCTGCGACCCGGCCACCCTGGCGCGCGATCTCAAACGCTTTGTCGAAGAAGGCACCTTCTCCCCCGTAAAGATCACGCCAGTCGACCTGTTCCCACAAACCTTCCACTGCGAGACCGTCGTCCACCTTAGGCGCAACTAGCCACTTAATCATTGCTCAGAAAAATCATTGGGAAATCGAGCGTGGCAAGCGGAGGTCTTCGGGGTATAAGACGGCTAATTGTATGCCGCCTATGAAAGGAACCCTCATGCCCAGCGTTGCCGTTCTCGCCGCCGATGGCTTTGAAACTATTGAATGCTTGACCATGGTCGATGTCATGCGTCGCGGCGGCGTGCGTGCCACGCTCGTCTCGATTATGCCCACGCGTGAGGTCGTAAGCTCGCTGCAGATCCCCGTGACCTGCGATGCGCTCTTTGATGAGATCAACTTTGACGAGTACGACTGCGTCGTGCTGCCCGGCGGCCTGCCCGGTGCCACCAACCTGCGCGCCGATCAGCGTGTCTGCGACGTGGTCTGCGAGTTCGCCGCGACCAAGCACGTCGCCGCCATCTGCGCCGCCCCGTTTATCCTGGGCGAGCTCGACCTACTCGAGGGGCGCCACGCCACGTGCTTCCCTGGCTTTGAGAAAAGCTTCCCCGAAGGCGCCTATACTGGCGAGAAGGTCACGCAAGACGGCAACATCATCACTGCCAGCGGCATGGCACAGTCACTCCCCTTTGCATTGGAGCTGCTGCGCACGCTCGCTGGCGACAAGGCCGTCGAGAAGGTCGCCGAGGGCATCCAACTATGATTTTGGCTTCGCAATCGCCGCGCCGCATAGAGCTGATGCGCGAGGCAGGCTACAACATTCGCGTGATTCCCGCGGATATCGACGAAACGCCCTTTGATGGCGAGGCCCCGCTCACGCTTGTCGAGCGCTTGGCACGCGCCAAGGCGGCTGCCGTTGCTGCCGAGTATGCCGAGCCCAAAGAACTGACGGTCGCGGCCGACACCATCGTCACCTTCGACGGCAAGATTTTGGGCAAGCCGGCAACCGAGGGCGAGGCGCGCACCATGCTCCGTGAGCTTTCGGGCCGCACGCACCAGGTCGCAACCGGCGTCTGCATCGTTAAGGCAGGCGATACGGCCGCCCCGCATGCCGCCGAGAGCCTGTCGTTTGTCGATGTGACCGACGTGACATTCTACGAGCTCACCGACGAGCAGATCGAGCACTACGTTGCCTCGGGTGAGCCCATGGATAAGGCAGGCGCCTACGGCATCCAGGGCACAGGCGGCCGCATGCTCGTGCACGATATTTCGGGCGACTTCTATAACGTAGTGGGCCTACCCATCGCCCGCGTCGCGCGCGCGATTCAAAAACTCTCGTAATTGCATCTGGCGCTGGGTATTCCCCAGCGCCTACAATTTTGGCGTACCGTACGGATCCCGACCGGGCACAAGGCGCGGCGGAAAACCGATAGGAGTTAAACATGGATACACTGCTCGAGGCCATTGACGTCTGCGATGTCGATGGCTTTTGCTATGGCAACTATACGGACGAGGAGGCCGGCACCGGTTGCACCGTAATCGTTGCGCCCGAGGGTGCCACCGGCGGCGTTGACGTTCGCGGCGGTGCTCCAGCATCGCGCGAAACCGACCTGCTGCGACCCGAGAACACCGTCGACAAGGTCCACGCCGTCTGCCTTTCGGGCGGATCGGCCTTTGGCCTCGAGGCTGCAAGCGGCGTGGCCCGCGAGCTTGAGAGCCGCGGCATCGGCCTTCCCGTCGGCCCCACGCAGGTGCCTATCGTGTGCTCGAGCTGTATCTTCGACCTCGCCTTTGGTAACCCCACCGTTCGCCCCGACATTGAGGCCGGCATCGCCGCCGTGCGCGAAGCACTCGACAACACCCCCACCAAGCTCGAACAGGGCAACGTGGGCGCCGGCACGGGCGCTACCGTGGGTAAGCTCATGGGCCCCGCTACCTGCATGAAGGCCGGCCTTGGCGCTGCCGCTTTGGCTCTCGGCCCCATCAAGGTGGGCGCCGTGGTCTCGGTCAACGCCTGCGGCAACGTTGTCGACCCCTTCACCGGCGAGTGGGTTGCCGGTATGCGCGCCGCAGCCGATAGTGACCAAATCGTCGACATGGAACTCGCAGCCTTTGCCGCCGCCGGATCCATGCAGATGCCGCTCGACCGCACCAACACCACCATCAGCTGCATCGTCACCAACGTGGAACTCACTAAGGCACAAGCCACCAAGGTCTCCCAGATGGCCGCAGACGCCTACGCACATGCCATCCGTCCCACGCACACCACCAACGACGGCGACACCATCTACACCCTCGCCAGCGGCAAACTAGGCGCCCAGGCAAGCGCCGCCGTTCCCCTAGACCTACTGGGCATGCTCGCCGTAAGGGCCCTGGAAACCGCCATCGTAAACGGAGCCAAAACCGCCAAAACCTCCCACGGCACCCCCGGCGCCGCGAAGTAGCCTAACCTGACCGGTTGCCCGGTGGGGCTTGGTTATGTTTGCTGCTCTACAGTCCTGGCTCGCACGAAGAACACATTAAGTGCTCTTCGGCTCGTGCGGAACTCGCGACAAACATAACCAAGCCCCACCGGGCAACCTACCAACCAAGCCTTTTCAGCCCAGGCCCCTGTGTACCGCGCGTCTAAGATCTTCAAATTCAGACAGCCTGACAATCGATTCTTATAGCAGAAGCCCCTTGGCCTTTAGTTTGATACAAGTTCCGCACGAGCCGGAAAGCACTTAATGTGCTTTCCGTGCGAGCAGGACTGTTCGCAGTAGCAAACTAAAGGCCAAGGGGCCCAGTCAACCTATCAGCAGCGATTACTCAACAGTTAGTTGAATTTGAAGATCTTAGAGGCAAGACGGTATAGGCCGAGTGTGGTTTTGTCTCCGGCCCGTCCACGCAGATTGGTGAAGAAGCCGACCACGCCGTAGCGGGCACGACGATACATGCGCTCGTCGTAGGCCTTCAAATCATTCCACAGCGTCTTTAGGCGCTCGTCGGCGCAATCTTCCTCGGAAAGCTTGGTGAGCACCGAGCAGATCGCCATCATCATGGTGAAGTAGCCCATCATGTACGAACGTAGGCGTGACGACTCGACATCGCTGTACAGGTGGTACGACTCCATCATGATACGCGTAACACGGAACTGCTGGTCCAGACGCTTGACCATCGTTGCCTCGTTGACGCTCTGGCCTTCGCGACCGATAAAGTAGCGATAGAGGTCGATGTCGGCGTAGTACATGGTCTTGCAACGCGGCAGCGGCACGTAGGCGTAGATGTTGTCCACATAGAACGTGTGCGGCGGCATGGGAAGGTTGGACTCGCGCAGCACATCCGTGCGATAGCACAGGCTGTGCATGAGTAGGTTCTGGTCCAGGCGGAAATGACCGATCTGATCCCAGGAAAAGATCTTTTTGCGCGGCAGGGCAAATTTGTAGCCAATAGCGGTATGCGTGCCCTCGTAAACCTTCTCGTACACGTAGTTCGAGATAAATAAGTCAACGCGCTGATCGCGCTCCTCAAAGCCACGCAGAATCGACAGCATGGTCGAAAGGGCAGCGCCGTCAAGCCAGTCGTCCGAATCAACAACCTTGTAGTAGGTGCCCTGCGCCTCGCGCAGACCCGAAAGGACGGCAATACCGTGACCGCCGTTCTCCTGGTGCACCGCGCGGATGATTCCAGGATAACGGGCCTCCCACTCGTCGGCCTTGGCGGCCGTCTCGTCCTTGGAGCCGTCGTCCACCACGATAATCTCGATATCGGTGGCGTAATTGCTCCCCTCCAAGATGGAGGTGATGCAATGGTCCATGTCCTTGGCGGCGTTATACGAGGGAATACCGAATGTTATGACTTTATGCATGGCAGGCGATAATCTCATCCGAAAGATCGAGGGCGGAATTGGTCACAGCGTCCATATCGTAGTAACGATACTCGGCCAGACGACCCACCGGGTGGAAGTTCGTCAGGTTCTGGACGCGCTCAAGATAGCGCTCATAGAGCTCACGGTTCTCGGGCTCAAGAATGGCGTAGTACGGCGTCTCGCCCGAGCCGGGCGTATAGGCCTTGGAGTACTCCTTCATGATGGTGGTCTTGCCGGGCAGGACCTGACCGGTCATGTTCTTGAACTCGGTGATACGCGTGTAATCCTCGCTCGTGGTGTAGTTGACGGTGCCCACGGGCTGGAACTGGTCCATATCGAGCGTCTCGAACTTCATATCGAGCGTGCGGTACGGCAACGCACCCAAGTCGAGGTTGAACAGCTCATCGAGCGGACCGGTGTAGACGATCTCGCCACCATAGACCTTGCCGTCGATCTTGACGGTGGTCTCGTCGATCTCAAAGAGATCGCGGGCGTCTACGTCGCAGAACACGTCGATCAGGTCGTGGTCGAGCATGTGCTCAAAGAGCGCCGTGTAGCCCTCCTGCGGCATGCCCTGGAAGGGAGCTTGCGGGAAGTAGCGGTCATCATCGCCCACAAAGACGGGAACACGGCCGGTGATCGAGGGATCGATCTGATCGGGCGTCTGGCCCCACTGCTTCATGGTGTAATGCAAAAAGACGTTCTCGTAGACGTAATCGGCGACCTCGGCAAGATCCGGGTCGTTCTTCTTACGCAACTCCATAATGGGCACCTTGACATCCTTGCCAAAGGTCTCCACGAGCTTCTGATACAGCTCCTCGCCGCGCTTGTCACCAAAGGCGAGCTTGAGACTCGCATGGTTGAAGGGCACGGGCATAAGGGTACCGTTGATGTTGGCGAGCACCTTGTGCTGATAATCCGTCCACTTGGTAAAGCGCGACAGGAAATTGTGCACGCGCTCGTTAAAGGTGTGATAGATATGCGGACCGTACTCGTGGATCAGGATTCCGGCCTCGTCAGTGCAGTCATAGGCATTGCCCGCAATGTGGCTACGGCGCTCCAAAACGGCAACACGATAGCCGATGGTCTCGGCAAGACGGCGGGCGCAAACGGCACCGGCATATCCAGCACCGACGACAATCATGTCGTACGCGCCGGCGTTAAAGCCTTCAGGCAGGCCTGAGGTAATCTGCATCGATACTCCTTGTCAAAAGCCACGGGCTCGTTAGCTGGGCTTTTCTCGAACATTCTTCGAGACATATTTATCAGAGCGATTATAGCGCTAATGCGTCCTATAATGAGCTTGCCACACAAGGAAAGCTCAAGCACCGCGGCGTACATAATTGAAAGGTAAACCCGCTAGCAGCGGGTTTATTCGTGAACAGCCGGGTGCCTGGAGCTTAGCGAAACGCTTGTAAGGAGTAACATGAGCGATTTCCTAAACCGTATGAAGTCTGCCGCCAAGGCCGACCTTAAGACGATCGTCCTGCCCGAGGGCGAGGATCCGCGCACTATCGTCGCGGCCACCAAAATCATCGAGGAGGGCCTGGCAAAGATCGTCATCCTGGGCAACCCCGACGAGATCAACGTTCCCGGCGCTACCGTCATCGACCCGCGCAATGCCGAGAAGCACGAGGAGTATGCGCAGAAGTTTGCTGAGCTCCGCGCCAAGAAGGGCGTTACCATCGAGCAGGCTCGCGCCCAGGTGATGGACGCCACCTACTTTGGCACCATGATGGTCAAGATGGGCGACGCCGACGGCCTGGTCTCCGGCGCCTGCCACTCCACCGCCGACACCCTGCGCCCTGCACTTCAGATCCTCAAGACCGCCCCGGGCACCAAGCTGGTCTCGGCCTTCTTCGTGATGTGCACCGACACCCCGCAGTTCGGCACCGACGGCACGCTGATCTTCGCCGACTGCGGCCTCAACATCAACCCGTCCTCCGACGAGCTCTCCGAGATCGCCATTGCCTCCGCTCACTCCTGGTCCACCTTCATGGGCAACGTTGAGCCGCACGTGGCCATGCTCTCCTACTCCACCATGGGCTCCGCCGGCGGCGAGGTCGCCAAGAAGGTCCAAGAGGCCGTAAAGTTCTGCAAGGAGAAGGCTCCCGAGCTCGCCATCGACGGCGACCTGCAGCTCGATGCCGCTATCGTCCCCACTGTCGCCCAGCTCAAGGCTCCCGGCTCCTCCGTCGCCGGTAAGGCTAACGTGCTGGTGTTCCCCGACCTCGAGGCCGGCAACATCGGCTACAAGCTGGTCCAGCGCTTCGCCGGTGCCGACGCCTACGGCCCCATCCTGCAGGGCATCGCCAAGCCGGTCAACGATCTGTCGCGCGGCTGCTCTGCCGACGACATCGTGGGTGTCGTGGCCATCACCGCCGTCCAGGCTCAGATGGCTGAGTAGCGGACATATCCCCTCGGGACAGGAATTTCCACCTGCTAGCAAAAAGGCCTCCGGAGCTGTTGCTCTGGAGGCCTTTCGTTTACTTGCAAATGCGCGCGTTAGTTTTTCTTGGTCAGACGCTCGACGTCGTGGGCGATCATGTATTCCTCGTCGGTGGGGATGACCATGACCGTGACGGCGGAACCGGCGGCACTGATAACCTGCGGGCCGTTGCCCACAGCCTCGCGGTTCTTGTTGTTGTCGATGCGTACGCCCAGCCACTCAAAGCAGTCGCAGAAGGCCTTGCGGATCGACCAGTCGTTCTCGCCGATGCCGGCGGTAAAGGTGATGGTGTCCACGCCCGCCATGGAGGCGATCATGGAGCCGGCCTGCTGCATAGCCTTGTAGGCAAACATATCGAAGGCGAGCAGGCAGCGCTCGTCGCCCTCGGAGGCGCGCGTGCGGATGTCGCGGGCGTCGTTGGAGATGCCCGAAATGGCAAGCAGGCCGGACTGCTTGTTCATCATGTCGTCGACTTCCTGGTAGCTGTAGCCGCCCTCGCGCTGCAGGTAACACACGGTGGCCGGGTCAATGGAACCACAACGGGTGCCCATCATCAGGCCATCGAGCGGCGTGAGGCCCATCGTGGTATCGCGGCACACGCCGTCCTCAATGGCGGCAAGCGAAGCACCGTTGCCCAGATGGCACGAAAGCAGGCGGTGGCAGCGCGAGCCCAGGATCTCCTTGGCCATCATCCACTCGTAGCGGTGGCTCGTACCGTGTGCGCCGTACTTGCGCACGTGGTACTTGTCGCACACGTCCTTGGGCAGCGCGTAGGTGTAGGCGACCTCGGGCATGGTCATGTGGAACGAGGTGTCGAAGACGGCCACGTTGGGCAGCTCCGGATACTTCTCGCGGCAATATTCGATTGCCGCGGCCTCGCCGTAATTGTGCAACGGAGCGAGCGGGGCCACCTCAAGGATCTTAGCCATGACCTCATCGTCGACGACCGCGGAATCATCGAAGTGCCAGCCGCCCTGAACGATGCGATGCCCAATGCCATCAATCGTAAAGTCGGTCTTCTCGAGCTCCTCGAGCACGCGAGCGATAGCAGAGCGATGATCGGGGAAAGGGACCTCCTCGGTCTGCTTGGCGCCACCGTTCTCGGAGTGGCCAAAGATGCCCATGTCCGAACCGATGCGTTCGCAGTTGCCCTTGGCGAAAACCTTGCGGGTATCGGTATCCAAAAGCTGATATTTAAGGCTTGAGCTGCCGGCGTTAACAACAAGTACGTTCATGAGACTCCTTTGCAGTGCAATACGGTCGACGCAGACCCCTTAAGGCGGCCGCATTTTAATAAGAAGTTATCACAACTTGATAAATAGCTATCAGGCATATCGCCCAACGAGCACAAAAGAGGGGCCGAACGGCGCTCGGTCGTCCAGCCCCTCCCCTCTTGCAATTACTTGCCGTTGACGATGCGCTCAACGTCGGAAGCGATCATGAACTCCTCGTCCGTGGGGATGACGAAAATCTTGACCTTGGAATCCTTGGCAGACAGGCACCAAGCGCCGTCACCACGCAGGGCGTTGCGGGCATGATCCATCTTGACGCCCATAAAGGCCAGACGGTCGGCCACGCCAGCACGGACAGCCGGAGCGTGCTCGCCGATGCCGGCGGTAAAGACCAGGGTGTCCATGCCGCACATGGAAGTGGCCATCTCGGCGGCCTTGGCGGCAATCTTGTAGACGAACATGTCGAAGGCGAGCTGAGCCTCGGGGTCGCCAGCGGCGGCGAGCTCCTCGACGTTGCGGCAGTCGTTGGTCTTGCCACCGGTCACAGCCAAAAGGCCGGACTTCTTGTTCATCATCTCGTCGACCTCGTCGAAGGTGTAGCCGCCCTCGCGCTGCAGGTAACACACGGTAGCCGGGTCGATGGAGCCGCAGCGGGTGCCCATCATGACGCCGTCGAGCGGGGTGAGGCCCATGGTGGTGTCCATGCACTTGCCGTCCTCGATGGCGCACAGGGAAGCGCCGGAGCCGATGTGGCACACGACGACCTTGCGGACCTCGCCGTTGGTCATCTCGGCGACCTTCTTGGAAATGTAACGGTAGCTGGTGCCGTGGGCGCCGTACTTACGGATGTGCAGCTTGTCGCAGACGTCCTTGGGCAGGGCGTAAGTCTTGGCGACCTCGGGCATGTTGAAGTGGAAAGCGGTGTCGTAGACCGTGACGTTGGGCAGGTCGGGATACTGCTCCAGGCAGTACTCGATAACGTTGGCCTCGGGGTTGTTGTGCAGCGGCGCCAGCGGAGCGACCTCGCGGATCTTGGCGAGGACGTCCTCGTCGACGAGGGAGGAATCGCCGAAGTACCAGCCACCCTGAACGATACGGTGACCAATGCCCTCGATCTTGACGCCGTTGGCCTCGAGGTCCTTCAGAACGACCTCGATGGCGACCTTGTGGTCGGGGAACTCGATGTTCTCGGTCACCTTCTTGGAACCGTTGGCAGCGTGGGTGAAGGTACCGCCGGTAAAGCAGACGCGCTCGCAGGAGCCCTTTGCGGACACCTTGTGGGACTTGGTATCGATGACCTGATACTTAAGGGTCGAAGATCCTGCGTTGACGACCAGAACGTTCATGTGTCTCCCTACTAACAGGCGGTGTGGCGCCGCCAGGTTACATACGCTTCAATAATAAACCCAAACGCCCTCGCGCTCGGGTTTATTGCGTTGATATATAAGTTATCGGTGCCTAAATACTCATGGCCTTTGACTTGTAAGACGAAATAGCGCGGGGATATACACCAGGGAAGAAATCCCGAGCGCAACAAGCAATACGACTCGAATGCCCGCGATGCTGCTCAACGCAGCATTGAACAGATAGAAAAGGATGGCACCCACCGCCACCATCTGGCTTTGGACCGAAATCAGTGAACAGCGCATCGAAGAATCGACAGCATTTTGAAAAATTGAGTATTTAATTGGAGCAAATAACGAGTACGCGACCGTCTGCAGTACATAGAACACGGGCAGCAAATAGACCGGAGTAAAGGGAATCAAAAACAGAGCAGCCAGGGAAAGGCGCACGATGCCGCAAATACGCGCAAAACGGCCCTTGTCGACATGAGCAATCACACTGGGCACAATAAGCCCCATGGAGGCCGAGGCAAGAAGCTGGACCGCAATGATCACACCCGAAGCGACGGCATTCATTCCGCGACCCGCAAGCAACAGTGAGAAGAAGTCTTCCAGAGCGACGAAGGCAAATGCCTGAGAACAGTCCATGATGAACGCTGACCGAAGAATGCCATTACCCGCAATAGCAGCACCGATCATCTTCGGGCTCATTCCATGCCCAGGTGTCACCGCAGCGCCCTCTCTTCTCGTCTCAGGAATACAGACAACGACAACCAATGTCAGCACCATTGTGATGATATCGACCGAAAGCCCAATGAGATACGCGCCAGCGGACGAAATGAAACCGCCCACGCAAGCGGAGATGGCATAAGAGGCATAGAAAACAAATCGCTCAACGACATTAAGTCTTACGAGCTGGTCCTGAGAGACGCTGTCAATGTAAATCGCTTCTATGGATCCGCTCACACATGCAACGGCAAAACCTTTGAGAGCAAACGCGCCGATTAAAAGCAGAGGAGAACGGGCGAAAAGTAGGGCGGCGTAGTATCCAAGCATTCCCACGACGCCAACGAGACCGCTTGTCTTTCGTCCAAACCTGTCAGCAATATAACCAGTAGGAACCTCAAGAATGAACTTACTCACTTGGTATGCAATCATCATGCTAGAAATCGCTACCATCGAGAATCCGACGAATTCAAGGTAAACCGTCAGAAAATACAAAATGGTGCTGAAGTTCGACAGAAAAACGAACGTCATATAAAGCAAAACCGTACGGTTTTTCATGCTCCGCCCTCCAAGAGCCAATAGCCCAAACCGAAATCTTGGAAAAGCATGAGGGCAAAGCCGTCAGTCATGTGTTACAAGGCGTCAACATTCACTTGACGCCACGAGGCCAAATGGCCTCACGAAGCGAGATGACGCAATAGGTGAAGAAATACCGTCTGGTGTCGATCGGTCCAGGCATTTTGTCGATAGCAAAAGTAGATGGGCAAGGCTACGTCATGCGAGCCTTCAATGGAGCACTCGCTCACTTCCAGTCCATCTGATGCGAGAGAAGAGCCAGAAAAACTCAATATCAATCCCCCGGCCTGAAGAAACTCAGCCTGTGCCCTGTTTCCGTATTCGACATCGCGAAAGCGGAAATTAACCAGCTGAGCTTCGGGGCATTGATTGATTGCATTGAGACAGGGCGACAAATTAATGGGAACAGCCAACCTGCCGCCCAGTAACTCACGAACGGTCATAGCGCCCACAGATTGATGACCCGCTGGGCAAGAAAGAACCTTGAGCTCCTTTTCACCCAAGTATTTCGAAGAAAGGACACTGTCCCTTGGCTCCTCAAATGAGATGGCCGCATCCGAAATGCCAAGCACAAGCGATTCAAAACATGTAGCCGTTGGCTGATGCCACACATCAAGGTGAATCTGAGGGTGCGAGCTTTCAAACGAGTCGTACCAGTTTTCGGCAAAAAGACGCCCCCGCCCGTGAAGGCAGGGGGCGTAAAGACGGAAGTGGCCGTCGGGCGAAACGCCGCCGTTCCCCGATTGAGCGTACTTTTTGAGATCGTCGATTTGCGCCAGGATCACGCGTGCGCGACGCGCGAACTCTCTGCCCGCAGGAGACAAAACAGCCTCCCCCGCCGATCGGTTGAGCAAAACGATCTGATACTCAGATTCCAACTTTTTGATTGCCGACGAAACGGCCTGCGGACTCACATGAACGGCGCGAGCTGCTTTGCGCACGCCGCCATAGTTCGCTACCGCTTGAAGGTATTCGAGTTGAGAAAGCTGCATAGATTACTCCAAAGGCAGCCAAGTCGACGGCCTACGCGCCCTCAGATGAGGTTCTCGCCCAAGTTCTTGCCACCAAGGACGTGCATGTGGAAGTGCATGACGGTCTGACCGGCGTTAACGCCCTTGTTGGAGATGACGCGGAAACCGTCCTCCAAGCCCTTGGCCTTAGCGACCTCCTGGATGGCGTGAGCCATGGCGCCCATGGTCTCGGCAGGCACGTTGTCCGCGATGTCGCTGTAGTGCTTCTTGGGGATCACGAGCGTATGGACCGGCGCCTGGGGATTGAGGTCGTCGAAGGCGATGACCTGATCGTCCTCATAGACAACGGTCGAGGGGATCTCGTGGTTGGCAATTTTGCAGAAGATGCAATCGCACATGGTTGGTTCCTTTCTCACAGACCAAGGTAATTATATTTGGTCGGGATGGTTAGAACGAAAGGTTGTCGTCCGTGTTGGCGGCTTCGCCGTCGGCGAGCACGTCGTTGCCGTCAACATCCTTCAGAAGCACCGAGACCTTCTGCTCGGCATCGGACAGGCGGGTGCGCAGGCTCTTGAGGAGCTCGACGCCGCGGGTATAGTTCTCGAGCGACTCCTCGAGCTCCATATCGCCCGACTCCAAGCTGCGAATGATGAGCTCCAGCTCCTGCGAGGCCTGCTTGTACGTAAGCTGCTCGACCGGGGTCTTCTCTGCCATATCTGTTTCCTTTCCTAAAGGTTTATCGCTATGAAACGCGGCCTACTCGACCGTATCGACCGTTGCCGCAACGTTACCGTCTGCCATGCGCACGCGGATGGCGTCGCCCGGTTTAAAGGTCTTGGCGCTCGTAGCCACCCCATCATCGCTGTACGCGATGGAATAGCCGCGGGCAAGCACCTTGAGCGGCGACAGGGCATCGAGTGAGGCCGCCGCACGGCCCAAGTCGGACGCGGGTTTGCTGAGCATCGTGCGCCCCTGATGCTCCAGGCGGGAGCTTGCGAGCGTGAGCGCATGGCGCTTGCCATCGAGTCCTGAGGTGCTTGCGATCAAGCGCTCGGGCAGACGCTCGAAGTTGGAACGGAAGGCCCCAACCGAACGCGCTATGGCGCCGGACAGACGATCGGCAGTCAGGGCAAGCTCAGACTCGCGACGCTCGACCATAAAAGTTGGGTCGTTGAGGCACGGGCGGCACGCAGCCGCATCGAGCGCATCGCCCAAGCGAGCCGTATAGGTGTCCCAGGCACGACGGCCGCGCTGGTTGAGCATCTCCAGGTCGACCTGGGCCGACCCAATCATCGATGCCATCGCGGCACCCAGACGCTGATGGCGCGCCTCGAGCACGTCGGCCAACTCCGTCATAGCCGGCGCTACCGATTCTGCCGCCGCCGTTGGCGTGGAGGCGCGACGGTCGCTCACCATATCGCAGATCGAGGTATCGGGCTCATGCCCAATGCCCGTCACCACAGGCACGGGACAGGCTGCCACCGCACGGGCAAGCTCCTCGTCGTTAAAGGTCATGAGGTCCTCGAAAGAGCCGCCGCCGCGCACCAGCAAGATGCAATCGGGCGCCGGCGTAATGGCAGCGGCGCGGCGCAGGCCTTCAATAAGCTCTGCCGGCGCACCCTCGCCCTGGACCTTGGCACCCACACAAACAAGCTCGACGAGCGGGTTGCGACGGCGCAGCGTGCGTTTGACGTCGTCGACTACGGCACCCGAAAGCGAGGTGACGACTGCCACGCGCGAGCAAAACACCGGGATGCGACGCTTGCGCGCTTCGTCCATCAGGCCCTCGCGACGCAGCTTTTCGGCCAGTTGCGCCACTTGTTGACGCAGCAGACCCTCCCCCGCCAGCGAAAACGAGCGAGCGACAAAGCTCATACGACCCGTGGGCTTATAGAGGTTAAAGCTGCCCTTAAAGCTCACCTGCATGCCGTCACGCAGATCGAAGGTACGCTTGAGATAGGCGCCCTTCCAGATGATGCAGTCGACGGCGGCCGAGTCGTCTTTAATCTGGAAGTAGCAGTGGCCGCTTCGGGCGTTGGGACCACGGAAACCCGTGACCTCGCCCAAAACGCTCAGCTGCGGAATGGCATCGAGCGCACCGGCGGCGATTTCTACCGCCTGGCTCACGCTGAGCTCCTTGCGCTCCCGCTCATCCGAACCGTCAAACTCGGCGGAAACGGCATTGCCGGTCAGATTCCAGCCTGCCACGCAGCCTCCTTTCGTTATCGAGCACAGAGGCTCCGGCCCCGTGCGAAATTAAGTCCAACACATAGTACAGCGCCGCGAGGACACGAATCCCCGCGGCGCCTGCCTGTCCCATTTGTTATCGGTTGGAGTTTCTGTTGTAGCGAGCCATAAGGTAGAGCAACTGAATGATCGAAGTGAGCGCTGCAGCCACATAGGTAAGCGCGGCTGCCGTCAGTACCTTCTTGGCGCCGTTGACCTGCTTGGAGCTCATGCCCGACTGCTCGATGTACGCCACAGCACGTCGGCTGGCGTCAATCTCGACAGGCAACGTAACGAGTTGGAACAGCACACTAAACGAGAAGAAGATCAACGCGAGGGTCGTGAGCCCGGCAATGTTCATAAACAGGCCCAAGAGTAACACGATGGTCCAGGTGTTCTGGGTAAAGTTGACGACCGGCACGAGGGCGGTACGCACTTTCATCATGGCATAGCCGCTTTGACGCTGGACGGCATGGCCCGCCTCGTGGCAGGCGACGGCAACGCTTGCGACCGAACCGCCCGAACGGTTGGCATCCGACAGATACAGGTTGTTGTCCTGCGGGTTGTAATGGTCGGTAAGCTCGCCAGCGACACCCTTGATACCCACGGCGCTACAACCGTTGGCATCGAGCATGCGGCGAGCGACTGTGGCACCCGTATCGCCGTCCGAGCGAACCTTGGACCAGGTTTTGTACGTCGAGTTGATATAGTTCTGTGCGGCAAGGCCAAGCACCGTGCAGACAAGAACAACCAGCAGGTACAGCGGGTCAATGCCAAAGCCGTATCCATAGTAATAAGGCATGCGAATTCCTCCGAATCGAGTTACACGTTGGAGGCATTTTACCCACTCAACCGGCTAGGCTTCCCTACAGGAGCTCGATTTTGCCGTCCTTCACCGTCAACCCCATATTGCCGGAAAGCAGATCGTCCAGGCGCGAGCCCACAAGCTCAAAGCGCCAACCTTCGCGCAGGCGGCTCTGCTCGGGATGCTCAATGTAGTCGGCCAGGTCATCGCGCGAGGCAATGACCGAGGTCGCAACGCCTGAGCGCTCGGCAACCAGGCGGATAAGCGCATACATAAGGTCAGTCACGCTCTCCAGCTCCGGCGAAATCTGACGATGTCCGCGCACCAAGAGCGGCAGGCGATCGTGCGGACAGCTCGCACCGCGCTTGATGGCCATGAGCGCACCGTCCACGTCGCGCTCCCCCAATTGATCGGTACCGCGAATGCTACGGAACTCCTCAACGCGCACGGGATTGCGCTTAACGAGCGCTAGCAGCGTGTCGTCGGACATGACCCACTTGCGTGGGATGTTGCGCCGCTCGGCGCGGTCCTCGCGCCAGGCGGCGAGCTCGCGCGCGATACCCAGCTGATGACGGCTGCACGAATTGATGCGCTTGACCTTGCGGAACGCCTCGTGGCGATCGGCGCGATAGTGCGACTCGTCAGCCAGCGGGCGCAGCTCGTCGAGCACCCAGTCCACACGGCCCAGCTCGCGCAGGCGGCTCATCATCTCGGTATAGGCGACGATCAGGTACTTGACGTCATCGATCGCATACTCAATCTGCTTATCGGTCAGCGGGCGGCGCGACCAGTCGGTCAGTGACTCGGTCTTGGGCAGCGATACGCCGCAGAACGTCTGAACAAGCGCGCCATACGAAATCTGCTGGCGCTCGCCCAAAAAGGCGGCGGCCACCTGCGTATCGAAAATCGGACGCGGCAGCACGCCTACGGTATGGAGCATAACCTCCATATCCTGCGAGCAGGCGTGGAAGACCTTGGTCACACTCTCGTCGGCCATAAGCTCGGCCAGCGGCGATAGGTCGTCGATTACCAGGGGATCGACCGCGACGCTCTCGGCAGGGGTGGCAATCTGAACCAAACACAGACGCGGATGGAACGTGCGCTCGCGCAAAAACTCGGTATCGACGGCAATCGCGTCGAACTCACGGGCGCGCTGGCAAAAGTCGAGTAGAGCCTGATGTGTGGAAATGTACATATCAACCCATCGAATAAGGTTAGGCCCGAAAAACACGGGTAGGATATCGGCATTGCCTTACAACTATACTCGGTTAGTCACAGAACGGGAACGTAAGTATGCGCTGCCTTATCATCCACAACCCGGCATCGGGCCCCAGCTCAGATGAAATCTACGCATTCACGCACGCCCTCGCGCAGGGCGGCGACGAGGTCGTGATGCGTTTTATCGGCGATGGTATGGAACCCGAGGATGCCGTGGCGGACGTGCGCGAATTCGATCGCGTGGTCGTTTCGGGCGGCGACGGCACCGTCTCCAACGTGCTCGACCAGATGCGCGGGTGCGGTGTCCCCACGCTCGTTTTCCCCTCTGGCACAGCCTGCCTGTTCTTTAACAACATCGGTAATGCCCCCGAGGCAGCGGCGCTTGCCAAGGCTTGTCGCGCCGGTCGCACGGTCAAAGTGGACATGGGCGAGCTCTTTTGGCTCGACGAGGACGGCAACGAGAAGCGCCACGGCTTTATCATCATTGCCGGCTCGGGCTTCGACGCCGAAATCATGATGAAGGCCGCTCCCACCAAAAACGACATCGGCGAGATCGCCTACTTCCTCTCCGCGCTCGCCACGCCCAACCCCACGGTGGCGCACTTTACCATTGAGCACGACGGCATTGTCGAGGAGCTCGACGGCATCTGCTGCATGGCTGGCAACACCTCGGTCATTCAAAACGACATCAACCTGTTCCCCGACTGCCGCATGAACGATGGCATGGTCGACATTGCAGTCATCGAACCCGTGCGCACCGTGCAGCTGCTGCCTACCGTGATCACCGCTGCGCTTGACCCCGCCGGCAAGGTACTCGGGCGCCCGCAGTTCAAGATCATCCAGACCAAGGAAGCCAAAATCACCTGCACCCCGTCGCTGGGCATGCAGTTCGATGGCGAGATTATCTCCAGCAATTCGGGCGTCTTTGGAGCCCGCGCGCTTCCGCAATGCCTCGACCTCATCGTCGACGAATTCTCCCCGCTCGGAAAATAGGAGGACCCCATGAACGACAATCCCCTGATCGGCTTTATTGTCATCGTCTTGGCCATGCTCGTCGGTTACGCCATCAACGTGATTCACCGCCGAAAGAAGTAAATCCACATTGGTATGATATTCATCCAGTTATCGACTCTCCCGCTGTTTATGCAAATCCTAAACAGCGGGAGAGTTTTCTTTTTGAGCACCGTCTAATGCTTTATTCAGCTACAGTAAATGCAGGGTGCCTTTATTTAACTAAAGCCATAAAATGAGTATTATTATCCGTTCATCGTATATTTCCACACGCTCATCGAGTAAAAGCTGTTGTCGAGTGAATACTCTTTACACTTCCTTTAGGCTAGTAGATGTATTTATTAGCTGAAACTCCGTACGGTTTCGCGGGGTTTCAACAGTTGGGAGGGATTATGAGGTTTACTCATCCTGTCAACACGCTCAAGAAGCTCGGCTGCGGCCTTGCGTTTGGAGCAGCGGCCATCATGGCCATGCCGACTTCGGCACTCGCCTGCACCCAGATCTACATGGGCAGCAAGCTCACGGCAGACGGCAACACGTACTACGGCCGTTCCGAGGACTTCGGTCCGCGCTATGTCAAGCACTTTGGCATTGAGCCCACACACAAGGACGGCAACGAGTACACCTCGGTCGAGTCCGGTTTTGAGTACAAGTCCAAGGGCGCAACCTACCGCTACACCTTCGTTCGCGACAACCCCTCGCAGTGGGAAGATCGCTACGACGCATATTCCGAGGCAGGCATCAACGAGAAGGGCGTCTCCTGCTCTGCCACGCTGAGCACCTCCTATAACGAGAAGGCCGAAGAGGCCGACCCCATCACCGAGGAGACTGGCATTGGCGAATACAGCTATGCCAGCGTCATCCTGGGCGAGAGCGCCACGGCCCGCGAGGGCGTCGAACTCATCGGCAGCCTGATCGACGAGCAGGGCGTCTGCTCCAACGACCAGATCATCATCGCCGACAGCACCGAGACCTGGTTGTTCGCCACGCTTTCCGGCCATCAGTGGATTGCTATGAAGCTCGCCGATGACATCGCCTCGCTCAACCCCAACATCGGCAACCTCACCTATAACGTCGACCTCGATGACACCGAGAACTGTCTCCATTCCGAAGGCATCGAGTCCATGCCTAAGGAGAAGGGCTTTGCCGAGTACACCGACGGCAAGTTCGACGTCGCCAAGACCTACGGCGAGGAGATTAGCGAGGCCGGTATGCACCAGTGGTCGCGCTATATCCAGGGTCGTGATTACTTCATGGCTCCGCTTGCCGAGGGCACCGACTACGAGATCGTCAAGGACGAGCGCGAAGAGGCTCGCGCCACGACCGGCGCCCTGGTCCACGAGATGCAGCCGCTGTTCTTCCAGCCCGGCAAGTCCGACTGGAACACCTTTGAGATGATTCGTTCCTTCGCCGCTCGCGGCGAGAATGTCGCCGGCCTCAACGCCAACACCGACGGCGCCTATGCCATCGGCTCCAACCGCAACACCGAGATCCACACCTTCCAGATCCGTCAGGGCATGGACCCCGAGATCGCGACCATTCAGTGGGAGATGCTCTCCAACGCCGAATTCTCCGTCGCCATCCCCTTCTACTCCGCACTGCTCACCGAGGTCAGCCCCTACTTCAGCGATCAGGACGTCTCCTTCGATCACTGCGAAGAGGAAGACGTCGTGAACAACGAGGAGCCCAAGAACTCCATCAACTACGTCCTCATGGACATCAACACGCTCGCCTATGAGAACCGCGACCACTGCGCCACCGGCGTCCGCGCCTATCTCGACGCCCTGCAGAAGGAACTCATCGAGCAGAACCTGACCGTCGACGAGGCCATGCAGGCCGAAGAAGGCACCGAGGCCCGTACCGCCCTGGCCAACAAGGCCGGCAAGGCTGCAACCAAGAACACCTATGTTAAGTGCAAGGCCATGCTCGAGGAGATGCGCGACTACCTCAAGGAGGGCGATTTCTCCGAGGAGTTCGTCCCGAGCGACTACGATGCCGACAACGAATGCCTGGTCGAATCCATCACCTACGCCGACGAGGCCCTTTCCGATGAGGACGTGACCGAGCCAGAGGCCGAAGAGGAAGAGGTCACCGAGGAGAAGTCCGAGGGCAACAACATGGCCGCCATGGCCGTTGGCGCCGTCGTCATCATCGGTGTCTGCGTCTACGTGATCTATCGTCGCAAGAAGGCCTAAGACCCTCATGTCCTAGCTGAGCGGGCGGGGCACATGAGTCACCTCGCCCGCTTAACCCGCCTTTTGACCGGCGGGAAACCCGCTTGAAATCTTTTCAAAAAAGATTTCCCCGCACACACTTCGCTGTGCTATAGTGCAGCGCAACAGCAACTTGGTGCGACCGCGCCACGGCATCACGAAAGGAGCCACCAACATGAAGAACACGATGAAGTCTCTCAACAACTGGTGGTGGCGTGATGCGAATACGATCGGTCGACAGTGAGTCCCTCACGCCTGTTTTTGCGCTCTAGGTGATTGAAAGGCCTCCGGTTTCGACCGGGGGCCTTTTTCTATCTCGAGCCCGATCGCATTCGCATCACGCGCCTCCGCTTTTCTCTTGCACTCCCCTTCCGAAAGGATTTTCACCATGTCTCAGAACACCACCGCCGCCCAGCCCCGCACCGTCCAGACCGCCGACCGCGGCAAACTCGACGTCCGTGCCCTCGTCCTGCTCGCCATCCTGCTCGCTGCCGGCTTCATCCTCAACTTCACCGTCGGCAAGGCCATCTCGGGCATCTCGGGCGGCATGATCAGCCCCGAGTTCATCATCTCGGCCTTCTGCCTCACCATCTTGGTCGTTCGCCCCAACATCGGCCAGGCGCTCGTCATTGGCCTCATCTCGGCTGCCGTGATCCAGATCACCACCACTTCGCCGTTCGTCGATTTTGCCGCCGAGGGCATCGCCGCCATGCTCATGGCCGGCATCGTCAACGCCGCCGGCAAGAACGGTCAGGTCAAGCCCGCCATCGCTATTGTCGCAACCTTCCTGACCACCTTTGTCTCCGGCGTCATCTTCATGGTCATCAAGATGGCCATGCTCGGCGTGGTAGGCGAGCTCGCCGCCGCCATGCTGCCCGTCGTCGCCATGACCGCCGTCTTTAACGCCATTCTGGTCGGCGCCCTCTATCTGCCCATCCAGAAGGCCCTGAAGCTCAACTAACTCATCGCTGCCCCACCAGCAAAGACTGTCCCAAACGACTAGCTTTTGGGGACGTTCTTAAACGACTGGTCATTTAAGAACGTCCCCAATGACTATGAAAGGTATCCATGGAAACGATCATCAACGTCGACGATGTCTCGTTCTCCTATGGCACGCAAACCGAGCAGGCGCTCAGCCACGTCTCGCTCAGCGTGAACAAGGGAGATTTCATCGGCATCATCGGGCCCTCGGGCGCCGGTAAGTCCACGCTTGCCGCCTGCCTGTCGGGCGCCGCGCCTCACCACTACACCGGCGCCTTTTATGGCTCCGTGTTAGTTGACGGCCACGACACCTGCGAGGTCTCGCTCACCGACGTATCGCAGATTGTCGGCAGCGTGCTGCAGGACATCGACACGCAGATGGTCGCTTCGGTCGTTGAGGACGAAATGCTCTTTGGCCTCGAGAACTTTGGCGTTCCGCACGACCAGATCGAACAACGCGTGAGCGAGACGCTTAAGACCGTCGGCATCAGCGACCTGCGCGACCGCGAGATCGCCACGCTCTCGGGCGGACAGAAGCAAAAGGTAGCCATCGCCGCCATCCTCGCCATGCGCCCGCGCGTCTTGGTTCTAGACGAGCCCACCGCGGCACTCGACCCCGCCAGCTCCACGTTGGTCTTCGAGACGCTGCGTGAGGCAAACCGCGCACTTGGAATCACCATCGTCGTCGTTGAGCAAAAGGTCGCCCTGCTCTCGGAGTACTGCAACCGCGTGCTCGTGCTCAACCATGGCGAAATCGCGCTGCAGGGCGAGCCACACGAGGTCTTCGCGCATGCCGACGAGCTTCGTGCCATCGGCGTCGACTGCCCTCGCGTCACGCGTATCTTCAATAGCCTCGAGGCCGATGGCCTGGTAAGCGGTACCCCTTGCTTGGATGTCGATGAGGCCGAGCGCCTGATTTCGGGCATCGTCGACCCAGCACGCGCGGCTATCGAAGCCCAGGCGCCCGCCGGTTCCCCGCATGCACCATCGTTGCGCCCTCATGCCAAGGACGCCGAACCCGTACTCACTTTCGACCATGTTGAGTTTGCCTATCCCAATGGCGGCGCCGCCGTACACGACCTTAGCCTGACGCTCTATCCTGGCGAGCTCGTGGGCATCGTCGGCCAGAACGGTGCCGGCAAGACCACGCTTACCAAGCTGCTCACAGGCCTGCTTAAGCCCGCCTCGGGCAGCGTGCGCGTCACGGGACTGGATACC
The DNA here is from genome assembly GCA_900544865.1 of uncultured Collinsella sp. Taxonomy (GTDB): domain Bacteria; phylum Actinomycetota; class Coriobacteriia; order Coriobacteriales; family Coriobacteriaceae; genus Collinsella. The sequence goes on along the minus strand of UQXA01000008.1, from coordinate 29,258 downwards.
GCAGCCGTTCCCACGAGCCGCATCGCCCGCGAAGTCGCAACCCTCTTCCAAAACCCCGACCGCCAGATCTGCAAGGATACCGTACTCGACGAGGTCGCTTTTGGCCTGGAGCTTGCCGGCATCGACCGTGCCGAGGCGCTGCGTCGCGCCCAGCTCGTCATCGACCGCTTTGGCCTGCCCGCCGATGAGGCGCCTTTCTCGCTTTCGCGCGGCCAGCGACAAATGGTGGCGCTTGCCTCCGTCGTAGTTGTTGAGCCTAAGATTGTCGTGCTCGACGAGCCCACGAGCGGCCTTGATTACCGCGAGTGCATGACCGTCATGGAAACGGTGCGCACCATGGCCGAGCGTGGTTGCGCCGTTATCATGGTCTGCCACGATATGGAAGTCGTCTCGGATTTTGCCGAGCGCATCGTCGTCATGGCAAACGGTCGCATCCTCGACCGCGGCCGCACGCACGAGCTATTCTCGAACATCGAGCTCATGCGGCGTGCCTACGTGGAGCCACCCCAGGTCATTGAACTCTCGCGCCGTCTGGCATCATCCGTCTCGCCCGCTTTTGCGCAGGTGAGCGAGGTCACCGATGTCGTTCGAATTACCAAGGAGATGGTCCACCGTGGTTAACGTCATCGACTACATGCCGGGCGATACGCTACTGCATCGCCTGAACCCCGTCGTCAAACTGGGCCTCGCCGCCGCCATCATCGTCGGCATCTTCTTGTCTGACACCTACGTGGCACTGCTGGGCTTTTTGGCACTCACCCTTGCACTGGGTGCCTATGCCGGCGTCGTCGACCGTCTGTTCTCGCTGCTCAAGTTGCTGATTCCGCTCGCGCTTATCATGCTGGTGCTCCAGCTGGCCTTTATGCGCGATGGCAACGTGGTGTGGGGCTTTATCACCGACACGGGTCTCATCACAGGATCGAAGGCCTGCCTGCGCCTGCTGGGTGTGGCGTTGCCACTCATCCTCATGCTCATGGTGACCAAGCTCAACGACCTTGCCAACGCCTGCGTCGAGGTGCTGCACGTGCCGTATCGCTATGCCTTCACCTTTACCACGGCGCTGCGCTTTGTGCCGGTGTTTGGTCAGGAGATGAACGCCATCATGGAGGCGCAGACCGCACGCGGCGTCGAGTACGACACCAAGAACCCCATCAAGAAGCTTAAGCTCATGCTGCCACTGTGCGTGCCACTGCTCATCTCGAGCGTGGGCAAAACCGATGCCACAGCCTTGGCGGCAGAACAGCGCGGCTTCTATCTGCGTACGCGCGCCAGCTCGTACAAGCGCTACCCCATCAAGGGCCTGGACATCGCCGTGCTCATCGTCAGCATCGCCCTCATCGCCATCGGCTTCCTGTTCTAGTTCACCACCGACAGCAACCGCCCAACGCAAAAGGCCTCGGCTCGCACCAAACGAGCCGAGGCCTTTACTGTTTCACCAGATAAAACCTACCAAAATAAACCTGTCCCTTTTTGGCGGGTCGGAAGCTAGAGGCGGTAGGGGGCGCCGCTGCGGATGATGGACTCGCGTACCAGGACATCCATGGCATCGAGGGTGATTTCGGGCATCTCTCGGTACTTCTGCAGCACCGATAGCTCGGTGCAGGCCAGAATGACGCGGTCGCAGCCGCTACGGGCGAACTCCCACATCACGCGGTCGAACTTATCCATATCGGGCTCACGTCCGGCCTTCACATCATCGTAGATAAGCGACATCACATCGTTCTGACGTTTCTCGCTGGGATAGACAACCTCGACACCCGCAGCCTCGCATTCGCGGCCGTAGACGCCCGCGCCCACGGTGCCATCGGTTCCCATGATGCCAATCTTATGCACCGGCTCGGCCGGCATACTCAGGTTGGGATCGAACTCGCACTCCCCCATCACCGCACCCGCAAGGGCATAGCGAACCGACTCGCGCGGCATGTGGATAATCGGCACCTTCGTAAACGACTGGATCTGGTCGTAGAAGTAGTGTGACGTGTTGCAGGGAATGGCAATGTGCGCACAGCCCAGCGACTCGAGTGCCTGGGCACACTCCTTCATGGTCGCCAGCAGCTCGGCATGCTCGCCAGTCTTGATGGCCAGCGTGCGGTCGGGCATGGTCGACTTGGAGAGCACCACCATGTCGATATGTTCCTGATCGCAGGCGGCCGCCGTATGACGCACCACTTGGTCGTAGTAATACGACGTGGCCTCGGCGCCCATGCCGCCGATAACTCCCAGCTTTTCCATCGCCGCCTCCTTGGTGACGCTTGCGCAATTGCGCGTATCATACCCGCGCCCGCCCGAAGCAAACAGGACGGGCGCCGCGCTCATCTACTTGTAATACGTCTTGAACAGCTTAAAGTGGCGCAGCTTGGTGTGCCACATGCGCAGCCAGCGATTAAAGACAAAGTCGCCCTTCATAAACGAAGGGTCGGCGCCCTTGCCTTCCTTGTCCAGGCGATGCACCTTAGCGCGCAGCTCGGGATCCTTGACGTACTTGTCGACGACGCCCATGGGGACGACCATCCACAGGGCCTCGTCCTGAGCCGTCACAAACTCCGGCTCAAATGGACGGTTGAACACATACTCGTCCACCACATACTTGGCAACGTTAAAGCCACTGTTAGTGACGTAGTAGTTACTGCGGCCCTGGCGCGTGTTGAAATCGAAGAACTTAAACGAGCCGTCGCGCTCGTCATACTTAACGTCAAAGTTGGAATAGCCCACAAAGTGAAGGTCCTCGAGCAACTTGCGCACGCCGCCCATGAGCTCGTCATTGGGCTCGGTGATGATACAGGCGTGGTTGCCGACACCGTGAGGCTGATGCTCCTCGAGCAGCACGTGACCCAGGCACATCATGCGCACCTTGCCGTTGCGGTCGGAATAACTGGTGAGCACGCGCATGTACTCGTCGTTGCCGGGCACGCGATCCTGCAAGATCAGGTCGTCGGTGTAGCCGCTGGCATACGAGTCGCGAATGACCTGTTCCAGCTCGGCGCGGTCGGCAATCTCATAGGCCTTCTTCTGGCCCTCGAACTCGTGCTGCCACCACATGATGCCGTCAGAAGGCTTCAGAATCATCGGGTAAGGAAAATCGATCTGGTCGAGCACTTCGGCAGGCGCCTCACCCTGGGCATTGAGCATCGCCTTGGTAAAGGTAAACGTGTGCGGATAGGGCACGCCATGCTTCTCGCACAGCTCGTAGAAAATCTCCTTCTTCTGGCACTGCTCGAGCATGCTGTAGGGCGCGTAAGGAGCGACGATGTTATCCGCCAGCTTATGAGCATCCTTGGCCTGAGCCACGAGGGCAACATAGTTGTCGCCACAGCCCACAAGGACAATCGTCTTGTCGGCATGCGCTTGGGCAATGCCGTTGACGGTTTTGAGCATCACGGGCATGGTGTCGATATCCACGTTGGGCGTGTAGTCGATAATCTGGCTGCGGTACGCGGGACCCGTCTGATACTTGCCAAAGACCAGACTCTTGACCTGGTACTCCTCGTAGAAGGCGCGCGCCACCGAATAGGCGTTGATGTCGCCACCGAGCAGCACGGGGATAAACTCGCGCTCTGTAAATTGCAATGCCATGGAAACTTCCTATCATGAACTGCCCACACAACGGGCGGTCTTTGCGCAACTGATTTATTTTAGCGTGCCAAGCCGCCGGCGCCCAAAGCTCCACCGTATCTATGGCAATCGACGTATTCATCCAGCACGAAGACGGCGCCCACCGTTGTATGACAATGGGCAATGAACCTACCATTGTTGTAGGATTCAGCATATTGACATCCTCGAACGAAAGGCGCACACGTGCCCCAAGACCATCCGACCGATAATCCCATCCTCAATGCCGCGAAGCGCGAGCTGGCGGAACGCACACAAACGGCAGCTCCCCTACGCACCGCAAACGATGCTTACAACGGGCCTGCCCGTATCGTCTCAATCAACACGTCGAAGTACAAAGGCACGCGTAAGTCACCCGTCGCCGACGGGCACGACACCGTTATAGAGCAATTTGGCCTCGTCTCCGATGCGCACGCCGGGCATTGGCACCGCCAGGTTTCCTTTTTAGCTGCAGAGTCTATCCAGACGGCGCAGGCGCGCGGGCTCGATGTGCACGAGGGCGACTTTGGCGAGAACTTCACAACCCAGGGCATCAACCTGCTCTCGCTCCCCCTGGGAACGCAGCTCAAGATTGGCAACGATGTCCTGGTCGAAATCAGTCAGATCGGCAAGGTCTGCCACACCCGCTGTGCCATCTACCATCTCGCCGGCGACTGTATCTTTCCCCACGAGGGAGTTTTTGGCGTGGTGCTAAAGGGCGGAGAGGTCCATACCGGCGACGAAATCCAGGTGGTCAAGCTCGGCGACGGCACTTGCTCGTTCACCCCCGCCGAGGCGCTCGAAGAGATTGAGCAGGCTCGCCAGGAGGGCACGCTGTAGTTGTAAAACCCCACGTTGAGATAGCTTTTACAGCCCAAAGCTCCTCTTAAACAGGCCCCCGTAACGTTAAAGTTGAACTCTATGGTTTCTCAACAATTCATCATAACTGCAGGTCAAAGCCAAAGCCTCAAGTTCAACTTGACCCTTTGGAACCTTTAAGGTTCAAGTTGAGGTCGAAAGCAGTAGTAGAATACCGTTCGAACCATAACCTACGATTGATTGCAGAGGGACTGGATGCAGCATTCGAATCATCGCACCGCAGCGCTCATTGCGTCGAAGCCGGCTCGTATCATCACGAGCGCCGCGCTCGCCGTTGCGCTGACGGCCACGCCGATGCTCTCCCCCGTTGCGGCGTATGCCGCCTCGCAGGCAACGCAGGACCAGCTTTCCGCAGCCCAGCAGAAGATCGAAGCCGCCACGAGCGCCTACAACGACGCCCGCACCAAACTCGATGACCTGCAAAAGCAGATTGACTCCAATGAGGCAAGCATCGAGGAAATCGAGGCTAAGCTTCCCGAGCAGCAGGCCAAGGCAAGCTCCGCCATGCGCGATCTGTACAAGTATCAGAAGGGCACCAATCCCATCGTGAGCTTCCTGGTCAACGCGCAGAGCCTGGGCGAGTTCATCACGACCTGCAAATACACCAACCAGATCACGAGCTCGAGCGTCGACGAGATCGAACAGCTCAATAACATGCAAACCGAACTCGAGCAGAACAAGGCCGAGCTCCAGCAGGCCAAGTCTCAGCTTGAAGCAGAGCAGAAAAACGCCGAGGATGCGCTGGCGCAGGCCCAGCAGCTCCGCAGCGAGGCGCAGGCAAAAGCCGAGCAGGAAAATGCCGCCGAGCTCGCCAAGCTTGAGGCCGATAAGGCCGCTGCCGCCGAGAAGCTCTCGGGCGAGGGCGTAAGCGGCAGCAATTCCAGCAGCCAGGCCACCAACACCAACACCACCATCGACACCACGGTGAACAACTCCAATACCGGTAGCTCCGATTACGATTCGTTCATTAATGAGTGGACGAGCCGCATCGACAATTATCTCGCCGGCTCCCCCATGGCAGGCCAGGGCTATAACTTTGCCGTCGCCGCTTGGAATACCGGTGTCGACCCCCGTTGGTCCCCCGCCATCGCCTGCATCGAGAGCACCAAGGGTGCTTATTGCGCCAATTCTTACAACGCCTGGGGTTGGAGTGCACGTGGCGGCGGTTGGCGCAGCTTTGGCAGCTGGAGCGAGGGTATCTCCGCTCACGTTGCCTATCTGGGCGCCAACTACGGCTCCACCCTTACCCCGGCTGCGGCCAAAAAGTACTGCCCGCCCACATGGCAGGACTGGTACAACAAAGTCGCCGCTCAGATGAACCGCATCTAAGTGCAGCTGCAAAGGGCCCCAACGGGGCCCTTTTCTTTTAGGTAGCGGAGGTATCGACGACGCCGGCCGCATTGGCAACCGCGACTATGACGATCATGCATAGGAGCAGCACACCCAATGCCTTGAGCCAGAGTTTCGCGAGTTTCTTGCCGCGATAGCTGTCGAGCAGTGCGAATCGCCGACGAAGACGGCGCTTATCGAGCAGTGCGAAATGCATAAGCACCGTAAGGCCGTCGACAAAGAAAAAATACTCGATTATGAGAAACCACGTCGGGTAGCTTTGGTTTGCTCCGGTGGGGTGAAAGACGGCAAAGTGACTTCCGGCAAAGAACACAAGCAGCGAGAAGCAGACGAGCGTATTCCAAATGCGCCCCAGAGACTCCGGAACGCGAGAGAGCAGACCGCATGCAGCGGAGGCGGCAGGGCCAGGAGGCCCTGCGGGGTTCTGGAGCCCTTGGGGCGTCAACGCCGTCTCCGAGGCCGGAGTACGGACAGGCGCAGGCGCAGGAGGCCGCACGGGGCGACTCAGATCGTATGCCGCACGCGTCGCCCGTCCCAACGCTTCCGCACTCGCAAAACGCTTGGCCGGGTCGAGCGCCATCGACATGCAGACGGCATCGGCAAGCGGAGTGGGAATGCCGCGCGCCTCGCATTGCTCGCGCATGTCGAGCCCTGGTTTAGGGTCGACTCCCGTCAAGCAGAAGAACAACAGGGCGCCAAGTGCGTAGACGTCGCTTCGCACGCTCGTCTGCCCAAACCCATACTGCTCGGGCGGCGCATAGGGCCGTGTCCCAAACTTGACGGTGTCGGCATCGGCGCCATCGCGCCATACGCGCGCGATCCCCAAGTCGATAATCACCAACGATGAAAATGCCAGGCCGTCATCAGGCGTATAGTTGGCACCTGTCACGATGATATTCGACGGCTTGAGATCGCGATGGATCACCGGCGCCGACGTCTCCCCCGCCATTGCAAAACCGGCATGGAGCTCGCCCACGGCGTCGCAAAGGACAGGATACAATTCACGCGCATAATCGGGGGTGGCTCCCAGACGGTCCACCAGCGCCCCGAGCGTCTCCCCTTCGATGTATTCCATAACCACGTTGAGCTCGTCGCCCACACGACGACAATCGACGATTCTGGGCAGGTGCTCAAAACGCCTGCCTGCCCGCTGAACGGCAAACAGACGCTCGTATGCCCCGCCGATTTGAGCCGAAGCATCGATGCGTTTACGGACAAAGGGGCCGAGCGAGCCACCGCCGGTTCCTTCAAAGTACACGAGCTCGGTTGTTTCAACGGTCGAGCGCTTAAGTACACGCTCCACGCGATAGCTGTCGTCGCAATCGAGCGACGCCAGGTGCTCGGCAAGCGCTGCGGTCAGCTCGTCATCGGAATATGTTGGGGTCTGAGTATCCATAGCCTCCATCATAGCGCAGGGCGCAGACACCCCATGGCATCCGCGCCCCGTTCGTTTGCATCGTTGTTCGGCAGCTCCGCCGGCTCAGATATCAGCCGCTAACTCACCGTCTCCTCGCCAAAGCGATACAGCTCCTCGTTGACCTTTTGGAGGCTGCACCCGCGATCGATGCAAAAGATGATAATCGCATCGCGGCGGTCCTTGCAGTTAAGGACGCTTACCCCGGCAGCCGTCAGCGCACGGTTAGTCTCTTTGAGCGTCAGCGCCATTGCAAAGGCAATCTGCAGCACCTTATTGCGGCTCGGATTGCGCGAACCGGTAAAAATCTGATAACCAAAAGTCTCATTGAGGTCGGCCATGCGCACCACACGCGAGCGCTCTAAGCCCTTTTCCTGCAGTAGCTGCTTCAGGTAGTTCGAAAGCGACGGGGCGGCAAAGTCGTGTTCTTTGATATAGCCATCGATGTTTGGCGCGTCGAGAAGCTCATTGAGCAACTCCTCGGTCAGCTTTTTATCGGACATACGACTTCACCTCCCCCAGTGCATGCAACATGCTAGAAACCGCTTACGTCCGAACGCTCCCAACTGGCGACCTGATCGGGAGACACCGTGCCCAGCGCCTCGAACTTCCAGGAGCCGCCCGCCTTCAGATGATTGGTGTTTGCAAGAGCCGTTCCAACCTGGTTGCCATCAGCATCATACAGAACATACTCAATCTGAATGTAGCTCTTTTCCTTGTCCGTGTTATTGGTCAGCGCCCCCGTGATCTTATAGGCAAACTGATTGGAAGTGTCTTCAGCCTCGTCAGCAATGGCATACGGTTCATGCGGTTCTTTTTGCTCCTCAGCCTGCTGTGTCGTCTCGGCAGGTTTTGCCGAATCGCTCGCAGGCGAATCGGTTGAGTTGCCGCCCATAGAGCCCACGGCACCGACAATAACCAGCACCACGATGACGCCTAGGACAATCTTACCGATCGGCTTCTTTCCCTCTTTTGTCATTATTCATCCTTCCTACGATCCGGCTACCGTGCCGGCACACAGCACATCGTAGGAAGGATTAAACTTGAATTCATTAGCTGAGAGCTAAGGTTGCGGTAAACGGCCAATGCGGTTATCCAAACGCCGAGCAAACGCACTTTGCGCGACCGTCTGCTGGCAGCGCATCAACCCACCGTGACGGATTCCCCGGTAAAGGCACTGATCATCAACAGGACAAAAAACACCAGGTAGCTGACACTCAGCGGGTACGCAATAATCAGGAAGACGACCAAGCCGACATTGGTTTTACCGTCGGCACGGCGTTGCTCGCGATTGCGACAAAGCCAAATCGTCACGCCAATGGCCACGATCAGCAACACGAGTGCCGCTGCTGCCAACCCGGCAAGCGCAAACATAACGCCAATGCTCACAGCAATAACCGGAAGCAACAACAAGCCGCATCCACACCCACCGGGACTATAAACGGCAGATTGTCGGCGTCGCCCCATCGTCACTCCAACCTCAACATCTTTGAACGCTACAATGCGATAACCTGCTGGACAGGAACGATCTTGTCCAGTTCCGGTTCGATGTGTCTCTTCTCCGCCTCGAGATCAAACGCTATCTGGGCGCGCAGCCAATAACCATCCGTCAGGCCAAAGTAGCGGCAAAGGCGAAGGTCGGTGTCGGCCGTCACACGACGCCTTCCCAAGATAATCTGCCCAATGCGTTGAGCCGGAATCCCGGTCTCCTTAGCAAGGCGATATTGAGAAATGCCCATAGGGACAAGAAATTCCTCTTTGAGAAGCTCGCCAGGAGTCACCGGCGGCAGCAAATCGGGCGCAGTCTCATCACTTGTGATAATCGACGATTTCGACATTCCAAGCCATCCCCTGTCTCCACTCAAAACAGACCCGATAGCGCTCATTGACACGGATACTATATTGACCGGCGCGATCGCCCTTCAACGCTTCAAGACGATTGCCTGGCGGAACGCGAAGATCATCAAGCGAAGCGCAGATCTGCAGTTGGCGAATCTTCCTCAAGGCGACCCGCTCAAAAGGAATGAACTTCCTAATCCGCGTACCCATTGCAAAGCGTTCAGTGTCTCCATCTTTATATGATGCAATCATAGTATCGCCTTACGTTAATAACGTCAAACGTTTCTATAGGCTTACATCTCTATTATACCGTACATCTGTTCGTGTTTTCTAGACAGGCATCCTTCGACACTTAAGCAAGCAAAAGCAATCGTTTATAGACATCGAGGCCCTTGAGTAGGATTTCCTCGTCAAAGAGCATGGTATCAGTATGCAGGGCACTTGTGGCATAGGCAGGGCAGCCCTCGGCGTCGCTCGGATTATCCCGACTGGCAGGAACGCCCGTGCCCAGCAAGAAGAACACGCCCGGCAGATGGCGCTGGTAGAACGCGAAATCCTCGGCAATCAGCAGCGGCTCGTCCACGAGTTGCAGCTCGGACAAGGCAGGCGCAATGTGGGCAAACAGCTCGGGGTCGTTATCGACTGGCGGATAGCCCTCGGCAAAGTCGAGGTCGTACGTGCAGCCCGTTGCGGCGCAGGCCTCGTCCAGCACGCGGCGCACGCCCTCGCGCGCACGGTCAAACATGTCATCCGTAAACACGCGCAGGCTGCCAGCGACATGCGCCTCCCCCGCAACCGCATTGCAGACGGTGCCGGCCTGCAGCAGGCCGAACTTGCCAATGCAGGGCTCGTCGGCACCCAACTCGTCCATCAGTTCGCGCTCGGCAACCAAAAACTTGGCTGCTGCCAGCGCCGCGTCGTGCGATTCCTCGACTGGAACGCCGTAAGTCTTGGCGATATGGATGCTTGTCCCGTGAATGTGCACGTGCGTTTCACTCGAGCGCGCCAGCAGCGGACCAGAACAGCTCACCAACGTGTTCGCAGGCAGGTCGGGCCATACGTGGAACCCGAAGATACGGTCTGCCCCGTAGCGCTCAAACACCCCACTCTCACAAACTGTCTTGGCGCCACCGGTCGTCTCCTCGGCCGGCTGGAACACAAAGAGCACGTTGCGCTTGATGGCACCCGGTTGCTCACGAATCGTGCGATCGACAAAGGTCGCCGCCGCAAGCGCCATGGCCATGTGTCCATCGTGTCCGCAAGCGTGCATCTTTCCGGGATGTGTCGAGGCAAAGGCCGCGCCCGTCGCCTCCGCGATGGGAAGCGCGTCCATATCGGCGCGAATCGCCGTGGCATGCGCGGCGCCCGTGCCAGCGTCGAAGAAGGCGCAGACGCAGCTCGGACAGGGATGGGTCACCTCGCAGGCAAGCGGGGCGAGCACGCCCTCGATATAGGCGATGGTTTGCGGAAGATCGAAGTCGAGCTCCGGAATGCGATGCAGGTCGCGACGATAGCGACGGAGTTCTTGGAGCTCGGTCATAAAGGATCCTTTCATGGGGCATATCCATTCACACAATATTGTGATGCAGAATTGTGACGCCCTTGTTTCTAGCATATCCCTGCATTTTTTAAACGTTATATACGAATACTCTTGTTTGGTAAAGTGCAACGTGATAGGGTCTTTACCACTTGATAGAGGCGCGGGCACGAAGAGCCGCGGGCGAGCCGGCAGGCTTTGACCCCGTGGGGAGGCGAAACCCGCCGAACTGGGTTTTTCGGGCACGAACAACCTGGTGGGCCTGTGGGAAACACCCACAGGACTGTCTGCAGCAATGCGGGAGCGCTATCCGGACGTTGGGTCCACGCTATGCGGATTCGATGCGCAGATGGCGCCGTCTGGATAGCGAGGTTTACGGGACATGGCATTGACCCCCAACGAGGCATATGCGGCCAAGCAGCCGTTTGTGGACAAGGAGACACTCGAGCATATCGTCGAGCAGTTCCCCACGCCGTTTCATCTATACGACGAGGCAGGCATCCGCCGCAACATGCAAGAAGTGCGCGACGCCTTTGCATGGAACCCGGGCTTTAGGGAATACTTTGCCGTCAAGGCCAACCCCAACCCGGCGCTCATCTCCATTCTCAACGAATACGGCTGCGGCTGCGATTGCTCGAGCTATACCGAGCTCATGATCGCCCGCTCGCTGGGTATCACGGGACACGACATCATGTTCTCGTCCAACGATACGCCGGCTGCCGACTTTGAGCTCGCCGACAAGCTGGGTGCCATCGTCAACTTTGACGACATCAGCCACATCGAGTTCTTTGAGCGTGTTGCGGGGCCCATCCCCAAAACGGTCAGCTGCCGCTTTAATCCAGGCGGCCTGTTCCAACTCTCCAACGGCATCATGGATAACCCCGGCGACTCCAAGTACGGCATGACCACCGAGCAGCTCTTCGAGGCGTTCCGTATGCTCAAGGCCAAGGGCGCCGAGGACTTTGGCATCCACGCATTCCTTGCCAGCAACACCGTCACCAACGACTACTACCCCAAGCTCGCGCGCATCCTCTTTGAGCTTGCCGTGCGCCTGGAGCGCGAGACCGGCGCACACGTCGCCTTCATCAACCTGTCCGGCGGCGTCGGCATCCCCTACCTGCCCGAGCAGCAGGCCAACGACATCCACGCCATCGGCGAGGGGGTGCACGCGGCCCACGACGAGATCCTGGTTCCTGCCGGCATGGGCGATGTGGCCATTTGCACCGAGATGGGCCGCTTTATGATGGGGCCCTACGGCTGCCTGGTCACCAAGGCCATCCACGAGAAGCAGATCTACAAGGACTATATCGGCGTGGACGCCAGTGCCGTCGACCTCATTCGTCCCGCCATGTATGGCGCTTACCACCACATCACGGTGATGGGTCAGCCGGACGGTCCCGATAAAACCGCAGCCCCCGTCACGAACACATACGACATCACGGGCAATCTGTGCGAGAACAATGACAAGTTCGCCATCGACCGCGAGCTGCCGCATATCGACATGGGCGACCTGCTCGTGATTCACGACACCGGCGCGCATGGCTACTCCATGGGCTACAACTACAACGGCCGTCTGCGCTCCGCCGAGGTCCTGTTGCGCCCCGATGGCTCGGCCGACCTCATCCGCCGCGCCGAGCGCCCGGGCGATTACTTTGTCACGCTCGACGTGCTGCCGAGCGGCCGAGAGCTGCTAGCCAAGTCGCGCGCCGAAAGTGCCCGCCGTCGCGCCCAAGACGAGCGCCTGGCAGTCGCCGCCCAATGGAACAAACGCATCCAGATCGCGGACGCGAAGGGGAAGAACATGGACATCCGCAATCTCGAGGGCTCAATCGTCGCCCTCGTCACGCCGTTTAAAAAGGATGGCAGTGTCGACTTTGACGCACTCGAGCGCCTTATCGATTTCCACCTGCAAAACGGCACCGACGCCATCCTCACCCTGGGCACCACCGGCGAGAGCGCCACGATGACCGACGACGAGGACAACTCCGTCGTCGCCGCCGTGGTCAAGCATGTTGCAGGACGCGTCCCCGTCATCGCCGGCTCGGGCTCCAACTCCACGCAGACCATGCTCACCAAGTCGCTTACTTACCAGGGCTTGGGAGCCGACGGCCTGCTGCTCATTACCCCCTACTACAACAAGTCCAACGAAGAGGGTATCTATCAGCACTTTAAGACCGTCGCCGATGCCGTGAACATCCCCTGCATCCTGTACAACATCCCCGGCCGCTGCGGCTGCGGTATCAGCGAGCGCAACGTAGAGCGCCTGGCCGCGCACCCCAACATCATGGGTATTAAGGAGGCCTCGGGCAACGTCGCCTACGCGGCCAAGATTGCCCACCTGCTGTCCGACGACTTCCGCATGTACTCGGGCGAGGACGCGCTCACCGTGCCGCTCATGAGCCTGGGCGCCTCGGGCACCATCAGCGTGTGGGCCGACGTTCAGCCGCAGCTCGTGCATGACATGTGCCGCGCCTATCTGGACGGTGACGTGGCACGTGCCCGCGATATCCAGATTGCCGGTCAGCCGCTCATCAACGCCCTCTTTAGTGAGGTCAATCCCATCCCCGTTAAGGAAGCGCTCGCTCAGATGGGTATGATCGAGGCAAACTACCGCATGCCGCTATGCCCCATGGCCGACGACACGCGCGCTGCACTTACCGATGCTCTGAAGGGAGCTGGTCTGCTTGATTAAGACTGTCATTATGGGAACGGGCCGCATGGGCTCGCTCATCCGCACTACCGCCGAGGGCGTTGTCGACGCCGTCGGTCAGCCCGTTTTTGATATCGTCGCCCAGATCGGTTTTGATCTGTCCGAGCTCGAGGGCGCCCCGGCAGCCGACGTCATCATCGACTTCTCGAACGTCGTTACCTTCGATGCCGTCGTCGCCTATGTCGAGCGCACGGGCGCCGCGTTGGTCTCGGGCACCACGGGCTACACACCCGATCAGATGGACCGCCTGCGCGAGCTGGGTCAGAACGCTCGCGTCATGCACTCGGGCAACTACTCTATCGGCATCGCCGCCCTGCGCCATCTGGTTGCCCAGGCCACGCGCGAACTGCCCGGCTTTGACTGCGAGATTGTCGAGACGCACCACAACCAAAAGGTCGACGCTCCCAGCGGCACCGCCAAGCTGCTACTCGACGCCGTGGTCGAGGCCGAACCTGAGGCTGGCTATCATCCTGTTTACGGTCGTGAGGGCATGTGCGGCACTCGCGATCCCAAGGAGATCGGTATGCACTCGCTGCGCGGCGGCACCGTCGCCGGCGTGCACGAGGTAAGTTTCTTTGGCCAGGACGAGGAAGTCACGCTCACGCATCGCGCCACGAGCCGCCAGATCTTTGTCAACGGCGCCTTGGCGGCCGCGCAGAAGCTCGTCACCCGCGAACCCGGCTTCTATACGTTCGACCAGGTCATGTTTGCCTAACCAGGTATCAACCGAATCCACCCAAAGGAGAGATAACAAATGAGCAATGCAGCCGAGATGGATGCACAGGAGATTATCAACTACATCGCCACCGCGCCCAAAAAGACGCCCGTCAAGCTGTACGTGCGCGAAAAGCCCGGCATGAAGGTCCAGTGGGGCGATGCGCACGTCTACGGTGGTCGTCGCGGCAAGACCGTCTTTGGCGACTGGGAGGAACTCAAGGCCATCCTGGACGCCAATGCCGATTCCATCGATTACTACGACGTCGAGAATGACTGCCGCAACTCCGCCGTCCCCATGCTCGACCTTAAGGGCATCAACGCCCGCATTGAGCCGGGCGCGATCATCCGCGACCGCGTCGAGATCGGCGACCGCGCCGTCATCATGATGGGCGCCATCATCAACATCGGCTCCGTTATCGGCGAGGGCTCTATGATTGATATGGGCGCCGTCCTGGGCGGCCGCGCAACCGTGGGCAAGAACTGCCACATCGGCGCCGGCACCGTACTGGCAGGCGTCGTTGAGCCCGCGAGTGCCACGCCCGTCATCATCGAAGATGATGTCATGATCGGCGCTAATGCTGTGGTCCTGGAGGGCGTGCGCGTGGGCAAGGGTGCTGTCGTTGCCGCCGGCGCCGTATGCGTCGAGGACGTCCCCGCCAGCGCCGTCGTGGCCGGTGTCCCCGCCCGCGTCATCAAGATGCGCGATGAGAAGACCGACAGCAAGACCGGTCTCGAAGAGGGCTTACGTCAACTTTAATAGTTACGCGGTTTTGACAAACCGCGTAACAGGTCGACGCTGCAAACGCCCCTAAGCGGCAATCTGACGTTCAATCGTCGGGCATGACCAGAAGGTCAATGCCCTCCTCTTTCACGTCACCTTGCTCGCCTAGGGGCGTTTTCGCTGACGTGTGCTCAACCTGCGGGGTAATGTCAGCAACCAAGCCGAAAACAAAATAGGCCGAAGCACCATCGGAACTTCGGCCTTCCCTATCTCAGGGTTCCGTCGTATTCAACCATGGCGGATTGCTTTGACAGGCGCCCTACGGCCGTCTTATAGACCTCGGAACGATCGCGCCGCCCTATTGCCACAATCTCGGCAATCTCAACCGTTCCGTCCTCCCGGATTCGAAAAACCATTCGGAGTCCCGCATTCCGCCATTTAATCTTTTTACAGCCGGCGAGCTCGCCGTGAAGCGGCGTCCCGATTTCATCAGCGCGCGTCTTTAATTTTGCGACGGCAATACGGACGAGCCTGCGCTGGGATCCATCTAGTTTTTGATATTCCTTCTCGACGTCTCGATTCAAAAAGCCGACAACAAAATGCCCGCTCATTCGAAAAAATCCTCGTCGGGAATCGCGTCCGGATCCATCGACTCAAGCTCCGCGAGCTCCTCGGCAGTTAAGGCGTCCTCAAACGGAACAAACTCATGCGGACCATGCTTGACTCGATCCGCAGCGATGCGATTTATCTCAAGTTCACGCAGATACTGCAGCGCGCCGTACATTTCCTCATAGGCAGCATAGTCGATAATCACGGTATCGATATCATTATGATCAGCAATGAACTGAGGCGCACGTTTTGCGCGTTTACGAACGGCGGATAAGGACTTGCTTGCTTCGGTAGCAGAAACAACCTGGTCTTTTGTAAACACCGGTTTTTCCAGAACAAGTGGGGACATTTTGACCTCCAAAAAAATAATCTGGATTATATTTCCAAGTATACTTCAAAATATAATCCAGACTTTTATTCAAAATAAAAAGCCTTATCGATTCTCAATTGACCCGATGTTTTTGAGCTCGATGGAGATGAGGCCGTTGGGCTCGTTGACAAACTCGATGTACTCGGAGTTCGAACCCATCTCGGCCGGGAAGCTGATCTCGATACCCGTGTCGGTACGGATCTTGTGATTGCGCACCGCCGCGCGTTCGACCTGCTTGCGCTCCACGGGCACACGCTCAGGAACCTTCTCCTCGGTCAGTGCGGCGCGCACACTCTCCTTGATGACCGGCTCGTCCTCAAAGACCTCGTCGACGATATCCCAAGGCGGCAGCTCCTCGTCATCCTCGACCTTCTCGGCAACAGCAGCCTTAACCTTGGCGAGCGCTACGGCCGTATTGGCACCGTGCTCCTCGGCGACTTCCTCGACCACACGCGTCACGGTGTCGATGACCTCCTTGCCCGATACGCCCGTGTCGCACTGCAGCAGGCCATCGGGGATAAGCATACGGTCCTCGCCGGCGATCTTGCGTTTCTTGTCCACATAGCCGATCTCCATGGTGCTCGCGCGCACGATGGCATAGCTCGGCACCTTTTGCGAGGGGTTCGGCAGAATGGCGTAGTGGCGCGCGATGTCGTTGCGCACCTCCCCCTCCTCGCGGCCCACTTCGTGCATAAAAGCCTGCTTGGAGCCCAGCAGCATCACGGCAAACCAGCGGGCATCCTCATCGTCGTCAAAATCAGCCACGAGCACGTCGGTGGACTCGGCTTTCTCAGCCTTGGTGAGCTCGGAGGAGATAAACTCCGCAATCTGCTGCGACAGGTCCACGAACTCGCGCTCGCCAAAGAAATAGCCCTTGAGCTCGCCGCCGAATGCTGAGTTCTCGGCAAACGTGGCACGCTTGTTGTCGGCCGAAGTACGAGCGCGCCGCAGGTGCGTGGTCACGAAGTTGCGCACGGTACGGCTCTCGATATCGAGCTCGCGCTGGCTCATAACGTTGACGGCAGAGTCAAAGTCCAGGATATGCAGAATCGCGTGATTGATTTTCATATACGGCATTCCGTTCTAGATCGAATTGAGCACGAACCAGTATAGCGGTCGAGCCCGCCCCAGGCGCATCGAAGATTGGTGCATCGGGGACAGGCCGCTTTACACTAATGGCTAGTGCAGGAGCTCGGACTGCCAAGCCTCGAGCTGTTCTGCCAAACTCTTACCGGCAGCGCGCATGTCGATCTGGGGTCGTTTGGGCAGCAGCGCGCATTTAAGGATTGCCACGATGGTCTGCGAGACAAAGCGTCGTGTATCATTGTCAAAGCCTTGCGCAGCCTGGAGCATCACGGGCAGGCTCTCGCGCAGATTCCCAGCGATATCCGCAAACCGCTCAGCACCCGTAGCCTCAAACACGGAGAACAACGCGTCTACAAAACGCTCGCGCTCGCTAGGCGACACTGCGAGCAGCATCTCGCGAATGGAACCATCAACGTAACGAGCGCCGGCGGACAGGCGCTCACAGTACACGAAGTCGCGACCATCAACCACCCAGCTAAAGGGATTGTGCTGCAGCAGACTGAACTCGGTGCTCTCAACGATGGCATAGTCCTCCTGCGTCTCGAACATCATGCCAAAGATCGACGACCGAGGTAGCGTCTTGTCGATTCGGTCGGAAAGATCGGCAAAGGCGTTGCCGTTCAGAAACTCCTCGACGAAACCCGGACCATCATGGGAATACGCCCGTTCGATTCGCGCACGGGCGACATCGGAGCACATCGCCGCACCGTACACCGCAAGGTTTCCACCCTTGGAATGACCTCCGCACAAAAGCGGCCCGTCAATCGCATCCGCCGCCTCGTCCACATAACGCGCCGCGGATTCCTGAGCCGACACAGGACACCGGAACGCCATGTTAAAATCCTCTTTCCAGCCCACAATCGTGCTGTCGGTCCCCCGGAAGGAAAGATAACTAAACCCCGCCGGAAACCGGAACGCCATGGCTGCAAACTGCTCTGTCGCCACCACATCCCTCACGGCATGATAGCCGCAAACGTGCACGCCACGGTAGCGAGGGCTTGCTGCCACGGCCTCCAGCAAGGCCCTGCTCCCCTCTGGGTCCCACAAGTCGTCAATCATGTCCCGGTAGCACTCGGCACGCAGCAGCTCTCGTACGTCTAGGCCCTGCCAGTTCGTCAGCTCCGCCATATCACCCGGCAAACGCAAATAGGACAACCACGCAAAGACGAGGCTATCCACCGCGCAGAACGGCCGCTCCTCAAACGGATCAAACGCCGTCTGGGCATAGGTCAAAAAATTAGGCGAATCCGACATGGCCCTCCCATCAACTATGGTGCATTGGGGTCAGGTTTCTTTGCACCAAAAAGGCGCCCGGGCCGTGTGGACCCGGACGCCTTCATTGTAGCTTTTCGCTCTAGCGAGCTTGATTTAGCAGGAGAAATCGACGCTGTCGATGATGTCCTTGAGGGCCTTGGCGGAGACGGTGAGCTCATGCTGCTCGTCATCGTCCAGCGGCACGGGGACGCGGCAGACAACGCCGTCGCGGCCAACGACGGTCGGCATGGAGATGGCAAGATCGGACAGGCCATACTCGCCCACCATGAGCGAGGAGACAGGCAGAACGGTCTGCTCATCGCGCATGACGGCGGTGCAGATGCGCTTGACGGCCATGGCGACGCCATAGTAGGTGGCGTGCTTTTTCTCGATGATGGTGTAGGCGGAGTTCTTGACGTCCTCGGCAATGCGCTTCTCGGCAGCCTCATGCTCCAGGTGGCCGTGAAGCTCACAGAAGGTGTTCAGCGGAACGCCGGCAACCTGAGCGCTGGACCAAGCGACAAACTCGGAGTCGCCGTGCTCGCCCATGACATAGGCCTGGACATCGCGCGGGTCAACCTCGACGTGGGCACCAAGCATCTGCTGCAGGCGGCCGGTGTCGAGCACAGTGCCGGAACCGATGACGTGGCCCTCGGGCAGGCCGGACATCTTGATGGCGGCGTAGGTCAGAACATCGACCGGGTTGGAGACGATGAGCAGAATACCGTCGAAGCCGGACTTCTTAATCTCGGGGATAATGGACTTAAAGATGCTGACGTTCTTATTGACCAGGTCCAGGCGGGTCTCACCGGGCTTCTGGGCAGCGCCAGCAGTGACGACGATCATGGCGGCGTCGGCGACATCGGAATAATCGCCGGCGTAGATCTTCATCGGCTCGGCAAACGTCATGCCGTGCGCGATATCCAGGGCCTCACCCTCGGCGCGGTTCTTGTCCACGTCGATGAGGACCATCTCGGAGAACAGACCGCTCTGCATCAGCGCGAACGCCGAAGACGAACCGACGAAACCGCAGCCGACGATAGCGACCTTCTTCTCGTTAACCATTAGAAACTCCCATCTCTCTCCACAAACAAGCCGCCCGGGAACGACCCGAGCGGCTTGTCGTAATCCCAATACATCCAATCGGGACTTTGATTATGCTCCTATTCGCAGCCAAAAATCGACCGTTTACCGAAATTGTTTGCAGAATTCGTAAAATAACTGCACGAAATCGGTTTCGAACTATTGACGAGCCAAAATAACTTTCTAATACAGGCCCGCCTCACGAATGGCCTCGACAGCCAAAGCGATCTGGTCGGGCGGTAAGACCAGCGCCATGCGCACGTGCCCCTCGCCCGAAGGACCAAAGCTCGCGCCCGGCGTCACCACAACGCCGGCCTTCTCCATGAGCTCCTCGCAAAACGCCATGGAATCGGTGCGACCACCGGGGAGCTTGGCCCACACAAACATAGAGCCATGCGCGTTGGGTCGCTCCCAGCCCAGGCCCTCAAGACCGTCGCACAGGGCGTCGCGGCGCTCCTGGTACTTCAGACGCTGCGCCTCGACCTCATCGCGCGGGCCATTAAGGCACGCGATGGCGGCCTTCTGGATCGGGAAGAACATACCAAAGTCAATCTGGCTGCGCAGCTTGGCAAAGGCAGAGACCACGTCCTCTCGGCCGACCAAAAAGCCGATGCGGGCACCGGTGACGTTAAACGACTTGGAAAGCGAGAAGAACTCGACGCCCACCTCGAGCGCGCCGGGATACTGCAAGAAGCTGCCGCCCGGCTCGCCGTCGAACACGATGTCGGAGTATGCGTTGTCGTGAACGATCAACAGGTCGTGCTCGCGGGCGAAAGCGATGATCTCCTCGTAGATCTCGGGCGTGCCCACCGAGCCCACCGGGTTGGCGGGCAGCGACACGATCATGTACTTGGCACGATCGGCCACCTCGGGATCGATGACCGCCACATAGGGCAGGTAATTATGCTCGGCAACCAGCGGATAGTACTCGAGCTTGGCATCGGCGATCTTGGCACCCGCCTCAAAGACCGGGTAGCACGGATCGGGAACCAAAATAGTGTCACCCGGATCGAGCAGGGCCAGGCCCAAATGGCCCACGCCCTCCTGCGTGCCGTTGCACGACTGCACCATGGACGGCGTAATGCCCGAAACACCAAAGCGACGCTCATAGTAATCGCACACGGCCTGCTTGAGCTCGGGCAGGTCGCGCAGGGCATACTTCCACATCTCGGGATCTTGCGCCGCTTGCGTGAGCGCCTCGACCACATGGTCGTACGGCTTAAAGTCGGGCGTGCCCACGCTCATGTTGTAAATGGTCTTGC
Source organism: uncultured Collinsella sp. (assembly GCA_900544865.1). GTDB lineage: Bacteria > Actinomycetota > Coriobacteriia > Coriobacteriales > Coriobacteriaceae > Collinsella. The sequence continues at coordinate 8,839 of UQXA01000008.1, read as the reverse complement.
CCTGAGCCTTCAGCGCGAGAAGTTTGTTGTTGAGCGAGGCGAAGACCTCCGCGCCAAAGCGGTCGAGACGCTGCGATGCCTGCATGGTGCCACCTTTCGATATGAAAAACGCGGCGCTCCGACAAGAGCGCCGCGCGATACGGGCCATCAGATTGCAAAAGTGTAACGCTTGCAACCCCCGTATTGGTTCAATTTAGCCAACCTTAGTCAATTGCATTGAGCGCGTCGATCTGCGCAAGCCACAGACGCGAGCTGGCGTCACTCGGCATACGCCAATCGCCGCGCGGGCTGAGCGTCACCGAGCCCACCTTGGGACCATCGGGCAGACAGCTGCGCTTAAACTGCTGGGCAAAGAAGCGACGATAGAACGTACGCAACCACGTGTGGACGGTCTTGGCGTCGTAGACGCCCTCGAAGCTCTTGAGCGCCATGCGGTAGATCTTGCCGGGCTCAAAGCCAAAACGCAGCAGGTAGTAGAGGAAGTAATCGTGCAGCTCGTACGGCCCCACCAAATCCTCGGTCTTCTGTGCAATCTCGCCATCGCCCGTGGGCGGCAGAAGCTCGGGGGACACCGGCGTATCGAGGATATCGAGCAAGACCTCGGCAATGCGCCCGCCAAAGACATCGGCGGCATAGCGCACCAAGTGACGCACGAGCGTCTTGGGCACGCTCGCGTTGACGGCGTACATGCTCATGTGGTCGCCGTTATAGGTAGCCCAGCCGAGCGCCAGCTCCGACAGGTCGCCCGTGCCAATGACAAAACCGCCAGCCTGGTTGGCCAGATCCATCAGAATCTGCGTACGCTCGCGCGCCTGGCTGTTCTCGTAGGTCACGTCCTGCACGGCCGGATCATGCTCAATGTCCTTGAAGTGCTGCTCCACAGCCGCGTGGATCGAAACCTCGCGGAAGCTCACACCCAGGTCGCGAGCGAGCGACTCGGCATTCGACTTGGTGCGATGCGTCGTGCCGAAGCCGGGCATGGACACGGCTGTGATACCAGTGCGCGGCAGCCCCAGCGCATCGAAGGCACGCACGGTCACAAGCAGCGCCAGCGTGGAATCGAGACCGCCCGAAAGGCCGATAACGGCCGCCTTGGTGCCCGTATGGGCAAGGCGGGTCTTGAGGCCCGCGGTCTGCAGGTCGAGGATGGTCTCGCAGCGCTCAGCCAGGTCACCATGGTCGGCAGGCACGAAGGGCGCGCGCGGGAAAACGCGGTCGATATCGCAGGCATCGCGCAGGACAGGTTCTTCGGCCAGCACGCCCTCAAACGAAAACTCAACGGTCACGGCCTCCGGCGCATCGTCCGCGCGCGTCCACGTCGTCGAGCGACGGCGCTCGGCAACCAGACGGTCGAGGTCAACATCGGCAACCGCCATATCGCAGGTAAGGAGCTTCGTCGCCGCCAGCTTAGAGCCGTTTTCGTAGACGAGGTTCTCGCCCGCAAAGACCATATCGGTCGTGGACTCGCCTTCGCTCGCGTCTGCATAGGCATAGGCACAGTACAGGCGCGCACTCTGATTGGAGATGAGGCTGCGGCGATAGTCTGCCTTACCGATAATCTCGTCCGAGGCCGACGGGTTGAGGATCACCGTCGCACCGGCAAGCGCCATCTCGGTCGAAGGGGGCGCCGGCACCCACAGGTCCTCGCAAACCTCAACGCCAAGTACCATGTCCTCAGCGCCCTCGTCGCAGCAGCGGTAGACAAGCCCCGTACCCAGCGGAACCGGACCCTGACCGGCAAATTCAACCCACACGGGATCCGCAGGCGCCGGAGCAAACCAGCGGCGCTCGTAGAACTCGCCATAATTGGGCAGATACTTCTTGGCCGTGAGGCCCAAAAGCTCGCCCGCGCAGCACACGGCGGCGCAGTTGTAGATATTCTCGGCAACTGCAACGGGAAGACCGATGGTAAAGACAATCGGCAGCTCACGGGTTTCATCGAGGATGTGCACCAGCGCTGCCTCGCAGGCATGCAGCAGCGTGCGGTTATGGAACAGATCGGCCGCGGTATAGCCGCACAAGTTAAGCTCGGGCAGCACCAGCGCGCGAACGCCGCGCTCGGCAGCCTCGCGAACAGCCGCCAGCGCAACCTCGGCATTGCCCTCGACATCGGCCACGCGAATCTGCGGCGACGCCGCCGCCACACGCAAAAAGCCATCGTTCTTATTAGCCGAAACGCAGCATTGCCTTGTTGATCTGGACACTGGAGGCCCCTTCTACCCTGAGATTCAGTCTAACGGACGTTCACATATCTCTAACTAGCCAAAGCAACCTCCCAGTTTACTGAGAGGCCAACCTGTGCTAGGAGCATGTATTTCAATAATATCTTTAATTAAAAAAGGAGAAATCGATAATCGACTTCTCCTTTAAGCGAGGCGAGTAAATTCCGAAACTAATGGCAGAATTTATCCATGTAGTCCTCAAAGTCGAACACTTCTACCACGACGCCCTCTTCCTGAAACTCTTTCAGTTGCTCCAAGAGATCTTTGTTAATAACGTCCATGCAGAAACCTCCTCTATCTAATCAACTGTAGTATATCTGCTTTCATGCAATTATCAACCAACTTGTTTAATTGCTCCTCGTTTGCCGATAGTCCCTCTTTTTTCAAAATGTCGCGCACCTCGTTCTTAGTAATCGGCTTTTCAAACAACGAAAGCAAAGCGAACGAAAAATCATTAACCGCACACATTCTATGGGTGGCACAACTCAGCAGTACTCTTAACCCCTCTTTTGAGCGTCCGACTTCTTTCACAAACGAACTTTTAACCAATTGAAAACCATTATCGTGCATTACATAATCGGCATCGATATTTGTATTCAGCAATCCATAATGCAACAGTTCTTCTATCGCCCTTGTCAGCTCGAGGTCGCCCTGATCAAGGATAAGAGAAATGCTACAATCGGCCTCCAATAAACGGGCCAACTTAAGGTATACCAACTGGGAAACAGCATAGACATGATGGTATTCAGAATTATAGAAGTAGGCAAATGGCTCAACGAGCACGACAGAGGTTTTGGAATCCAGCCAGATTCGATCAGCTGGATTTAGACTAGTTAGCCGTCGCTTTACTTTGGTCAAATGTCCCTTATACCTGACAGCGTGAATAGAATCTAGGATCCAGGTCACCTCTGAAATATGAAGCCGCTGGGGCAAGTCAATTGTGTCGCTACCGTTTATGACCTCTTGCATATAAAAATCAATATGATGCTCATCAGATAAGGATTTTGCTTCATTTAAAGTTAAACCAGTGCCTGAAACATAATCCACTTCGAGGCGCAAATCCTCATATTGGGACTTCGGCATTACAGAGACACCATACTTATCGGGATGATTCCAAACATCCGACCCCATAACGAGACCAAAATTCGTAAATCCTCTCGTGGAATATGGAACACCACATACCTGTTTTGAATAATTCAAAACATTCTCTGTATAAGCTAAGGTGTTCAGAGCCTCTTCTTTAGTTTCGGTCGGAAAGCCAATCATAAAGAATAGATGAACAGGAATACCCGCATTGAGACAATCATGGATATTGCGATCAATCCAATCAACTCTCGTGTTCTTCTTCATTAGATCAAGAACTCTTTGGTTGTATGACTCGAGGCCAAACTGAATCTGCCTACATCCACTTTGGTATATCTTGTTGAAAACGTCTGTACTTAGGGTTGGAGAGAACCTCGTTTCTCCATGCCAGAAAAACGTTTTTCCCGATGCGTTTATTTCATCCGCGAGTTGCTCCATTCTTTTGCCTTCGAATGTTTCATCCACAAAAGAGAAAACTCTCGTGCCGTATTTTTCATTTAACCGACACATTATTTCAAATACTCTCGATATAGGCATCTTTCGGTAACAACCACCGGTAGCACCGGGAATGGTGCAGAAGGCGCAATGATTAAAACACTGCCTAGAGGAATAAACCGGCAATATTAACTCAGGCATGAAGTATTTAGAAAGGGCGAAGCCATCGAAATCGGGAACTGTATCGTTGATAAATGTTTGCTCAATCCGATGGTTTTTATATATCTTTCCACCTTTAGCATGGCAAAGGTTTGGAACACAGTCGAGATTGTCATCACCAGAGTCAAGAGCCTCAAGAAGACGTGCAAGCGGCTCTTCGCCGTCATACATCATTATCGAATCAATGTATTCAAAAAAGGGATGCCATTCTTTCATGCAGTCATCTGCTAAACGAGTAATGTAATTGCCGCCCAATGAGACGTGTTTAACAGATGGACATTCTTCTTTAATCAGTTTCGCTAACGTAACTGCAGAAATCAATTGGAAACAGCCGCTCACCGAAATCCCAATAAACTCGATTTTTTCCCTCTGAATACGCTTAAGAAAGGCAGTTTCATAGAAGGAAATAAACGGATTATGCAAGGTATCCGCAAGCGATTTCATTATTTCTGGTGTCGAATAATAATCATAGGGCAGATCTATGGAGTTGAACGTGTACTTAACTCCATATGAGACGTGATTTATGATATAGAGTGCATTTCTAAAAATGTTTTCAGCATATTGTCTTTCTTTTAGATTAAAGTATCTCTTCGATCTGAAAATATCTTTTGCCTCGTCAACATTAAGTGCTGACTTTTGTATCAACTCGATTGTTAATTGAACATTCGAACTAAACGAATCCTTTGATTCCCGATACCTTTTACAGCACTCTTCGACATGTCTAAAAGATAGGAGGTCATCGTAAAATTCCACGTTTAAGTCAACGATGTCAACTTTATATTGTTCAACCTCTTGAAGATATGACTTCAAAACAGGCAAGGCAAGATACGGCCCCACTGGACTCCATCCTGGGGGAAATACTAAAAGCGTTTTAGGCATATCAACGTCACATCTTTCGCAAATAATTCAATTGAAACACAACTACCATCATAATTGAAAATACACCAAGTCCTGTAACGAGAATTGAGAACATCGCGATGCTCGTGAACAGCGAAACAAGGAGTGTTGAAATAACAACAGCAACCGATTGCAAAGACTCCCTAATTGAAAACAGGCTTATCGATTCAGATTCGTCTCTCGCCAAATCCTGCAGCGATGTTATGAGAAGCACATCTTGAATGGCGTTTCCGGCACCGACGATAAAAAGGAAAATAAACGATATCCCAGACGCATAGCGATAGCCAAACGCCAGATACGCACCGAGCGCAAGATACGTCACAAAACAATATGATTTAATGCAATCGGAACCACTAATTAAACGACCATATATTGTATTTCCGAACAACAGTCCGATTGTAAGACTACTCTGAAGGAATCCGTATTGTATCGATGACGAGTCAAATTGCAATTGCGCAATAGCTGGCAAAAGAGAATTCAGAGAGCCGAATGCCACACCACTAGAAATATCGATTAATAGGAAACCAATTGCCAAGTGCTTCGCGCTAAGATCACTAAATGCAGTCCTGTTTTTTTCATTTTTGCTTATCCCCTCTTTATCATTAACCTCGATAACCGACGGAACATCTCGCAGCAACCAGAACGACGCGGCAAAAGAAAGCGCGTCTAATGCAAGAACAGCCTCCGCCCCAAATTGAGCGACAACAAAACCGCCGGCAACTGGCCCCAGAACCATCATCAAATTCTGCAGAAACCCAAACGAATTATTAATTACGTCGCGATTGATACTATTCGTATTGGCTCTTAACAACGAGTAAAAGCAGGGCATTTCAACCGTTCGGCAAAGCGATACCGCGCACGTAATAGCAAACATACTCCATTTACTATCAACAAAAATATAGCAAACGAATAATCCCGCGCGAATTAAGTCTGCCAATCTCATGGCCTGCAGTGTCCCGATACCCATCTTCTGAGGCAGCTGCGCGAGCGCAACTGAAAACAGAGAGGGGGCAAATCTGCAGCAGACCATCAAAGCAGTTGCAGAAACATCGTGAGTTACCTCGTAAATCAGCATTGGCAAAGCAATATTCGCACACCAATTGCCTATTTCGCTTATCCCTCTAGCAATATATAGGACCCGAACCGGACGGCTAGCTCTCAATACCGTGAACATCACGATTAACCTCGTATTTCAGGCCTCGCTCATCCCTTAATAGGAATCCATAATCAACCAAGTACCGCCTCAACACGGCATAATCAGGATAGAGCTGTGACAGCACACGATTAACCTGAAGCTCCGTATAACTTGTATTTAATTCAAAGAAAGAGACGGCCCATAGCAGCATGATTCTTTTATAGCTTTCCTTTTTTGGAATTGAAACCAGCTCGCCATTCTTGAGAAATCGTTTTTTAAAGTCTATTAGCTCATCCATTCACATCCTCCATTTCATACGCATCTAATACTAAAAATGCATACGCTTTAGGTCATCGCATTCGGCTTCTATATTCGAACTAAACTCGAACTAATCTAAATGATTTGCTCAAACACTCTTCGAAAGCTCGTTTTTCACTCTGAGTAAAATGCCCTTCCCAGTCAGTCCACGAACAGGAAGGCAACTCACAGCGAGCGGAGTCGAAGCCCTCTGCCGTCGGTCGTTCAAAATGCACGATAACCTTTTCGATATCGCCATCTGCAATCAGGTCAGAATGAACGACCTCGGTACCGTCTTCGAATGTCATATACGGGTACATCACGTAAACCACCTCGCAATCGTAAATCCAGTTTAGCATCAAGCTATTGCACCAAAGACAGCAAGCCCCCTTGATGAGTTGATGGTATCTGTTAAATGTCACGTACGATTCACATCTGGTGGGTACCCTGATGGCTACACGAAACGAAGTAGATTTACACCGGGAGGACCCCGTATGACAACCAAGTACACCGACGCGCCACGCACGCGCGTCATGACGCCGGCATCGCTCAACAACGGCGTGCACGAGAACCATTCCATCGGACAGACCATGGCCATCGCGCCCAAAAAGGGCCTGTTCGACGACATTTCCATTCCCCAGATCATCGCCGGCGCCGCAGCTGCCGCCACGAGCGTCGCACTTGCCTCCAAGATTGGTATCGCTGGTTCAGTAATTGGCGCCGCCGTGAGCTCGGTCATCACCGTTGTGTCATCGCAGGTCTACCGCCACTTTATCTCTGCCAGCGCCGAAGCCATCAAAGGTACGCACGCCGCCGTCGACTACCGCGCCGGCGCCTACGAGCCCGTTGAGTTTAATGCCGAGGAGCACCTGGGCGGCGCCGCGACTACGCAGGAGATGCGCCAGATTGCGGGGCGCGCGACCACGGCCCGCGTCGCCCCTAACAGCCTGCGCGCCAAGGCGGCGGCAGAGCGCAGTCAGACGCAAAAGAAGGTGATCGTCTTCTCGATCGCCATCGCCATCGTCGCGGTCATCGCCTGCGCCGGCGCCATCCTTATCACCACCGCCGGTGAGGGTCTGGGCGAGCGCCCCGAGCCGATCCTTTCGTCGCGCACGACGGAAAGCGATGCAAATGGCAACACCCAGTCGCAAGACCAGCAGGCACAGACGGACGGCACGCAAGACAGTTCCACCTCTACCGATTCGTCCTCGAATACCCAAAACCAATCGCAGGGCGCCGATTCTTCTGTGAACAACAGCGGCGCGCAATCCGGCACGACCGACTCAAGCCAAACGACTGACGGTTCGCAGCCGAACACGGGAGGCCAGACGAGCGACACCACGTCGGGAACGGGCACAGCAGACAGCAACAACAGCAATTCGAGTGGCACCACATCGGGCACGGCATCTGACAGTTCAAGCCAAGGCACGACATCGGACAACTAGGCGCTGCATCCCCAGATAGGCAACCTGTACAACGGGCGCGAATCGATAGCGGTTCGCGCCCGTTTGCCTTGGGCGACGAGATGGCAAGCCCCGCGCGATGGTAAGATGCTTTGGTGTGTAAAGAGGAGATTTGCCATGAGCAAGACAATAGTTACGCCCACGCTTTCGCTGGGCAACCACATCTATCTGTATCGCCTGCTGCGCGATGCGATTGGATGCGGCAAGCAAACGTTTATGACGCAGGTCGAGGAGGCACTCGCCGCTGGTGACATGGCCGCTTATGACCTGGGCTTCGAGTCCACGCGCGAGCTGCTCGAGGAGCTCGACGACTGCATTAAGCTGACCGTCTTTAAGGGCGGTCGCCTGTATGCCACGGTCATCGCCAACGAGGCCTGGGATGCCGCCCTTGCCAAGGGCGAGGACAAGCCCAAGGCTGCCAAGGGAGCCAAGCAGTCCTACAAAAAGAAAAAACGCGGCGAGAAGGACCTCAAGGCCGTGCGCCCCAAGCACGTTAAGCGTCCCGAGCCTGAAGCCATGGTTGAAGCCGTGCCAGAATCCGAGCCCGAGGCAGAGATTGAAGTCGCTATTGAGGTAACGGCAGAAGCCGAAACCGAAATCACCGCCACGACTGATCCCGAAGTCATATCCGAGCAGGAAGCCACTGCGGAGCTCAACGAAGCTCCCAAGTCGACAACCGAAAAAACCGCCGACCAACCCGAGACGCCTTCGTTCCAAAACAGTGATGTCTTTAGCGACGGGGCCGAGGACGATCAGCCCGCCGATCAAGACGCTACCGAGTCGACGCCGAAGCCCGAGACGCCGCAGCCCGCCATCTCGCTCACGGTCGTCTATGACCCCGAGAACGCCAACGCCGGCATCACCACTATGGCATCCACGCCCATCGAAGCAAAGTCGAGCGTCGAGAATGAGAGCGCGATGGAGGTTGAGTTTGAAACTGCAGCTGTAGACGCGCCCGTCACCGTGAAGCCCGCAGATTCCGCAGTTAAGCCGGAACCGGTGCCTGAGCCCGCACCCGTCATCGAATCCGTGCCCACCTCTACTTGCGACCAAGTTCCCGCACCGGCACCGGCTTCGGTACCCGCAGC
>UQXA01000007.1 GCA_900544865.1 uncultured Collinsella sp. | reverse complement strand
TGATCCGGTCCGACCGGGCCGCGCGGCAAGGAGATATATTGCCAGACCGGAGGGGCGCCGTGGGCGGGAATCGCGCACTCCATATTTTGTTCACAAATGAATAGGTCCCTCAGTCGCATCACTGAGGTTAAAACTGAAGCATTGGCTTCTGATATTGGCGATGACCAGCTGTTTTATGTGTATTGAGACATCGGTCATCTCTGGAGCGCTACTTTACTCCAAAGGCATCAGTTATTTGTTTCCCATCGGTAAAAGGCGGGTTTTGTTCGCCAAGCGTTCTTATATATAGCTAGATACGGGTTCGAACCCGTGCACCGGCAACAAAAAAGCGACCAACCGGAGTTGACCGTCTCAACAATCTTTGGGTGGGCCGTCAGGGGTTCAGCCTGCTTCGCAGGCGGCCGCTGCGGCGCTTTCGCGCCTTGCGCGCTGCGCTGGCAAACGCTCACGCGTTTACTCAGCTCCGCGCCCCGACGGGTTCGAACCCATGAAAGGGCGACAAAAAAGACGGCCAACCGAAGTTGACCGTCTCAACAATCTTTGGGTGGGCCGTCAGGGGTTCGAACCCTGGACCTTGGGATTAAAAGTCCCCTGCTCTGCCAGCTGAGCTAACGGCCCGCGGGTGGCATTGTACCACGGTCTGGGACTATTCCCAACTCCATTGGCCGTTCTGGAAAATCACAACTTCACGTCCATCAGGCGTAATGCCCACAATATCGATGTCGTCCGTGCCGATCATAAAATCGACGTGCGTGCTCGAGACGTTAACGCCATGCTCCAGAAGCTCCTCCTTGGACATGTCATACCCACCCTCGATGCATTCGGGGAAACCGACACCTAGCGCGAGATGGCAGCTAGCGTTCTCGTCATAGAGCGTATCGTAGAACAGAACACCACTTTCGCGGATCGGCGTGTTCTTGGAAATGAGCGCGACCTCTCCCAGGTGAGCAGCGCCCTCGTCAGTATCGATGATACTTGCGAGCGTTGCCTTGCCCACGCGGGCGTCGTAGTCCACCACGCGGCCGCCCTCGAACTTAATCCAAAAATCTTCGACCTTATTGCCGTGATGGATGAGCGGCATGGCCGAGTACACGATACCGTCGGCACGCATGCGATCGGGCGAGGTGAAGACTTCCTCGGTGGGAATGTTGGGGAAGAAGGGGTGCCCATCGGGCGTCTTGCCCTTGCCGCCGGCCCACTCGTGACCTTTCGTCATGCCAATCGTCAGATCGGTTCCATTTGCCGCGGTGTAATGCAGGTAGTCGAAACGATTGTCGTTCAGGAAACGCAGGTTCTTTTCGAATGCGGCGTCATGGAGTTCCCAGTCGCTCTCTGGGTCCTGGCCATCGGCGCGCGCGGTGTGCAGAATCGCATTCCACAGCTTATAGATTGCAACCTCATCGGCGTCTCCTGGGAACACCTCGTGCGCCCAAGCCACGACCGGAGCGCCGGCGATGCACCACGGATTGATGTTGTAATCCAGTCCACGGCGGAAAACTTTGCACTGCGTGTTCCTTGCCTTAGAAGCTGCAGCGGGCTTAGCGGGATCGATGCCCTTAAGGGCCGCAGGATCCGCACCCTCGATAAAGACAAAGCAGGCACCATCCTGGGCCAAGGAATCCAGCTGCATGCGCTTCCACTCGGGCGTCTGCTCAAAATAGCTTTTCTCGACATGCTCGTACGTGAGCCTCGTCACGGCATCATCGGCCCAAATGACCGTCACGTGGCCGGCGCCGGCAGCATAGGCCTCCGCGACCACCACGCGCGCAAACGGCGCGCACTCGACCGGAGACTGAACGACGACCTCCTGGCCGGGCTTGACGTTTACGCCCTTGCGGACGACCAGGCGCGCGTAGTTTTTAATCTTGGGCTCCAGGGCCTTCATGCCCTCCAGAGCCTCTTCGACCGTCAGGGCAGCTCGAATCATGTGCCACTCCATCTATCTATAGAACAGTAAAAAGGCGCGCCGCAAAAACGACGCGCCTTATATCTTAGCGATAAGTATGTATGCAAACGCTACTTCTTCTTGGAGTCCTTCTTGTCCTCCTCGGCAGCCGCGCGCTCAATAAGAGCGTTGAGCTTGTTCTCGGACATGCCCTCGGCCTGCGCGCGGTACATGTTGCGCAAGGGACGAATACGAGCGAAGTCATAGATAAAGTCGCCCAAAATGATGACGTAGGACAAAACAATGCCGACCATCTGGACAGGGCTGGACACCATGCCAGCGGGAGCGAAGTACAGCGAGGCCCAAATTGCCACGACGAGCACCATGCCAATGGCGAGCACAATCCACCAGATGCGACGGCGCTTGGTGTAGTCCTCGTCCTGCTTGAGGAGGATATTCGACACCGTATAGATGCGGTCCTCCTTGGCGCGCTGCTTAGCCTTGCGGGCGCGCTTCTCCTCTTTAGAGAGGCCCTCGAGGTTCTCGCCCTTCTCGAGCTCTTTGCGGCGTGCCTTAGACGAAGCCGGCACGACGCGAACGGAGCTCGCTGCTTGGCGGGCGGGCTTAGCAGATGCGGCAGACTTGCGCGCAACCCCGGTAACTTCGTGGGATTGCGTGCGCTTGTTCGTGGCGCTACGGGTACTCACTTATGCGTTCTCCTTCATGCTTGTGAACTGGGAGCCCGTGATGATCTGGAAGGCCTCGCGATAGCGCTCGGACGTGCCATCGATGACCTCGGCGGGCAGGTGCGGGGTCTCCCCCGTCATATCCCAGTTGGCCTTGAGCCAATTGCGGACGAATTGCTTGTCGTAGCTAGGCTGGATCTTGCCCTCCTCGTAGCTGGCAGCAGGCCAGAAACGGCTGGAGTCGGGCGTGAGACACTCGTCGATCAGCGTGACCTTGCCATCGATGACACCAAACTCGAACTTGGTGTCGGCAATGATGATGCCACGGGTCGCGGCGTACTCGGCGGCAGCCTTGTAGATCTTGAGGGAAAGGTCACGAATCTGCGTGGCGATGTCCTCGCCCACGATCTCGCAGCAACGCTCGAACGAGATGTTCTCGTCGTGGTCACCGATCTCGGCCTTCGTGGACGGCGTGAACAGCGGCTCAGGAAGCTTGGAAGCCTCGGTCAGGCCCTCAGGCAGCTGGATGCCGCAGACGGTGCCGTTCTCGTCGTAGGTCTTCTTGCCCGAACCGGTCAGATAGCCGCGGACGATGCACTCGATAGGAATCGTCTGGGCCTTCTTAACCAGCATGGCGCGGCCAGCGAGGTAGTCACGATACTCAGCAAACTCCTCGGGGAAATCCGCCGGGTCGATGGAAACGAGATGGTTGGGGACGATGTCGGCAAACTTATCGAACCAGAATGCCGAGATGCGATTGAGTACCTCTCCCTTAAACGGAATCTCGTCGGGAAGAATGAAGTCGAACGCAGAAATGCGGTCGGTGGCGACCATCAGCAGGTTTTCACCGGCATCGTAAATATCACGAACCTTGCCACGGGAATCCGGACGACGCTCCATCGTTGTCACGTGAGTCACTCCTTACCTAAATACGACAGAAATGCGGGTTCTTTCCCGCATGTTTTCGCAAACTCGGAGCGGCAGGGACGCGGCCCCTCCTTCACCGAATAGCGAAAAGCTAGTGCTCCATTGTAGTAGATGCCGCGTCTGCCGTGTGCTCGCGGGGCAGATGAATTGTAAAAGTCGTACCCTTTCCAAGCTCCGACTCCACGGATATGTAGCCATGGTGACGCTCGACGATCTGTTTAGTCACGGCGAGACCCACGCCCAGGCCGCCAGCTTCGCGGGCGCGGCTGGCATCGGCGCGCCAAAACCGCCCGAAGATGCGCGACAGATCGTCCTTGGCAATACCGATGCCGGTATCAGAAACGGCAATGCTGACGTGCTTGCGGTCACTGAGCACCGACACCACGACCCAACCGCCCTCGGGAGTGTAGCGCATGGCGTTGCTCAAGAGGTTAATGACGCATTGCGTGATCATGTCGGGATCGGCCTCGATGACATCGTCGTGACCCTGGGTCTCGTCCGCAAAACGCAGGCGCAGATCGCGGTCGACAAACAGGCGCTCCTGGGCATTGACGATGGAACGCACGAAAGGAACCATGTCCACCGGCTCAAGGTTGAGCGGAGCCGTGCTGTTTTCCATGCGCGACAGGTCGAGCATCTGCTGCACCAGACGAGCCAGGCGACGCGTCTCGGAAGCAACGGTCTCCAAATGCTCATCGTCGGTGGGATACACGCCATCCTGCATGGCCTCGACCGTTGCGAGCATGGCCATAAGCGGCGTGCGAAGCTCGTGTGCAACGTCTGAGGTCAGGCGCTTCTCGTGTTTCATATCCTTCTCGAGCGAAGTGGCCATCTCATCGAAGGTCTCACCCAGCTGATCGATCTCGTCATCACCGCGCAGTCCCGTGCGAGCCGACAGGTCGCCGTCACGGATTTGCTTTGCGGTACTGGTGATGCGATGAATCGGCTTGGTGAGCATGCGCGACACGAGCGATCCGATAACGACCGAAATGCAGATTGCAACAACCGCGGCGAGGGCCATGGCGTTAAAGGTCTTCTCCCTAAACGCAGAGTCCGCCTTGGTGAGCAGAGCGTCGGAGCCGATGGCCCACAGCTTTACCTGTCCGACATGCTCGCCGGAAGACGTTACAATCTCGACGTCAGCAACGCTATCGGAGTCGGTTGGAGCAGACGAGACCGGGCTATGCGATGCCCTCTTGCCGCTCGTGTCGTCGGTCATAGCCTGGTTTTCGCGTACATCGGCGGTAGCGCTTGCCGAGGGCCAAGAATCGTCATAAACGATCACGCCCTTTTTATTGACGACCTGCATGCCCAGATCGTCGGAAACCAAACTCGACGTTGCGACCGTGCGCAGTTCTCCCGCGGTCCAAGAGCCGTTTTCCTCATATGAGGTTGCCAACTTCTCGGCAGCGGAATTTGCGATTTCGACGATATTGGAGCGTGTGTAATCCGAAAAGACCGTGCCCCACACAACAGAGACAACGCCCACCAGCACCAATACCGTCATGAGCGATGTCAGAGCAAAAGCAAGTGCCATGCGCGAGGGATAGCTCATCGTTGGCCGTGAATCGGAACGAGGCGTGTTCCAACTAGCCTTGGAACCCGCCTCGCTCTCCTGCTTGTGCTTTTGTCCGATTTCAAAGCGCGCAGGTGTCATATGTGATTTCCCTATTTCTCGTCCGACTTATCGGTCTTGGCCGGAGCCTCGAAGCGATAGCCGACACCATGGACGGTGTAGAGCCACTTGGGCTTCTTGGGATCATCGCCCAGCTTGGCGCGAAGATTCTTCACGTGGCTATCGATGGTGCGCTCATAGCCCTCAAAGTCATACCCGAGCACTTTCTCGACCAGCTCCATGCGGTTATACACACGGCCGGGATGGCGGGCAAGCGTGGTGAGCAGCTTAAACTCGGAAGCCGTCAGATCGACTTCCTTGCCCTCGACCAAGATCTTGTGGCCCGAGATATCGATGACCAGATCGCCGAAGTCGAGTACCTCGACGGCGGGCTCGTCGGCCTGATGGGCACGGCGGAACAGAGCGCGAACGCGGGCGACGAGCTCGCGCGGCGAGAACGGCTTAATCAGATAGTCGTCGGCGCCGAGCTCAAGACCGATAATACGGTCCTCGATCTCGCCCTTAGCCGTCAGCATGATGATGGGGACATCCGAGGTATCGCGAATGGTGCGGCAAACGCGCTCGCCGGGAATCTTGGGGAGCATAAGGTCGAGCACGACCAGGTCGAACTGATGCTTCTCGAACTCCTCGATCGCGGACTGGCCGTCGCCGACGCCCACAACCCAGTAGCCTTCGCGCTCGAGATAGGCAGCGACGGCGTCACGGATTGCCTTCTCATCCTCGACCAGCAGAATCTTTTTTGCATCTGAAGCCATAACACGGCCCCCCTGTCTCAATTAGCTAAGAACAAGCCCATTTTAACGCACCTGAGCCCGCCGGATGCCGCTATGACGCGGCAGCTCGGCGGGCGGTACTCACAATTACAACGCGTTTATTCCCCTGTTGGCGCCTTTTTAACCCCTCTAAGCTTAAAGAGAGAATAGGCGTGCAGTGACCGTCTCTGGTATACCCTGGCTGTTGCGCACCGTGGCGTACGTAAGGAATGAGTCCGATTTTCCCGCCGTAGCTGGATAATCGCCATACTCCAAAGCGCGGTCGGGCGACAGCAGCGAGCCATAGGTCTTGGCAGAGGTGTCGATCAGGAAATGCGACGCCTGTACCTTAACAAGGTATTTATTCTTCTTGCCAGCCGCACATGCGAGCGGCTCGCGTGACAGAAAGAGGTACGGCCCTCCCTCATTACCGATATACGTGCCCATATTGCCCAGGCTGCCCACGCCGCTATAGGCCGCCTCGATAGAAAACACGAAGGTATCGCCCATATACACGGCCTCGAAAGGCGAGACTGACGAGGGAAGGACTAGCTGGGCACGCTTGGTGTTGTTGCCGTCGGTCAGATCGATTGCCGTTATGCCGTAGTAGACGCCCTCGTCGTTGCGGACACGCGGCGAGATGGTCAAAATGCCGTCGCTCGCGCGCGGGGCCGATGCAAAGCGGCCCGTCGATTTCCAAATTGTCTCGGCCTTGGATTCATCAAGTGAGCGACGATAGCAAAACGAATCACTACTCGTTTTATTGCCACCTGCCGAAGGCATTTTATACCAGATGACTGATGACCCGAACGCCGTAAACAGGGGCGGATCATAGTCCTTGCCACCTCGATCGAGCTCAACCACATCGCCAGAGAGCGAAGCGCCCGACAGATTTTGAGCGTAGAGCTTCCACGATGAATTGGCAAAGTTCATCTCAACCCACGCGAATACGCCGTCGCCGGCACGGACATCGTAGAATGCATATCCCGCGCCCTCGATAGGATCCTCGATTAATGTGGTAAGCGAGCCATCACCCAGGTTGAGCACACCGAGTGTGTTGGCGTGCAGCGCCGATGCGGGCGCCATCATCGCCGCGGCGTAATCGCCGTCGCAGTAGTACAGCAGCGTACCCAGAGGCAGCGTCCACGATGACGCCGGCTCAAGATCGATGTCGACAGCCTCATACTCATCCGTAATCGAGATGATTTTGGAATCGTCCTTGATAACCTGCGGCTCGCCGGCGGCATCATCGCTGGTACCCGTTTTTTTCGAGCATCCGGCAAGCACCGTGGCAGCGCCCGCGGCAGCCCCACCGAGTACAAAGCCGCGACGCGATATTCCGTTCTTGATGTGATCGGCGATACCCATTAGGCGATCTCGGCGCGAGCGGCCTCGATAGCGCGCGTAAGCTGGTCGGCGCAGGAGGTCTTTTTCATACCGCAGGTATTACCGGCGAGAACCTCGATTACGCGATCGGCGGGAGCGCCCTCGACCAGCTTGGAGATAGCCTTGAGATTGCCGTCGCAGCCGCCGGTAAACTCAACGCCCACCACCTTGTTGCCGTCATCGGAAAGGTCAAGGTGAATATTGCGAGCACACACGCCCTGAGGCTTGTAATCAAACGAAATCATGCGATCCCCTCTCAGAATGTTATTCGAGACGACTATTATCCCCGTCTTTCCCTAAATGCAACGAGGCGCTTTGCCGGCAACACACATTACCAGCAAAGCGCCCTAAAAAGCTAACGTTATGCCCGAACCTACTCGAAGCTCAGCTGCTCCAGACGATCAAAGACCGTGTCGATACGGGTGAGGAAGTCCCACGGATCAAAGATCTCGTCGAGCTTCTCCTGACTGACGGTGCAGCGCGGGTCGGCCTCGAGACGCTCCTTAAAGGTGGGGCCGGAGACACAATCCTGTACCTCGTGCCAGGTTGCCATAGCGTTCTCCTGCACAATGGCGTACGCGTCCTCGCGGGTGATGCCCGTGTCGACGAGGGCGAGCAGTACCTTGGAAGAGAAGATGAGGCCGCGGGTCTTATTGAGGTTGGCCATCATGCGAGCGGGATACAGCTGCAGGCCGTCGATAACGCGGATGAGGCACTGGAACATGTGGTCGAGGGCGATGAAGCTGTCGGCCTGGGCGACGCGCTCGGCAGAGGAGTGCGAAATGTCACGCTCGTGCCACAGGGCGACGTTATCGAAGGCAACCTGCGCGTTGGCCTTCACGACGCGCGACAGGCCGCAGACCTTCTCCATGGTGATGGGGTTGCGCTTGTGCGGCATGGCGGAGCTGCCCTTTTGACCCTTACGGAACGGTTCCTCGGCCTCGAGTGTATCGGTCTTCTGCAGATTGCGAACCTCGGTAGCGATGCGCTCACAGGTGGCCGCGGTGGTGGCGAGAACGCCGGCGAGGTAGGCGTGATGATCGCGGCTAATAACCTGCGTGGACAGCGGGTCGTGAACCAGGCCCAGGTGCTCGCAGACATATTCCTCGACAAACGGCTCGATGGAGCTGTAGGTGCCGACAGCGCCCGAGATGGCACCAAAGGCAGCATTCTTGCGGGCGTCCTCAAGACGATCCAGATCGCGCTTGAGCTCCCAGGCCCAAGAGCCAAACTTCATGCCGAAGGTCATCGGCTCGGCGTGGATGCCATGAGTGCGGCCGGCACAGAGCGTGTTGCGCTCCTCAAAGGCGCGACGCTTGCAAATCTCGCCGAGCTTCTTGACGTCCTCGATGATCAGGTCGCAGGCCTGGGTGAGCTGGTAGCACAGGGCCGTGTCGCCCAGATCGGAGCTGGTCATGCCATAGTGAACCCAGCGGCTGGGCTTGGGGTCGCCCTCGGGAACATCGGCATCGATGAACTCCTTCATGTTGGTCAGGAAGGCAATGACGTCGTGGCGCGTGACTTCCTCGATCTCATCGACCTTCGCCTTCTCAAAGTTGGCATGGTCGCGGATCCACTGGGCCTCGTCTTTGGAAATACCGATCTTGCCGAGCTCCGCCTGGGCCTCGCAGGCCAAGACCTCGATCTCCTGCCAAATGGCGTACTTGTTCTCGAGGGAGAAAATGTGTCCCATCTCCGGGCGGGTATAGCGATCGATCATAGCGGCTCCTTTTTGGTTATTGGCACGTTGGTCGTAACCCATCCATTGTACCGTGCGCAGGTGCAAGTATGGGCAGCAGGCATTAACCTAACATTTTGGAATTGGAGCGAGCAACGGGACATCTGCGCATTTGCTTCGCAAATCCGCACCGGCTTCAGGCGAGCCCCTCAGCCTCACGAAGCCGCGGGGGAAGACTTTGTTGAATTGGCCGTCCCCATGTCTCCCGCACTCGATGGAGCGGGCAACGGGACATCCGCGTATTTGCTTCGCAAATCCGCACCGGCTTCAGGCGCCTGTCGGCGCCTTCGCCTGCTCGCTACAAACGCTTCGCGTTTGCTTAACGCTCGCACCCTGTCGGGTTCGAGTCCCGGCGCTTTATTGAAAAAAGCACGGCACCGTAATGGTGCCGTGCTTGTGCTTCTAGCTGGAGCGGGCAACGGGACTCGAACCCGCGAGTGTCAGCTTGGGAAGCTGATGCCTTACCACTTGGCGATGCCCGCTTGTGTGTTGGCTAGTATAACGCGGTTGTCTTGTTCGATACAAGGGTGGTGATGCTTGTTTTAGCTGTGGAGATTCGTTTGAAAATCACGCCAATTGTGGAGACGAGGACCTTTGACTTCCTGTTCTCTCTATCTTCTACCTGCACTTTTGCTTGATTGTTGTATTTGAGCTCAATTTGTCAGGAATTGGGCAAGCTTTTGGTCAGGCTCCGGTACTTACCCGCATGAACCTCGGGGGTAGCCTCATCCTACGCGTCGCAGCCTCCCCGTGCGGCGCACGAGGGATAAGGAGCAGCCATGTCCAACGCACCCACGCACTCTGTCCACAGCGCAATCGCAACAGGTCCGCTGCTCCTGCTCCTCTTCCTGCTTTTCGGCTGCCTGGCACCGGGAGCCGCATTTGCCGTCGATGGCTACGACCAGCTCGGCTTCCGCACTATTAGCGATGATTGTGGGCCCTTCCTCATCGGCAAGTATGAAGCTCAAGACGCCTCGATTGCCTACTGCATGAACCAGGAGCGCCCCGGCCCCACCAAGCCGGGCGGCCCATGGCTCAACTTTGATCAAGGCTGGGTGTGGCTCGACGACGAGTTCGCGGCAATCGTTTGTCACGGATATCCTACCGCCACGTCGTTTGGCGGTTACCATCTTTCACCCGATCGTGCCCGCGCCGCAACCCAGCTTGCCGTATGGATGCTCAACGGCACTACCCATGTCGACGGTACCTACTCTTACACGACCGCTCAGGGCAAAACCAAGAGCGGGCACTTTACCGCCGACGATGAAGTCGTGGCGGCGGCGCGGTGGCTCCACGACAGCGCAAAATCAGGAAGCATCAAAGCCGCTCCGCACCGCGCGCGGCGCTATCTAGGAGCCGTATCGGGCGGCAGCAAACGTCAGGACATGCTCTATGTACTGCCGGCGGTCTCTGTTTCCTTCCAAAAGCAGTCTGCAAACGCTGCCATTACCAGCGGAAACAATACTTATCAGTTTGCCGGGGCAACATTCGATGTTTTTGAGAGCGCCAGCGACGCACGTGTTGGCACCATCCAGATGGACAGCAACGGTCGGGCGCAAGCAACACTTCTGCCCAACACAGCATACTACCTAGTTGAAACGAAGGCGCCGGCCGGCTATGTCCCCCGC
This sequence comes from uncultured Collinsella sp., assembly GCA_900544865.1. Lineage (GTDB taxonomy): Bacteria > Actinomycetota > Coriobacteriia > Coriobacteriales > Coriobacteriaceae > Collinsella. Next base: position 64,084 of record UQXA01000007.1, on the reverse strand, counting down.
CACGATCGCATCGCCTTTACCACGGGGAATGACGGCGGGCGGGTCGCCATTGATGAACAGCCCGGCACCATCAACCTGCGTATCGTAAAACTCGATACCGCGACGAATGCCGGCCCCCAGGTAGGCTCTTCACTCGCAGGAGCAGAGTTCACGTGTGTGTCGCAATCAACCCCTGGATGGGCGCAAATCCTCACGACCGACGAAAGCGGTCGGGCCACCCTCGCCGATGTCCCCTTAGGAACCTTTACCATCTACGAATCAAAAGCCCCCGAGGGCTACCTGCCATCCAACGACAGCTGGACCTATACCGTTGGAGCCGACCAGCTCGGCGATTCAGGCGTGGTCGAGATCGAATCTCGCGTTTCCGATATCCCCATTGCGTTTAACCTTGAGATTTCCAAATTCAAGGATTACGGCAATAGCGACCAATCCGGCCTGGAGCAGCCGGCGGGTGGTGTTGTCTTTGAGGTTGTCAGCAACAGCTCTCAGCAGGTTGTTGGCACACTGACCACAAACATCTATGGCTTTGCCTCCACCAAAGATCAGCCCGAAGCATGGTTCGGCACAGGCAAGCGACCCGCCGGTGTCCACGGAGCCGTCCCATACGACCGTGCCGGCTACACGGTTCGCGAGGTTCCGGAAACCGTCCCCGAGGGTTTTAAACGTGCAGGGGAATGGACCGTCGGGGCCAATCAGATTTCCGACGGCGCCGAGCTTCAATATATCGTGGACAACCACGCTCTGTCGACGCATCTCCAGATTGTAAAACGCGATGCCCAAACAGGCGCTTCTGTTCCCCTAGCCGGATTCACCTTCCAACTCCTCGACAGCAATCACGAACCTGTCTCACAAACTTGCTGGTATCCAGCACATGACGTAATGGACACCTTTACGACTGACGCGACCGGGACCGTCACACTGCCCGAATCGCTCGTGCCGGGCACCTATTATGTACGCGAAACCTCGGCCAAAGAGCCCTATCTTGTCGGCGAAGAGATCGAGGTAAACATACCCGCCGACATGAACCTAACGCCCGTTGCAGTCGCCTCGTATTATGACCACGCCGCGACCGGAAACATCAGGATCGTTAAAACCGATGCCATAGACGGCAGCAGCCTCGCGGGCGCCGTCTTTGAGATCCGTGCCTCGGGTGATATCGTGCGCCCCGACGGTAGCATTGCCGCGCTCGACGGTGAGACTGTCGCGACCGTCACGACGGATGAAACTGGAGAAGCACGCGCGGACAACCTCCCGCTGGGACTTGGCACCGCACGCTACGAGGTTGTCGAGACTCAAGCGCCGGCAGGCTTCTTGCTCGATCGGACAACCCATATTGTCGACCTTACTTATGCCGACCAGAAAACACCCGTTGTAGAAGCACGGCTTAACGTATCCGACGATTACACCAAGGTTGATATCTCCAAGGTCGATGCAAGCGGTGAGCAGGAAGTGGAAGGCGCACAACTCACCTTATATGGTCCCGATAAAACCGAAATAGACTCCTGGACCTCATCCGACAAGCCACACCGCGTCGAACATCTTGCACCCGGCACCTACTCGTTGCGCGAAATGATGTCTCCGCGGACCTATGACCTTGCCGAGGAAATAACGTTTGAAATAAAGGATACGGGAGAAGTCCAAACCGTCGCGATGAAGGATGCGCCCATCGAGATCAAGGGACAGGTCGACAAGCGTCAGGAACTTGTCCAACCTATCGAAAAGGGCCTGTTGGCTAACGGCGATGGTAAAAACCGCGCCACGACGCAAACCAATAGTGATGGGCTTTTCTCCTATACCATCGATGCTCGAAACGATTCCGCTACTTGGGTTGATGAGTTTACGATTACCGATGATCTTGAGTGCGCCAAAGACGGCACAGCGAGATTCATCTCAATCGAAACCCCCGTCGCCATCGGCGACCTCAACGGTCTGTGCAACGTATGGTATCGCACGACGCCGTTGGACTCGACAGACGTCGGTGAGCCGGCAAACGCGACACTTGACGATGGGCACGAAAATCCTTGGCTTGAGTCCGACGAAGTAAAAGAGAGCCTTGGTGAGGACTGTCGCCTCGTCGATTACGACGGCTGGCGCCTCTGGAAGGCGGATGTCTCGACCACGGAATCCACCACACTCGAGGCGGAAGAGCTCGACCTTACACCCAATACCGTCGTAACGGGCATTCGAATTGAATACGGTGCGGTAGCCGCCGACTTTACGACTCGAAGCGATGCGGATTCTTGGACCCGCGATGATCTCAAAGATGAGCACGACGACCTTGACGATGCCAAAGCAATCCTTGGCACAGACGCTCGGGGCGCAGTCGTGCACATGCAGGCAACGTCGGCTTATACGCCCCAAACTGCACTCACCAACAGCGCACGCGTCGATCTTTGCCGCAACGGCGGCGGCGATAAACTTGAGTCACATGACGAGGACTGTGTCATTCAACGCTGTACCCTACCGCAGGACCTACCGGCAACAGGAGCAGTTCCCATCGCCGCTTGCATCACCGCGTTCCTGACCTCGGGTGCCGCAGCCCTATGGTTCGCTCGCCTTAGGTCGATCCCAAAGAAGCGCTAGCGCGATCAAAAAGCGGGCGAGCCAGTCCCCCGGCTCACCCGCTTTCAATCATGTAAATCGCCGTATCTACTCTGCAGACGAAGATCCACCATCAACGATTGCTTGCTCGGACTCAGGAATCCCATCAGCACCCGTACTCTGTTCTTGCTCCACCTCTTCGCTGATTGCGGAGGCGGGGGTCGAGCCCTTTGCGCCCACGATGTAGGCAGCCCCAAATCCTAACGCAATGGCAATCAAGGTCAAAATCACGTAGACAGGCCAATGGCGCTTAATATACGAAAACACGTTGACTCCTTAGAGCTCCGTCTACGAACGGCGGATAACCTCGGTCACGACCTCGGATACCGTAGCAATGTTCGTCGGGTTGACATTGTGGGGCAGGTCGTCCTCGGTACGAGCGCAAGCCAGACGCGTGCCGTCCACGCCGGCGATGGTAAGGGCTCGGCGGCTCGCCTCGAGCGCGGCATAGGCATCGGTCTTGGCATAGGGCATCTCGAGCGCGCCACAATCGACATGGAACGACTTGCAGACCTTGCTGACCAGGTTCATGATGCGGCGATCGCCCTTGAGCAGTTGTTGTTCGCCCTCGACCGTCACCACCGAAAGCCTACCGGCGCCGACGGATTCAAGATTGATAAAGAATACGCCGCGGAGCTTATCGCGATGCGAAGCCAAGAAGGCCTTCATGCCAGCGCCATCACAATCCGAGGCGCCCGTTGCCACAAACCAGATATCGTGACCGAGCAGCTCATCATCGCCCATAGAGGCGACAGCCGAGAGCATATCTTCGGAAGAAGCGCCATCGGAAGACGTAGCGCCACCCTTCCAGCCATCGTTATCGTCCTCGAAGTTATCCCACGAACCGATACCGCGACCGGACTTCTTGGCATCGTAATCGTCTTCGACGCCCAGCCAGTCACTCATGCTGTCCTGCTCGTTTTTCTTTTTACGGCCGAACAGACCACCCAGGCCGCGCTTACGAGACTTGGGTGCCGCCGGGGCGGGAGCCGAAATGGTCTCGATCGGCTGTGCGCCCGACGCAACGGGCATAGGAGGCGCAACGGGTGCCGATGTGGGTTCGGGGCCTTGGGCGGTAGCAAAGGGGTCGTTGACCTGTGCGGAGGGATCGGGAAGGTCGAACAGCGACGTGCGAGACGCAACGTTTGCCTGCTTCATAGACGGCAGCGACGGATCGGGGACCGAAGCCAGCGGAGACGAGGAAGGTGCAGGCGACGGTGCCGACGCCGGATCGGGAACATTCATCTGCGGGCGCGGCGATGCCTGGGAGGAAATCTGGGCCATAAGGGAATCGACCGTTTCGTCCTGGGTGGGAGCGACATTGGCAACCGTGGCACCGGAACCACTCGGGGTCGGCATGGTGAAAATCTGCGTGGAATAAGGCCTCGACTCATCCGTCTCGGGAGTCTCGGAAACCGCAGGCACTTCCTCCTGCTCGACCTCGGTCGAATCATCTTGCTCGGCTGCCGCGTATTGCTCTTCGTCAGAGTTGGCCTCGACGGGCTCGTCCTCGGCGGCATCTTGGATTTCGGCAGCATCAACAGGCTCGTCATCGTCTGCCGCGTCGCCCTGCTCATCGGAAACAGGAAGGGGCTCGGCAATCGCGGTGCCCTGTTTTTCAAACGTTATCGTGGAATCGAACTGCGCGGCATCAAACGACATGGTGCTATCGACGTGCTGCTGAGCCTCGAAAGACGTCGTCGCTTCAACAACATCCGCGGACGCCGGTTGCTGGGACTCAAAGGACGTTGTAGCTTCGGCGGCTTCGACGGGCGCGGACTGCATAGCCTCGTTCTGCTCGAACTCTTGCGCCGCGAGCTCACGTGCCGCCTCGGCTGCCTGCTGCTGAGCGATAGCCTCCTGCTCGGCAGCCTCGCGTGCGGCAGCGCGCTTCTCCTCGAAATCGTCGACAAATTTCTTGCCCTTTGCAAGCGCACCCTTAAAGAAGTTGGAAGCGCTGGCGCCAATCGAAGAGAACGCGGATGCAATATCGGCATGGGGCGTTGCCGCGGGAATCTCGGCCGAGAAATCAGTATCGCTCTCGTAAGACACGCGCCTCGGCTGTTCAACGTAATCGTCGTCAGACTCGTCCGCAACGTCTTGCGCCGGCGCGGCGGGAGCCAAAATGTCCAGTCCTGCCGCGGGATCGAACGCGGACACTGCCTCGGGCTCGGCAACGGCAGCGGTAACCGCGGCAGACCCATCATCCGCAGTGACAACGGGCGCAGGCTCGGGCTCAAACGTCGGCTCCTCGCCCTCCTCGTAATCGAGCGTGCAGGACTCGGGAAGCATTCCGAGCGCACGGATGGCATCCGAACCAAAGCGGATGTTGCCGGCGGCGTTGCGATAGAGCTTGGGCTCGGGCTCGGCAGGCTCCTCCGCCGGCTCGGCAGCGGGAACCCCGTCATTGAACTCTTCGGCCTGGACAGCCTGATTCTGATCCTCGGGCACGATGACGCCAATCAGCGTCTCGTCGGCAGACGCACCCTCAAAGCCCTCGATCTGCTCGTCGAAAGCCTCATCCTGTTCGGGCTCGGCCTGAGCGTCGGGAGCAATCGGCTGACCGAACTCGTCCTCGGCGTAGGTAGGCTCTTCATACTCGATGGTGTTGCCGTAGTCGTTTTGCTGCTGGGCCGCGGCATACTCCGCCGCTGCGCGCGCCATTTCCTCGGCACGACGCTTCTGCTCCCCGAAATAGGTATCGAACGGAGCATCGTCGGGAAACTCGTTGTCGCCCTGGAAGGGAGCAACGTTGTCCATAACGCCGAGCATGGCGGCGACAGAAGATTTGTTGCACACCGCGCCGGACGTATAGGGAAGAATGTGGCGGTTAGAGATAATGTTTGCCGCGTTGGCAAGTGCAACGAGGGAAGCGAGGATCGCGACAATCCACAGCAGAACCTTGAGCGCGCCGGGGAGCGGCAGGATGCGCAGGATGGCAACGGCAGCAGGGGCAACCGTGGCAACAGGCAACAGCTTGGCGATGAGCGCACGATACGAAGCATAGGGCTCGCGGGCGAGCAGCTCAGCACGGGGAGAGTCGTAGTGTGCGACAACGACCACCGGGCGGTTACGCGGAGACGCGAGCGGGCCCGAGGCCTTGTGGTAGGCGATGACATTTTGGCTCACGCCCGTCTTGCCCAGGCGCGAAACCACGGGGTGCCCTGTGCGTTCGAGCACGTAAAGAACGGCGCCGACAATGGTCAGCAAGGTGCCGACCAAGCCGATACCGCCACCGATACCCATCAGCAGGGCACCGGCAAACGCAAGAATACCGGTAACGGCAAATGCCAACCTACTGGGCGCCGGGGCATTGAACTCCTGAACCTCGGGATCAAAGCCGTGGTTGCGGAAGATCTGAGCGATATCCTCGGCCGCCAAGCGCTCTTCTTCGCTGCATGCCGGCGTAATGCCGGTGTTCTGCAGCAGGTGGTTAATATAGTTCTGGGTGTTCGCCATGTGCGCTCCACATCCATAATCCGACAAATAGGCCCAATGCATGCACATTAGAACCGTATATAGTCGAAAGTATACCCCGAGCGAGCGCAAACGACCGAATTCGGGCCATCTTAACGCCCCGAGCGGACAAGGATATAGCCTAATCTCCATATCGGACTAAAATCATGGCAGCAAACCACCTTCTCATGCGAGGACTCTATGACGGCAAGCGACACGACCGCGACAATTAAAAAGGGGAATTCGGAGCCCAGTTTCGATAAAACGGCTCAGCGCATCCTCAATCTTTTCTTTGTGCTCAACAGCTCCCCCGAACCGCTGACGACCGAGCAGATCGTCTTGGATTCCGACCTGGGATATGGCTCCGGCAACATCGACTCGGATAAGCGCAAGTTTCGGCGCGATCGTGACAAACTGCTCGAGCGTGGCATCTTAATCAAGGAGGTTCGCCCCGCCGGTGCGCAGGAGACCGAGGAAAGCTCGTGGACAATCGACCGCGAGCACACCTTTGCAGCAGGCGGCCTCATCACCGCAGACGACGCCGATATCCTGCTCAACGCCATCGACCAGACACTAGCGGCCGGCTCATCCACTTTTGCCGCACCGCTTGCCGATATTCGCTCCAAGATTGCCTATCTCACCGGTAGGACGACGGTGGACGAAGCACCAATCCGCCGCTCTCCCACCGTCGATGCGGTATGGAGCGCCTTTGCCGAGCGATGCGCGCTGCGATTTTTATATCAGAACGGACGCGGCGAGCAGAAAGAACGTACCGTCTGCGTCTACGGCATGTTCGAACGCGAGGGCGTGGCGTACTTCTGCGGCCTCGACAATGTCACCGACGGCATCAGGACATTCCGCTGCGACCGTATCGTTCGCGCTTGGCGTCCTTCGAAGGCCTACGCCATCCCTGCGGACTTCAATCTCAACGACTATCTGTTCTTTGAATTCGATTTTGCCGACCGACCGCCCGTTGCAGCCACGTTCTCGTTCGCCCCTCAGACGCAGATCGATATGATCAACGGCCTCACGCGCGGGCGAGGTGAGCTCGCACACACCGATGCGGGATGGACCTGGACCGTTGACGTGCGTGACCTTGAAGCCGCCGCCTCATTTTGCATGGCCCACGCCGTGGACGGCATGAGGCCCGTGGCCCCCAAATCGCTCAAGCAGGCGTGGAACCGCCTCATTGAAAGGACGGTGCACGAGCATGCCCGTGCGTAAACTCACCAGCGAGCAGAGACTCTCGCGCGCCATCGACATCATGGAGGCCCTCTACGCCGCCGGCGAGAGCGGCATGACACGAGCCGAGATTTGCAGCCGCTTTGACATCACAGGGGTGTCGCTCGACGAGATTCTCGAGATCGTCTCGACGCTCGCGGACCGAGAATCGGGCGCGCGCATCATCTGCGAATGCCGCGGCGAGCGTGTGGTCCTCACCGGCGACGCCGGGCGTGTGCTACCGTTGCGCCTGAGTGCCGCCGAGGGCGCTGTGCTCAACCACGAACTTGAATCGTTGGGGATCGAGCCACAGACGGCAGCCCGGATTCGGCATGCTCTTCTACCCGAAGAGCTCGGCTATAACCAGCGCGTCTTTGACACCGTCAACCACGGGTCGCACTGGCAGCAGCTGAGCTGCGCCATTCAGGACGGCGTTCGCTGCCGCATCTCGTATCGCTCGATGGACGATGCACGGCCACGCGAGCGTCTGGTCGACCCCTTGCGCATTACGGCAAACGGCGACCAAACATACTTGATTGCCTGGGACATCGCAGCCGATGAGCAGCGCACCTATCGCATGGATAAAATCGAGGGACTCACCTTGACGGAAGACTCCGTCGTGTCTCACGCACCGGACGTCGCATCCCTCCACGATTCCCTTGCCCGGACGCAGCGTAGCGCAAAGCTCTTGATGCCATTCGATATGGCGGAACATCTGGACTGGGCCGGCATCACCCTAATCGAGCGCAGCGGGGCAGACATGGCAATGGTAACCGTGCATTACGGCTCCGAGCGTTGGCTACTGAGCCAGGTAATCGCAGCGGGCGGAGCCATCCGCATCTTGGATGACCCCGCCCTGTCAAAGCGTCTGTGCGATATGGCAAAAACCCTCGTTTGTCCGCTTTAGCGCCGCCGCTCGTGGCGTGCACGCCACAGTTGCAGATAGTGCCCGATCTGCGCCGATTCGATGCGCTGGTAGGAACTCGTGGGCAGCGACGTTAAGAACTTCTTTCCGTAGCCCTTCGTCACCAGGCGCGGGTCGGCCAGAATCAGCACGCCGCAATCGGTCGACGAGCGGATAAGGCGGCCAGCCGCCTGCTTGACCTCGAGCACCGCCTCGGGCAGCGAATAGCGCGCCCAAGCGCGGTCTTCGCGCAGGTTGCGCTCGCACGAGAGCGGGTCCGTGGGGCTCGAGAACGGCAGCTTGGGAATGATGACGCAGCGCAGTGTCTCGCCGCTGGCGTCGAATCCCTCCCAGAAGGCCTTAAGAGCAAAAAGCGACGAGGTCGGCTCGTTGATAAACCGGTCGCGCAGGCGACGAGGAGATGAGTTGCGCTGCTGGCAGTTGAGCTCCAGACCCGCACGGGCCATCTTGGGCTCAACGCGGGCGTACAGGTCTTCCATGTCGCGCCGATTGGTAAACAGCGTGAGCACCGATCCGCCCATGGCAAGATGGGCGTCGACCAGCACGCGCTCGAGCGCCGTAAGATAGCTTTCACGATCGCGCGGATCGGGTATATCGCCCGCAACGACTACAGCCATGTTCGAATCAAAGTCGTAGCTCGAGTCCAAGTGCAGCGATGAGGATGTCGAAGCACCGATGCGATCGAGGCCGACCGCGTGGTTAAAGTGTTCAAAGCTTTTGGACACCGTCATGGTCGCCGAGGCAAAGATAGCCGTGTGAACCTCGGGCAGCCACTCGGTTGCCAAGGCCTCGCCAATGTCGATGCGCTCTGCGGTCATTGACTCTCCGCCGGCACGCAACCTGCGATTGACCTGCAGCGAATACACGTAGTGTTCATCGGTGCCGTCGATGATGAGTTTGAGGTTCTCGGCCAGCTCGTGCAGGCGGCGCGAGATATCGCCCAGGTCGACAACAACCTCGGGCTTGTCGGCGGCGACGGCCTGCACCAGCGCGTCGACGCTCTTGTCAGCTTGTTCCAATGCATCGATGGCAGCGTAGGCCGACGGTAAGAAATCATGCCAGTCGTCAGATTCGCGCAGCTCGGGGCCAATCCATAGATTGGCATTGTCATAACCCCCACGGGCACGGCGGCCGAGCTCGCGAACGCCATCGAACACGTCGGCGATTGCCATGCTCGCGCGCGCAACCGTCGACGTCGCCTTGGCAGTAAGGCCCAGATAGAGCGTAGAGCCCTCGGAGGTTGCCAAATCACGGGAAACCTGGCTTAGCGCACCGGTGCTCGAGCCGCCCAGGCGCTCAAACAGAACGCGTGATTCGTCCGCCGACACCACGCGCGCCCACTGACGGCGCGCCTCGTGCTCGATGGAATGGGCCTCGTCGATTACCCAATGACGAATCGGAGGTAAAATCCTGCCCTCGGCCGCGACATTGCGGAACAGCAGGGAATGGTTGGTGACCACCACGTCGGCATGCGCTGCACGACGGCGAGCGCCGTGGACCAAACATTTATCAGGGAAAAACGGGCAGAGGCGACGAGCACACTCGCGCGAGGCCGTCGTAAAGTCGGGGCGGTTGACACTGCGCCACCGAATGCCGAGCGAGTCGAGGTCGCCATCGGCTGATTGGCAGACGTACGCCATAATGACCGCGACCGCCGTGAGCGTGTCCGCCGGATCGCGCTTGGTGGTAATCTCGACCTGGCCGCGGCTCATGCGCTCAAGCTTGCGCAGGCACGGATAGTGGTCATAGCCCTTGAGAGCGCAAAATGACAGACCACCGTCCAGTTGCTCGGCAAGTTTTGGCAGCTCATGGTACATGAGCTGGTCGGCAAGATTGTTCGATTTGGTCGCAATACCAACCGTGATGTTGTTACGGCGTGCTGCCTCGGCAAAAGGCACCAGATAGGCCATCGATTTGCCGACGCCCGTGCCCGCCTCAATTACACGATGAGTGCCCGTGACCAGCGCATCGCAGACCTCGAGCGCCATCGCGATCTGCTCATCACGCGGCTCGTAGGTGGGATACATGCGATTGACCAGGCCACCTGGCGCATAGTCTGCCTCAATCTCCTCACGACTCGGCATCTTGAGTACCGGCAGTTCGTCGGCGTCCACCCGATCGTCGGCGCGATCGGCCTTGAGAACGTCAGCACGAGCGGCGCTGAGAGAGAAGATAGAACCAGGGTTCTGCCCCGCCAAGAATGAGAAGATAGGACGATAGGACCAAGGCACATCCGGATGCATGTCGGCTAGGCGCGCCATGAGGCCCTGAGGCAAGTCGGTGAGCGCCACGAGCAACACGCGCCATACGCCACACAGGGCGTCGACGTCGGCATTGGCACGGTGTGATACCGAGTCACAGCCAAACAGATCGGCCATAAAAGACAGCTTGTGCGAGGCCAGGCGCGGAAGCGCGATGCGCGACAGCGCCAGCGAATCGATCCAAATATCGCTCACGTTGACGCCGCCTTTGACCGACTCGATAAATGAGCGATCGAACGTGGCGTTATGTGCGATCACCGGGCAACCACCGACAAAATCGGCGAGAGCGGCCACGGCCTCAACGGCCGACGGGGCATCTGCCACATCGGCATTTGTAATGCTCGTGAGCTCGGTAATCTCGGCGGGAATCAGCTGTTTGGGATGCACGAAGGTATCGAAGCGGTCGACGACCTCGCGGCCCGAAAGGCGGGCCGCCGAGATCTCGATCAGCTCATTGTCCTGCACCGAAAGACCCGTGGTCTCGGTATCGAGGACGATCACATCTTCCTCGATAAGGCCGAAGGACTGTGTTTTGGCGCGCTCGGCAAGCGTGGCATAGGAGTCGATGACAAACTGCGGCGTTCCTGACGAAACCGCGTCCTCGATTAGCATGCAATGCCCGCTCGACGAAGGCCCATACGGATCAGGCTGTCACAGACCTGCGGGAACGTCATGTCGTCGGTGTGGCGGATCTCATCCGGATACAGCGACGTATCGGTCATGCCGGGAATGGTATTGGTCTCGAGGATGACGGGGCCGTCCTCACTCACAATAAAGTCGCTGCGTGAGATACCCAGGCAACCGAGGGCCTTGTGAGCAGCGCAGGCAAGCTCCTGAGCGCGAGTGTAATTCTCGGGTGAAATCTGCGCCGGAATGCGATGGATGTCCGTAGGGTCGACATACTTCACGTCCAGATCGTAGAACTCGCAGTCCTTGGGCTTACGAATCTCGACAATCGGCAGAGCGCGCACGTCGTCCTCGCCGTACACGCCGACGGTGATCTCGGTACCCTCGATGCACTTCTCGACCAGCACTTTGTCGCCGTACTCAAACGCCTTGGCGATTGCCGCGGGCAGCTCGGAGGGCTCATGGACCAGGGAAATGCCATAGCTGGAACCGTTGACGGCCGGCTTCACAAAGCAGCGCTCGCCACAAACCTCGACGATATGATCGATATCGACTTCATCGCCCACCTCGAGCGCGAGGCCGGGGGCAATGGGAATGCCCGCCTTGGCGTACAGGAGCTTAGAGACCTCCTTGTCGGCACCGCAGGCGCTGGCAAGCACGCCCGAGGCCGTGTAGGGGATACCAAGGGTCTCCATGGCACCCTGCATGGCGCCATCCTCACCGCCGGCGCCGTGCATGGCGATAAACGCCACATCGAAACCGCCAGTCGCCATGGTTACCATAAAGTCATCAGCGGCCGTGTCGAGCAGCTCCACCGAGGTGTAGCCGGCCTCCTTCAGTGCCGTCACAACGTTCTTTCCCGAATTGAGCGAGATCTCGCGCTCAGCGGAATGACCACCCGCCAAGACCGCTACGTGCATGTTCTCTAGGCTTTTACCCGGCATGGGCAGACTCCTCCTCTATAATTTCTGCAGCTGATACCATATTGTAGCGATACCCTCTACGTTTCCCCAAAATCGAAAGGCTTCCATGAATCCCAGGACTAAATCTCAGGACATTCGCGACTTGAGCCAAAACGATATTCGCGAGCTCGTGGCCGAACTTGGCCAGCCCGCGTTCCGCGCGAAGCAGCTCATCGAATGGGTCTTTGAGAAGAACGTTTGTTCGTTTGACGATATGACCAACCTTCCCAAGGCTTTCCGCGAGCAGCTTAAAGAGGCTTTTGCCTTCGACACGCCGACTGAACTAACCAAGCAAGTTTCCAAAGATGGCTCACGCAAGTATCTGCTCGAGTACCACGACGGCGTTTCCGTCGAAACCGTCGGCATGCCCCGTCGTAACAAGCTTTCCGTCTGCGTTTCCACCCAGGCAGGCTGCGGCATGGGCTGTGCCTTTTGCGCCACCGGTCTCAACGGCCTCAAGCGCTCTCTGACCGCTCAAGAGATCGTCGACCAGGTACTTCATGTATCCAACGACTTTGGCGAGCGCGCCACGAGCGTTGTCTTCATGGGCCAGGGCGAGCCGTTTGCCAACTACGACGAGGTTCTCAAGGCGCTGCGAATCCTCAACGACCCCGATGGCATCGGTATCGGCGCTCGTCACCTCACTGTCTCTACCAGTGGCGTTATTCCCGGTATTCGCAAATTTGCCGACATCCCTGAGCAGTTCACGCTTGCCGTTTCCTTGCATTCCGCCATCCAGTCGACGCGCAATAAGCTCATGCCCGGTATTAAGAAGTACACGCTGCTTCGCCTTCACGAGGCGCTTCAACTCTACACCGAAAAGACTGGCCGCCGCCCGACCTATGAGTATGCCATGATCGAAGGCGTCAACGATACGAATCCCGAGATGCAGGCGCTCTGCGACTTCTGCGAGGGAACGTTGTGCCACGTTAACCTGATTCAGCTTAACGACATCGAGGGCAGCCCGCTCAAGCCGTCGCCGATTCATAAGGTTGAGGATCTTCAGCGTCGTCTTGAGTCCCGTGGCATCGAGACCACGATTCGTAACTCCCGTGGTAACGATATTGACGCCGCTTGCGGACAGCTGAAGCAGCGCTTCAAAGTTCAGAAGAACGCATAGGGGAGTCGCACCCCAAAACGTTTCATGTGAAACATCGAACGGCCACGGTTGCAGGAAATGCAACCGTGGCCGTTTCATTTCTTGACCTTAATTTTGAATCAGCTGCTACTGGTCCCATTTTTACGGCCAAAATACGGGGTCCTTGTCTCGTGAATCAGACAAGGACCCATCAAAATATAGTAAGTAATTGTTAGGTACCTAATAGCCTACATTTTCCCATTGGTTGCTAACCCAACCTTGATTAATCTTAGGATTCTTTGTTACCTGAGCTGTACGCATGGCAACATCTTCTGTCATAACATTCATTATTTTCTTGGAAGTATCGACGATATCTTGCGCGCCTCGAAGCAGACGACCTCGAAGTTCATCGTCTGTCGCGATCTTATATCCAGCAAAGGCACCAGCTGCGACAGTCGTCGCCAATGCAATCGCAGTTAAAATCTTATTCCTCATCTTGGCCTCCTTGATCAAACTGAATCATTTCGCCAAGAATACGAGAGAGCTCTTCCTCGTCTTTAAACTCAATCTCAATCTTATTCTTTCCACGCGAGCTCTTCACACGCACGTTGGTATTAAAAACCTGACGAAGCACGCGGGCAGCCTTTTTAAAAGACTGAGGCGTTGCAGGCCTCGGCGTCTTAGGTGTCTCTCCGGCAGAAAACAACGGAGCGAGATTTTCTGCCGCTCTTACGGAAAGGCCCTCTGCAACAACCTTCTCTGCAAGTCGAATTCGAGCGTCCTCATAGGGAACTGCAAGAATCGCACGTGCATGACCAGCAGTAAGTTTGCCCTCAAAAATCATCTGCTGAACTACTTCGGGGAGATCGAGAAGACGCAGCGAGTTTGTAATTGCAGAGCGTGACTTGCTTACTGCCTTCGACAATGCCTCCTGGGTCATCCCGCTGGCATCAATGAGTTGGCGATAGCCCTTAGCCTCTTCGACGGGATTCAGATCAGAACGCTGAAGGTTTTCGATAAGAGCAAGAGCCAGCATCTCTTCATCATTTACCTCTTTAATGATGACTGGCAATTCTTCAAGGCCAGCAAGCTTTGACGCCTGGTAACGACGCTCACCAGCGATGATCTCATAGCCGTTTCCATGCTTGCGAACCAAAAGCGGCTGCAAAACGCCATGTTCTTGGATTGACTCGCTCAACTCGCGAAGTTCAGTTTCGTTAAAGTGAATTCGCGGCTGATTAGGGTTGGGAACGATATCCTCAATAGGTAGTTTTGATTCAGATGCGGCATTTGAAGCCGATGCAGCCGAACCGCCGGTCTCATACTCGGCCTCTGAGACCAAAGCATTGAGTCCACGTCCCAATCCGCCACGTTTCTTTACACTAGGCACGCTTGATCACCTCTTTTGCAAGGTTCATATATGCTTTTGCACCCTTATTTTGAGGTGCATAGGTAATTACCGGTTCTCCAAAAGACGGAGCTTCGGAGATTTTAACCGTACGGGGGATTAGCGTCTTAAACGCCTTATCACCAAAGTACGATTGAACCTCCTCAACAACCTGATTCGATAGTGAAGTACGCGAGTCATACATGGTCATAAGCACACCATAGGTGTTTAAGCCCTTGTTCAGCCGTGATTTGACCATCTTCATTGACTCAAGCAGCTTCGTAACGCCCTCGAGTGCGTAATATTCGCACTGGATCGGAATCAAAACGCTGTCTGCTGCGGTCAAAGCGTTGATAGTAAGCAGGCCGAGCGAAGGAGGACAGTCAATGAAAATAAAGTCAAACTCGTCCTGAATCGGCTCAAGCAAATCTTTGAGGCGGGTTTCACGAGCAATTGCGCTTACGAGCTCAATTTCCGCGCCTGCAAGTTGAATTGTAGCCGGAATAACGAATACTTTTTTACAATTTGTATCAAGAACAAGCGATTCTGCCGGCACATCATTCAACAATGCATCATAGATGCAGTGATCAAGGTCTTCTTTTTCAATTCCGAATCCACTGGTGCTGTTTCCCTGCGGATCAAAATCGACAATCAGTGTCTTACGACCCTGCTCACCCAGTGCTGCTGCAAGGTTTACAGCCGTCGTTGACTTACCGACGCCGCCTTTTTGATTGATGATTGCAATGATACGCGTGTCTTTTGCGCTCTTAGAACGCTTAACGTCGCGAAATCCCACGGTCCCTCCTGGTGTGTATTAAAGCTGTCAAACGGAGGATGTTTCACGTGAAACATTCCGAATCGATATCAACCGCCATGTTCCACGTGAAACACTGCAAGTTGTTAGTATCCATTATGTTTCACGTGAAACAACTAGGCAAGCGGATTCTTCTTTGCCACGCCATTTGCACGAGGCAATGAGACAGATGCTGGATGACTCTTCTTAAGAACAATGAACTCCCTGTGACCCAAGCCTTCAGGCAAATCAATTGCGTCATTCAGAAGCAAAGTGAAGCCGCAAATCTTAGCTGCTGACATGCCGGAAGCAAGCTCCTCATCCGAAGGATTGCCCTTGGTTATAACAAATAGCCCTCCATCCTTCAGATACGGAGCCGCATACTCAACAAGAATCGGTAGAGAGGCCAGTGCGCGGGCGGTTACAACAGAGAACTGCTTCTTATGGCTTCGAGCATATTCTTCAAGACGATCATGAACCGCATGAGCATGTTTCAATCCAAGAGCATGGACAAAGGAATTAACCGCATCAACCTTCTTGCCAACAGAGTCAATATAAGTAGCTTTACGATGCGTGGTTATGGTTAATGGAATACCAGGGAAGCCCGCACCTGTTCCCATATCGAGCAAAGCTCCCTCAGGAGCCTTGTTGATATAGGGGAGCAAAACAAGTGAGTCGAGGATATGAAGTACTGCAGCATCTTCTACGTTAAGAATACGGGTGAGATTGGTTGTCTTATTAGTTTCTAGAACCAAATCCAAATGCTGAATACATTTCCTCAGCTCAACATCAGTTACGCTCAAGGAATACTCTTTGCAATAGGAAGTTAGACGACTCAACATCTCGTCAGCCTGCTGATCAGTAAGTACTAACAACGAAAGCTCCTTTCTGACAAAAATCAGTGTATCGAGAACTTTTGACAAAAAAAAGGGGACGTGGAAACCACGTCCCCTTAGCATAAGCTCGAGTAGATTATCGAGCAACAATCACCACATGGCGATCAGGGTCAGAACCCTCAGAATGAGTATCGACTGCATCGTTGCCACGAAGTGCAATGTGAACCAGTCGGCGCTCGTAGGCATTCATGGGCGGAAGCGAAACACTCTTATGAGTGCGGATGGCACGCTCGGCAGCAGACTGAGCCATGGAGGCGACCTTATCCTGACGGCGACTCTTGTATCCCTCGACGTCCACTACAACCGGATACCTAAAGCCAAGCTTGCGGCTCACCAGCAAAGAGAACATAACCTGAAGAGCATCAAGAGTGCGACCATGACGGCCAATGAGAACAGCAAGGTCGGGAGCCGTTACATCCAAAATCAGCTCACCCTCGTCGCCCTCATACTCATCGATAGGAGAGTTGGCGGCATCGAAGTGCGAAAGGATGGAACGCAGGATGGAAATCGCAACATCGGCAATGGTGTCGAGCTCCTCATCGGTCAGCTCTTCACCAGCCTTGTAGCGCTGTGCAATCTCGGGATAATCGCCCGCGACCTGCGGGGCAACCTCCTCAAGCATATCCTCGATGATCTCTTCAGACATAACGTACTCCAAAAGTTAGGTACCTAAATAAGATTGATATCCCACTACTTCTTCTTGTGCGGGCGCGGCTTCTTCTCGCGACGAGTGACCTCAACCTGCAGCGGAGCGTTCTTAAGACGCTCCTCCTCATCGGCCTTCGCCTTGTCGATGACCTTCTGCGTCACAAAAATCTGCTGGATAACCTGCCAAGCAGACGAGACGTCGTAGTACAGCAGAACACCAACGGGAAGGCTCCAGCCCATCCAAAGCATCATGACCGTCATGACAACGGCCATCATACGCATGCTCTGAGCCTGCTGGCCGGTCTGGTTGCGCGACATATAGAGCTGCGGAATCAGGGTCAGGACGGCGAACAGGATCAGGCAAACCAGCGCAGGCAGTGCAACCATAAAGCCATCGGCAAAGGAAGCGCTCGGCGTGGTGGTCAGGTCGGGCAGGATGTTGAAGAACGAGAACGTGCCGTCGTTAAAGTACTGCGGCAGGTTGCGCAGCAATGTAAACAGGGCGAACAGGATAGGCATCTGAATCAGCAGCGGCAGACAGCCAGCCATGGGGTTGAACTTGTTCTCGCTGTAGAACTTCTGCATCTCCTCGGCCTGACGCTGGGGATCGTCGGCATAGCGCTCCTGGATCTCGAGCATCTTGGGCTGCAGCACCTGCATGCGAGCCGTCGACTTGGTCGACTTGAGCATGAGCGGCGTCAGCAGCAGACGGATGATGACCACCAGGATGATGATGGACAGGCCCCAGTCGACCGCAAAGGTCTGGATGAGCTTGAGCAGCTCGAAAAGGATGTTAACGATCCAATCCCACATGTAAGTTTTCCTCCGATAGCGAGTGCCCACTAGGGCACAGGGTCATAACCGCCGACGTGCAGGGGATTGCAGCGAGCGATGCGCCTCACGGCAAGCCAGCAGCCTCTCAAAACACCGTGCTTCTCAATCGCCTGGACGGCGTATTGCGAGCACGTTGGGTAATAAATGCAGGCGTCAGGCAATAAGGGCGAAATAACCTGTTGATATATGCGAATAGGAGCGATGGCAACACGTCGCAAAACGTGATTGCTCATCGCTCCTCCCCGGCAACGCCGGCGCGCTTCATAAGCGAACGCAACGCCTTGTCCATCTCCTGCGGCGAGGAAACCCTCGTCTTGGGAGTTGCAAACAAGATGATGTCATAACCCGCAACGGGAAATCCGCAGCTGCGGGCGGCCTCGCGCATCACACGCTTAGATCGGTTGCGCACGACGGCACAACCGAGTCGCTTAGCACCAACGAAGGCGACCCTTCCGGAGTCGCCTTCGCCAACCGATTCACATATGGTCATTCGAATCAGAGGGTGATTGAAACGACGCCCCTGACTGAACACATGCTCGAAATCTTGCCGAGACTTAATAGTCTTCATGCGAGATGTGTGTATCGCTGCTAGACAGTGAGACGCTTGCGGCCCTTGGCACGACGACGGGCGAGCACGGCACGACCACCCTTAGTGGCCATACGGGCACGGAAGCCATGGGTCTTGGCACGCTTACGCTTATTAGGCTGATACGTACGCTTCATCTTAAGTTCCTCCTGCTGCATTTCGAGTGTCCGCGGGGACGCGGACGCAGATATAGACACGTGAGCTTGAAGATTGTAGGGAAATCAATGTTCAAATGTCAAGAAATCAAAGGTAAAAGGTTGCGCAGTTCACACGGTTCCCCCATAAGCACAACCGAAATTTGCGCCTCATGGCAACCTTTCACGATATTTCATCGAGTTTTCAACAGGTCATGTTGGCAATGTTGAGAACTTTTCGCCCGTTTTCCAAAGTTTTCAACAAGTTTTGAAAAGTTGTCGAAAGATGAGAAACGTTGCACGGTGAGCTACTATTTGTTCGAAACCTTTTGAAAGATTGCGAGCGGCATGTCTGACGACTTTTACACCATGGTCGATTCCGGAGACCCGGCACACGACAACGAGCACATCACCGGCGTGCGCGAAGAGCGTGCGGAAGGCGAGCAGACGACCACGCAGGCGCCAAAAGCCATGTACGCCGCGCGCATCGCCGTCTATGACGACATGCTGTCGACACCGCGGGTGATCGTCATTGATCCGCAAGATGTCCGCACGTATTTGGAAGAGACGACCAACACCGTCTACCAGTGCATGAAAGAACAAGGTGGCCATATCTCGCTCATGGTCATCCGCGAGATTGTCGAAAACTTTATCCACGCACACTTTGCCGAGCCCATCATCTCGATTCTGGACGGCGGAGACACCATCCGCTTTGCTGACCAAGGACCCGGCATCGACGACAAGGAACGTGCTTTCGACTTTGGCGTTACCAGCGCAAACAGCAAGATGAAGCGCTATATCCGTGGAACCGGAGCAGGGTTTCCCATGGTGCAGGAGTATTTGGAAAACGCCGGCGGTGCCGTATCCATCGAGGACAACATGGGCAACGGCACCGTGGTTACGGTAAGCCTGAACCCTAAACGCGTGCAGGAAATCGAGCGTGCCGGCGGACGCGGCGCTGCCGTGCGGCCCGAGACGGAGCAGCCCACATATCCCCTGCCGGGAGCTTTTGCGCAGCAGCCCGTGGCAACGCAGCAGATGCAGCCCCCCGTGGGACAGATGCAGCAGCCCGGAATGCTTCCCACACAAGAACCCCAGGCGGCATCTATGTCGATGCCGCCAAACATGCCAGAGGCCATGCCGCTGGCTGATCAGGATGCAGCAGCAATGCAGCAGGCGACGGGAGCACCGGGTGGCCAGCAAATGGGCTATCAGCCGTACCAACAGGGATATCCATATCAGCAGATGCCGCCACTGGGGTATGGCCAGCAGTTCCCGCAGCAGTACCAGCAGGGATATCAGCAGCCGTACCAGCAGATGCCGCAGCAGCAGTACAACCCCTGGGCCCAGCAGACGCCTCCGCAGCCTTACCAACAGTGGCCTCAAAGTTTTCAACAGCAAATGCCGCCGACGCAGAGTTCTCAACAACCAGCAGCTCAAATGATGTATCCTAATGCAGTAAATCAGTATGCACAGCCACAACCGGACGTGTTCGTAAGCGATCGCGGCAACGCCGCGCTGGGCTATCTGGCGCAAAATCAAGCGTGCGGCGCAACCGATCTTGCGAGGGCGTTTGGAAACTCGGCCCCCACTTGGTCACGCACGCTCAATGACTTGGCGCAGGCCGGCTTGGTCATCAAGCATGGCCAGAAATACCATCTGACCGAACTCGGCGCCGCTCGCGTGCGAGCTCAGAGCTAAAGAACGGGAGAGACAGTGGACGAGGAAGCAAGCATCATCCTGGGGGATGCCATCGCCTTTTGCCAGCGCGACGGCCAAGATGCACGCCTCATCAACATGCTGGGGCAATCGCGCGCCATAAGCCTGACCGAAGATACGCTCACGATCGAGGCCCCCTCGCGCTTTGCCATCGCGCAGCTCAAAAAGCATCAGCCGACTATTGAGGCTTATCTGGAAGAAATCGCCTTTGCACCGATTGCGCTCGACATCGTGGCGCCGCAAGGCGCCGCGACGGAATCCGCTGCCGCGACGGCGCCCGCCACGGCTCCCGCTGCTTCCCCGACGGTACCAGCCTCCGCAAGCGACGTGCCGACAATCGAGCACCTGCACAGCGATGTTTCCCGTGAAACCATGGCGCCGTTGCCGACCG
The DNA here is from genome assembly GCA_900544865.1 of uncultured Collinsella sp. Lineage (GTDB taxonomy): Bacteria > Actinomycetota > Coriobacteriia > Coriobacteriales > Coriobacteriaceae > Collinsella. Next base: position 43,565 of record UQXA01000007.1, on the reverse strand, counting down.
CGGCGGCGACGTCAACGAACGCACCCGTCACGCACATGCCCATCGCTCACGACGCAGCGGCGGGCGCGGATTCGGGCATTGCAATCAAGAACACGCTCTCGGCCGATGATTTTCGTCGCATGATGAACCAGATGAAGGGCGGAGCGCCGACCAAATCCACGCAAGCTGCGACCCCCGCTTCACCCATGCCAGCACCGACCGTGCCGGCCGAGCAGAATACGGATGGAGCCCCGCTCGCCGCGAACTCAAAATTTACCTTTGAGAACTTTGTCTACGGCCCCGAGAACAGCCATGCCTATCGCTCGGCACTCAAGTTTGCCGCCCTCGCGGACGAGCGCGGCACATGCACATCACTGTTCATCTACGGCAAATCGGGCCTGGGCAAGACGCACCTGCTGCTTGCCATCAAAAACGAGCTCGCCGAGAAGTCGCCCGAGATCAAGGTCAAGTACGCCAACTCACAGGCATATCTGGACGACCTGATGACCGAGTTCGACCGCCAAAAGAAGAGCAACGCCCCCATCATGCAGGCGTACCACGGCGTGGACGTGCTCATCATCGATGACATCCAAAACATCATCGGCAAGCGCGCGAGCGTGGACTACTTTTTCCAGCTCATGGACGAGTTCATCCGCAACAACAAGAAAGTCGTCATCGCGGCAGACCGCGCCCCCAAGGACCTGAGCATGGACGAGCGTCTGACCAGCCGCTTCAACGCCGGCATGCTCTGCCTAGTCGCAGAGCCCAGCTACGAGATGAAATACAAGATCTTGCAGCGCTATTACGAGAACACCATCGTCGCCGCTCCCGAGGCAGGCGACGACTCGCTGCTGGCGGCCTATGGGGGCGACGGCGGGCACCTGACCGATGAGCACTTTAAGCACATGGCAGAGGTGTCGGGCACCAACATCCGCGAACTCGAGAGTTTCTGCGAGCGCTGCGCCGGCGAGGCGGGCGACCGCGAACGCGAGGGCGGGGAGCTCACCTTTGACGATATCGACGCCATAGCCAGCCAGTACTTCGACACATCGGCCAAAAAGATCAACGTGCAAACGGTTCAGTCCGTCATCGAAGAGCAGTACGGCGTGACGCACGAGGAGCTCATCGGCCCGCGTCGCAACGCCAATATCGCCAAAGCACGCCATATCGCTATCTACCTGGCCATCGAGATGTGCGAGATGACGACCACGGCGGTGGGCGCCGAATTTGGCAACCGCAACCACTCGACCGTCAGCACGAGCTACAAAAAGGTCCAGAAGATGATCCAGGAAGACCGCACCGTCACCGAAGACCTTAAGTCGCTGCGCGATAAAATTACACTGCGCTCGTAGGGAAATAGAGACACCTGTTGAAAACTTGTCGAAACCACGGGCATAAGGTGTCTAAAACCCAACCCGCGGTGATGAAAAGTTTTGCGCAGGTTTTGAACGTGGAAAACCACCCCTGTTGCACACAGGTTGCTGTCGATTCTCTTTTTGGGTCTGACCTGCGTCTTTGGGAGTAATCAACAGTTTCGTCAGTGCTATTACTATTATTAAGATATTTATATCTATAGAAAGGTATTAAAAGATGAAGTTCACCGTCAGCCAGAGCTCGCTTACACAAGCCATCGGCGTCGTTATGAAGGGTGTCGCTTCGGCATCCACCCTCCCCATCCTGTCGGGCGTGCTCGTTAAGGCCCAAGACGGCATCTTGGAATTCCAGACCTCTAACTACACCATCTCGATCCGTCATCGCATCGCGGCGCATGTCGAAGAAGAGGGCGAGATGGTTATCCCCTGTAAGATGCTCTCCAATATCACCAAGACCCTCCCCGATGCCCCGGTCACCTTTGAGCTGTCCGAGCGCCAGGTGCTGATTGGTTGCGAGAAGAGCTCTTTCCGCCTGAACACGCTCGATGCTAATGACTTCCCCGAGTTTCCGGCCTATGCCATCGAGAGCGCCGTGGAACTGCCGACCGATATCTTGTCCGAGATGGTCGGCCGCGTGTGGCGCGTCACCTCGACCGACAAGGCCCGCCCCATCCTGGGTGGCGTGCACATGAAGGTCGAGAACAACACCGTGCGCCTGGTGGCGACCGATTCCTTCCGTTTGGCCGTGTGCGATACGCAGGTCGAGACCTCGACCCTCGAAGGCTCCTTTGAGCTCAACGTTCCGGCTGACGCCTTTAACGACGCACTGAACATCATGGCCAGCCAGGCGACCATCATGATCGGGGCTACCGACACCCAGGTCGTCTTCGAGGCCGGCAACACCACCTACGTGTCGCGCCGCATCGAGGGCGTGTACCCCAACTACAAGCAGCTCATCCCCGATTCGTGCGTGACGAGCGTCAAGATCGACGTCGCCGCCTTTAACGCCGCCCTCAGGCGCGTGGCCGTTATCGCGAGCGCCAACCCCGCCGTCAAGTTCGAGATCGATGTCGAGAACGGGCAGATGGGCCTGTCCTCCATCTCCAATGACCAGGACCTTGCGCAGGAGACGATCGATGTCGAGGCCGAGGGCGAGTCGGGTACCATCGCCTTCAACTACCACTACATCTTCGGCTGCCTCAATGCCCTGTCCAAGGAGAAGGAGATCACGCTGGAGCTCAAGAGCTACTCGCAGGCGGGCATCTTCAAGTCCTACGACAAGATCAACTACCTGTACCTGGTCATGCCGGTTCGCATCTAGCGCTGCGCCATGACCATGTTCGCCCGCGATCTTTCCGTCGCGCACTACCGCAGTTTCGAGAGCTATCGTCTTGCCCTGGACGAGGGCGTGACGATACTTGCGGGACCCAACGCGGCGGGAAAGACCAATCTCATAGAGGCGCTGCAGCTGCTGACGAGCGGCGCCTCGTTTAGGCATCCGACCGCAGCCGAGCTCGTCCATGATGGCGTGGGCTCGTGCAAGATCGAGCTGAGGCTCGAGGGCGACGGCCGCGTACTTGATATGGGATTGAGCGCGGAGGACGGTAAACGCTCGTTTAGCCGCAACGGCAAGAGATGCTCTGCCGCCGGTGTGCGCGGGGTTCTGCCGAGCGTGCTGTTTTGCCCCGACCATCTGGACATGGTTAAGCGAGGCGCCAGTGTGCGCCGCGCCGCCCTCGACGACTTTGGCATGCAACTGAGCGCACGCTATGCCGATCTTGCGAGCACCTATGGTCGCTGCGTGACCCAGCGTAACGCCTTGCTCAAGGAGGCCTGGTGCTGCCGCGAGATGCTCGGCGCGTGGAACGATTCGATTGCCCGCGCGGGCGCGGCTCTGCTCGTGCACCGGTTGGCCCTGCTCGACCGGCTGGCGGGCCATGTGCGTACTGCCTACGGGCAAGTGGCGTCCGGTGAAGCCGCCAACGTGTCCTATGCGTCCACGCTGGGGGATTTGCCCCAGGTCGATGATCGCGAAGAGCTGAAGGGCTGGGCGTACGAGCGCATGCTGGCTGCCCTTGATGAGCACGCCGACGAGGAAATTCGCCGCGGCGTGACGTTGGTGGGACCGCATCGCGACGAGATTGAGTTTGCTGTGGCGGGTCGCTCCGCCCGTTCATTTGCCAGCCAAGGTCAGCAGCGAACGTTGGTTCTGGCCTGGAAGGTGGCGGAGGTGGCCGTGGCTCGCGATGTCCTGGGCACCGCCCCACTGCTGCTTTTGGACGACGTGATGAGCGAACTCGACGGTGAGCGCCGCGGTGCTTTCCTGCGGCTGATCGGCGATGATATCCAGACGGTCATAACCACGACCAACCTGGGGTACTTTACCGATGACCTGCTTGATCGAGCCAAGGTGGTGAGCATGGGTGAGACGTGCTAATTACGAGCGCGAGAGCGAGACGGTCGCCTTCAGTGGGTTTTTGAACGCAGAGCGCCAGCGCATCCTGGCGTCGGCGACGCCTGAGCGCCGTGCGCAGATGGAGGCTGCCGAGGAGTCGCGCGCGGTCTATCGCGCCTGGAATACGGTGTGCTCGGGCACGCGCGAGGGGCGGCATGTGACGGGCCTGCGCTACCTGCCCGAGTCCAACGAACTGCTGGTGTACCTCGATTCGCCCTCGTGGACGCAGGAAATGACGCTGTTGCGCGAGATCATCCGCGCGCGCATGGAGCGCGCCGGTGCGCATGTGGACGGACTGGTGTTCAAAACCACCGCGCCCGGTCATACGCCGCCCGCCGCCAAGGAGCGCCTGCGCCCGACGACGACCGAGCGCCCGCCGGCCCCGCACGCCGACCTAAGTGAGGCCGAGCGCACCGAGATTGAGCGCCAAGTGGCGCCCATCGAAGACCAAAAACTGCGCGAGGCCCTCGAGAATGCCATGAGAGCCAGTGCCGAGTGGGCCAAGGGCGTGCAAAGCAAAAAAGAGCCTTAAATCGCATCTGGTGGCCTTGTAGAGCCAAATACCCTCGTTCCCGAGGGTATTTTTTTACGATAAACTAGTAAGGCTGTACACATTTTCTTGACTGAAGGAGGACGTGTGGCAAACGAAAACGATTACGATGGCGGCGAGATTAAGATTCTCGAAGGTCTCGAGGCCGTTCGTAAGCGCCCGGGCATGTATATCGGCTCGACGAGCGCCAGCGGTCTGCATCACCTGGTGTGGGAGATCGTTGACAACTCCGTCGACGAGGCCATGGCCGGTTTCTGCACCGAGATCCAGGTGACGGTCCACGCCGACAACTCCATCACGGTCGTCGACAACGGGCGCGGCATCCCCGTCGACGAGCACCCTGTTAAAAAGATCCCGACGCTCGAGGTCGTCATGACGATCTTGCACGCCGGCGGTAAGTTCGATAACTCGGCCTATAAGGTCTCGGGCGGCCTGCACGGCGTGGGCATCTCCGTCGTCAACGCACTGTCCAAGCGCGTGGTCGTTCAGGTTCGTCGCGATGGCAACACCTACGAGATGGAGTTCTCGCGCGGCAAGACCGTCAAGAAGATGGAGGTCGTGGGCACCTCGGATTCGACGGGCACCACCGTCACCTTCTGGCCCGACGATGAGATCTTCGAGACCTGCATCTACGATTTCGATACGCTGCATAACCGTCTGCAGGAGACGGCGTTCCTCAATAAGAACCTCAAAATCGTGCTGACCGACGAGCGCGAAGCGACTCCCCACGTGGAGGAGTTTTGCTACGAGGGCGGCATCATCGACTTCGTCAAGTTCCTCAACGAGGGCAAGGACGTCCCCGAGGCCTTTAAGGAGCCCATCTACATCGAGGGCAAATCGGACCCGGACGCACCTGTGGCCAAGATGGGCGAGGTCGAGGTTTCCCTGCAGTGGAATAGCGGTTACGGCGAGAACGTCATGTCGTTTGCCAACGACATCTACACCCCCGAGGGCGGCATGCACCTTGAGGGCTTCCGCACCGCGCTCACCCGCGTGATCAACGATTACGCGCGCAAGCAGAACCTGCTCAAGGAAAAAGACGCCAATCTGACCGGCGACGATGTGCGCGAGGGCCTTTCGGCCGTTATCTCGGTCAAGCTGCCCGATCCGCAGTTTGAGGGCCAGACCAAGGCCAAGCTCGGCAGCTCCTATATGCGCGCGCTGACGCTCAAGATCGTGACCGACGGCCTTGCCGATTACCTCGAGGAGCACCCTAAGCCCGCTCGCGAGATCGTCAAGAAGGCGCAGCAGGCCTGCAAGGCGCGCAATGCCGCCCGCAAGGCGCGCGAGGCGACCCGCCGCAAGAGCCTGCTCGAGACGGCGTCCCTGCCCGGTAAGCTCGCCGACTGCTCGGTGCGCGATGCCGAGCTGACCGAGCTCTTCATCGTAGAGGGCGACTCGGCAGGCGGTTCGGCCAAGGACGGCCGTCGCCGAGACATCCAGGCGATTCTGCCCCTGCGCGGCAAGATTTTGAACGTCGAACGCGTTGGTGACCATCGCGCGTTCTCGAGTGACACCATCCAGTCGCTGATTACCGCGATCGGCTGCGGCGTCACGACGAGTGCCGGCGACGGCGGCGACTTCGATATCACCAAGGCGCGCTACCACAAGATCATCATCATGACCGATGCAGACGTCGACGGTGCGCATATCCGCATCCTGCTGCTGACGTTCTTCTACAAGTACATGCGTCCGCTGATCGATGCCGGTTACGTCTATGTTGCCTGCCCGCCCATCTTTGGCATTAAGGTGCGCAACAAGATCCACTACGTGTATCCCAACGGCCGCCAGCCCGAAGACGAGATCCTGCGCGACACCATCCAGAGCCTGGGCCTGAACCCCGACGATAACGACGAGGACGGCAAGGCCAAGGACGGCAAGATCACCAAAAAGCGCAAGGGCTATACCGTCCAGCGCTACAAGGGCCTGGGCGAGATGGACCCCAAGCAGCTTGCCTCGACGACGATGGACCCCAAGACCCGCATCCTGCAGCGTGTGTCGATCGAGGACGCCGTGGTGGCGGACCGCGCCGTGCGCGAGCTGATGGGTTCCGAGGTCGGCTATCGCCGCGAGTACATCGAGAAGCATGCACATGACGCACGATTCTTAGACGCCTAATCCCTGCGGCTTTCCCAGCCACCGCACCTTCGCCCTCAATCGTCGGTCGCGTACCCAAGTACGCTTCCCTCCTCTTTCGGGCGAATCTGCGGCACCTGGAAAAGCCGTCTCCGTGGTTGGGAACTAATGGACCACGCAAACCATGAGGAGGTAACGTGGCAGACGATATCAACAATAACGAGGGTATGGACGAGGCCGGCGATGCCGGTATGCCCGATGATCTGAAGCGCCTGCTTGCCCGTGCTGAGCAGGGCGAGGACGGCGATCCGGACGCCTATAACCCCGATGCCGATGATGATGAGGAAGAAGACGACGACGCCGAGCTCGAGGAGAGCTTTGGCGAAGTCGATCGCGGCGCCTCGGCCGGCGAGGATATCAACGGCGGCCAGCTCCAGATTTCGGAGTTCGGTCGCGAGATGAAGCAGTCGTTCATCGAGTATTCGATGTCGGTTATCACGGCGCGCGCCCTGCCGGACGTGCGCGACGGCTTAAAGCCGGTGCACCGCCGCATCCTGTACGCGATGAACGAGAGCGGCATCTACCCCAACCGACCGCACAAGAAGTCGGCCTGGACGGTCGGCGAAGTTATCGGTAAGTACCACCCGCACGGCGATTCCGCGGTCTATGAGGCCATGGTCCGCCTGGCGCAGTGGTTCTCCATGCGCACGCCGCTCATCGACGGTCACGGCAACTTCGGCAACATCGACGGCGACGGCGCGGCGGCCATGCGTTACACCGAGAGCCGCCTGGCAAAGCCCGCCATGGAACTGCTGCGCGACCTGCAGAAGGATACCGTCGACTGGCAGCCCAACTACGACGAATCGCTTGCCGAGCCCGTGGCGCTGCCTGCGCGCTTCCCCAACCTGCTGGTCAACGGCAGCCAGGGCATCGCCGTCGGCATGGCCACCAACATCGCCCCGCATAACCTCACCGAGGCGATCGAGGCCACCTGCTACCTGATCGACAACCCCGACGCCACCGTTGACGAGCTCATGCAGATCATGCCAGGTCCGGACTTCCCCACCGGCGCCATCATCATGGGCAGCGCCGGCATTAAGCAGAGCTACGAGACCGGCCGCGGCTCCATTACCGTGCGTGCTAAGGCACATGTGGAGTCCACCAAGACCGGCCGCAACCGCCTGGTCTTTACCGAGATTCCCTACATGGTCAACAAGGGCACCCTGCAGGAGAAGATCGCCCAGCTCGTCAACGACAAACGCATCGAGGGCATCTCGGATATGCGCGATGAGTCCAACCAGAAGGGCATCCGTCTGGTCATCGAGCTCAAGAAGGGCGTCATTCCGCAGGTCGTGCTCAACAACCTGTATAAGTACACCTCGCTGCAGACGACCTTTGGCGCCAACAACCTGGCACTCGTCAACGGCGTTCCCAAATGCCTGAGCCTGCGCGAGATGCTGCAGCACTACATCGACCACCAGGTCGACGTCGTCACCCGCCGCACCCGCTTCGACCTTAAGAAAGCCCAGGCCCGCGCTCATATCCTCGAGGGTTACCTGATGGCCCTTGACCATATCGACGAGGTCATTAGCATCATCCGCTCCTCGCAGACCGACTCCGAGGCCAGCAGCCGCCTGATCGAGCGCTTTGGCTTTACGCCCGAGCAGACCACGGCCATCCTCGAGATGAAGCTGCGCCGCCTGACCGGCCTGGAGCGCGACAAGATCCAAGAAGAGTTGGACGGCCTGCGCCGCGCCATCGCCTACTACGAGGACCTGCTGGCGCACGAGGAGAAGATCCTGGGCGTCATCAAGGAAGAGATGCGCGAGATCTCCAAGAAGTTTGGCGACAAGCGCCGCACCGAGATCAGCCAGGTTGAGAAGGGCCTGGATGTCGAGGACCTCATCGCCGACGAGGATATGGTCGTGACCATCACCCACACCGGCTACGTTAAGCGTATCCCGGTGGCTGCCTACCGTGCCCAGAAGCGCGGTGGCAAGGGCGTGTCGGGCGTCAACCTCAAAGAGGATGACGTTATCGATGAGATGTTCATCGCGTCCACGCACGAGTACGTGCTGTTCTTCTCGAGCAAGGGCAAGGTCTATCGTCTGAAGGTGCACGAGCTGCCGGTGGGTACGCGCCAGGCGCGCGGTACCGCGATCGTCAACCTGCTGCCCTTCGAGGAGGGCGAGAAGATCGCGAGCGTCATCAGCTGCCGCGAGTTCCCGGCCGACGAGTACCTGATGTTTGCCACAAAGAGCGGCATGGTCAAGAAGACCGTGATGAGCGCATATGACCGCAGCCGTCGCGACGGCCTGATCGCTATCAACCTGCGTGACGACGACGCGCTGCTGAATGTGCGCCGCGTGCGCGAGGGCGACAAGATTATCCTGGCCACCACCGCAGGCAAGGCGATCATGTTCTCCGAGGAGCAGGTGCGCGCCACCGGCCGCGATACCAGCGGCGTTCGCGGTATCGGTATGAAGGACGGCGTGAGCGTTCTGGGCATGGAAGTCACTAACGGCAACGGTGATCTGTTCGTCATCACCGAGCGCGGCTACGGCAAGCGCACGCCGGTCGCGGACTACCCGGAGCAGAATCGCGGCGGCCAGGGCGTCTACACCATTCAAATGACCGAGCGCAAGGGCAACCTCGCGGCAATGAAGACGGTGGGCCCGCAGCACGAGCTGTTCATCGTGACGGAGGGCGCGACGGTCATTCGCGTCAAGACCGACGAGATCAGCCAGACCGGCCGCGCCACCCAGGGCGTCAAGATGATGACCGTCGACGACAACGACCGCGTATGCGCTGTCGCCCGCATGACGGCAGCCAAGGAAAAGCCCGAAGGCGAAGCCACAGAAAACGGCTCCGCCCCCGAAGAAACCCCTGTCGATCTAGGCGACGGCAACGACATGCCGGAAGATCTCCTCGACGAGTAAGAGGCCCTAACTGGTAGAAAATATCAGACCCCATATATCGGCGGTCGGCGCACTGCGCGCCGACCGCTTTTTTGAAAACCTTGGGACTCGTGTTCGCCCCGGTCGCACGGCGGCATGTGAAGTCGATCGCGAGCTCCGCACGAGCCTGAGAGCACTTAATGTGCTCTCTGTGCGAGTCAGGACTGTCCGAGTAGGCGACTTCACATGCCGCCGTGCGACCGGGGCGAACACCCTTCAAAGATTTTCAAAAAAAGTTGTTGACGCGCGCGTAGCGACTCGTCTAATATATCCCTTGCGCGATGGACCTGTAGCTCAGTTGGTTAGAGCGTCCGGCTGATAACCGGGAGGTCACAAGTTCGAATCTTGTCAGGTCCACCATCAAAACTGTGAAGAGCCCTGGGGCATTGCCTCGGGGCTTTTTTCTTGTCTGCGATAAATCTCATTTTGGTTTTGTGTGCTGTGCGAAAGTTTGGGTAGTATAGCTATTCAATGCGGCGGACTGCCGCGTGTTAACCGCTACGTACCGGAGGTGTTCCATGGTTCGTGTCGACATAGAGACCATCGTCATGGCCGCCGGTCCCGTGCCATCGCTTATCGTGCTTCGCGAGCGCTGCAGCAAATCGGACTCGCCCGCGCCACTGCGTTCCCTTTCCATTCAGACCGGTTCGTTTGAAGCTGCTGCCATCAGCCGCGGCATCGATAGCGGTCGCGCCGAGCGCCCGATTACCCATGACCTGTTGCTCGATACTGTTGGCGCCCTGGGTGCCAAGCTCGAACGCATCGAAATCGTTCGCGCCGAGCCGCCCGTGTTTTACGCGACGGTTGTCGTGTTGGCCGATGGCAACGAGCATAAGATCGATGCGCGTCCGAGCGACGCCATCGCCCTCGCCGTACGCAGTAATGCCCCCATGTTCGTTGAAGACGACATCATGAATCGCCTGGGCACCGTTTCTGCCCATGCCGAGGAAGTCGACGACGAGCAAGAGTTCGAGAAGTTCGACGAGTTCGTCCATACGCTCTCCCCCGATGACTTCTAAATGCGGGGCGTCCAGGCTGCGGAGCGTTCGCTGATGGCTGGCGGTATGTCGGCTGAGGCGGCTGCGATCGCCCGCGAGGCCCAGATGCGCTCGGAGGCTTCTGAGGCGGCTCGCATTGCCTATGTGACGCAGGCCCGCACGCTTCGCGAGCGCCGCGGCTCGTTTATCAAGATGGTTGTCGTCTCCGTCCTTGTCGCGGCAATCTGCTCGCGCCTTCGTGGTACAGTTGGTGCGCTTGGGTTTTCGATCTCTACGGGCCTTGTGATCTGGGGTGTGGTCGATGCGGTCATGCTGACCAGTCAGATCAAGGTGCTCGACAAGCGCGCAGCGGACATGATGCGCGCCCGCGACGCTGCCGCCAGGATCGCCGCCGAGGCACAAGAACTGTAACGACGCCAGACTCGATGGGAAGGTCTAAAGATGGCACAGGATATGCAGGACGCCGGTAACGTCTCCGCCGAGCTCGACGCCATGGTGTGCGATCTGATCGGCGCGTTCTTGGACGACCTTGCCGCCGGTGAAAACCCTGGCGTGGTCGTGGCAATTGAGGACGCCGCTTCCAACCGTTATCTGGCGGCGCTCGATGAGGATGGCGAAGAGGCGTGCCTCGAGGCGGCCACCAACTTTATCTCCGAGCACAAGATGGGTCTTAAGGACGAGGGCCTGGGCCGTATCGCTCGCTATGCCATCGGCTACACCGGCTGCGTCGAGATTGACGGCGGCTATCACGATGCTCTGCTCGTGAGCTTCTTCGAAACCACGCTCGAGAGCGGTTTTTCGGCATATGTGCTGTATGAGGGCATGGGCGCCGGCGATGGTTTTATGTGGAGCGACCCTGAACCTGCAGGTGAGGAAACCCCTCTCATCTAAAATCGCTAAAATAAACGAGTTTTCGGTAAAAGGCTCAATATTCCCGCTGAGCGTTGTATCGCTGGGCGGGCCGCATACGCGTGCCGGTTGTATATAGATAGAAGATAGGGGAACTACATGCGCGTAGACAATCTGAGGAACATCGCCATCATCGCTCACGTCGACCACGGCAAGACGACGATGGTCGACAAGCTCCTGCGTGCCACGGACGCCTTCCGTGCCAACCAGCAGGTCGAGGACCGCGTCCTGGATTCCAACGACCAGGAGCGCGAGCGCGGCATTACGATTCTCGCCAAGAACATCTCTATCGAGTACAAGGACGTCAAGATCAACGTCATCGACACCCCGGGCCACGCCGACTTTGGCGGCGAGGTCGAGCGCGTGCTGCGTATGGCCGACGGCGCCCTGCTGCTGGTCGACGCTTTTGAGGGCCCCATGCCCCAGACCCGCTTCGTACTGCGTCACGCTATCGACACCGGCCTTAAGATTATGATCGTCATCAACAAGATCGACCGTCCGGGCGCTAACCCCGAGAAGGCCTACAACGACTGCCTCGACCTTATGGCCGACCTGGGCGCCACCGACGACCAGCTTGAGTTCGCCATGGAGCACGTGGTCTACGCCAGCGCCATGAACGGCTTTGCCCGTCTTGACCCCAACGACGGCAACATGGACATGTATCCGCTGCTCGATATGATCATCGACGACATGCCCGCGCCCGAGGTTGACGAGAACGCCCCGCTGGCCATGCAGTGCGTGACCATCGACCACTCCAACTTCGTCGGCCGCATCGGTATCGGTCGCGTGTATTCCGGCGCCATTCACCAGGGCGACCAGATTCTGGTTGTGAAGAACGACGGCTCCAGCGCCACCGCTACCGTCAAGCAGCTCTTTACCTTCGACTACCTGGGCCGCACCGAGTGCCAGGAAGTCGGCGCCGGCGATATCGCCGCTGTCGTGGGTATTGAACGCACCGATATCGGCGATGTCTACACCGACCCCGAGAACCCCGTCGAGCTCGAGCCCATCGAGATCGACCCGCCGACCCTGTCCATCGTCTTTGAGGCTTCGACCTCCCCGCTCGTCGGTCGCGACGGCGACATCGTGGGCGCCCGTCAGCTCAAGGAGCGCCTGTTCAACGAGGCCGAGAACAACGTGACCATGAAGATCGAGGAGCTCGAGGACAAGAGCGGCGTCGAGGTCTCGGGCCGCGGCATTCTGCACCTGTCTGTTCTGATGGAGTCCATGCGCCGCGAGGGCTTTGAGTTCCAGGTCGGCCGTCCCCGCGTCCTGTTTAAGAAGGACGAGAACGGCAACAAGATGGAGCCTGTCGAGCAGGCCGTCGTTGAGTGCCCGGACGAGTACTCAGGCAAGGTCGTTGAGGTCTTCGGTACCTCCGGCGGCATCATGACGAGCATGGACACCTCGGGCATCGTGACGCACCTTGAGTTCAAGATCCCGACGCGCGGCATCATGGGTCTCAAGAACCGCATCATGAACGTCACCCACGGCGAGGGCGTGTTCTACCACACCTTCCTGGAGTACGGTCCTTACGCCGGCGAGATCGGTAACCGTCAGAACGGCGCAATGATCTCCATGACCACCGAGAAGGCCGTTGCCTATGCTCTGGGTACGCTGCAGGAGCGCGGCCAGCTGTTTGTTGAGCCGGGCACCGAGTGCTATGAGGGCATGATCGTGGGCGAGCGCAGCAAGGCCGGCGACATGGTCGTCAACATCGCTCGCACCAAGAACCTGGGCAACCAGCGTTCCTCGACCTCCGATATCTCCGTCCAGCTGGTGCCGCCCCGCACCTTCTCGCTGGAGGAAGCGCTGGAGTACATCGCCGACGACGAGCTGGTCGAGATTACTCCCAAGAACATCCGCCTGCGCAAGCGTCTGCTCAATGCTACCGACCGCAAGAAGGCTGCCGTTCGCGCCGGCCAGGTCAACAAATAAGTGCCGGGCTTTATAGCGTCTAACAAGAAAGGGCGTCGACCGCAATGGTCGGCGCCCTTTTTGTGCACAGGGACTGAGCTGGTCTGCACCACCACGAAGGTGCCTGGCCCCTTTGTGGCGATCGGCTGCTAGGCGGTGGGGAGTTCTGGCGTGTTAGCCGGCTGCTGCGGCTTGAGGTGGGCGTTGCGCCAGATGATCTGGATGATGTAGCCGAGCATAAAGACAAAGGCCACGCCGCTGATGAAGCCGCCTACGAGGGGAAGCCCCGTGAGGGCGCCGGCGATCACGCCGCCAGCGGCTGCCATGGCGTAGCGGTTTTGGTTGTGTCCGACCATGCGGACGATTGCGCACCCCGCAAAGGCACTCGACACCAACGCGATGCCGATAACGCCGCACAAGAGGGCTCCGGCAAGCGACAGACCAGCGATAGAGATAATTAGCAGTAGGACGGCGGGGGCGATAGCAATCGTACCCAGAAGACCGCTCACCCACAGGGACGTGGGGCGCTGGTGGAGCATGCCGGCGGCGCCGGCGGTCGCACGCGGGAAGACGAGCTCGAGTAGCAGGGCGACAAAGCAGGTGGAAAGCGCCGCGGCGACGATACCGCCGATGACATCGTTAACGGTGGAAGTATCCTCGTTCTCGGTGCGGTCGATCTTGAGTGCGCCGACCTCGGCTCCCGCGGCGCGCTCGGGGTCCTCGGAGACGTGCGCGTTCACGGCGCCGGTGATGTGGGCGTTCTTGCCCAGGATGAGCTTGTCGGCCCAAACCTCGACATCGCCATCGACGGTGCCGTCGATGGTTACCGTATCGCCCGCGAGCGCTGCCGACTTGGTGGAGCCTCGCAAGGCAACCGTCTCGCCTATCGCGTAGAAACAGTTAGCGGTGCTGTCGGAATTGAGAACGACATGCTGGCCAGCAACGGTCACGCTGCCATCAACCGTGGTCTTGGCAATGTCGATGGTGCGTGCCGCCAGACGGACGGAGCCGCCCACCGTGCAGTCGCGGATCGAGAGAGTATCGCCCGTGGCGATGATATCGCGGTCGATGGACGTATCGTCCAAGTTGAGGGCCTGACCTGCCCAGTACAGGTCACCTTCGACGCCGGACGGATTGGCGTCATTGTCGGTCGCAAGTACGTTGCCTGCGGTGTCCGTGCCGGCGAACGACGCCGTGGGAAGTGCGGTGAGCGCGAGCGCGATGAGCGCGAACGCCATAAGCAGGCAGCGACGCATCTTGTGTGACGGCGCCGTCGCGGTTTGATTGAAAGCCATGGTTGATCCTTTTGTTAGGTGTTCGGCATACACCTAACAGGGTACCCAACGCGCGGGCGCTCTAAAAGAACCTCTCGGTTGCATTTCGAGGGGTTGTGTCGTGCTGCCTACTTTTTACGGTGCAAAAAGCGCGCGATGTCTTCTTCGGTGGGGCTTTTGATGTCAAAGCGCAGCGAGAGCCAGCGCAGGCCCATGGTCACGACAACGCATACGACCAGCGCGGCGACATTGCTCATGATGCCGCTCATAACGAGACACACATAGCTTGTCGATCCGGCGATGGCAGCGATGGCATAAAAGTTAGTACGTTGGAAAATGCCCGGAACCACGCCCATAAAGCCGTCGCGCAACATGCCGCCGCCCACCGCGGTGAAAAAGCCCATCATGATGCACACCGCCGGCGCAAAGCCGTAGACCAGTGCCTTGTCCGCGCCGGTTGCGGCATAGATGCCAACCGAGATGATGTCGAGCAGGGGAATGAGTTTTTCGGGTTTGTCGACGATTGCCGGGAAAATATAGATGATGGCCGCCGTGGCAATGGAAAGCGGGAGTGCCATCGGCTGGTTGAGGATGTAGACGTTGCCCACCTGCAGCGTCATGTCGCGCAAGAGACCTCCGCCCAGACCGCAGACCACCGCGAGCGCGACCGCGCCCACCAGGTCGAGCTTGTGCTCGCGCGCAACCAGCACGCCCGAGATCGATGCAGCGACAACAGCGAACATCTCGAGCCAAAACGGAATAGCGACCATGGCATCCGATGCATGTGAGGTAATGGTCATAGCGGCGACGACGGGCAAGATGGGGTCCTTTGGATTACGGATTTGGACAATGCCCGTACATAGTACATGTTCGGCGCCGATTGCGACCCTATTGCTCGGTAAACGGTTGGGACTGGGTAGGGGCGTAGGCACCATGTTTGGGGATCTGGGTTGATGCTGAACGCGATGGGGCGCGTTTTCTTTACGCTCCGCGCCCTGGCGGGTTCGAATCCCTCCTCCGCCGTATTTGCTTGTAAGGGACTCAAAAGAAAAAAGCTCCCATTCTCGGGAGCTCTCTCAATCTAAATGGCGGAGGAGGAGGGATTCGAACCCTCGTGACCTTATACAGGCCAAACGGTTTTCGAGACCGCCGCATTCAACCACTCTGCCACCCCTCCGCGTGGGGTAAAAACAAAGCAGGCTCAAAGGCCTGCTTTGGAATTAACTGGCGGAGAGTCAGGGATTTGAACCCTGGAGACGCTTTTGACGCCTACACGATTTCCAATCGTGCTCCTTCGGCCACTCGGACAACTCTCCGTTAAATGCGAAAGTCAGTATACACGAGGAATCGCAAAGTGCAAACAGAAAAGTTGGCATTTTTTAAAACGCTCGGCCGCGCTTGGCGTTGCAGTGGGGTTTGAGGTGCCAAAAAACGGCTTCCGACCAGCGTGGTTGATCAACTCAATTGTTCAAAAGGGGTATTCATAAGCGACTTGACAATGAATTTAAAAATCTATGGGTGGTGCTGTGGACCACTGGTATGCATTTCGCGACCACAGCCTTGTGCCCGTTGACCTGCGACTTGGCTCAGCTTGTCCCCGCGGCACCGTATCTTGTCCACAGATCTGTCAAGCTCTTGGTCTGCATTTGGTTGGAATGCGCATGAAACGTGGTGTGAGTATGGGCATATGTGGAGGTCATGAGGTTGTAGCTGCATATTCTTGCAGCCTAGGAGGTTGAAAGATATTATTACCAAGTCTTTTCCTGCTTCAGGCGCACCTTCACGACCTGAAGCCACATTTGCCCAGAGGAGGTGACAATATGAAGGCTTATGAACTGCTGTTCTTTGTTGACCCGTCGCTCGACCCCGAGACTCGTCTCGCTGTTATGAAGCGTATCGATACTACGATCGCTGAGGGCGCTGGCAAGGTCGACTCCGTTGACGAGTGGGGCAAGCGCAAGCTCGCCTACGAGATCAACGACCTCACCGATGGTGACTACACCCTCATCAACTTCCACGCAGATCCTACCCAGATCGCCGAGCTTGATCGCGTCCTGCGCATCACCGACGCTGTGGTTCGCCACATGATCGTCCGTCGCGACGACCAGGAGTAAGACTGTCGTTTTGGACTGGGCTTGTGCCCCAAGAGGAAGTAGTGAGTTATGAGCATCAATCGAGTGAACATCACCGGTAACCTCACCCGCGATCCCGAGCTGCGCGCCACCGCCGGCGGAACCCAGGTTCTGTCCTTTGGCGTCGCCGTGAACGATCGTCGCCGCAACGCGCAGACTGGCGAGTGGGAGGACTATCCCAACTTTGTCGACTGCACCATGTTCGGCACCCGCGCCGAGGCCGTGAGCCGTTTCCTGGCAAAGGGAAACAAGGTCGCGATCGAGGGCAAGCTGCGCTACAGCTCTTGGGAGCGCGACGGCCAGCGCCGGAGCAAGCTTGAGGTCATCGTCGATGAGATCGAGTTTATGAGCTCCCGTGGTGGCCAGGGTGGCTACGATCAGGGCGGTTACGCCCCCGCAGCTCCCGCGCCCGCAGCACGTCCTGCCGCACCGGTGGCTACGCCGCCCGCGGTCGACGTCTACGATGAGGACATCCCGTTCTAAGGGTTGTTCACCTATTTTTGAGTGAGAGGCGGCTTCGGTTCGCCGAAGTTGCCAAATGAAAGGTATTTTGACATGGCTAATGATTTTTCTGCACGTCAGCCGCGTCGTAAGTACTGCCAGTTCTGCAAGGAGAACACTGAGTTCATCGACTATAAGGACACTCAGCTTCTCCGTAAGTACATGACCGACCGTGGCAAGATCAAGCCCCGTCGCGTCACTGGCGCTTGCACGCAGCATCAGCATGACATCGCCAACGCCATCAAGCGCGCCCGCGAGATGGCTCTCCTGCCGTACACCGTCCCCGTGGTTTCCTCTCGTGGCAACCGCGACCGCGGCTAAGAAGGGAGACGCATCATGAAGGTTATTCTTCTCGATGAGATCAAGGGCAAGGGCGGCGAGGGTGACGTCGTAGAGGTCGCTCAGGGTTACGCTGAGAACTTCCTGTTCCCCAAGAAGCTCGCTGTTGCCGCCACCAAGGGCAACCTCAAGCAGCTTGACGAGCGTCGCAACAACATCGCCAAGCGTGAGGCCGTCCGTCTGGCTACCGCCAACGAGACCAAGGCTGCCTTCGAGGGCAAGACGGTCACCGTTGACGTCAAGGTCGGCGACGAGGGCATCCTCTTTGGCTCCGTTACCGCCGCTATGATCGCTGATGCCATCAAGGCTCAGCTCGGTATGGACATCGACCGCAAGCGCGTCGAGCTCGGTAAGCCCATCAAGGTTGCCGGTGCCCACACCGTTGCCATCTCGCTGTACCGCGAGATCAAGGCCGAGGTTGTCGTTCTCGTCGGCGTTACCGCCGAGGAGCTCGCTGCCGAGGCTGAGGTCGAGGAGGCCGCTGAGGTCGCCGAGGCCGAGACCGCCGAGGTCGAGACTGAGGCTGCTGCCGAGTAGCATTTGCTGCAACGCAACAATCTTGTTCTAAGAAGGGCGCTCTGGGAAACCAGGGCGCCCTTTTGTTTTTTGCGCTGAGTGAGTGTCATGGTGAACGTTGCGTCGAAGCCTTATATACAGAACCGTTCATCCGTTTGGTTCGGTGATGATTGGCGGCGCGCGGCGCGTTTTGGGACCGTGGCTGATACTATGGATGCTCGCAAGCGATATGAATGAGGATGCTCATGGCATATGACGATAGGGAGACCGGGCTGACGGTTGAGGACCGCGGCTCCAAGTTGGGTCTTCCCCAAAACCAAGATGCAGAGGCCAATGTACTGGCCGCTATGCTGCTATCGCCCGAGGTGGTCGAAGAGGCCCAGGTCGAGCTGCAGCCCGATGACTTCTACCGGCCAATTCATAAGACCATCTATACCGCGATGGTCGATATGTACAACAGCCGCATTCCCATCGACTCCATCTCGCTGATCGATTACCTGCGAAGCATCAACAAACTCGATGCCGTGGGCGGCGAAGCGTACATTTTGGAGTTGATGGGTCAGACCCTGTCGCTCGTCAACTGGCAGCACCATGCCGCCATCGTGCGTCGCGACTCGATGCTGCGCGAGCTGATCGGCGCCACCAACGAGATCAACGCGCTGGCTTATAACGCCCCCACCGACACCAAAGAGGTTGTCGAGCTGGCCGAGAGCAAGCTACTCAAGGTCACGGCACGCGAGGTCAAGTCGAGCTACAAGACGCTGACCGAGTTTATGGTCGAGGCCTATAACGAGGCCGAGGAAGTGTGCCAGGCCGGTGGCCAGGCTGCGGGCGTGCCCACGGGCTTCCCGTCGCTCGACCGCATGCTCATGGGCTTCCGCGAGGGCCAGCTCATCATCATCGGCGCCCGTCCTGCTGTAGGTAAGACGTCGTTCGCCCTGAATCTGGCGCTCAACGCTGCCGCTGCTGGTTATACCGTCGGCTTCTTCTCGCTGGAGATGTCGGGCAAGGAAATTGCCCAGCGTCTGATTTGCGCCTACGCCATGATCTCGATCAGTGACTTCCGCATGGGCCGCATTAGCCCCGAGCAGTGGGCCAATATCAACGAGGCCACGCAGACCTTGTCCAAGCTGGATATTCTGATTGACGATACGCCCGGCACCACAGTGACCGAGATTCGCGCCAAGAGCCGCCGCATGCTCCATAACAAGGAGAAGGCAATCATCATCCTGGACTACCTGCAGCTGGTGAGTCCTCCGCCGGGACGCCGCTCCGAGAGCCGTACCGTCGAAGTCTCGGAGATGTCGCGTGGTCTGAAGATCATGGCCAAGGAGCTCAAGATCCCGCTCATCGCGCTGTCGCAGCTCTCGCGTCAGGTTGAATCCCGTACCGGCAAGCGCCCGCAGCTTTCCGACCTTCGTGAATCGGGCTCCATCGAGCAGGACGCCGATATCGTTATGTTCTTGGACCGCTCCGCCGACGAGGCCGAGGCCTCGCGCGACGATCGACCCGACGAGGGCGTCACGCGTATCGTCGTGGCCAAGAACCGTTCGGGCCCGATCGGCGACGTCGACCTGATGTTCCTGCCGGCATCTACCAAGTTTTATGAGCTTGATGGGGCACATGCCGAGGAGTAGGACAGGCGCCCGTTGCACGGGTATACTGGGAATGTTTTGTGCTTCTGCGTGCCGGCGTGGCGCGTAGACAGTCCATGAATGTAAGGAGTAAACATGCCGTCAACCGTTTTGGTCGGTGCCCAGTGGGGCGATGAGGGCAAGGGTAAGATTTGCGACCTGGTCGCCGGCGACTTCGATGCCGTCGTGCGCTACTCGGGCGGCAACAACGCCGGTCACACCATCGTCGTCAATGGCAAGAAGTACGGCCTGCACCAGGTGCCCTCCGGCATCATGTATTCCGACCACGTGTCGGTGATCGGTAACGGCTGCGTCGTCAACCCCAAGGTTGTCCTTGAGGAGATCGACATGTTCGAGGCCGACGGCATCACCACCAAGAATCTCAAGATTAGCGGCAACGCGCATGTCATCATGCCGTACCACATCGATCTGGATGGCGCCTTTGAGCAGAAGCTCGGCAAGAAGAACATCGGTACCACCAAGCGCGGCATCGGCCCGTGCTATCAGGACAAGATGGCCCGCATTGGCCTGCGCATGCAGGACATGCTGGATGAGGCGCTGTTCCGCGACAAGCTGGAGACCGCTCTCGCCCGCGTGAACCCCGAGCTCGAGCTCATCTACAACCTGCCCACCTACACCGTGGATCAGATTTGTGACGAGTACCTGCCGATGGCCGAGCGCCTGCGTCCCTACATCACCGAGACGAGCCTGCTGCTCAACAACATGATCGACGAGGGCAAGGACCTGCTGTTTGAGGGCGCCCAGGCGACGCTGCTCGACATCGACCACGGCACCTATCCGTACGTGACGTCTTCCAACTGCACCGCCGGCGGCGCCATTACCGGTTCCGGCGTCGGCATGAAGAACGTCGACCGCGTGCTGGGCGTCATGAAGGCCTATATCACCCGCGTCGGTTCGGGCCCCATGCCCACCGAGCTTTCCTATGAGTCCGAGGCCGGTCACACGCTGACCGAGGAGGGCTATGAGTACGGCGTGACCACCGGTCGCCGTCGTCGCTGCGGCTGGTTCGACGGCCCCATCGCCAACTACGCCTCGCGCGTCAACGGCCTCACCGACATCGCCATGACCAAGCTCGACGTGCTTTCGGCCTTCGACACCATCAAGGTGTGCGTGGCCTACGACGTCGATGGCGAGCGTTACACGAGCGTGCCCGAGCACCAGGTGCGCTTTGAGCATGCCAAGCCCATCTACGAGGAGCTTCCTGGCTGGAAGTGCGACATCACCGGTTGCCGCAGCTTTGACGAGCTGCCGCAGGAGGCTCAGGACTACGTGGCGTTTATCGAGGATCTGGCACACACCCGCGTGACGTTCATTGGCGTTGGCGCTGGTCGCGAGCAGATCATCAACCGATTCTGGAAGTAATCGGGACTATTTGGTTATTGCGATATACCCCTTTGCAGCCCGGGTGGGCGGCCGAGGGGTATATTTGCTTGCAAGGGGCTCGCGCGGAGCGGGCCATTCATCCATAGAGGAGGCACCCTTGAAGGCGGACACTCAAACCATCGACATCCTGTTGTTGGGCAGCGGCGGCCGTGAGCATGCTTTGGCAGCCAAGCTCGCAGCATCACCGCGCGCCGGCAAGCTCTACATCGCGCCGGGCAACGGCGGCACCGCGAGCTGCGGCGAGAACGTTGTTCTCGACGACTGCGATCCTGCGGCCGTGGCGGCGTTTGCGCAGAGCCACGGATGCGGACTCGTGGTAATTGGCCCCGAGGCTCCGCTCGTGGCGGGCGTGGCCGACGCCGTGCGCGCGGCGGGTATTCCCTGCTTTGGCCCGGGTGCCGAGGGCGCCCAGATGGAGGGCTCCAAGCTGTTCTCCAAGCAGCTCATGGAGCGTGCGGGCATTCCGACGGCAGCCTATGGTTCGTTTACCGACGAGGCTTCGGCTCTTGCCTACGTGCGCGAGCAGGGCGCCCCGCTGGTCGTGAAGGCCGACGGCCTTGCCGCGGGCAAGGGCGTTATCGTGGCGACCGAACTTGAGCAGGCCGAGGAGGCCGTGCGCGAGTGCTTTGGCGGCACCTTTGGCGATGCCGGCAACACCGTGGTTATCGAGGAGATGCTCGTTGGTCCCGAGTGCTCGTTGTTGGCCTTTACCGACGGCAAGACTGTGCGCCCCATGGCCACCTCGCAGGACCACAAGCGCGCGCTCGAGGGCGACAGGGGCCCCAACACCGGCGGCATGGGCGTCTACAGCCCAGTGCCCATCGTGACCGATGAGGAGCACGCCACCATGGTGAAGGTCATGGAGCAGACCGTGGCCGAGCTCGCTGCCGAGGGCATCGACTACCGCGGCTGCCTGTACGGCGGCTTTATGCTCACGCCTGCCGGCCCCAAGGTGCTGGAGTTCAATGCCCGTTTTGGTGATCCCGAGACTCAGGTCGTGCTCCCGCGCCTTAAGAACGACCTGGTCGAGGTCATGTTGGCTTGTGCCAACTGCGAGCTCGATCAGATTGAACTTGACTGGCGTGACGAGTGGGCCGTGGCCGTTGTCCTGACGAGCGCGGGCTATCCCGGCAGCTACGAGAAGGGCAAGGTCATCACCGGTATTGAGGATGCCGAGGCCATGGAGAACGTGACCGTGTACCACGCGGGCACTGCCGTGGTGGACGGCCAACTCGTGACCAATGGTGGCCGCGTGCTTGCCGTGACCGCGCTGGGCGACACGTTCGAGAACGCTCGCAACCTTGCCTACGAGGCCTGCGAGAAGATTGATTTTGAGGGCAAGACCCTGCGTCACGACATCGGCCTGCGCGCGCTGCGCGGCCGAGACGCCTGGGATGCCTAAAGTCCGAGAGGAATGAGACGGATGGACGAGAAGAACGAAGAACTCGTAGATGCGCAGATCGTCGAGGAGGACAGCCGCGTGTATGGGCACGCCGAGGGCGAGCCTGGTGGCGAGGTCGCTGACGAGCCGGCGCTGGTGCTGGGCGATGACGACCCGCACGATGCCGAGCTGCACGAGAAGATTCTTTCGGAGGAGTGCGCCTGGAAGGGCAAGATCCTCGACGTCCACCGTCTTGAGGTTGAGCTGCCCAACGGTCACCGCAGCGCTCGCGATATCGTTCGCCATCCGGGTGCGGCGGCCGTTGTGGCACTGACCGAGAGCGGCAAGATCGTACTGGTGCGTCAGTACCGCACCGCCATCGACCGCGTGACGGTCGAGATTCCCGCCGGCAAGCTCGATCCAGGCGAGGACCCGCTCGATTGCGCCAAGCGCGAACTGCATGAGGAGACGGGCTTTAGGGCTGGTCGTATTCGCTTTTTGACGTCGATTGTCACGTCCTGCGGTTTTTGCGATGAGATCATCCACATCTACTTGGCTACCAAGCTCGAGTTTGATGCGCCCAACCCCGATGATGACGAGTTTGTCAACGTGGACCTGGTGCCGCTGCACGAGCTGATCGACGCCGTACTCGACGGCAAGATCGAAGACGCCAAGACCGTCGTAGGCGCCTTGGCCTGCGATAGCATCGCGCACCGCCTTGGGGGCACGGAGCTTTAACGAGTGGGGATAGCCCTGGGACAAGTACTACTGATTGCTTTGTCCCAGGGCCTTACGTTGCTGATATTTCTTTGAGGATCACATGCTGAAGAGGTTTCTTTCGTATTACGAGCCCCAGATGGGGCTTTTTGTTGCTGATACTGTTTGTGCTCTGGTGCTTGCCGCCATTGACCTGGCGTTCCCCATTATCCTGCGCAATTTGACCGGTGGGCTGTTTACTCAGGGTCAGGCTGCCATTATGCAGGCGCTCGGCATGGTCGCGGTGGGCTTGGTGCTGATGTATGCCGTCCGCTGCGCCTGCCGCTATTTTGTGAGCTATTGGGGTCACGTGATGGGCGCGCGTATGGAGTCCAAAATGCGCGAGGACCTGTTCGACCAGTATGAGCGCTTTAGCTTTGCGTACTTCGATCGCAACAGCTCGGGCGACATGATGAGCCGCGTGGTCAACGACCTGTTCGATATCTGCGAGGCGGCGCACCACGTGCCCGAGTGGATCATCATCTGCGGCATCGAGATTATCGGCTCGTTTGTGATCCTCTTTACCATCGCCCCGGTGCTGGCGCTCGCCATGGCCGTGGTGACGGCGGCGTTTGCGGTCATCATGTTTTGGCAAAACATGCGTATGCGCGAGGTCTTTAGCGACAACCGCAAAAAGATCAGCGGCATTAATGCGCAGCTGCAGGATTCGCTGGCGGGCATGCGCGTGGTCAAGAGCTTTGCCAACGAGGAGACCGAGCGTTCCAAGTTCCGCGCCTCCAACAATCGCTATCTTTCGTCCAAGGAGAACATGTATCACGCCATGGGCGTCTATACCGCGACGTATGGCCTGCTCTCTGGTGTGCTCTATGTGATCGTGGTGCTGCTGGGCGGCTGGCTGGTCGCCCAGGGACAGCTGCAGGCGGTCGATATGGCGACCTTTGCACTCTATATTTCGCTGTTCTGCACGCCGCTCGAGACACTCGTCAATTCGGCCGAAACGTATCAGAAGGCTATCGCTGGCTTTAAGCGTATGGACGAGGTGCTCTCGACGGCGCCGGATATCCAGGACAAGCCGGGCGCTACGGATCTGCAGGTGACTGCCGGCGCCGTGGAGTATCACGACGTGTGCTTTAACTACGAGGATGTCGAGCTGGGCGAGGGCTATGCCGACGAGCGTCCCGTTATCGACCGTATGGACCTGTCCATCAAGCCCGGGCAGACCATCGCTTTGGTTGGCCCTTCGGGCGGCGGCAAGTCCACGACCTGTTCGCTGCTGCCGCGCTTTTATGACGTGGCTACCGGATCCATTAGCATCGACGGCCAGGACGTGCGCGATGTGACGCAGCAGAGCCTGCGCCGCGCCATCGGCCTGGTGCAGCAGGATGTCTATCTATTTGACGGTACGATTGGCGAGAACATCGCCTACGGCAAGCCGGGCGCTACGGCAGAAGAGATCGCCGAGGCCGCCCGTCGCGCCAACATCGATGCCTTTATCGAGTCGCTTCCGCAGGGCTACGACACCGTGGTGGGCGAGCGCGGCAGCCGTCTTTCGGGCGGACAGAAACAGCGCGTTGCCATCGCGCGCGTGTTTCTCAAGAACCCCAAGATCTTGATTTTGGACGAGGCGACGAGTGCTTTGGATAACGAGAGCGAGGAGGCGGTGCAGGAGTCACTCGAAGAGCTGGCACGCGGCCGCACCACGATTATCATCGCCCATCGTCTTTCGACCATTAAGCATGCCGATGAGATTGCGACCGTTGAGCATGGTCGCGTTGTGGAGCGTGGCACGCACGAGGAGCTTCTCGCCCGTGGCGGCACCTATGCCCGTTACTATCGAATGCAGTTCGAAGGTGCGCGTGCGCACGAGCTCGACTGATTGATATGACAGGAAGATCATGGCTGATAAGAACCCTTTGACTCCGGAAGAAGTGACGGAGTTATTCTCCGAAATCGATGCATCCGGCGTCTTGGATCCTACGCTTGCCAAAAAGCGTACCGAGCGCATGCGCGAGAAAGAGGCCGCCGTCAAGCGCGGTGACAAAGCGGCGCTAGCGCAGCTGCGCAGCGAGGACCGCGCGAGCCAGGCAAAACGTATCGACCCGCTGTCCGAGGATGATCCTTCGGGCTCGCAGGTGAGCCATACCATTACGAAGACCGCTATGGCTGTGGTCATCGGCATCCTTGTACTGATCGTGGGCATGCAGATTGGCTACGGCGTGATGCGCCGCCTGAACACTGCCAACCTGTCCGAGAGTGTTTCGGTGGATACCGTTTCCACGGCACTGAAGGGCGGCCTTGAGTGGGGTAACGGCTTTACGCAGTTCCCGCTCGACTTTACCGTCGACGAGGCGGACGAGCGCACAGGCACGGTCGAGGTAACGGTGTTGGACACGTCGTCTGCCAACGAGCTCGAGCTGCTGTCCAACGGGCAGATTCAGGCTGCGGCACTTGCGACCAACGCGTTGCTCAACGATAAGATCGACCGCGTGGTGTACAACGTGCATGCCTATATCGATGAGGACAGCAACATCCAGCATGATTCCTTCTTTGGCATGTTCCCCGCGAGGGGTCATCAGAGCGCCATTCTGACGTTCGTGTGGACCAAGAGCTCATCGACCGCTACGAACATCGACTGGAAGATGCATATCGTGAGTATGGATGACACGATTGCCGAGCGCATTCAAAAGCAGGTGAACTCGGTGTCGTCGCTGATTGAGGATCCGTCGGTGAGCCAGACCAAGATTGACGAGGAAAAGGCCGAACGTGACCTGGAGCATCGTCTGCATGGCCGCGAGATCTTCCGCGGTGGCAAGCCCGACCGCACGCCGTCCGATCTGCTAGAGCAGGATAAATAAGACGCCATCATCCCGCGTGAGCCAAGCGCCCGCGCGGGATGATTTTTCTGGGACGGGGATTAAATAATCATTCTGTTATGTATGTAGTTGGCGACAAAGCCCTGCTCTCAGAATGATTTTTTAATCCCCGTCCCAGAAAAATCATTATGCATAGAAAGTCATAATTATCATTTCGTAAACATTTCGATGAAATTAACGCCTTGGCGCATACTTGCGGTTAAAATACCGCAAGGCCTAACTACCAACCTTTAAGCCGGTCCGGAGAGACCGGGAAGGAGAATTATGGCGAATAACCATACTGCGGGCACTGCTGCCCGCACCTTCGCGCCCAGCGAGCTTTGCCAGCGCATGCTAGCCAAAACCAGCAAGGGCACCTGCGGTCCCTGCATCCTGTACCTTGAGGATGGGACCATTTTTTATGGCCGTGCATGCGGTGCCGAGGGTACCGCGACCGGCGAGGTCTGCTTCAACACCTCGCTTGAGGGCTACTTTGAGGTCATGACCGACCCGAGCTATGCCGGCCAAATTGTAACCATGACCTATCCGCAGATCGGCAACTATGGCATCGACGAGACCGACGTCCAGTCGGCCTTCCCCGGCGATACCGCTCGCCCCGTGAGTGCTCCCGCCATGCGCGGCATGATCGTCCGCGACATGTGCGCCACGCCTTCCAACTGGCGCTCGGCCGTCAGCGTGCCGGAGTACCTGCGTGCCCACGGCATCGTCGCTATCGAGGGCGTCGACACCCGCGCTCTTGTGCGCCACCTGCGCGACAACGGCTCCAAGATGGGCATTATCTCGACGGAAATCTTTGACGTCGTCGAGCTTGCCGAGCGTCTGGCCGCAGCGCCGACGCTGGTGGGCGAGAACCTGGTCAAGACCGTGAGCTGCCCTGAGCCCCACGAGTTTGCAGCTGCCGACCTGCCCGCTACGCATGACTTTGCGCTTGCCCCTGCCGCCCCCGCCCGCCACAACGTGGTCGCCTACGACTGCGGCGTCAAGCGCGGCATTCTGGAGGGCCTCGTCCGCGCCGGCTGCGACCTTACTGTCGTGCCGTGGGATACGCCCGCGAGTGAGGTGCTCGACATGAATCCCGACGGCGTCTTTTTATCCAACGGCCCCGGCGACCCCGATGCCGTGGTGGAGACCTATGAGCAGGTGCAGCAGCTGATCGGCAAGGTGCCGGTCTTTGGCATTTGCCTCGGTCACCAGATGATCAGCTTGGCGTGTGGCGCCCAAATGGAAAAGCTTAAATTCGGTCACCGTGGCGGTAACCAGCCGGTTATGAACCTGGTGAGCCGTCGCGTGGAGATCACCGCGCAAAACCACGGCTTTGGCCTGCTGTTCCCAAGTCTGGGCAAACTGATCCCGGAGCTTTCCGGCGGCGAGACCGAGCATGAGGCCGACGGCGACCTGCGCGCCTGGGTGCGTCGCGGCATCGCGCCGGTCGTGATGAACGAGCGCTTCGGCCGCATTCGCCTGACGCACGTGAACCTCAACGACGGCACCGCCGAGGGCATCCAGCTGCTCGACGCCCCATGCTTCTCGGTCCAGTACCACCCCGAGGCCTCGCCCGGTCCCACCGATGCCCGCTATCTCTTTACCGCCTTTACGCGACTCATGGACGGCGAGGAGAACTACCTGGACATCGACACCGCGAAGGACCGCCTTGCCGGCTGGAATTTCGCCGAGACCGCCGCGACCGAGACCGAGGAGAACTAACATGCCGAAACGTACTGACATCAAGCGTATCCTCGTCATTGGTTCGGGCCCCATCGTTATTGGCCAGGCCTGTGAGTTCGACTACTCCGGCGCCCAGGCTTGCAAGG
Organism: uncultured Collinsella sp.; assembly: GCA_900544865.1. Lineage (GTDB taxonomy): Bacteria > Actinomycetota > Coriobacteriia > Coriobacteriales > Coriobacteriaceae > Collinsella. Next base: position 15,769 of record UQXA01000007.1, on the reverse strand, counting down.
TGCTCAAGGAGGATGGCTTTGAGGTCATCCTGGTCAACTCCAACCCGGCGACCATCATGACCGACCCGGGTCTTGCCGACCGCACCTATGTCGAGCCCATCACCGCCGAGTTCATTGAGCGCGTAATCAAGAAAGAGCGCCCGGACGCGCTGCTGCCCACGCTGGGCGGCCAAACCGGTCTGAACGCCGCCGTCGAGCTGGCGAAAGACGGCACGCTCGACAAGTATGGCGTCGAGATGATCGGCTGCGACCTGGCCGCTATCGAGCGCGGCGAGGACCGCAAGCTCTTTAACGAGGCCATGGCCGAGATTGGCCTGGAGGTCGCGCGCTCGGGCTATGCCTACAGCGTGGCCGACGCCGAGGCTATTGCTGAGCGCGTGGGCTATCCCTGCGTACTGCGCCCGAGCTTTACCCTCGGCGGCGCCGGCGGCGGCATCGCTCACACCCACGAGGAGCTCGTCTCCATCGTGAGCCAGGGCCTGGAGCTCTCGCCCGCCCACGAGGTGCTGGTCGAGGAGTCCATCGAGGGCTGGAAAGAGTATGAGATGGAGGTCATGCGCGACCACGCCGGCAACGGCATCATCGTGTGCTCCATCGAGAATCTCGACCCCATGGGCGTGCACACCGGCGACTCCATCACCGTGGCGCCGGCGCAGACGCTCTCCGACCTTGAGTATCAGCGCATGCGCGTGGCCTCGCTCGCCATTCTGGAGAAGATCGGCGTCGAGACCGGTGGCTCCAACGTGCAGTTTGCCGTGAACCCCAACACCGGTCGCTTGATCGTCATCGAGATGAACCCGCGCGTGAGCCGTTCGTCCGCGCTGGCCTCCAAGGCCACGGGTTTCCCCATCGCCAAGGCCGCCGCGCGCCTGGCTGTGGGCTATACGCTCGACGAGATCGTCAACGACATCACCAAGGCAACGCCTGCCTGCTTTGAGCCCACGATTGACTACTGCGTGGTCAAGGTGCCGCGCTTTGCCTTCGAGAAGTTCAAGGGTACCGACCCCACGCTCACCACGCGCATGAAGGCGGTGGGCGAGATTATGGCGATCGGCCGCACCTTTGAGGAAGCCTTCGGCAAAGCCATGCGTTCGCTGGAGGACGGTCACCAGGGTATCTGCGCCGGTGGCAAGGAGGGTGCCGACAAGCTGAGCGACGAGGAGCTCGCTCAGGCCGTGGCAACCCCGACTGAGCACCGCATCTTCTTTGTGGTCGAGGCCCTGCGTCGTGGCTGGGATGTTGCGCGTATCCATGCCATCTGCGGTATCGATCCGTGGTACCTCAACCGCATCAACGACATGGTGCAGGTCCAGGAGAGCATTCGCGGCCTGCGTGTGGAGGATATCGACGCCGACGCGATGCGCCTACTCAAGCAGTACGGCACGAGCGACGCCGAGATTGCCGCGCTGACCGGCTCGGATGAGCGCTTTGTGCGCGCCTATCGCAAGGGTCTGGGCGTGGTTCCCAGCATGAAGACGGTCGATACCTGCGCTGCGGAGTTCTCGAGCGCCACGGAGTACCACTACAAGACGTACGAGAACATCTACCGCACGAGCCCGGATGCCAAGAAGTGCGTGGCTCCCGACGAGACCACGCCGGCGGACAAGCCCAAGGCGATGATTCTGGGCGCCGGCCCCAACCGCATTGGCCAGGGTATCGAGTTCGATTACTGCTGCGTGCACGCGAGCTACGCGCTGGCGGCCCGCGGCTTCGAGACCATCATGGTCAACTGCAACCCCGAGACCGTCTCGACTGACTACGACACATCCGACCGCCTGTACTTTGAGCCGCTCACCTACGAGGACGTCATGGACGTCATTGACGTTGAGCGTCCTGACGGCGTCGTGGTGACGCTCGGCGGCCAGACTCCGCTTAAGCTGGCGCGCATGCTCGAGGAGAGCGGCGTCAACATCATGGGCACCAAGCCCGATGCCATCGACTTTGCCGAGGACCGCGAGCGCTTCGCCGCTCTGCTCGACAAGCTGGGCATTATGTATCCGCCGGCGGGCCAGGCCACCTCGTTTGAGGAGGCCGAGGCCGTGGCCGCGCACATCGGCTACCCGCTGCTGGTGCGTCCGAGCTACGTGCTGGGCGGCCGCGGCATGATGATCGCCTACGATGCCGAGCATCTGCGCGATTACATGGCAGAGGCTGCGCGCATTAGCCCCGACTACCCGGTGTACCTGGACCGCTTCCTGGAGGGTGCGATCGAGTCCGATGTCGACGCCCTGTGCGACGGCGAAGAGGTCTACATCGGCGGTATTCTGGAGCATATCGAGGAGGCCGGTATTCACTCCGGCGACTCCGCGACGTGCATCCCGCCGTTCAGCTTTAGCGAGAGCCTGCAGGCAAAGCTTCGCGAGACCACGCGCCGCATCGCGATGGCGCTGGGCGTACGCGGCCTGGTCAACGTGCAGTACGCCATCAAGGGCGAGACCGTCTACGTGATCGAGGCAAACCCGCGCGCCAGCCGTACCGTGCCGTTTATCTCCAAGGCCACCGGCGTGCCGCTGGCCAAGTGCGCGGCGCGTATCATGGCAGGCGATTCCATCGCGAGCCTGGGCCTGCCGAGCGACGAGCGTCAGCTGGACTGGTTCTGCATGAAGGAAGCCGTTATGCCCTGGGGCCGTTTCCCGGGAGCCGACGTTATCCTGGGGCCCGAGATGAAGTCGACGGGCGAGGTCATGGGTATCGCCAAGAGCTATCCCGAGGCATATGCCAAGACGCAGCTGGCGATCGACTACAAACTGCCCGATCCGAGCTGCGGCAAGGTGTTCATCAGCGTGTGCGACCGCGACAAGCGTCATATCCTTTCGGTCGCCCGTATCCTGCGCTACCTGGGCTTTGATATCTGCTCCACCGAGGGTACGGCGCGCGTGCTGCGCGGCGGCAACGTGACGTGCGAAGTCGTGGAGAAGATCAGCGGCCCGCACGACGGCGAGCGTCCCAACATCGGCGACCTCATCGCCGATGGCAAGATTGCGGTAATCATCAACACGCCGTACGGCCCGGGCTCGCGTGGCGATGGCTACCTGCTACGTACCGAGGCCGTGCGTCGCGGTGTGACCTGCGTGACGGCGATGTCTGCCGCCAACACCTACGTGAGTGCCATCGAGGCCGTGCGCGAGGACCAGCAGGGTCACGGCAGCGCCAACGACATGGGCATGGACGTCATCGCCCTGCAGGACCTGCCGCAGTACACGGTGTAATGTGACCTGGTCGGCCGGGGCGGGAGGGGCCGAGATTTCCCCCTTTCGCTCCGGCTGCAAGCAGAGTCGCTCAGGAGGAAACTCGGCCCCTCCCGCCCCGGACTGCGGTGACTTTGCTGCACCGTGTGCTGCCGAAGGGGCTTTGCGCGATGACTTAGGCTAAAGAGGATGCGGATGTCGAGTGAGGATTTTGTTCCTTGGGGAGCTTGGATTTGGGCTCTGCGTGGGACGGAATCCTCGCTCGTTTTGTTGATGGGACATTTTCCTCGCTCGGTTGCCCACGGACCGTGCGCCCCGGCTATTGCACCTTCGTGGTGAAGGTCGTCTTGCCGGCGGCGATGTGCACGTGGAGTTGGATTCGACTGTCGCAGCTGATGAGGACGCCGACTTCGAACGGGGCTCCCGTTTTGTCGTAGGTGGAGCGCACGATGCGCATGGCCGCCTTGCCGGTGGTTTGGCCCAACAGGCTGGCCTCGTGCTTGTCGAGGTTGACCGCCTCGTAGACGGCGTCGACGCTCGCCGGGAGGATGCCGGTCTTCCCGGCGATGTAGGCATAGAGCGAGCTCTCCACATCCCTGCGCGCGAGCTCGGGGCAGAGCTTCACGGGGATGTAGACATAGTTGAGCTCCATGGGCTTGTCGTCGGCAAGGCGGAGGCGACGGATTTCCCACATGGGCGTTCCTTCGGGCACTTTGAGTCCCGATGCGATGCCGCGGACGTGTTGGCGGACGAGAACTCCTCCGATGCGCAGGTGCAGGCGGCCTATGGCCAGCTCAAGCTTGCGATCGAGGGTCTCAAGGATGCCGAGAAAGGCGGAAACCTGTCACCCCGGGCTTCCGCACAGAGTCGATTAGGGGGAGGGACAGCCTCGCCCGCGTCGCGCTTGCGATAGATTGACAGGAATTATTACGCAAAATCTAAGATGTTTCAAAGACGCGAAGTAGATGATATATTTTACTTCGCGTTTCCTAATGGTTTTGAATTTTGCGAAGTAGGTTGCCATGAAACTTATAGATCGCCCGTTCTACATGAGCAAGCTTTCCAAGGTGGCAGGTACGTCTGATATCAAGGTGATCACCGGAATCAGGCGATGCGGAAAATCGAAATTGCTTGAGGCGTTTGCCAGCCAACTTCATTCAAACGACCCCTCGGCCAACGTCATACACGTCAACTTCAATCTACTTGAGTTCGAGCCGTTGGCGGAATACCATGCGCTGCATACATATGTGGAAAAGCACTATATCGAGGGTTGCCGGAATATCGTCATGATCGACGAGGTCCAGATGTGCGAAGGGTTCGAGCGGGCTATCAACAGTCTTCATGCGTCAGAGAAATATGACATTTACATCACGGGGTCGAATGCCTTTCTTCTCTCAAGCGACCTCTCGACGTTGTTCACGGGAAGAACGGTGGAGATCGAGGTCTTTCCGTTTTCACTTGCGGAGTTCTCGGCGTATCACGAGATCACTTCTCCAGCCGAGGCCCTTGCTCGCTATGTCCGCGAGGGAGGAATGCCGGGTTCCTATATCTACCAGGACGAAAGGATGCGTTTCTCATACATCTCGGATGTGCTTGAAACTCTTATCCTGCGCGACATCAGACAAAAATATCGTATACGTAATACGGAGCAGCTTAAACGTTCCTGCGAGTTCCTGATGGATAACGTCGGAAACATCTCTTCTCTCAAGGGGATGGCGGCCGAGCTGTCACGAGCGAACCTTAGGATAAGCGACAAGACGCTGGCTGTGTATATCGACTACCTGTGTAATGCGTTTGCGTTCTACCGGTTTCGTCGCTTTGACGTCTCAGGAAAGAAATACCTGTCGACGGGAGATAAATACTACCTGGCCGACCATTCGTTTCGCTACGCCGCGCTTGGCACGAAAAAGCTCGATTTTGGCCATGTTTACGAGAATATGGTGGCAATCGAGCTTATGCGTCGCGGATGGGAAGTCTACGTGGGCGTTCTCTACCAAAAGGAAGTAGACTTTGTCGCCATCAGGCGTGACCGCCGTGTCTATATCCAGGTGAGTGACGACATTTCCCAGGAAGCGACGCTTAAGCGTGAGCTTGATCCGCTGCGACGGATTCGAGACGCCTATCCCAAGTGCGTCATCGCCCGAACAGGGCACGAAACGACTGATTGGGATGGCATCAAGGTCATCGACCTGGCACGATGGCTTATGGGTGAATCAGGCGAGCTGGCCGTCTAGCACGCGTTGACGCGGGCTGAAACGAACGAGCGAGGATTTCGTCCCGCGAGGAGGCCAATACGGTCCTCTTCGAAGGACGGAATCCTCGCTCGATCTCTTGGCGGGATATTTTGCTCGGTCGATGATCAACGGTTGGTGGAAAGCGATGCCTCGTCCGTGTCACCATTCCGTGATTGCTGGTATTTTCTGCATGCTAAAATGAATGCATAAAAGACTTTATATTTGGAGGTCTCGATGCTTGCTTTAAAGATGCTCGACAATCTTGTTCCCATCAGCGATTTCAGTCACGGTAAGGGTTCGGCTGCTTTTTCGAAGGTTGGGGACGATAATCCCGTTGTGGTCCTTAAACACAATAAGCCGGCATTCGTTATTGTGACGCCCGATGAATACAGGGAGGCGAAGCAGGCGGAGGAGGACCTCGCCTTGTTGACGTTGGCCCTTAAGAGGACGGCTGCGACAAGCGATGATGAACTCGTTTCCCTATCTGATGTTATGGCAGAGTTGGGTGTGGGCCAGGACGAACTCGATCAGATGGATGAGGTCGAGTTTGAATGAGCGGGAACGAAGTCGCTTTCTACCCGGATGCTCTCAAGGATGTTAAGCGTCTGGACGGCTCCCAACGAAAGAACGTGCTTAAGGCCATCGAGAAAATCAGAGCGAATCCATTGTCGCAGAACGAAGGCGGATTCGGTAAACCCCTTGGAAACAAGGCCGGTACAGATTTGACAGGCTTTATGAAAATCAAGCTCAGAGGAAGTGGCATTCGGATTGTGTATCGCCTCATCAAGATAAAAGGGAAAATGGCCATCGTCGTGGTGGGCGCTCGCGAAGACATGGAAGTGTACCGAACTGCCCAAAGGCGAGCGGTTGATTTTGAGAAGTGGGCGGAAGAAAATCTCTAGCTGCATGGGTGAAAGACTGGTATGCGGCGATGCGCTCCAGACACACGGGTTTTGGCAAGGCTCTGGCGATTAGAGGATTCGCCAGAGCCTTTTCCTATCCGTGGAGCACTCCTCTTGGACAGTTAGTTCAGATTTGTATTTATTTGAGGCCGCGTGGAGGGCGATTTGGGCTCGATAGAGCTGTTTTAGGTGGTCTGAACTGATAAAGGCGTACGGGCAAGAGCGAGAAGGACCCATTATCGGGTCTAAAGCGGCCCAAACCAGTTTGTTAGCGCCAATTAGCACCGCCAAAAAATACATATCTGAACTAACTGTCCACCACCCTCTGTCGATTGCTCATTTAAGCCCAAAATCAGCCAACGTACGTAAAGGTATGGTCTATGTAATACCAGATAAACAGTACATTTTTGCTTAATTGGTATTTGGTTGAAGAACCAATTGGTATGGCTTTTGAGCCCACTTAGCCGTCTACGTTCATTTTAATGCCGCTGGGAGAATTTCGAACTTGGTTGCGCAACTGCTCCCGTATGCTGATTCAAGCTAATAGGTGTCTATCTGGTTACTACCAGTTGACCCCTTGATAACGGGCGGGCCCATGCTGCAGGGTGTGTGTCTGCGACACTTCCGCATGTCGGAGGAAAGGAGTCCAGGTGCGTAGGAATGTCATTTTCACGAAACGGTGGGTGAAGGGAAGCGCAGTTCTCGTCGCAACGGCGGCGACTCTCGTGTTCGCTAGCCCCCAGCAGGCGATTGCCACGCCGCTCAAGGGCGTCGACTCGGTGACCGTGTCTCAGTCCGCCTCGAACGTCGTCGAAATCGATTTCGCCGACGGCATCAAGGGCCGTATCACATTTCTAGAGGACGGCATTTTCCGTTACAACGTCGACCCCAAAGGCGAGTTCTCCGAGTACGCCACGCCGCGTAGCAAGTCCCACACGGCTAAGATTCAGGCCCAGCCCGACACCTCGGACACCTACAGCAAGCCGAGCGCGACGGTTGTAGACAAAGGCGACGCTATCGAGATCACCGGCGGCAAGGCGACCGTGGTTCTGGACAAGGCGACCGGCAAGATGAGCATTAAATCGGGCGACCGCGTCGTGGTTTCCGAGTCCGTATCCCTCGACCTTGACAAGAAGGGTACTGTCCAGACGCTCGCCAAAGAGAAGTCCGAGAACTTCTTTGGCGGTGGTACCCAGAACGGGCGCTTCCTGCACACCAACCAGACCATCGCCATCTCCAACACTAACAACTGGACCGACGGCGGCGTCGCCTCGCCCAACCCGTTCTACTGGACGAGCGACGGCTACGGCGTGCTTCGCAACACGTTTGCTGAGGGTTCTTACGACTTTGGCTCTACGGACTCCTCGACGGTCACGACCTCGCACAGCGAGAATGAGTTCGATGCCTATTACTTCGTGGCAACCGAAACGGGCGCCTCGAACGTGGCAACCGAGATGCTGCAGGACTACTACAAGGTGACCGGCAATCCGGTGCTGCTGCCCGAGTACGGTTTCTACCTGGGTCATCTTAATGCCTATAACCGTGATGGCTGGTCAACGACCTCGGGTCAAAAGAAGTGGGAGACCAAGGGCAGCAAGTCCTCGAGTGAGAAGGGCGACGTTAAATACGAGTCCGGCATGTCGACGGGCTACAAGCTCGACGGCACGCTTGCGGCCGAGACGCTCAACGGTGAGGGCCCTACGGTTGATACCGAGAACATGAAGGCGACCGATTTCGACCGCCAGTTCTCCGCCCGGCAGGTTATCGATGACTACGAGGACAACGACATGCCGCTCGGCTGGTTCCTGCCGAACGACGGTTACGGTGCTGGCTACGGCCAGAACGGTTACTACAAGACCGGCGGCGTCAACTCCGACGGAACGAGTTCTGCCGAGCGCCTCAACGCCGTGCGCGCCAACGTCGACAATCTTAAGAAGTTCACCGAGTATGCCAACTCCAAGGGCGTGAGCACCGGTCTCTGGACCCAGTCGAACCTCGAGCCCGATAGCAACTCCGAGACCCCGTGGCATCTGCTGCGCGATTTCGATTCTGAGGTCAAGACTGGTGGCATCACCACGCTCAAGACCGACGTCGCTTGGGTCGGCTCCGGCTACTCCTTTGGCCTCAACGGCATCAAGACGGCCTATGACACCGTGACCACCGGCGCCAACAAGCGCCCCAACATCATCACGCTTGACGGCTGGGCCGGCACGCAGCGCTTTGGCGGCATCTGGACCGGCGACCAGTACGGCGGTAACTGGGAGTACATTCGCTTCCATATCCCCACGTATATCGGCCAGAGCCTCTCGGGCAACCCCAACATCGGCTCCGATATGGACGGCATCTTTGGTGGCGATCCCATCATCTCCGCTCGCGACTACCAGTGGAAGACATTCACGCCCTCTATGCTTGACATGGACGGTTGGGGCACCTACCGCAAGTCGCCCATGACGCATGGCGATCCATACACGGGCATCTCGCGCTTCTATCTCAAGCTCAAAGCACAACTCATGCCCTATATCTACACGAGCGCGGCCTCGGCGGCCAACATCGACACGGGCAACGGCGATACCGGCCTTCCCATGATCCGCGCCATGCTGCTTTCCGACAACTCCGAGTACGCCGCAAGCACCTCGACGCAGTACCAGTACATGTTCGGTGAGAACTTCCTGGTGGCACCGGTGTATCAGGATACCCAGGCAGATGAGAACGGCAACGATGTCCGCAACGGTATCTACCTGCCCAACTACGGTACCGACGAGAATCCCACCATCTGGATTGACTACTTCTCGGGCAAGCAGTACCGCGGCGGTCAGGTCCTCAACAACTACGAGGCTCCGCTTTGGAAGCTGCCACTTTTTATTAAGGCCAACGCCATCGTGCCGATGTACGCCGAGAACAACAACCCCGAGGCCGTGACCGAGACCAACACCAAGGGCACCAATCGCAGCCAGCGTATCGTCGAGTTCTTCGCCACCGAGGGTGAGGGCAGCTTTACGCAGTACGAGGATGACGGCTCCTCCATCGAGAACAACACGACCGAGGACGATTCCTACGGCACAATCGACAATATTTCCTACGGTGAGCATGTGAGCACCGTCTATAAGTCGAGCGTGGTGGGCGGCACGGCGACCTTTACCGCCGAGGCATCGCAGGGCGGCTACAGCGGCTACGACTCCAACCGCACCACGACCTTTGTGGCCAACGTCTCCGCCAAGCCCACGAGCGTCTCCGCCAAGAACGGCGGATCCGCGCTCAACGTGGTTGAGGTCGACTCGCAGGAGGCCTTTGACGCCGCGACCCCCGAGGCCGGCCAGGCGGTCTACTTCTACAGCGAGTCCCCCAACCTCAACCACTACGGTAGCGACGCAGGCAGCACCGAGGCCGAGCAGGGCGAGAGCTTCAACAACACCAAGATCACCACGAATCCCAAGGTCTACGTCAAGTTCGCGAAGACCGATGTCGCCACGGCAGCGCAGACGCTCGAACTGGGCGATTTCGTGAACGCCGATGCCACGCTCGCGGCCGACCGCTTCAACGAGAACCTCTCCGCACCCGCGAACCTTGCTGCCCCCGAGGACGCCACGACCCCCACGAGCATTAAGCTCACCTGGGGGAAGGTCGATGGTGCTACCTCCTACGACCTTAAGGTAGACGGCACTGTGTTCGCCGTGGGCGATGCGGCAGAATTCACGCATACCGATCTTGCCTACAACAGCAAGCATACCTACCAGATTCGTTCGCGCAACGCCGATGGCTACTCCGCATGGAGCGACGTGCTTGAGGCGAACTCTGCGCTCGACCCGTGGCGGAACGTGCCTGAGGCCGAGGAAATCACTTGGGAGGGCTCGCTCTACGGTAGCCATAAGGCCGAACTCGCCTTCGACCATGAGTTCCAGTCGGGCGACGGCGGTTTCCACTCCGGTGGCAACGATCTGGGCAAGGCGCTTACCGTTGACTACGGTCGCGCTTACAAGCTCGACAAGCTCGAGTACTATCCGCGCGATGATGCCGGTAACGGCACTGTGACCAAGATGCGCATCGAGACGAGCCTCGACGGCGTGCATTGGACGACGCAGGAGGTCGACTGGGAGCGCTCCGCCGCTTGCAAGACGGTGGCGTTCGACGGCGCCGTGGCCGCGCGCTACGTGCGTATGACGCCGCTCGCGTCCGTGGGCAACTTCTTCTCCGCCTCCGAGATCGCCATCTACAAGACCGACGGCACGGACGGCTTCGCTGTGGGCTCCAACCTCAACAAGGCCACGGTCTCCGACGGCGACTACTCCAACATGAAGAATTACCTGGGTCTTGAGAACCGCGAGCCCGACACCTCGACGTTCGACTCCCAGATCCGCGCCCACTTCGCCGACCTCAACGGCAACGGCGTCTACGACGTGTACGACTACTCCTTCACCATGGCGGCGCTCGACGGCGGCACCAAGCAAAAGGGCAAGGCTGCTGGCACCCTCGCGGTGATCCCGAGCAAGATGGAGGTCGAGGCCGGCGACGAGATCACGGTCGACGTCTACGCCACCGACGCCGAGAACATCAACGCGCTCGGTGCGCTCGTCAACTTCAACAGCGACCAGTTCGAGTATGTCTCCGAGAGCATCGCGCAGGATGCGTCGACGGCGGGCATGGAGAACCTCTCGCGCGAGAAAGTGCAGTTCACGGATGGCCACCAGACCATCAACCTGGCCTTCGCCAACCGCGGCGACGCCAAGCTCTTCAACAGTACTGGTGTGGTCGCGAGCTTCAAACTCAAGGCTAAGACGGCCGGCAAGGTCGAGCTGCCCTCGACGTCTTGGCTCGTCGGCCCGGCGTGCGACGCGCTCGAGTTCGTGAGTGATGGCACCGTGACGATGCCCGGTGTCCCGCAGCCCACCACGTCCGAGTACGGCCGCGACGCCTTTGACATCACGATGACCAACGACGAGCTCCCCACCGACGACGGCACCAACGTCGAGAAGCTCATCCAGCAGAAGAGCTATGACGGACTGTTCGACAACAATGAGGGCGGCAACGACTTCGAGTTCCTGTGGAACTATGGGCCCAACTGGATCGACGGCAAGATGCCGACCTACGTCAAGCTGCCCGCCACGATGACGTTCGCCTTCAAGACGCCGTCGAAACTCGATAGCGTCGAGGTCGTTAACCGCAACGGTGGCAACGGCACCGTGCAGAAGATTAAGTCCGTCGTGACGTTCGAGGACGGCTCGACCCAGGAGTTCTCGGGCGGAAGCTTTGATTCCTATCAGGCTCGCTACGCCTTTGGCCTCTCTGCCGAGAACAAGGGCAAGAAGGCGACCAAGGTCGAGATCACGCCGCTTGAGGCATCGGGTGACCAGATGCTCACGCTGCGCGAGATCAACTTCAACTACACACAGGGTGTCGAGGCCATCGAGGGTGTCGAACTGGGCAAGAACCAGACCGAGTTCTTCGAGGGCGATGTGACGCTCGTCGACGCCAAGGCCACGCCCGAGAGCGCCGGCTACCCCTTTGTGACGGTCGAGAGCTCCGATCCTTCTGTGGTGAGCGTCTCCGCTGTCCAGGCCGGCGATAGCGTGAGCTACTACCTGCGCGCCAACAAGGCCGGCAAGGCAACGATCACGGTGGCGTCGGTGCTCGATCCCTCCAAGACCGCATCCTATGAGGTCGAGGTCAAGGCTGGCGTCGACACCTCTGCGCTCATGGCAGCGCTTTCCAAGGCCGCGGGCTACAGCGAGTCCGTCTACACCAAGGATTCCTATGCAGCCCTCACCGCTGCGGTCGAGGCGGCTCAGAAGCTCCTCGATGGCGGCCAGGGCAGCTATAGCAAGAAGGATATCGCAGACGCCACGGCCAAGATTGAGAAGGCAATCGACGGCCTCAAGATGCGCCCCGTCGATGAGAAGAGCCTCATCAACACGCCCGAGAACCGCGAGAACGTCAAGGTGACCGGCTTCTCGAGCGAGGCCGACTATGAGGGCAGCAACGCCGTCAACGCTCTTGACGGCGATGAGCAAACGCTCTGGCACAGCGACTATGCTAATAAGACCGGTATGCCCCAGCACCTGACCGTCGACCTGGGCCGCGACTACGATCTCACCGACGTCACGTTCCTGCCGCGCCAGGACGGCGGCACGAACGGCGATATCTTTGAGGCCGAGGTGCTGGTCTCCGACACCGCCGACGGTTATGAGATGGGCACCGCCACGTCGATGGGTACGTTTACCTTCGACAACGACGGCCGCGTGCTCACCGACCGTAGCGACTGGAAGCAGATGAGCTTTGGTGCCGCGCGCGGTCGCTACGTGACCGTCAAGGTGCTCCACGCCGGCGGTGGCAGCGTTGACGCCTACTGCAGCATGGCGGAGCTCAAGTTCTACGGTACGGCCGTTCCCAATCCGGTGGCGAAGGACGACCTCACTGCCGCGATTGAAAAGGTTGATGACGAGGTTGCAGCCGGCGACCTTAAGGCCAGCGACTACACCGAGGCTTCCTGGACCGCGTTCCAGAACGCCTTGGCGAGCGCCCGCGCCATCCTGAGCGACGAGAACGCCACGCAGGACGAGGTCGACCAGGCACTCAAGGCACTCGAGAGTGCTCGCGACGCGCTTGAGAAGACTCCGGTGACCCCGGTCGAGAACCCGACCAAGAAGCAGCTCAAGGCCTTGGTCAAGCAGGCGAAGGAGACTGACACCAAGGGAAAGACGGCAGAGTCTGTCAAGGCCCTGACGGATGCCATTACCTACGCCGAGGACGTCTTGGGTGATGAGAATGCTTCCGACGCCCAGCTCCAGGCGGGCTATGACCAGCTCAAGCTGGCCATCGAGGGCCTTAAGGATGCCGACTCCGGCAACCAGGGCGGCTCGGGCAACACCGGCGGTTCGGGCAACCAGGGTTCCGGCAATGGCTCAAACGGCGGCAACCAGGCGGGCAAGCCCGCAGGCGACAAGGCCCAGGGCAGCAAGAAGAGCGGTTCGGCGATCCCCAATACCGGCGACCAGACGGCGGCGACCGTCGCGGCCGTCGGTGGTCTTGGCGCCATCATCGCCGCGATCGGCGCTTTCTTCCATCGTCGCAGCAAGGCTAAGTAGTCCCAGCGACAACTAAGCAAACGTGCCCGCCGCTCCGTCAAGGACGGCGGGCATTGCTTTATTATTTCAGCCAACGTACGTCATAGCAATCCCCGGTAGGTCGAGGGGCGCTTTGCGGGCGGGCCAGGCTTTATCTTCACTCCGGTTGCTTCGCAAAGTCGTTCAGATAAAGCCTGGCCCGCCCGCGAAGCGCCACAAAGACCGCAGGGACGGGAGCAGCTATACTACTCTCAGTAGTTAAGGGTCGCGGATTGGCCGCGTCACCGCTCTCAACAGGAGGTCTTTGTTTATGGCAGATCAAAAGCCGGTTGTCGGGATCATCATGGGTTCCAAGTCCGATCTGGGCGTTATGGAAGGCTGCACCGCCGAGCTCGAGGCGCTCGGTGTGCCCTATGAGCTCGTGATTGCCAGCGCGCACCGTACGCCGGCGAAGGTCCACGAGTGGGCTTCGACTGCCGCCGACCGTGGCATCAAGGTGATTATCGCCGCAGCCGGCAAGGCCGCGCATCTGGGCGGTGTCGTGGCTGCCTTTACGCCGCTGCCGGTTATCGGCGTGCCTATGAAGACGAGTGATCTGGGCGGCATGGATTCGCTGCTGTCGATGGTGCAGATGCCTTCGGGCGTGCCTGTGGCATGCGTTGCCATCAACGGCGCCAAGAACGCCGCCATCTACGCCACGCAGATTCTGGGTGCTTGCGATGCCGAGTATCGCGCAATTATCGAGAAGATGAAGCAGGAGATGGCTGACGCCTAAGCGTTCCGCCGTTTCATCGCAGTATAAGGAGAGCCATGTCCGATTATCAGGGAAAACGATTCAAGGCTTCTCAGGTCCCCGATCCGTCAAAGCCGGGTGCTACCCATGCGGCGCAGCAGGGTCGGACATCCTCTCCTCAGCAGCCGCGCGCGCCGCGCCCCGTGACGCCGGCGAAGCATCGCCGTCAGGATACACCTGCTGCATATCGCCCTTCGTCATACAGTGCGGCCAAGAAGTCACCTCGCTCTTCGGCGCATATCGCGCCATCGAGCTATACCGAGCCGCCGCGCAAAAAGCGCCGCTCCGTCATTCCCATTCTGCTCATCATCATCGGCATTGGCCTGATCGTTGCTGCGGCCGCCATCTTTATCAACGCGCAGATTGGCTACAAGCAGGCGAGCGAGTCGTATCAAAAAATCGAAAAGCAATATGTGAGCGACAAGGACGCCAGTGGCGTGCCAATTGTCGACTTCAATGCGCTGGCCCAGACAAATCCCGAGGTTGTGGGTTGGATTTACGCGCCCGGCACCAACATCAACTACCCCGTGGTGCAGACCAACAACAACTCCAAGTACCTCAACACGCTGTTCGACGGTACGGCCAATGCCTCGGGAGCCATCTTCCTGGATAGCGACGACAACGCGCCGGGCATGGTGGATCAGCAGACCACGATTTACGGTCATCATATGAACGACGGTTCGATGTTCAACGTGATTTCGGATACGACCGATCAGGCGACGTTCGACAGCATGGAATACGTGTACTACATCACGCGTGATGCGACGTATAAGTTGCGCCCGCTGGCGACCAAGGTGGTCGAGGACACGTATGCCAAGGCGCGCACGCCCAACTTTGAGGGCGATGACGGACTGAAGAATTATCTGTCCGAGATGCTCGACGGTGCCTCTGCCGTGGCGAGCGATGCCACCGATCGTGCCGCTTCGGCAACCAAGGTCGTAACGCTTGTGACCTGTCGCTCGCTGTCATTTAGCAATACGCGCGCTGTCATGGTGCTCACGCCGGTCGAGGAATAAAGTGTCCGGGAGCCCCGTCCCAAAAAGACTACCCTGGAAATCAAAAGGAGAAATGATGCTTGAGAACGGCAAATCGATGCCTTCGGTTGATGCTTGGCTGCGCGAAGCCAAGGCCGATGCTTCGGCGGCTGATTGTGGGATGTACCTGACACACAACGGCGTGGTGCGTGCGACGCCTAAGTCCGAGGTGCGTGGGATCGAGACAAATGGTGTGGCGCCTGGACATAAGGTGGGCGGCATGGTGTTCGGCTTCGATGCCGAAAAGGTGCAGGCCGCCATCGAGGCAACGCGCGCGATGCCGGGTATCGGCTATGTGCGCGTGTGGCTGGCGAGCGGCGAGCTTGCCGTGGGCGACGACATCATGCTCGTGCTCATTGGCGGAGACATTCGCCCGCATGTGGTCGACGCACTTCAGAAGCTTGTCGGCACTATCAAGAACGAATGCGTGAGTGAGGTCGAGCGCGAGGCGTAGGGGCTTGCGTCGATAGAAGGGTCGTTTATAAAAATGCCCGCCGGTACGTGTTGAACTGCCTCCCATTTCTTGGACATGAGAAATGGGAGGCTTTCTTTATGCGCGT
>UQXA01000006.1 GCA_900544865.1 uncultured Collinsella sp. | reverse complement strand
CACTGGAACACGAGCCGGAGGCAGGTGAGATTGAAGGGCCTGACCCCGGAGGAGTTCCGGAATCAGGCCCTCGCGGCCTAGTCGCTATTTAGGGCGTCCAAGATTTGGGGCGCAGTTCAAATTCGGACGGGCTTCTGTGCTCGATATAAGGTTTACGCGGCGGGGCTGCAAGGCCCGGCGGTGTAGCTTAGCGTCGACGCTTCCAGGTAATGCCGAGGATGATGACGATGATGCCGCCGATAAGGCACGCGCCAACTACTGCCAGCGTGCGGTCTCCCGTTGCGGCGAGCTTACCGGTCGTCTTCTTGGTGATGACCTTCGTGGTCGTCGTGTCCGTCTTAGGCGAGGGCTTAGGCGTCGGGGCCGGTGAGGGCGTGGGGTCCACGGCTGCGGAGCCGAAGCCGATGGTGCCGGCGAGCCCGGCCATCTTGCTCTCCCAGCCGTTCTGCCCGATCAGCGCCCTTAGCGCTGACTCGCAGGTACCCCACTCGGTGCGCTTGGTGGCGTGTGCGAAGGTGGGGAAGTCGGTCGTGTTGGTAATGATGTAGTTGTTGGTGGCGACGGTATAGGTCTTGGTGGGATCGAGCGTGCTGCCGTCCTTGGTGAGTGTGGCACTCACAATGCGCATGCCTTCGGGCTGCGTCCAATCAATCGTAACGTTGATGCCGCCAAAGGAGAGAACGCTGCCAGAGTCATCGCGCCACTTGTACTTGTCTTGCGCCTCCTGCTCGGTGTGACCGGCCGCCACGTAGGCTTGCTGAAGCTCGTAGCTGTGATTGCACTCGTCGCTGATCTGCAGTGAGTGCTCGAGCGCTGCCAGGAAGTCCGCGCCGGTCATGGCCCAGGTCTCCACGGTGTTGCCGTAGGGCGAGATGGCGATGACGTTGCCGGCGGTCACGTTGCCCGCCGCGACGCCGCCGCGGATGCCGCCAGCGTTTTCGATAGCGAGGTCCGCGCCCGTCAGGTCAAGATAGGAGCTGCAAATCACGTGGCCGATGGTCTGGGCCTTGGTGGTGTCGCCCTCCTTGCTGGGACGGAAATCGGTGGTGCGCACCATTTCCCAACCATGCGTGCCTGCGGCGTCCTCGCCGTAGAAATAGTTGGTGGTGGATGTGCCGAGCACCTTGTTCGATTCGTTTTCAAAGGCCTCGTCGAGCGGCTTGATCTTGTTGCGGACGGCTTCAAGGCAGCTTTGGTAGTCGGAGCCCTTGTCGGGGTCTGCCAAAAGGTCGTTGACGTTCTTGGCGGTGTAGAGCTTCTCGTCGCTGCCGTCTGCAGGGACCGTGATCGTGTCATCGTCGGTCGTCTCGGTGCCATTGGTGTCGTACTTGTACGGAATGGAAAGCAGCCCCACCTCGGCAAAGGCGCTGCCTGCCTCGACAACGTGGATCGTCTTGCCGTCGGCTCCCGTCACCTTCTCGTTAAGGTTGATGTGCTCGTGGCCTGCGATAAGGGCATCGATGCCACGGAGCCGTGTGGCAAAGGTCTTGGCGTTGAGCGTATGCGCGATACAGACGACAACGTTGCAGCCCTCCTTGCGCAGCTGCTCTGCCTCGGTATTGATGGCGTTCGTGGCACTCGAGAACGACGTGCCCGCGACCAGGTCAGCGCGCAGCGAGAATCCCAGCGACTCATCCATGGCACCCACGACGCCGACCTTGATTTTGTAGTCGAATGTGGAGTGATCCTCGCTATCCTCCCAGGTGCGATCGAGCGTCTTCGTGATGCTCGAGCTCCATACGCCGCTCGTAGACTTCGCGTTCGCGCAGAGCATGGCGAAGGGCGTGCCGGTGGTGCTGTAGCCGGTCATGGTGCGGAGCTTGTCCGCGCCGTAGCTCCAGTCATGGTTGCCCGGCGTGGTCGCGTCGTAGCCGTCGGCGTAGAAGGTGTCCATGAGCTCGGCGATGCTCTTGCCCTCGCTCATGGTGGCGAAGGACTGTCCGTGGAAGGTGTCGCCCGCATCGAGCAAAAGATCGGGGGCGTTGCCCTGGGCGCTATAGAGGACCGCCAGTCCGTCGAAGCCGACGGTGCCGGTGCCCTTGCTTGCGTTGTAGCTGTACTTGTAGCTGCCGTGGATATCGTTGGTGTGCATGACGGTCACAGAGCCGTCAATAGCGGCGGGCGGGTTCCCCGCGAAAGCGAGGCTTGGGATGCCTGCGAGCGCGCCGGCAAATAACGCGGCGGCTAACGCAAGGCGGGGGAGTCTTTTCATGGCAGTTTCCTTAGTCCTTAGCCAGAATGTCTGGTTGAATATCGGATTATCGACATAATATGCGAAAACCGCCGCAAGGGCGTCTGTCCCTTTGCGGCGGTTTTGACGTTTGCGCAGATAAAACCTACCAAAATAAACCTGTCCCTTTTTGGGCAGGTTTTAGCTCAGCAGCATGCGGTCGTTGGCGAGCTCGCCGCCCGAGACCTCCTCGAACTTCTGCAGCAGGTCGGCTACGGTGAGCGACTTCTTCTCATCGCCCGCCACGTCGTAGATCACATGGCCTTCGTGCATCATGATCAGACGGTTGCCCAGACGGATGGCGTCGTTCATGTTGTGCGTGACCATGAGCGTGGTCAGGTGGTTCTCGTCGACGATCTCCTCGGTCAGGTTGAGCACCTTAGAGGCCGTCTTGGGGTCGAGGGCCGCGGTGTGCTCGTCGAGCAGCAGCAGGCGCGGCCTGGTGAGCGTGGCCATCAGCAGGGTGAGTGCCTGGCGCTGGCCGCCCGAGAGCAGGCCGACCTTGGCGTTGAGACGCGTGTCCAGACCAAGGTCCAGGCGCTTGAGCAGCTCAACGTACTCATCTTTCTCGGCCTTGGTGACGCCCCACGAAAGGCCGCGACGCTGGCCGCGACGCTTGGCGAGGGCCAGGTTCTCGGCGATCTGCATGTCGGCAGCGGTACCGCGCATGGGATCCTGAAACACGCGGCCCAGGTACTTGGCGCGCTGCGACTCGCTCAAGCGCGAGATGTCGATGCCGTCGAGTTCAATAACGCCCGAATCGAGCGGGTACACGCCGGCGATCATGTTGAGCAGCGTGGACTTGCCCGCGCCATTGCCGCCGATCACGGTTACAAAGTCGCCGTCATTCAGGGTGAGGTCGACGCCGGTGAGCGCGCGCTTCTCGGTGACGGTGCCCTTGTTAAAGGTCTTCTTGACGTGCGAGAGCTTAAGCATCTGCCTCATCCCCCTTCGTGTAGGAGCTGCGGAGCTTATAGCGCTCCCAAACCACGGGCACGCACAGGGCCACAGCGACAATCACGGCGGAGAGCAGCTTCATGTCGTTGGCGTCCATGCCCAGCTGCAGCACGATGGCGCGGATGAGGAAGTACACCACGGAGCCAAAGACGGCAGAGGCCAGGCGAACGCTAAACTGTGTGAGTCCGCCGGGCAGCAGGCGACCGAGCACCTCGCCGATAACAATGGCGGCAAGACCGATAACGATGGCACCGGTGCCCATACCAATGTCGGCATACTTTTGGCTCTGGCAGATGAGCGCGCCCGAAAGGCCGATGAGGGCGTTGGAGAGCACGAGGGCGATCATCTTGGTGGAGTTGGTGTTGACGCCCAGAGCGCGGATCATGTACTCGTTGTTGCCGGTGGCTCGCAGCGCCGAGCCGATCTCGGTGCCAAAGAACCAATACAGGATGGCAACGATAGCCACGGCGAGCAGGATGCCCAAGATGATGGCAACGGTGGACTGCGGCAGACCGGTCATATTGCTGACGGCCGAGAACACGGTGCCTTTGGCAAGAATGGGCGTATTGGACTTGCCCATGATGCGCAGGTTGATGGACCACAGGCTGATCTGGGTGAGGATTCCGGCGAGGATCGCAGGAATCTCAAAGACGGTGGTCAAAATGCCCGTGACGGCGCCCGCGATGGCGCCGGCGCACATACCGGCCAGCACGGCGAACAGCGGGTCGACGTTGTTATTGACGATGAGCACAGCGCAGACGCAGCCGCCGAGGGCAAAGCTGCCGTCGCAGGTCATATCGGGAATGTCGAGCAGGCGGAACGTGATAAACACGCCAAGCACCATAATGCCCCAGAGGACGCCCTGCGAAACGGCGCCCTGCAATGCAATGAGCATGCTTCATACCTCCTAGGATAGGGTGGACACGTGATTCACCATAATAGCGGTAACAATGCATAGAAGAGTTACGGACAGACGTTTTGTTTTACCTGAAACAAGCAGGGCGGACGCCGGTCTACAGCGCCCGCCCCTGTGGCTCAGATATTGAATAACGCGGCTAAAGCGCGAGCACGGGCTCTAGACGCATGCCGCGTATGGCATTACGCGTCCAGGGCGGAAAGGTCGATGCCCAGGGCCTCGGCCATTTCGTCGTTCTTGACGACGACCAGGTCCTTGCTCGAGAGGTGCTTGATCGGCATATCCTCGGGCTTGGCCTCGCCCTTCAGGATCTTAACGGCCATCTCGCCCGCGGCGTAGCCCAGGTCCTCATAGTTGATGGAGAGGGTGAACAGGCCGCCGGCCATGCACATACCCTCCTCGCCAGTCACGAAGGGAAGCTTGTTTTCCTTGCAGATCTGGCCGACCTGCGAGGCACCCGCGGCGATGGTGTTGTCGGTGGGGGAGTACAGCGCGTCGACCTTGCCCACGGCAGACTCGACGACGGACTGAATCTCGTTGGAGCTCGAGACGGTGAAGTCAGTGTACTCGAGGCCCAGCTTGTCGAGCTCCTTCTTGGCGGCCTTGATCTGGACGTCGGAGTTGGACTCGGCGGTGCAGTAGAGCAGGCCGACCTTTTTAACGTCGGGCAGGACCTTCTGCATCATCTCGAGCTGCTCGGCGACCGGGGTGAGGTCGGAAGCGCCCGTGACGTTGGTGCCGGGCTTGTCGTTGTCCTGGACCAGGCCGGAGGCGGCGTAGTCGGTGATGGCGCAGCCCACGATGGGGATATCGGCCGTGGCGCCGGCGGCAGCCTGCGCGGCGGGCGTGGCGATGGCATAAATCAGGTTGACGTTGTCGCCCACAAACTTGTCAGCAATGGACTTACACGTGGACTGGTCGTTCTGGGCGTTCTTCTGGTCGATCTTGACCTTAAGGCCGCTCTCCTTGATGGCCTTGACAAAGCCGTCGTTGGCGGCATCGAGTGCGGAGTGCTCGGTGAGCTGCAGAACGCCGATGGTGTAGTCGGAACCGGCGGCAGCAGAGCCGGAACCAGAGTTGCCGCCGCATCCGGCGAGCGGGGCGAGCGCGAGCAGGCCGGCGGAGACCAGAAGGCTCCTGCGGCTGATGGTGATGTCCTTCATATCATTACCCCCAGTATAAAAATGGCTGGAAACACTGCACTGGGACAAAGTGCAAGTGGAACTATAGTAGCGCTGATGTCCATTTTTACAACAGCCTGGCGGGTTTTTTAATACAGAATCGGATGGACGGTACGGGTAGTCGAATGGGCGGCGGAGGGTCTTATGCGGCGGAGGAGGCGTCGTCCTCGTCTAGGGCGGCGAAGAGCTTCTTGCCGTCGAGGAGACGTGTGGTGACGTTTCTCATTCGGCCAATCTCTACGGTACGCAACGTGTCATCGGCGCCTCGGGCGTCGTAGACCGTTCCCAGCAGATACGAGATGCCATCGCGCTGCCTGATGGCAAAGGGACGGAGTGTCATTCGTGCTGCTTCGGTTTCGCCACGCGTCGTGACGCTCGAAATATCAAAACTCACCGTGGTTCCGTGGTCGATGGCCCGCTCGACGAGCTCGCACGTGTCGATGCGCTTGATGGGCGTGCGTGTTGCCTTGGTGGCCTTGCTGCCTGCGCTTGGAACGGGTTCGGGTATATCGAGGTAGCCGCGAACGTCGGCACTCGCCATGGCAACTAAGTGCTGCGCCATGCTCTTGCGGATAGCGATAGGCGTGGAGCGGTTGCGCATGACCATACCGTGGAGCCGGATGATCTCTTCATCGGTGAGCGGACGGGTAAGAAGTTTGTAGCCCACGCCGCGTTTGTACTCAATTTCGTATCCGGCATGGCGAAGCGCGGAGATGGCGGTGTAGATGCTGCGCCGCGCCGCCGAGATGGGCATGCGGGCGGGGTCGTCGGGATGGGCGAGGCGCCGGATCAACTCATCGGAAAGCATGGCCTTGTCCTCGCCAGTGTTTTCGCTTAATAGTTGCAGGATGCGAACGGCGCGATAGGCTGCCATCGAGGCGGCGCCTCTCGTCGTGGTGTCGTAGGTTTCAACAGCGGCTTCGGTCATCGTGCCCACGTCCTTTCCGTTTTGGGTGGCGACGGTATGGAGCCTAGGACGCGGGGCTTTCGCAGGGGCGCAGGGCGCTCTGGGCGGTCGGTAGTCGTCGGCAAACGGCGGGTCGAGTTTTCAACAGCCCTGCTCGACTGACCAAAAACTTGCCAAAAGCTTGACGGATGCTGTTGAAAAAAGCGTCTCTCGACCGATGTCGAGAGACGCTTGTGAGATGAGTGTTGGCGTGTGGCGACGCGAGCTAGCGTCCGACGATTAGAAGTCGGCGTTGCCCACGGTGCGCGGGTGCGGCAGGACGTCGCGGATGTTGCCCACGCCGGTCAGATACATGACCAAGCGCTCGAAGCCCAGACCGTAGCCGGCGTGCTTACAGGAACCGTAGCGGCGCAGGTCAAGGTAGTACTTGTACTGCTCGGGATTCATACCCAGGTCCTTGATGCGGGCCTCGAGCAGATCCAGGCGCTCCTCGCGCTGGGAGCCACCGATGATCTCGCCGATGCCCGGCACCAGGCAGTCGGCGGCGGCGACGGTCTTGCCGTCGTCGTTCATGCGCATGTAGAAGGCCTTGATCTCGGCCGGGTAGTCGGTCACAAAAGTCGGTCGCTTAAAGTGTTCCTCGGTCAGGAAACGCTCGTGCTCGGTTTGCAGATCGATGCCCCAGCTCACGGGATAGTCAAACTTGTGACCGGCGGCGACGGCCTGCTCCAGGATTTCGACGGCCTCGGTGTAGGTAACGCGGGCAAAGTCGGAGTTGGCGACATGGTCCAGGCGCTCGAGCAGACCCTTGTCCACAAACTTGTTGAGCATATTGAGCTCGTCGGGGCAGGTTGCCATAACGTCCTTGAGGACGTACTTGAGCATGGCCTCGGCGTTATCCATGTAGTCGTTAAGGTCGGCAAAGGCCATCTCGGGCTCGATCATCCAAAACTCGGCGGCGTGGCGCGTGGTGTTGGAGTTCTCGGCACGGAAGGTGGGGCCAAAGGTGTACACGTCGCCAAAGGCCATGGCAAAGTTCTCGGCATTGAGCTGGCCGGACACGGTGAGGCTTGCATGCTTGCCAAAGAAGTCCTGGCTCCAGTCGACCTCGCCGGACTCGGTGAGGGGCGGATTTTTGGGGTCGAGCGTGGTCACGCGGAACATCTCGCCGGCGCCCTCGCAGTCACTCGTGGTGATGATGGGGGTGTTGACGTAGACAAAGCCCTGCTCCTGGAAGAAGCGGTGGATGGCGGCAGCCGCGACAGAGCGGATGCGGAACACGGCGCGGAACAGGTTGGTGCGCGGGCGCAGGTGCTGCTGGGTGCGCAGGAACTCGACGGTTGCGCGCTTCTTCTGCAGCGGGTAATCCGGGGCGCTCGTGCCCTCGACCTCGATGGAGGTGGCAGAAAGCTCGAAAGGCTGGGGCGCATCGGGGGTCAGCTTGACGGTGCCGGTGCAAATGAGTGCGGCCGAGACGTTTTGATGGGCGATCTCGTCGTAGTTGTCGAGTGCCTCGCGGTTCATGACGACCTGCAGGTCGCGGAAGCAGCTGCCGTCGTTGAGCGTAACAAAGCCAAAGTTCTTCATGTCGCGGACGGACTTGACCCAGCCGGCGACGGTGACGGTCTGGCCGCCGAGCGACTCGGCATCGGCATAGAGCTGCGCGATTTTGGTGCGGTTCACGTATCCTCCCATAACGGTTGAATGATAGTTATCCATACAGTTCGATATTCTAGCAGCTCGGCTCATTTGAGCTATACAGATAAAGCATTGGCGGGATGGTTTTTCAAACGAAAAGCGCCCGCGGCCAAATGGTCGCGGGCGCTTGGCGTGGTGCCTTTTGGCTGCGTGGCGCGGGACTTGGCTACTTGGTCTTGGCCACCAGCAGCGGGTCGCCCAGCTTGACGAGCGGGTTGCCGCCGATAAGCGTTCCGGACTCGCCGACATGGTCGATGCTCTTAAGACGGTCGAGCTCGGAGACGATGACGGTCACGATGTCCTCGTGACCAGCGGCCTTAATGGCCTCGCGGTCGAAGCTGATGAGCGGCTGGCCTGCCTTGACCACATCGCCCATCTCGACAAAGCGGGCAAAACCCTTGCCGTTCATTTCCACGGTACCCAGGCCAACATGAATGAACACGCGAAGACCGTCCTCGGTGATCATGCCAATGGAGTGGTTGGTGACAGTGGTGGCGCCGATGCGGCCGTTGGCGGGCGCATAGATGGTGCCGGTAATGGGCTCGATGCCATAGCCCTGGCCAAGCATGCCCGAGGCGATCGTCTCGTCGGGAACCTCGTCCAGGTTGACGAGCACGCCGTTGACGGGGGCGTAGATGACGCCTTCGCGGGTAGCGAAGCTTGCTGCGGGCGGAACGGACGCCTCGCCGGTCGAGGTGAAGGTGGACTTAAGCGAATCGAGCAGACCCATAGTTGCCTCCAACTTAAATAGGCGCATATCGCGCGTTTGGTTTGCCGGAAACGTTTCACATGTGTTTCGCGGCTTGGTCAACGCCCCTATTCTACGCTGCTCAACGATACCTCTGAACTGGGATTATGTGATATATCAGTTGAAGGGAAACTTATTGCCGGAGTGTTTCTGCGCCACGGGTTCAAGTGGGGTACGCTTGAAGGCGAAAAACAAGGGCGCATAATTTGCGCGAAGGGAGCACATATGATTGTCGAGAACCATGCGCTGTGGGGCGAGGAGCCGACCGAGGAATATCCGGCGACGTTTACATATTTGGGTGCCGAGCCGCTCCCCGACAAGCCCAATGGCCGCCGCCCCGCGGTGATTATCTGCGGCGGAGGTGCGTTTACGCATATCGCTCCGCACGAGCAGGACCCGGTGGCGTTTGCATTTTTGGACCGCGGCTACCAGGCCTTTGTGCTCAACTATGTGACGAGTGGCACGGGTGACGTGAGCTTTCCGCACCCCCAGGCAGATCTTGCCAAGATGGTCGCCACGGTGCGCGCGAATGCCGACGAGTGGCATGTCGACCCCAAGCGCGTGTGCGTCGTGGGCTTTTCTGCTGGCGGCATGATTTGCGCCTCGCTGGCAACACAGTGGAAGACCGGCCCCTTCGCGGGCTTGGCAGGGGCGCGTCCGGACGACATTCGTCCCGATGCCGTGGTGCTGGGCTATCCATTGCTCGACTTTGCCTATGTGCGCGACATGCAGACGCGCGATCCGCGCATTGACTTGCGCGTGCCCAAGACGGGCGGCAAGACGGGGCGCGATTTGCTCAACGACTACCTGTCGATGGTGACGGGCGGCGAGGCAACTGACGAGCATCTGGCCGACATCTGCCCCACCACGCATGTTTCGCGTCAGATGCCACCGACCTTTGTGTGGGGTGTGTCCGACGACAAGACGGCGCCGATCGCGCAGGTCTACCCGTTTGCCCAACGCATGGCAGAGGAGGGCGTCCCTTGCGAGATGCACGTCTTTGACCAAGGTGGTCACGGCCTTTCGCTCGGCAACGCCAACACCGCGGTCGACAACGAGGATAAGCAGGTGGCGGTCCGTCCTTGGATTCGCCTGGCCTTTAGGTTCCTAGGCCGTCACGGTTTTTAGGCTGCGCATCACGAGGGTGGATAATCTCCCGTTTTTGGTCTGCTTTTCGGCCGAAAGGGGGAGATTATCCACCCTCATCAGTAAAGCCTCCGAAAATCCACCTTCATTGCTTTCCTACCAGACGGTGAACTGGGCGTTTTCTGTGTTCCAATGGACATCGCGAACGTAGTCGCGCACGCCCGTCGCATCTCGTGCTTCGAACAACTCAAGAATATGAGCATGTTCGTTGTTGGCTTTATTGAGCAGTTTACACGCCGTTTCCTGGTCGACAGTTTCGTAATCGCGCTTGATAAAGCAGCGTTCGAGCTGCGAGATCATATCGCGCAGACGGTCGTTGCCGCAGCGGTTGAAGTACGTTAGATGAAAGTCTCGCTGAATGTCGTCGTACTTTCGGATGAGACCGCCTTGGATCGCGAGGTCCATGGAGCCGACGAGAAATTTAAGCTGCGTAATGTCATCGTCGGTTAGGTTCGGACAGGCGAGGTATGCGGCCTGCCCGTCGAGCGGCCCCATAATCTCAAAGACTTCAACGGCGTTTTGCTGATCGAACCCACGGACGCGGAATCCGCGGCGGGGGAGATTGTCCAGATAACCGTCGCTTGCGAGCTGGATGAGCGCTTCGCGGACCGGCGTGCGCGACACGCCCATGGCGTCGCAGATCGCTTGCTCGCTCAGCCGGTCGCCGGCCGAAAGCTCGCCGGCGTCAATACGGCTCGAAATGTAGTCGTATACGTGGTCTTTCAGGGGCCTTCTGAGCGTTTCCATGAGCCTATGTTCCTTAACGGTATATTTCTAAAAGCAAATACGTTTCACTTGAATAGCTCAGTTGAATTATAGAACGACCAGCTAAATCATGCTACTTTGCGCCGATACGTAAGAATACGCTTACCGAAGAAAACCTACCGTTCAGGATTGTATACAATATACAAAACAGGAAAACCGCCCTAAGATAAAGCCATCGAAAGGAAGGCGGGCGCGAAGAAGTCCCGCTCTCTGCTAAGAGATCCAAGGAGGATCATCATGACCAAGTTCAGCCACGTCATCATCCGCCGCCCCGGCAAGTCCCTGAGCAATGGCATCACGAGTGCCCCCGAGCTTGGCCAGCCCATCTACGAGCGCGCCATCGAGGAGCACTACGATTACGAGCATGCGCTCGAGCAGTGCGGCGTTGACGTGTCGGTGCTGCCGGCACTCGAGCAGTATCCCGACAGCTGCTTCGTCGAAGATCCGGCCGTCATCACTCGCTGCGGCGCCATCATTACCAACCCCGGTGCCGATAGCCGCAACGGCGAGAAGGACGAGATCGAGCCGGCCGTCCGTCGCTTCTTTGACGACGAGCATGTCAAGCACATTGTTTCTCCGGGCACGCTCGACGGCGGCGACGTCATGATGGTCGGTGACCATTTCTACGTCGGTCGCTCCGCTCGTACCAACGAAGAGGGCATCCGCCAGTTCTGTGAGATTCTCGAGGGCTGGGGCCTCGAGGGTTCTGAGGTTCCGCTGGAGGAGGTCCTGCACCTCAAGACGGGCGTCAACTACATCGAGGACAACAACATGCTCGTCTCTGGTGAGTTCATCGATAAGCCCGACTTTGCCCAGTACAACAAGATCGTCGTGCCCGAGGACGAGGCGTACGGCGCCAACTGCATCTGGGTCAACGGTACGGTCATCGTTGCCGAGGGCTATCCGACTGTGCTCAAGGCCGTGCAGGATCTGGGCTACAAGACACTCGTCGTTGACACCTCCGAGTATCGCAAGGTCGACGGCGGCCTTTCTTGCCTGTCGCTGCGCTTCTAACGCGGTAGCTGTAACAGTCTGATGATCGCTTGACCGATGGCCCGGCACCCGATTCGGGACGTCCGGGCCATCTTTCGTTCGATCACATGATGAAGGGGGTGCACATACAATGGCCTCTAAAGCTCAAAATGAAGAGATTATCGACCCTAATGGCCTCGATCTCTTTCGTCTGACCATGATGGTCATTACCGCCAGTATTTGTGGCGGCATCTTTTCGCTTGCCGGCGATATGGCAGCAGGTGGGGCAAATACCGGTGCGGTTATCGTCTCGTGGGGAATTTGCTTTATTGGCGTCTTTGCGCTGATGATGGTGTTCAACGGTTTGTCTCAGGCCCGTCCCGACCTGACCGGCGGCATCTATGCATACGCTGCGGCCGGTTTTGGCGATTACATTGGATTCAACTCCGCTTGGGGCTACTGGATCAGCGCATGTCTTTCCAACGTGAGCTTTGCGCTCTTGCTGTTTAGCGCGCTGGGCTATTTCTTCCCTGCGTTTGGCGCGGGTAACAACCTGCTTTCTATCGTCTGCGCCAGCGTGTTTTTGTGGTTCCTTACCGCCCTTGTGCTTCGTGGCGTTAAGGAGGCTGCGGGCATTAACACGATCGTCACGTTGGCGAAGCTGGTGCCGCTGGGGCTCTTTGTGCTGAGTATCGTGCTCCTGGGTAAGTTCAACGTCGATATCTTTATGGACAACTTCTGGGGAGAGCCGGCTGGTCCTGGCTTTGGCGAGCAGGTTGTCTCGACCATGATCGCCCTTGTCTGGGTCTTCACGGGCATCGAGGGCGCTGTCGTTATCTCGGGCCGTGCAAAGTACGTGCGTGACGTCGGCCGCTCGACGGCGCTCGGATTTGCGGCTGTATTCACGCTGTATCTGATCATCTCGATGCTGTCGCTCGGCATTATGCCGCGCGAGGAGATGGCACAGCTTGCAACGCCCTCCATGGCGGGAATTCTCGAGTGCGCAATCGGTCCGGTTGGTGCTGCCATCGTAAACCTTGGCGTTATCCTTTCGTTGGTCGGCGCGCTGCTGGGCTATGTCATCATTGCGTCCGAGACGCCGTTCGAGGCGGCGCGCCAGGGATCCTTCCCTCTGGCGTTTGCCAAGACGAACAAGCACGACGCCCCGGTGGTAACGGTTCTCGTGAGCTCCGGCATCACGCAGCTCTTCTTGATCGTGTCGTATGTGGCGGCGAGCACCTACCAGTTCTTCTATAGCTGCGCAGTCAACACGATTCTGGTTCCGTATGTCTGCTCGGCTGCCTATTACATGGTGATTGGCTGGAAGAACGAGCATCTGGACGGGCCGCATGCGCCCAGCGTCGGCAAAGCCCGCTTCTTCGGTACGCTCGGCTTCATCTACACATTGTTCCTGGTGTGGTCGACGGGTCTTCAGGGCGTTATGATCACGACGATTCTTTTTGCTCCGGCCATTCCCGTTTATATGCTGGGCGAGCGAGGCCGCGGTAAACCGGTGCTTCCGCATCTGCACGACAAGCTGATCGCAGCGGTGGTCATTGTCGTGGCAATCATTTCGCTGTATCTGCACTTTGCCGGCATTGCGCCGATAGTCTAAGACTGCGGCAAGCTTCATCGCTTGGTAAGCCGACGGAGGCATCGCGTGCCGGTGCCGTTCGGTAATCCATAACTGACGTGGGCCTCTGTAACGTGCCTTTGTGAGCGCCCACCAAGCCCGCTCAGGTGACATTTGTTGCCAGCGCGGGCTTTTGCTGTTGCGGCGAAATGCTGCCGGCAGCTGGGGACGTTCCTATTGTGCCGGCACCCTGGGACACTCCTTGGATGTTCCGCATGCGACGGAGGGAACGGATCATTTTGTCGAGGGGCGGGCGGCTGTTTCGGTCCTCGGGGAAACCGCGTCCCGTTTCGAGAGCAGATTCCGGGCCGCAGTTTCCCCGAGGGCCCCATTGGGAAATTGCATCCCAGTCTGAGCGCCGATTCCGGGCTGCAGTTTCCGCTAGATGCCTCAACCGGAAAGCTCATCCCGTTTAGGTGTTCCAGAGTGGGATGCGGTTTCCGCAGCAGGCCCGTCTGGGAAGCAATGGCCCAGAATTCCCATCGCAGCGATCTGTCGATTGAACGTCGTTGTGTGTTCGCGCTATCATGCATGGTTACAATTGGTTAGCCATGGCAAACGGTTAGCCATGGTGAACATAAATACAACGCCCTGTGGGCGCCGGGGGAGGAACACGGACGTGAAGCTCGATACACTCGAGATTGGAAAGGACGCCGTTGTCGCATCGGTGGCATCGGACGATCAGGCACTCCGACAGCATATTTTGGACATGGGTCTAACGCCGGGCACCGAAGTCACCATGATGAAGTACGCCCCCATGGGTGACCCGCTCGAGATCCGCCTGCGTGGCTACGAGTTGACACTGCGCAAGGACGATGCCGCTCGCATCGAGCTCGTGGGTATTCACGACACCGATACGGGTCCGCGCGCTAACGCCGCAATCGGCACGACGGAGCATCCGGCCCTGGGCGAGGGGACGTATTCGCCCCGTGCGGCAAAGACGGCCGTGCCCGAGGGCGCGCCGCTGCACTTTGCCCTCGCCGGCAACCAAAACTGCGGCAAGACCACGTTATTCAACCAGCTGACGGGCTCCAACCAGCACGTCGGTAACTTTCCCGGCGTGACGGTCGACCGCAAAGATGGCACCATCCGTAACCATCCCGAGGCGAGCGTTACCGACCTGCCTGGCATTTACTCCCTGTCGCCGTACACAGGCGAAGAGGTCGTGAGCCGTCAGTTCATCCTCGACGAGCGTCCGGACGCCATCATCGACATCATTGACGCTACCAACATCGAGCGTAATCTGTACCTGACACTGCAGCTCATGGAGCTCGACCGTCCTATGGTCATCGCGCTCAACATGATGGACGAGGTGACCGCCAACGGCGGCGCCGTGGACGTCAACCTGCTCGAGAGTCTGTTGGGCGTGCCCGTTGTTCCCATTAGTGCTGCCCGCAACGAGGGTATCGGCGAGTTGGTGGATCATGCCTTGCACGTGGCGCGGTTCCGCGAGCGCCCCGGTCGCCTGGACTTTTGCGCGCCCGACGGTCCGGACGGCGGTGCGCTGCATCGCTGCATCCACGGTATTGCTAACCTGATCGAGGACCATGCCGTGACGGCGCACATCCCGGTGCGCTTTGCGGCGACCAAGCTGGTCGAGGGCGATGAGCTGGTAACCGAGGCGCTTCACCTGGATCGCAACGAGCTCGACGCCATCGAGCACATCATTACCCAGATGGAGGGCGAGGCCGGCACCGACCGCCTGTCCGCGCTGGCCGACATGCGCTTTAGCTTTATCGGCGACGTGTGCGGGCGCTGTGTCGTCAAGCCGCACGAGAGCCGCGAGCACGTGCGCTCCGTCAAGATCGACCGCATTCTGACGGGTCGCTATACGGCCATCCCGGCGTTTCTGCTGATCATGGGCCTCGTCTTTTGGCTGACGTTTGGCGTGATCGGCGCGGCGTTGCAGGGACTTATGGAGGACGGCATCGCTGCCATCATCGCTTCGGCCGATGCAGGCCTCAAGGCGTTCGGCACCAACGACGTGGTGCGCTCGCTGGCTGCCGACGGCGTGCTTACGGGCGTGGGCAGTGTGCTGACCTTCCTGCCGATTATCGTCGTGCTCTTCTTGTTCCTCTCCATTCTGGAAGACTCCGGCTACATGGCACGCGTAGCCTTTGTCATGGATAAGGTGTTGCGTCGCTTTGGCCTGTCGGGCCGCAGCTTCGTGCCCATGCTCGTCGGTTTTGGCTGCACCGTGCCGGCTATCATGTCGACCCGTACTCTCCCATCCGAGCACGACCGCAAGATGACGGTCATGCTCACGCCGTTTATGAGCTGCTCAGCCAAGTTGCCGGTTTACGGCTTGCTGTGCGGGGCGTTTTTCCCGCAGGCGACGGTTCCCGCCATGGTCTCACTCTATCTGATCGGTATCGTGGTCGGCTGCATCGCGGCTTTGGTGCTCAACCGCACGGCATTTAAGGGCGACCCGGTGCCGTTTATCATGGAGCTCCCCAATTACCGCCTGCCGAGCGTCAAGACGACGGTGATGCTGGCATGGGATAAGGCCAAGGACTTTATTACCAAGGCTTTTACCATTATCTTTGCCGCGACCGTGGTCATCTGGTTCCTTCAGACGTTCGACATCCGCTTTAACGTGGTCGCCGACCAGTCGCAAAGCCTGCTTGCCGGTCTGGGTAGCATCATCGCGCCGGTGTTGGCCCCGCTCGGCTTTGGCGACTGGCGCGCCTCGACGGCGCTCGTCACGGGGCTCATTGCCAAGGAGAGCGTCATCTCGACGCTCACGGTGCTTTTGGGCGCAACGTCGCCCGCGGCGCTGTCGACCATGTTTTCGCCGTTTACCGCCTACGTGTTCTTGGTCTTTACGTTGCTGTACCCGCCTTGTGTGGCGGCAATCGGCGCCGTCAAGAGCGAGTTGGGCGCGCGCTATGCCGTGGCCGTATTCGCGTTTCAGGTCGCCGTTGCCTGGATCGTGGCGTTTGTCGTGCATTCGGCGGGCATATTGCTGGGGTTGGCTTAGTTATGAATTGACGGCGCAACCTCTGTGTATCGAATTGTTTTCGGCCCCGCATCTGTACTGACGGATGCGGGGCCGTTGCTATATAATCGCCTCCGCTCAAAACGATTGGAGACGTTATATATGACTCAGACAAGGCAAGACGGCATCACGCTCAAGCAGTGGCTCCCACTCGTCGGGCTCACCTGCTGTGCGTTCGTGTTCAACACGTCGGAGTTTATGCCCATCGGCCTTTTGACTGATATCGCCGCGTCGTTCTCGCTCACCGAGGCCCAGGCGGGCATCATGATCTCGGTCTATGCCTGGGGCGTCATGCTGCTGTCGCTGCCGCTCATGGTGTTCGCCTCGCGCTTTGAGTTCAAGCGGATGCTGCTGGGCGTGCTGGCCGTGTTCTCGCTCGGTCAGTTCCTGTCCGCTGTGGCGCCGACCTATCCCATCCTGGTCTGCGCGCGCCTGGTGGTCGCTTGCGCACATGCCGTGTTCTGGTCAGTCGCCTCGATTATGGCCTCGCGCCTGGTCGACACTCGCCACGGCGCGCTCGCCATCAGCATGATCGCTACGGGCTCGTCCATCGCGCAGATCTTTGGCCTGCCGCTCGGTCGCGCCATTGGCTTGGCCGTGGGCTGGCGCATGACGTTTGCCGTGGTCGGGGGCCTCTCAGCCATCGCGGTCGTCTACCAGGCAGCGGTGTTCCCGGCCATGCCGGCGGGTGAGCGCTTTACTGTCAAACAGCTGCCCGAGCTGCTCAAGAACCCGCTCCTCATCGCGCTCTATGCAGTCACGGTCTTCATGGCGACCGGCTATTACGCAAGCTACAGCTATATCGAGCCCTTCCTGGCGCAGGTCGCGCACGTCGATGCGGGCGCCATTACCATGACGCTGACGGCGTTTGGCTGCTCTGGTTTGCTCGGAAGCTGGCTGTTTGGCCGCCTGTTCGATGGGCATCGCTTCCCGTTCTTGGCTATCACGCTCTCCGGCGTGCCGGTGGCCCTGCTGCTCATGGGGCCGGCCGCATCGTCGCTCGTGACAGTGCTTGCCGTCTGCGCACTGTGGGGTTGCTGCGCCACGGCCTTTAACGTGGCGTTTCAGGCCGAGCTCATCAAGCACACGCCGGCAGATTCGTCGGCCGTCGCCATGTCGATCTTCTCGGGCCTGTTCAACCTCGGTATCGGCACGGGTACCGCGATCGGCGGAGCCGTGGTTTCGGGTCCCGGTATCGCCTGGATCGGCTTTGTGGGCGGGGCGATTGCCGTCGTGGGCGTCATCCTCGCCATCACCGTGCTGTTTCCGGCCATCCGCCGCGCCAAGCCCGTCGCCTAATCACGTCCCCTCATCAGTTGCGGTGGAATAGTTCCTGTTTAAGGCTTCTGAAGGCCCAGACAGGAACTATTCCACCGCAACTTATTTTGGGGGAGAGGATACAAGCTGGGCATACAATGGATGTCGTTGTGTTGAGCTTACCGGGAGGCTGTTATGTGGGCATACGAGACGACGTTCTATCAGATCTATCCGCTGGGCTTTTGCGGGGCTCCGCGCGAAAACGCCGCACCCGTTGCCGAGGATGAACTCGCCCAGGCTGCCAACGCCGCGCCCAACCCCGATGCTCCTATCATGAAAATCGCCCAATGGGCCGACTACCTGCAAGAACTCGGTATTGGCGCTGTGCTGATCAACCCGCCGCTCGAGTCTGATAGCCACGGCTACGATACGCGCAGCCTACGCCATATCGATCGACGCCTGGGTGGGGATGCCGACTTTGCCGCCGTGTGCGAGACGCTGCATGCCCACGGCATCCGCGTGGTACTCGACGCGGTCTTCAACCATGTGGGCCGTGGCTTTTGGGCCTTCCGCGATGTGCAGGAGCGTAAGTGGGACTCGCCGTACAAGGACTGGTTCCACATTAGCTTTGACGGCGACTCCTGCTATGGTGACGGCTTTTGGTACGAGGGCTGGGAAGGCCATTTTGAGCTTGTGAAGCTCAACCTGCAAAATCCCGCTGTGGTCGATTACCTGCTAGAGTCCGTGCGCCGTTGGGCCGACGTCTTTGGCGTCGACGGCCTGCGCCTGGACGTTGCCTATATGCTCGACCGCGACTTTATGCGCCGCCTGCACGTCTTTACCCGTGAGCTCAAGCCCGACTTTGTGCTGATCGGCGAGACGCTCCACGGCGACTACAACCAAATCGTCAACGACGAGATGCTCGACTCCTGCACCAACTACGAGTGCTACAAGGGTCTGTACTCCAGCTTTAACTCGGTCAACATGTTCGAGATCGCCCATTCGCTGCACCGCCAGTTTGGCGGCGATCCGTGGTGCATCTACCGCGGCAAACATCTGCTGTCGTTTGTCGACAACCACGATGTGCCGCGCCTGGCGAGTATCCTCACCGACAAGTCGTGTCTGCGTCCCGCCTACGGCATGCTCTTTGGCATGCCGGGCATCCCGTGCGTCTACTATGGCAGCGAGTGGGGGATTCCTGGCGAAAAGGGCGGCCCCGATGGCGACTGGGCGCTGCGCCCTGCGCTCGATGAGCCTGCGCCCAACGAGCTGACGGCCTTCATCACGCAGCTGGCGCACTTGCGCTCGGCAAACGACGCGGCGGCCCGTGCTTTCAACTACGGTGCCTATCGCAACGTGGTGATCCAGAACAAGCAGCTGCTGTTCGAGCGCGCCTGCGACGACGCGACGGTGCTCGTGGCGGTGAACGCCGTGGACGAGCCTTACACCTTTGGCGCCGGCGAGCTCAACGGCTCTTTTGTCGATTTGCTTGCCGACGGTGTGCTCACGGTCGAGCTGACGGGCACCCTCGAGCTTGCGCCCTACGAGGTGCGTTATCTGCTGAGGGCCTAGGCCATGGCAACGTCTGACGAGGGCTATCAACATATTGAGCATGGGTTTGAGCCCGTGTTTGACGAGCGTTCGCGCGTTTTGGTGCTCGGGTCGTTTCCCTCGGTGCTTTCGCGCGCCAATGCCTTTTATTACGGCAACCCTCAGAATCGCTTTTGGCGTGTGATGGCCATGTGCCTCGGTATGCCTGTGCCGCCCAACGAGGGCGATCCTTTGGCAAGCGGTGAGCCCGCGACGCTCGATGCCTCCATTGCCGCCAAGCGGGCCATGCTGCTGAACGGCGGCGTGGCCCTGTGGGATGCAATTGAGAGCTGCGACATTAAGGGCTCGAGCGACGCGAGCATCCGCAACGTTGTGCCGGCACATATCGAGCGCATTACCGATGCCGCGCCGATCGAGGTCGTTGTCTGTAACGGCGGTACGGCAGGGCGACTCTACAAACGCTACTTGCAAGATCGGACGGGGCTGCCGGCCATCGTTCTGCCGTCGACAAGTCCCGCCAATGCGGCATGGCACCTGGAACGCCTTGTCGAGCGCTGGCGCGAGGCCGTTGACTGGGCTGTAATTTAATTTAGATTTTTGTTTGAGCGTGGGTGCCCAGACGTTTCAGAACGCCTCGCCAGATCGGCGCGGGCACGGCTGGCTCGGCGCAAACCATGCCGTCGGCGTCGACGTTGGCGGCATTGCCGCCGCCAAGTCGCTGTGCATGCTCGACGGAGCAGCCCATGCGCACAGCGCCCACAAGCTTATCCATCGCTTCCGAAAATGGTCGGCGCAAGAGGCCCATGCGTGGGGAATGGCGAAGCGCTGCGATGCCGCCGCCGGCGCAGATGGCAACGCCGCCACACCACAATTGGTCATGGCGCTCACATGCCTTGTGCAGGCGAACGGCGGTCCCACGCGCCTGCTCAGCGCCCTCTTGTGCGGCTCGAATCACGGCATAGACACGCGTTCCCGTGCTGCCAAAGTGCTCAAGCGCCTGCTCGATAGCAGTCAACGCCTCGTCGTCAGCCATATCTTCAATGGCCAGCACGATGCCATCGGCAACGCTGCCGGCGTCATTTGCCTTCAAGTCGACCGGGCGGGGGAGTGCGGTGCCGGAAAGTTGAGCATAGGCGGCGATGGCATCCTGCAGGTCCCAGAGCAAAAACTCAAGATCGGCGCTATTGGGAATGTTGATATACGCAATGTTTTGCAGCGTTTTTGGTACATCGCCGCGCGCGGTCGGCTCCATGCTGCCTCCTTTCCGGTTGGTTTCCGTTTAGGTTACACCGTCCGGCGGCGCCCCGCCGCGCTATCCTAGTGCAACCCTTACGAAAGGAACGCCATGCGCCTGCCCATGAATACTTCGCTTGCCACGCTCAAGCCCTCCGGCATCCGTCGGATTAACGCGCTCGCTGCCCAGCACCCAGGGTGCATCGCGCTTGCGCTCGGCGAGCCCGATTTTCCCACGCCCGACGTGATTAGCGCCGAGGTGACCGCTTCGTTGGACCGCGGCGACACACACTATCCGCCCAACAACGGTCGCCCCGCTCTGCGCGAAGCGCTGTCTGCCTACATGGGGGATGCGGGCCTTACGTTTTCGGCCGACGAGGTCATCCTGACCGACGGCGCGACCGAGGCCCTGTCGGCAACATTTATGGCTATGCTCAACCCCGGCGACGAGGTCATCATCCCCACGCCGGCCTTTGGCCTGTACGAGAGCATCGTCGTGGCCAATCATGCCAAAGCGGTCTTTTTGGATACGGAGCCCGCGCAATTTCAGATCGATGAGGAGGCGCTTCGTGCCTGCATGACGCCGGCGACCAAGGCCATCGTCATCTGCACGCCTAACAATCCCACGGGCTGCATCCTCGACGCAGCATCGCTCGATGCCGTGGCGCGCGTAGCGGAGCAGGCGGGCATCTACGTAGTCTGCGACGACGTATACAACCGTCTGGTCTATGTGGATGGCTACGAGCGATTTGCCCAGCGCCACCCGGAGTTGCGCGAGCAGACGGTCATCATCGAGAGCTTTTCCAAGCCCTGGGCCATGACCGGCTGGCGCTTGGGCTGGCTCGCAGCCGCAGCCCCCGTCATCGCCGAGATTGCCAAGGCCCACCAATACTTAGTATCGAGCGCCGTCTCCTTTGAGATGGACGCCGCGGCCCGAGCCCTGACCGTCGACCCAACCCCCATGCTCAAAGTCTACCGAGCCCGCCGCGAACGCGTGCTCGCAGCCTTAGACGCCATGGGCCTCGACGTCGTAGAGCCGGCAGGCGCCTTCTACGCCTTCCCCAGCATCAAACAGTACGGCCTAACCAGCGAAGACTTCTGTATCAAAGCCATCGAAGAGGCCAACGTAGCCCTAGTCCCCGGAGACTGCTTCGGCACCGAAGGCCACATCCGCCTAAGCTACTGCGTCTCCGACCAAGATCTGGACGAAGGCCTAAATCGCCTGTCCACCTTCATTTCAACCTTATAGCCCAACGGGACGCAACACATCAGCCCACCGACCCAAGCATTATGAGTGGGGCGCGTCGCTCAACGGACACGAGGATTCGCAGCAAAGGCAACGTAGCTCCGGCCGGGAGGGGCAGGGCGAGTTTTCCGTAGATTCCGCACGAGCCGAAGGCCACTTAATGTGGCCTTCGCGCGAGCCCAGGACTTGACCGAGCGGAAAACTCGCCCTGCCCCTCCCGGCCGGAGCGTATGCAGGGTTTGTGTACGAATCCTCGCGCCCGTTGACCGACGCCGGGGTCCCCGCCATAATACTTTCGGTTCACGCACGAATCCGCTGCCAGAGACAGCCGGTGCAAACGGGCATCGCCCGCGAGCTTAATGGGATATCCCGCCAGCCGAGGTGGTCGAGTAGATATGTCTTCTCGCCCCCGTCGCTCATGCAGCGCGGGGGCTTTCTTTTTGGACATGCCCCCGTCACGTCCTTGTGGCGGACCGTGCCCGGAAAGAATTCGAGGAGGTGTAATTCATGCCCCAGCAGTACAAAATCGACAAGGTTGCAGAGATCGAGTCCCGTATCGCCGAGAACGCCGGTCTGTTCGTCGTCAACTACAACGGTCTGACGGTTAAGCAGGCTCAGGAGCTGCGTCATCAGCTTCGCGAGTGCGGCGCCGAGATGAAGGTCTACAAGAACAACCTGGTCAAGATCGCTCTCAAGAACCAGGAGCAGCCCGAGCTCGACGAGATCCTCGCCGGCCCCGTCGCTTATGTGTTCTACGAGTCCGAGCCGGTCGAGGCCGCTAAGGCCCTTAAGGACTTCTCCGCTAAGTCCAAGGGCGTCCTTGAGATCAAGGGCGGTATCTCCGACGGCAAGGCCGTTTCCGCTGATGATGTTAAGGCTATCGCCGAGCTGCCCACCAAGGATCAGCTTC
Source organism: uncultured Collinsella sp. (assembly GCA_900544865.1). GTDB lineage: Bacteria > Actinomycetota > Coriobacteriia > Coriobacteriales > Coriobacteriaceae > Collinsella. The sequence goes on along the minus strand of UQXA01000006.1, from coordinate 56,679 downwards.
TCGGCCAGATCGCCGGTCTCATCTCCGGTTTCGCTCGCGACATCGCTGTCTGCGTCAACGGCGTTTCCTCTGGTCTCGCTCGTTCGATCCAGCAGGTCTCCGAGCAGAAGGCAGCCTAGTTGCTGTTTTCACCCGCGGCGGCAACGCCGCACCCCTGGCGCATTCGCGTCGTGTTTTAACTGATCTCCGTGCATCTGCACGGAAACCGAAAGGACTTAGAAATGGCTAAGCTTACCACCGATGAGATCATCGATGCTCTTAAGGAAATGACCCTTCTCGAGGCTTCCGAGCTCGTCAAGGCTATTGAGGACACCTTCGGCGTTTCCGCCGCTGCTCCTGCCGCTGTTGTCGCCGCTCCCGCTGCTGGCGCTGCTGAGGCCGAGGAGAAGACCGAGTTTGACGTCGTGCTCGAGGGCTTCGGCGACAACAAGATCCAGGTCATCAAGGCCGTCCGTGAGCTCACCAACCTTGGCCTGAAGGAGGCCAAGGAGGTCGTCGAGGGCGCTCCCAAGGCTGTTCTCGAGGGTGCCAAGAAGGAGGACGCCGAGGCTGCCAAGGAGAAGCTCGAGGCTGCTGGCGCTGCTGTCACCCTCAAGTAATCAGGCTTTCTCGCCAGATTTCTTTGCAGACGGGGTTCGCATTGCGAGCCCCGTCTTTTTTGTTTTTCGGTCCCTCGACATCGGTTGCTCAAGCTGCCATGTTCTGTGATTTGCGTCGTATCGGGCGCCCTGCCGTTGGGCAATAAAATTGCACCATTCGAGCAATAATTTGCGTTGACCTGCTGAAGAATTGTCTCTGCCTTGTAGCGACATATAGTTCCAGCGGTAAGATGCTTGGGTATCGCAATTTGGTCTGCGGCTGTGTGCCGCACGCATGGGGCGCTTTTGCGCCTGCGAAAGGATCTTTGAATAACATGAAGGCAATCATCCCCGCCGCCGGTCTTGGCACGCGTTTTCTGCCTGGCACCAAGTGCACGCCCAAAGAGATGCTGCCGGTGCTCGACAAGCCCGTCATTCAGTACGTCGTCGAGGAGGCGCTCGACCCCGAGGAAGTCGACGACGCCATCATCGTTATGTCTCCCGGTAAGCCTGAGCTACTGAACTACTTCCAGCCCGATCGCTCGCTCGAGAACCTGCTGCGCGAGCGCGGCAAGAACGCCTATGCCGATGCCGTCGCCCACGCTGGCGGTATGCCGGTCGACTTCCGTTATCAGTACGAGCCCAAGGGCCTCGGCCATGCTATCCGCTCTGCTGCCGACGCCGTGGCAGGGGAGAACTTCCTGGTTCTTCTGGGCGACTACGTTGTGCCTAATCGCGACATCTGCGACAAGATGCTTGCCGTCTCCAAGGAGCACGGTGGAGTTTCGGTTATCGCCGTCGCTGCTTGCTCGCCCGAGGAAGTTAGCCGCTACGGCGTTATCGCCGGCGAGCGCGTCGGTTCGCTCGAGGGCGCCGAGGACGTTGCCGATGCCGAGCCTGGCGCTGTCTGGCGTATCGGCGGTCTGGTCGAGAAGCCCGCTCCCGAGGCGGCTCCGTCCAACCTGTACATCGTCGGTCGCTACCTGCTGAGCCCGCTGGTCATGGACCTGCTGGCAGATCAGCAGGCCGGCAAGGGCGGCGAGATTCAGCTGACCGACGCCATGGCCCGTTCGCTCGACCGCGAGGCCATGTATGCCGTCGTCATCGACCCACTGTCGGGCTACGACACCGGCACTCCCTCTGGCTGGATGGCCACCAACGCCCTCATGGCTGCAAGCGACCCCTGCTTTGCCGATGCCTTCTGGGACGCCATCGACGAGCGCGGCGGATTGATGCGCAAGTAAGCCTTCGGGCATCGACATTTACGGGTGCGGACCTCGGTTCGCGCCCGTTTTTTATAAGAGCTGCGATTGCCGGCTCGCTGTTCACAGAAAATATATGAACAGATGTTCGGTACACATACATCTACCTGCGTGTTTTCTATCGAAAAACTTTGCTACTCCAAAAACCCAATCGCGTCAAGGCTTTTCTTGCCCAACGGTCGGTACCTGATAAACTATTAGGTTGCGATAACTGGCGAAGCTATGCCTCGCCAACCCACCGAGCATTTCCGTGAAGGAGGAAAAACCTGGTGACCTACGCATACACTGCCACTGAGCGCAAGCGCGTCAGCTTCGGGAAAATCCCGGAGGCCATGGAGCTCCCCAACCTTATCTCTGTTCAAAGGGAATCCTTTGAGCGTTTTAAGGACGAGGGCCTTCGTGAGGCGTTCAAGGAATCCAGCCCCATCCAGAGCCAGAACCATGTTCTCGAGGTTACCTTCGGCGAGCATCAGTTCGGCGACCCCGCGCACACCGTCGAGGAGTGCCGCGAGAAGGACATGACCTATCAGGCCCCGCTTCTGACCGACGTTCGTCTCACCAACAAGGAGACCGGCGAGATCAAGGAGCAGCTCGTCTTCATGGGCGACTTCCCCATGATGACCGATCAGGGCACCTTCATCATCAACGGTACCGAGCGTATCGTCGTCTCGCAGCTCGTCCGCTCCCCGGGTGTGTACTACAGCTCCGAGATGGATTCGGGCAAGCAGATCTACAAGGCCCAGATCATCCCGTCCCGCGGTGCATGGCTCGAGTTTGAGGTCGACAAGCGCGACCAGCTCATGGTCTCCATCGACCGCAAACGCAAGCAGAGCGCCACGATGTTCCTGCGCGCCCTTGGCATCGCCGTCACCAACGACGACATCATCGAGCTGCTCGGCAACTCCGATGTGATCAAGCGTACCCTGGAGCGCGATACCGCCCTCACCCGCGAGGATGCCCTTATCGAGATCTACCGTCGCCTGCGCCCGGGCGAGCCTCCCACCGTGGACGCTTCCCGCAGCCTGCTCGAGGGCCTGCTCTTCAACCCGCAGCGCTACGATCTGGCCCGCGTCGGTCGTTACAAGGTCAACAAGAAGCTCAACCTCACCACCGAGGAAGAGGTCACGGTGCTCACCGACGAGGATATCGTCGCGACGCTGCGCTACCTCCTGTCCCTCGCTGCCGGCGAGCAGGGCTTCAAGGTCGACGACATCGACCACTTTGGCAACCGCCGCATCCGCACCGTCGGCGAGCTCGTCGCCAACCAGTTCCGTATCGGCATGAGCCGTATGGAGCGCGTCGTCCGTGAGCGCATGAGCTCCCAGGACATCGACGAGATCACCCCGCAGTCGCTCATCAACATCCGTCCGATCGTGGCCTCCATCAAGGAGTTCTTCGGTTCCTCGCAGCTCTCGCAGTTCATGGACCAGGCGAACCCCCTGACCGGTCTGACCCACAAGCGCCGTCTGTCCGCACTCGGCCCTGGCGGTCTTGCCGGCCACAAGTCCGGCTCCAGCCGCCGCACCAACGTGCCGACGGCCGTTCGCGACGTTCACAACTCGCACTACAGCCGCATGTGTCCGATCGAGACCCCCGAAGGCCCCAACATCGGCCTGATCGGCTCGCTCGCCCTCTACGCCCGCGTCAACGAGTACGGCTTCATCGAGGCTCCGTTCCGCCGCGTCGAGAACGGCGTTGCCACCGACCAGATCGACTGGATGACCGCTGACGAGGAAGAGAAGCACGTCATCGCGCCGGCCAACACGCCGCTCGATCCCAAGACCAACGAGTTCATCACGACCGATGCCGAGGGCAAGCTTGTCCGCCCGCACACCGTGATCGCCCGTACCCGCGACTTCGACGGCTCCTTCGGCGCTCCCGCCGACGTGCCCGTCGAGGACGTCGACTACATGGACGTCTCGCCGCGTCAGATGCTCTCCGTCGCAGCCACGCTGATCCCGTTCCTGGAGCACGACGACGCCAAGCGTACGCTGATGGGCGCTAACATGCAGCGTCAGGCCGTGCCGCTGGTTCACCCCGCCGCTCCCTATGTCGGTACCGGCATGGAGCGTCGCGCCGCTCTGGACTCCGGCGAGGTCACCCTGGCCAAGAACGCCGGCGAGGTCATCTTTGCCGACGCCGCCAAGATTATCGTCAAGCATGCCGGCGGCATGGACGAGTATCACCTGGCCAAGTACCAGCGCTCCAACCAGTCCACCTGCATCAACCACCGTCCGCTCGTGCGCGTCGGTGACACCGTTGAGCAGGGCGAGCCTCTGGCTGACGGTCCCTCGACCGATCATGGCGAGCTCGCACTGGGTCAGAACCTCACTGTGGCATACATGCCGTGGGAAGGCTTCAACTACGAGGACGGTATCGTCGTGTCCGAGCGCCTGGTGGCCGAGGACCTGCTGACGACCATCAACATCACCCGTCACGAGATCGATGCCCGCGACACCAAGCTCGGCCCCGAGGAGATCACCCGCGAGATCCCGAACCTCTCCGAGGATATGCTTGCCAACCTCGACGAGGACGGCATTATCCGCATCGGCGCTGAGGTCGGCCCTGGCGACATCCTGGTCGGCAAGGTCACGCCTAAGGGCGAGAGCGCTCTGACCGCCGAGGAGCGCCTGCTGCGCGCCATCTTCGGTGCCAAGGCCCACGACGTCCGCGACACCTCCCTTAAGATGCCTCACGGCGCTTACGGTCGCGTCATCGACGTCGTCCGCTTTAGCCGCGAGAACGGCGACGATCTGGCCCCCGGCGTCAACGAGCAGGTGCGCGTCTACGTCGCCCAGCGTCGTAAGATCCAGCAGGGCGATAAGATCGCCGGCCGCCACGGCAACAAGGGTGTTATCTGTAACGTTCTGCCGGTCGAGGACATGCCCTACATGGCTGACGGCACCCCGATCGACGTTATCCTCAACCCGCTGGGTGTTCCTTCGCGTATGAACGTCGGCCAGCTGCTCGAGTGCCACCTTGGCTGGGCTGCTGCCTGCGGTTGGGATACCGAGCAGGCCGACTCCGACAAGTACGTCCCCGGTCCGTTCTTCACCGCCACGCCCGTCTTCGACGGCGCCAAGGAGGACGAGATCGCCGAGGTCATTCGTCGTGCCAACAAGAACATGCTCAACAAGGCCACCGCTGCCTTTGGCGATCACATGCGTCCCGAGTTCGTCACCCAGCTTGACGAGCGCGGCAAGACCCGTCTGTTCGACGGCCGCACCGGCGAGGAGTTCCGCGAGCCCATTACCGTGGGTACGTCCTACATCCTCAAGCTCGGCCACATGGTCGACGACAAGATCCACGCCCGTTCGACCGGCCCCTACAGCCTGGTTACCCAGCAGCCTCTGGGCGGCAAGGCTCAGTTCGGCGGCCAGCGCTTCGGCGAGATGGAAGTTTGGGCACTGTACGCTTACGGTGCTTCCAACGTCCTGCAGGAGATCCTGACCGTCAAGTCCGACGATACTGTGGGCCGCGTCAAGACCTACGAGTCCATCGTCAAGGGTGAGAACGTTCCGGTCCCGGGTATCCCCGAGTCCTTCAAGGTTCTCGTCAAGGAGATTCGCTCCCTCGCACTGGACATCGAGCCCATGCACGATGCCGACGAGGACGCCTCCGCCCCTGTGACCGCCGAGGAGACCTCCGCTCTCGACGACCTGGCTGCGCTCGCCGGCGTTGACGCCGACGTCGAGGCCGAGGATGCCGAGACCGCCGAGGCACCCGAGGCTGTCGCCGCCACGACCACTGATAAGGAGTAGTTGACTGTGGCAGATTTCGAAGCTACTGATTTTGACTCGGTAAAGATCTCCCTTGCCTCCGCCGACCAGATCCGTTCCTGGTCGCACGGTGAGGTCAAGAAGCCGGAGACCATCAATTACCGTACCCTCAAGCCCGAGAAGGACGGCCTGTTCTGCGAGAAGATCTTCGGTCCCGCCAAGGACTGGGAGTGCTCCTGCGGCAAGTACAAGGGCATCCGCTTTAAGGGCATCGTCTGCGAGCGCTGCGGCGTCGAGGTCACCTCGGCCAAGGTGCGTCGCGACCGTATGGGCCACATCGAGCTCGCCGCTCCCGTGTCCCACATCTGGTACTTCAAGAGCCCCACGAGCTTCCCGATGAGCCGTATGCTTGACATCAAGTCCAAGGACCTCGAGAAGGTTCTGTACTTTGCCAGCTACATCATCACCGAGGTTGACTACGAGGCTCGCGAGGCCGACGCCGACGACCTGCGCGAGGAGCTCGCCGCCGATCTGGAAGAGATCGATGCCGAGTGCGCCCGCCAGATCGAGTCCCTCAAGGAGCAGGGCGACCCCGAGAACTTTGACGAGTTCTCCGACGAGGAGCCGCTGACCCCCGAGGAGATCGCCTCTGGCATCGTTGACATCGAGGAAGAGTGCAAGGACGAGAAGCAGCTCCGCACGGACGCCTTCAACGCCTTCATGAAGCTCACCGAGCGCGACCTCATCTCTGATGAGCCGCTGTTCCGCGAGATGACCCGTTACTACTCCATGTACTTCAAGGGTGGTATGGGTGCCGAGGCTGTCCGCGACCTGCTCGCTGCCATCGACCTCCCCTCCGAGGCCGAGAAGCTCAAGGCCATCATCGCCGATGAGGATTCCCAGAAGCAGAAGCGCGAGAAGGCCGTCAAGCGCCTTGAGGTCGTTGACGCCTTTCTGAAGGGCGGCAACAGCCCCGCGAACATGATCCTGGACGTCATCCCGGTCATTCCGCCCGATCTGCGCCCGATGGTCCAGCTCGACGGCGGCCGCTTCGCCGCTTCCGACCTCAACGACCTGTATCGTCGCGTGATCAACCGTAACAACCGACTCAAGCGCCTGCTCGACCTGGACGCCCCTGCGATCATCGTGAACAACGAGAAGCGCATGCTCCAGGAGTCCGTGGACGCCCTGTTCGACAACGGCCGTCGTGGTCGCCCGGTCTCTGGCCGTGGCGGTCGCCCGCTCAAGTCGCTCGCCGAGGCCCTCAAGGGCAAGCAGGGCCGTTTCCGTCAGAACCTGCTGGGCAAGCGTGTTGACTACTCCGGCCGTTCGGTAATCGTTACCGACCCCAAGCTGCTGCTGCACCAGTGCGGTCTGCCCAAGACCATGGCGCTGGAGCTCTTCAAGCCCTTCGTCATGAAGCGCCTGGTCGAGCTTGGCAAGGTCGAGAACATCAAGGGCGCCAAGCGCGCTATCGACCGTGGTGCCACCTTTGTGTGGGATATCCTCGAAGAGGTCATCGACGGCCGCGTCGTGCTGCTCAACCGTGCACCGACCCTGCACCGTCTGTCCATTCAGGCCTTTGAGCCGGTGCTGGTCGAGGGCAAGGCTATCCACCTGCACCCGCTGGTCTGCTCGCCCTTCAACGCCGACTTCGACGGCGACCAGATGTCTGTCCACGTGCCGCTGTCCAGCCAGGCTCAGGCCGAGGCCCGCGTGCTCATGCTCTCTGCGAACAACCTGCGCTCGCCGGCATCCGGCAAGCCGGTCAACATCCCCTCGCAGGACATGATCATCGGTGTGTACTACCTGACCCAGGTCCGCGACGGTCTGCCGGGCGAGAACCACGTGTTCGCCAGCTTCGACGACGCGCTGCACGCCTATGACTGCCGCTCCGAGGTCGACATGCAGGCCAAGATTCAGGTCCGCGTGTCCGCTGCCGACGCCAACGTCATCAACGAGGACGGCACCCGTATCTTCCGCGTCAAGAACGGCAAGAACGAGTTTGTCGACTACGACGTCACCGGCAACAAGACTGCGCGCTTCGAGACCTCCATCGGCCGCATCATCTTCAACCGCCAGTGCCTGCCCGAAGACTATGAGTTCATGAACTACAAGATGGTCAAGGGCGACGTGGCCAAGCTGGTTGCCGATTGCTGCGATCGTTACCCCGAGGCCAAGGTCGGTCCGATCCTCGACGCCATCAAGTACTCCGGCTTCCACTACGCTACCCGCGCCGGCCTCACCATCTCGGTGTGGGACGCTCTCATCCCTGCCGAGAAGCAGGAGCTGCTCGATCGCGCCCAGGCCAACGTCGACCAGATCAACGAGTACTTCGAGGAGGGCTTCATCAACGAGACGGAGCGCCACATCGAAGTCGTTAACGAGTGGACCGCTTGTACCGACAAGGTCGCAGCGCTCATGCTCGACATGTTCGACGAGGAGAACCCGCTGTACATGATGGCCGACTCCGGCGCCCGTGGTTCTAAGACCCAGCTGCGTCAGCTCGGCGGCATGCGTGGCCTGATGGCAGACATGTCCGGCGAGACGATCGACCTTCCCATTAAGGCAAACTTCCGCGAGGGCCTGCTGCCGCTCGAGTACTTCATTTCGACCTACGGCGCCCGTAAGGGTCTGGTCGATACCGCATCCCACACCTCGGACTCTGGTTACCTGACCCGTCGTCTGGTCGACGTGGCCCAGGACGTCATCGTCCGCGAGGAGGACTGCGGTACGCACGAGGGCGTCACCTACAACCTCATCATCCCCGGCACCACCGACCTCAACACCGACCTCGTCGGCCGTTGCTTCATTGAGGACGTCGTGGCTCCCGATGGCACCGTGCTCTTTGAGCAGGACGGCTACATCGAGAAGGTCGCCGACATCCAGAAGATGGTCGATGCCGGCCTCAAGAAGGTCAAGCTCCGCGCGCTGCTCACCTGCCGCTCCAAGTACGGCGTGTGCCAGAAGTGCTACGGCTGGGATCTTTCCACCCGTCGTCCGGTCGCCATCGGTACCGCGGTCGGCATTATTGCCGCCCAGTCCATCGGCGAGCCCGGTACGCAGCTTACGATGCGTACCATTCACTCCGGCGGCGTCGCTGGCGTCGACGATATTACGCAGGGTCTGCCTACGGTCAGCCGTATGTTCGATATCGTCGGCAACGTCAACGAGAAGATTCTGGGTCGCGAGGCCGAGCTGGCTCCGTACTCCGGCCACCTCTCGATTAAGCCCGAGAAGTCCGAGTACGTGCTGACGCTCACCGACTCCGAGGACCACACCCGTGTCCTCGACGAGCGTCGCGTCCCCGCTTCGGTTCGCTTTATGCCCGAGATCGAGGACGGCTGCGAGGTTCGCGCCGGCGACCAGATCACCAAGGGCTTCGTCAACTTCCGCAACCTGCGCAAGCTGACCGACATCGAGTCGACGATGCACACCTTCGTCGAGAGCGTCAAGGACGTCTACACCAGCCAGGGCGTCGACCTGAACGACAAGCACATCGAGGTGCTCGCACGTCAGATGCTGCGTCGCGTTCAGATCACCAACCCCGGCGATTCCAAGTACCTGCTTGGTCAGTACGTCGACCGCTACGAGTTCGCCGACGAGGTCGAGCGCGTTGCCCGTCTGGGCGGTCAGGCCCCCGTGGCCGAGCCCGTCATTCTGGGTACGCTCAAGGTCGCGTCTAACATCGACTCCTGGCTGTCGAGCGCTTCGTTCATCCGTACCGCTGGCGTCCTTACCGAGGCTGCCATCGAGGGTAAGGTCGACCACCTGCTCGACCTTAAGTCCAACGTCATTGTCGGTAAGAAGATCCCGGCTGGTACCGGCCTCAAGCCGTACGCCAACGCCAAGCTGACGTATCGCACGGCCGACGGCTACGTGGACATCGACGGCCCGGCTTCGCCCAACGCCAAGTCGCTGCCCGAGTGGGCTCCTGTGGAGCTCAAGGACCTGGACGAGCAGCTCCCGCAGCAGCTCGACTGGGCCGGCTACGACGAGTTCGGTGGTGCTGACGGCTCGTTCACCCGCAACGGCCACACCATCTCCGCCGAGAAGGCTCGTCTGTACCTGTTCGACGACCTGGGCGTGTCACAGCGCTGGACCAACAAGTTCAGCGAGGTCGGCATCGAGACGGTTGGCGACCTGGTTGGCAAGTCCGAGGAGGATCTGCTGCGCATCGATGGCATCGGTGCCAAGGCGATCGAGGAGCTCCGTGACGGCCTCGAGGCCCACGATCTGCTCTACATCCTCGAGAACAACGACGACGTTGCCGACGAGGAAAACCTCTCGCAGCTGCTGCAGATGGTCTTTAGCCCCGACGGTCCGGACGATATCCTGCTGGGTACCTCCGCTCCGACGCATCACGCCGACGCCGACGAGGAGCTCCTGGGCGCCCCGATCGACGACAAGAAGGCTCCCGCCAACGGTGCCATCAACGAGGACATGGCTTCTCTCGATGAGCTGCTCAACCAGCTCGTGGACACCGACGACGCCGAAGAGGCCAAGGACAACGACGAGGAGTAATTTCCTAGAACGTTAACCGTCCTTCCAAAGACCCGCTTCTCAACAGGGGAGCGGGTCTTTTTTGGTGAGGAACGTTACCCCGACGAGCACGTCGGATTCCCGGAACGGGCCGCCCGCTGTTTAAGTTTGTCGCGAGTTCCGCACGCAAAGGAAAGCACTTAATGTGCTTTCCGTCTTGCGCAGGACTGTAGAGCAGCAAACTTAAACAGCGGGCGGCCCGTTCCGGGAATCTGCCCCCGCGCACAGAGTGGGATTCCTTTTGCCAATAAGGGACAGGTTTATTTTGGTAGGTCTTTCCTGCTTGAATTTGAAACATTTCGTCCGGCCAGAGCGTATCTATGGTGAGGACCTCATCAAGAATCAGTACCGTCACCGGGAGGTGATTATGGAAGAACAAACATTTAGACAGGCGGTCGAAGATCACCGGGATGTCGTGTTTCGAATCGCATTGACGTATCTGCGCGATCGCGCCGATGCCGATGATGTTGCCCAAGACGTCTTTCTTAAGTTGCTTAAAAGCGATGGAAACTTTGAAAGTTGGGAACATCTTCGCCGCTGGCTTATTCGGGTCACGATCAATGAATGTAAATCGCTCTTTCGAAAGCCATGGAGGCGTGTGGAGGATATTGAGAACCTGGCCGATTCGCTTTCGGCGGCGCAGGATGAGACCAAGGCAGTCCTGTCAGACGTTATGCGACTTCCGGAGCGATTCCGTGTTCCCATCGTGCTCTATTACTATCTGGGCTTTTCGACCCAAGAGATTGCCGAGTTACTGCATGTGCCAGCCGCGACCGTTCGAACGCGTTTAGCTCGTGGTCGATCGAAGCTCAAATTCATCCTAGAGGAGGGCGACCGTGAAATCCAATCAAATCAAGCAGGCCTTCGAGTCCATCCAAGCCGATAGCAATCTTGCAGATCGCGTCCTTAATACTGCTGCGGGTGAGCCGCTTCATCGAAAGGGCCACGCGAAGCCTCTCTATGTTGCCGTAATCGGATGTCTTGCCGGAGTGTTGGCGACCGGAGGGATCGCCTACGCCGTTGTCAATTCCGGCTATTTTGCCTCAGCTTGGGGAAACCACAGCAATGGGGATTCCATTACCTGGACCAACGGTGGCTCATCGGGGACTAAATACACCTACACCAGAGAGTTTGGTGACGGCATTGCGCCCCAAAGCCTGGAGGGCACAGTCCAGAAGGTTAATCTGTCCGTCGAGGGTAACGGCTATACGCTTGATATCCATGAGATGGCAATCGACCAAAACGGCTGCGGTGCTGTGACGTTTACGCTATCCAATCCAAATGGCGTTAACTACTACAAGCCGGCAGCAGAGACAGGCGAACTTGTTCTCTATGGTGAAGAAGAACAAGGCATCGGCACGCCCAGCATGAACTTCGGCGAGGAATGGGCTGACACACGCTGCACCATTGATAAGGACACATCAAGCGATGCTGTCATTAATGGCACGATGTACTTTGCTTCTATGGATCGCGAGCGAGGTTTTCAACATGCGGTCACCTGGAATATCCAGTGGACCGAGGGCGAAGGTGAGAGTGCGAGGCGGTTTAAAGCATCGACGCCCGAGTTTAGCGTTGGAGGGTACGTCGATACAAAGGCACTCCGCTCCGGTGACTCGTCTCTCGAGATCAGTCCGTTTTCCATCCAGACGCACATCGATGATCTGGGCATTGACGCAGTCACGAAGAAGTTGACGGTTACCTACAAGGATGGATCGGAGCAGATTATCGAAGATGACGACGCAGGGGCGTTCAACTTATATTTTTCTTATACGCGCAATAGCGGAGAGAACATCTGGGTGCCAACGAAGTTGATTGATGTCGACCAAGTGGTCTCAGTAACGCTTGAGGGCACACGCTGCACTTCAACAGGGGGCGCCGAAACGTCGGAACCCTTTACCATCGTCTATTCGTAAGATTTGGGGCCGCTTCCTACTAGGGGAGGCGGCCCATTTTGTATTAAATGGACGGTTAGACCGAGCGATATACTTCCGAAGACGCCGCCGATTTCCATGCGACAGATGAGAGCAGATCAACGCTGGAGTGCGACGTTTCCCCAGATAAAACCGACCATAATAAACCTGTCCCTATTTGGAAGGGAACGTTGCCCCAACGAGCACGTCGGATTCCCGGGCCGGGCGGCACAGGGGTTAAGTTTGTCGCGAGTTCCGCACGAGCCGGAGGCCACTTAATGTGGCCTCCGTGCGAGCCAGGACTGTAGAGCAGCAAACTTAACCCCTGTGCCGCCCGGACCGGGAATCCGCCCACGCGCACAGAAAGGGGATTCCTTTTGTGTAGGCTTTGCGGAAATGTGGGTATTTTAGGATACGCCCGGCGGCGTGGTCTGTTGACGGCACAGCTAACGCCACGTATCCTATCGAACTGCGTGTTTCGTAGGGGGATGCTGACCCCTCGATTCAAGCCGTTGCACTTTACAGAAAGCTGGAATCATTCGAGAAGGAGTACGCTTTGCCTACTATTAACCAGCTGGTTCGCCAGGGCCGTCGTTCCGTGCCCAAGAAGTCCAAGAACGCTGCTCTGCAGCACAACTCCCAGAAGCGCGGCGTGTGCACCCGCGTCTTCACCACGAGCCCCAAGAAGCCGAACTCGGCTCTTCGTAAGGTTGCCCGTGTTCGCCTTGTCAACGGCATCGAAGTTACTGCTTACATCCCGGGTGAGGGCCACAACCTGCAGGAGCACTCCATCGTGCTCGTCCGCGGCGGTCGTGTCCGTGACCTCCCTGGTGTCCGTTATCACGTCATCCGTGGCGCCTACGACGCTGCTCCGGTCCAGAACCGTATGCAGGCCCGTTCCAAGTACGGTGCTAAGCGCCCCAAGGCCAAATAAGCCAGATAACGTTTTGATACTTTCGCCGTGTGCCGCCTAAGCGCCGCACGGTAGACACTTAAGGAGATTTCACATGCCGCGTCGTGCAGCAGCTAATCGTCGTGAGGTTCAGCCTGACGCCGTTTACAACAACCGCCTGGTGACTCAGCTCATCAACAAGGTCCTTCTTGACGGCAAGAAGGCCACCGCTGAGCGCATCGTTTACACCGCTTTCGAGATCGTTGCCGAGAAGTCCGAGGGTGGCGACGCTCTCGCTACCTTCAAGAAGGCTATGGACAACGTCAAGCCCACGCTCGAGGTTAAGCCCAAGCGTGTCGGTGGCGCTACCTATCAGGTCCCGATGGAGGTCAACTCCCGTCGTTCCACCGCTCTGGGTATCCGCTGGATCGTCAACTTCTCCCGCGCTCGCAAGGAGAAGACCATGGCCGAGCGTCTCGCCAACGAGATTCTCGACGCCTCCAACGGCCTGGGCGCTTCCGTCAAGAAGCGTGAGGACGTCTTCAAGATGGCCGAGGCCAACCGCGCGTTCTCTCACTATCGTTGGTAAGTTAAGGTAAGGAACTAACATGGCTAAGCCTAAGTACAAGCTTTCCGATACCCGTAACATCGGCATCATGGCCCACATCGATGCCGGTAAGACCACCACGACCGAGCGTATTCTTTACTACACCGGTAAGACCCACAAGATCGGTGAGGTCCATGAGGGCGCTGCCACCATGGACTGGATGGTTCAGGAGCAGGAGCGCGGCGTAACCATTACCTCCGCTGCTACCACCTGCTTCTGGAACAAGGACGGTAAGGACTACCGCATCCAGATCATCGACACCCCGGGCCACGTTGACTTCACCGCCGAGGTGGAGCGCTGCCTGCGCGTCCTCGATGGCGCTGTCGCCGTCTTCGACGCCGTTGCCGGCGTTCAGCCCCAGTCTGAGACCGTTTGGCGTCAGGCTTCCACCTTCAACGTCCCCCGCATCGCCTTCATCAACAAGTATGACCGCGTGGGCGCTGACTTCTTCAACGCTATCGAGACCATGAAGGATCGTCTCGACGCTAACGCCGTGGCCGCTCAGGTCCCGATGGGCGCCGAGGACAACTTCTGGGGCGTCATCGACCTCGTTACCATGACTGCATGGGACTTCAAGGCCGACGAGAAGGGCATGACCTACCCCGAGCCGATGGACGAGATCCCGGCTGAGTTTGCCGACATCGCTGCCACCAAGCGCGAGGAGCTCCTCGACGCTGCTGCCAGCTTTGACGACGAGCTCATGGAGAAGATCCTCATGGAGGAGGACTTCACCGTCGAGGAGCTCAAGGCTGCTCTGCGCAAGGGCGTTCTGGCCAACGAGCTCAACCTCGTCTTCGTGGGCTCCGCCTACAAGAACAAGGGCGTTCAGGAGCTGCTCGACGCTGTCGTCGACTACCTGCCCAGCCCGCTCGACGTTGAGGCCGTCACCGGTACCGATCCGGACACCGGCGAGGAGATCCAGCGTCATCCTTCCTTCGACGAGCCCTTCTCCGGCCTGGTCTTCAAGATCATGACCGACCCGTTCGTCGGTAAGCTCACCTACGTCCGCGTTTACTCCGGCCGCGCCGAGTCCGGCTCCTACGTTGTCAACGCTTCCAACGGTCAGCGCGAGCGCCTCGGCCGCATCCTCGAGATGAACGCCGCCGAGCGTATCGACCGTGACGACGCTGCCGCCGGCGACATCGTCGCTTGCGTCGGCTTCAAGAACTCCACCACCGGCGACACCCTGTGCGCCGAGGGCAAGGAGATCGTCCTCGAGAAGATCGAGTTCGCTAAGCCCGTTATCGACGTTGCCATCGAGCCCAAGACCAAGGCCGAGCAGGACAAGATGTCCCTGGCTCTGACTAAGCTCGCCGAGGAGGACCCGACCTTCCAGGTGTCCACCAACCACGAGACCGGCCAGACCATTATCGCCGGCATGGGCGAGCTGCACCTCGAGATCATCGTCGACCGTCTGCTCCGTGAGTTCAAGGTTGACGCTAACGTTGGTAAGCCCCAGGTTGCCTACCGCGAGACCGCTGGTCACGACGTCGAGAAGGCTGAGGGCAAGTTCGTCCGTCAGTCCGGCGGTCGCGGTCAGTACGGCCACGCCGTCATCAAGCTCGAGAAGATGGAGGAGGGCTTCGGCTACGAGTTCGTCAACGCTATCGTCGGCGGCGTCGTGCCCAAGGAGTACATCCCGTCTATCGACAAGGGCATCCAGGAGGCCCTGAACACCGGTGTTATCGCCGGCTTCCCGGTCCTCGACGTTAAGGTCACCCTGTTCGACGGTTCTTACCACGAGGTCGACTCCTCCGAGGCCGCCTTCAAGATCGCCGGTTCCATGGCTATCAAGGACGCCCTCAAGAAGTCCGATCCGCAGCTGCTCGAGCCGATCATGGCTGTCGAGGTTGAGACCCCCGAGCAGTACATGGGCGACGTTATGGGCAACCTCTCCGGTCGCCGCGGCAAGATCGAGGGCATGGAGGATCGCAAGAACAGCAAGCTCATCCGTGCCAAGGTGCCGCTGGGCGAGATGTTCGGTTACGCTACCGACCTTCGCTCCCAGACCCAGGGCCGTGCATCCTACACGATGCAGTTCGACTCTTATGAGCCCGCGCCCAAGTCCATCGTGGACGAGGTCATGAGCAAGAACGCCTAAGTTCGAGCTCCCTGTTACGTAATCCGCGAGAACATCTCTCGCACTCTTTGGAGGTTTAAGTTGGCTACCCAGAAGATCCGCATTCGCCTCAAGGGCTATGATCACGAGGTCGTCGATCAGTCCGCGAAGCTCATCGTCGAGACCGCTCAGAAGACCGGCGCTCGCGTCTCCGGTCCTGTCCCCCTGCCCACCGAGCGCAACCTGTACACGGTTATCCGCTCGCCGCACGTGAACAAGGACTCCCGTGAGCAGTTCGAGATGCGCACTCACAAGCGCCTCATCGACATCCTCGACCCCACCTCGGGCACTGTTGATTCGCTCATGCGTCTCGACCTCCCCGCTGGCGTCGACATCGACATCAAGCTCTAAGCGATATCGCTCATAGCTTAAAGGGCCCCGCTGCCGTTACGGTAGCGGGGCCCTTTTGTTTTGAATGGTGGTATGGACTGTCGGGCAATGCCGTCAAGTAGGTGGCTGCGGCGCCCTATTCGCTCAAGGGGCGCAGCGATGCCTCCTCAAAATGGAAGAATCGCAAGTCATCTTCCGTTTCGATGCACGCGCGACCAAAGGCATCGACCGTTTTAAAGATGCCGCGTGCCAGCTCGTCTCCAGCGGGGGAGCGGGCGATAACGTGCTCCCCAATCCAATTGAGGTGAGCGACATATTCGCCGTGGACGGGCGCGAGCGGTCCGGTGTTTTCTTCCTTGGTGTTGAGACGCTCTCCCCAGGCATCTACAGCGTCTATAACTGCGTGATAGACCTCATCGAGGAGCATGTCGACGGCGGGAACGTTCTCGTTGAGGTCTGACAGGCCGATTGCGGGCAGGCCGCCACCGGGAACCTCCGAGGGCACATAGTTCACGTTGACGCCGATGCCACAGACCGCAAAGGGGTTGCCTTCGTTATCGCGTGCGGCCTCGACCAGAATGCCGCCGAGCTTGCGCCCTCGCGCGACCAGGTCGTTGGGCCATTTGAGGTCTATTTCGCTTGCGAGGCCTTGCTTTTCGAGCGCCGCGAGCACTGCTAGGCCGCTGACGGCGGCAAGACCAGAGTACTTTGCAGGATTAACGCATGGACGCAGGACAATCGAAAGCAATAGGTTGCCGGCGGTTGAATCCCACTTGTGGCCGCGTCGGCCGCGTCCTGCCGTTTGCGCGCGGGCGGCAAGTCCTGTGCCGTGCGGCGCTCCCTGTTTTCCTGCTTCGAGCAGGTCATCGTTGGTCGATCCGGTTACGTCGACAATCGTTAATTGGGCATCCATAGCGGCTGCTACCTCCTTATTGAATAAGTGAATGGCGCAATGGTGTCGAGAGATAGACACAATGTGAAGCCTTTGTCGCATTTGGACAATTTAATGTTAACACGTCAACAACGACAAAAATGCGCTATCCTCTCTTGGTCGACGTAAACACGTCAACAACTCAAAGGAGGTTAGTGATGGGTTTCACGATTCTTGGAACAGGCTCGGCGCTTCCTGAACGCAGTGTTTCCAATGACGAGCTGTCTGAGTTCCTCGATACCTCGGATGAGTGGATTTTTACCCGCACCGGTATCAAGAGCCGCCACGTCTGCACCACCGAGTCACTTGACGACCTTGCCGTAGCGGCGAGCGAGCGGGCACTCCAGGTGTCCGGGATCGACGCGAGCCAGCTGGATCTGATCGTCTGCTCGACGACGACGGGTGACCACCTTGTTCCCGCTGAGGCGTGTGCCGTTGCTGTGCGACTAGGCGCGACGTGCCCTGCCTTCGATGTCTCGGCGGCTTGTGCCGGCTTCGTATTTGCGCTCGATGTCGCCGAGGGCTATATCGCCCGCAGCCGTGCCGAGCGCGTGCTTGTTGTTGCTGCCGAGCAGATGACGCGCGCGCTCGAGTGGACCGACCGTGCCACCTGCGTGCTATTTGGCGATGGGGCAGGCGCCGCAGTGATTGAAGCTGGGGGAGACAACCCCCTTGCCGTTGAGCTTTCGACGGCGCCCGACGTCGAGACGTTGCGCGTTCCCGGTCTGGTCGGTACGTCGCCGTTTAAGGCCTCCGCAGATAGCGCGAGTGTGCTGTCCATGAATGGCCGCCGCGTGTTCAAGTTCGGCGTCAACGCCATCTGCGACACGGTCCATAAGCTTGCGATCGATGCGGGCATTTTGGTCGAAGACATCGATCATTTTGTATTCCATCAGGCTAACGAACGAATCCTGAGCCAGGCGGTCAAGCGCCTGGGCGTGCCGGACGAGCGCGTGGTTCGCACGTTGCGCGAGACCGGCAACATTTCGAGCGCATGCATTCCGCTTGCCCTCGACCGGCTGGCAAACGCCGGTGCACTTCACACAGGCGACACCATCGCCTTGGTTGGATTTGGCGCCGGTCTGGATATAGGTGGCTATCTGCTTCGTTGGAAGTAGTCGCACATAGGAAATAAAAACGCCCTAGGGCACAACCAAAGGAGAACTACCATGGCAGATCAGAAGACCTTCGAGCGCGTTTGCGACGTTATCCGCGAGACCGCCGGTCTTGACGATGTCGAGATGAAGCCCGAGTCCACGCTCGAGGAGATTGGTCTCGACAGCCTGGGCACCGTCGAGATCCTCGTTGCCGTCGAGGACGAGTTTGGCATCCAGCTCGATACCGAGGAGAACCCCAAGACGGTCGGCGAGTTCGCCGATACGGTCGAGGCGGCATTGGAGAAGTAGAGATGCTCAAGACTCCTCTCTGCGATCTGCTCGGCATCGAAAAGCCCGTGTTCCAGGGCGGTATGGCCTGGATTGCCGATGCCTCGCTGGCGTCCGCAGTGTCCGAGGCGGGTGGCTTAGGCATCATCGCGGCCATGAACGCCGACGCCAACTGGCTTCGCGACCAGATTCATGAGCTGCGCGCCAAGACGGATAAGCCCTTTGGCGTGAACGTCATGCTCATGAGCCCGTTTGCCGACGAGGTTGCACAGGTCGTGATTGACGAGCGAGTGCCGGTCGTCGTGACGGGCGCCGGCAATCCCGCCAAGTACATGAAGGCGTGGAACGAGGCGGGCATCAAGGTCATCCCGGTCGTTGCCTCGGTGGCGCTGGCGCGCCTCGTGGCACGTCGTGGAGCCACGGCGGTTGTTGCCGAGGGTACCGAATCGGGCGGCCATATTGGCGAGACCTCGACGATGGCACTGGTGCCGCAGGTCGTCGATGCGGTTGACATTCCCATCGTGGCCGCCGGTGGTATTGCCGACGGCCGCGGCGTGGCGGCCGCCTTTATGCTGGGCGCCGAAGGCGTGCAAGTGGGTACGCGCTTTCTGGTCGCAGACGAGTGCACCGTCGCGGAGCAGTACAAAGAGATGGTCCTGAAGGCCAACGACACTTCGACGCGTGCGACCGGTCGCTCGACGGGACATCCAGTGCGCGCCCTCAAGAGCCCCTTCACCAACGCCTATGCCAAGAGCGAGGGTTCCGGCGCGAGTGCCGAGGAGCTCGGTGCTATGGGAACCGGTGCGCTGCGTAAGGCCGCCAAGGACGGCAACTACGAAGAGGGTTCGTTTTTGTGTGGACAGATTGCCGGCATGGTCAACGAGCGCCAGAGCGCACGCGAAATCGTTGACGACCTAGTCGATGGCGCCGAGCACGTCCTGAAGGGTGCGTGCGCATGGGTGGCGTAGCGTTTTTGTTTGCCGGCCAGGGTGCCCAGCACCCCGCGATGGGCGTCGACTTGATCGAGACATCGCCGGCGGCCGCCGAGGTGTTCGCCATTGCCGACGAGGTGCGCCCGGGGACCAGCGAGCAATGCCGGAGTGCCTCCAAGGAGGAGCTCTCGCAGACCGAGAACACGCAGCCGTGCGTGTTCGTTCACGACCTGGCAGCGGCTGCCGCCCTGCGTGAGCGCGGCGTGGTACCTGCCGCCTGTGCGGGATTCTCGCTGGGCGAGGTCGCCGCGCTCACCTTTGCGGGGGCGTTCGATACGCGAGCGGGCTTTGAGCTCGTGTGCGAGCGCGCGGCGCTGATGGCCGCGGCTGCCGAGCGCCATCCGGGCGGCATGCGCGCCGTCATCAAGCTCGATGCGGCGCAAGTCGAGGGCCTGGCAAAACAGGCCGGCGAGGACTGCTGGCCAGTCAACTACAACAGCCCACAGCAGACGGTTGTGGCCGGAGCGCCCGAGGCGCTGCAGGAGCTCGACGTCCTAGTAAAAGAGGCTGGCGGCCGCGCCATGAAGGTCGCGGTGTCGGGTGCATTTCATAGCCCCTATATGGCCGAGGCGACCTGTGGCCTTGCCGCATATATTGAGGCCGGTCACGCGCCGTCCCCGTTGCTCATTCCTGTTTTGGCAAATATGACAGCGGCGCCCTATCCGGCGGATCCCCAGACGGCATCGGATGTCTTGGCCAATCAGGTGAGCCATGCCGTACGCTGGGTCGATACGCTGCATGCTCTGCAGGATCAAGGCATCGACACATTTATTGAGGTCGGCCCCGGCAAAACGCTGTCCGGCCTGGTCAAGCGTACGCTGAGCGACGTTCGTGTGTATTCGTGCGAGACGGCCGAGCAGGTCGCAGCTATTGCCGACGAGCTCGCATAGTCCACAGGGCTGTAACCCGAAAGGAATGACATGGGCAACTTGAACAATGGCGCGCTCGAGCGCAACGACTCACGTCGCGTGGCACTGGTCACGGGCGGCTCGCGGGGTATCGGCCGCGCCTGCGCTATCGGTCTGGCGGAGGATGGCTACGATATCGCCGTCGTCTATGCCGGCAGCGTCGATGCGGCGCGCGAGACGTGCGACGCCTGCGAGGCGGCTGGCGCCACGGCGCGCTCATATCAATGCGACGTGGCCGACCCCGCTGCCGTCAACGCGTGCGTGGAAGCGGTCCTCAACGACTTTGGCTCCATTTGGGCGCTCGTCAACAACGCTGGCATCACCCGCGATGGCCTGCTCATGCGCATGGGCGATGACGCCTTCGATCGCGTGCTCGATGTCAATCTTAAAGGAACGTTTAACACGACGCGCGCGCTCACCAAGACCTTTATGCGCCAGCGCGGCGGCTGCGTCGTCAACATGAGCTCGGTCGTGGGCCTGATGGGCAATGCCGGGCAAGCCAACTACGCTGCCTCCAAGGCGGGCGTGATCGGCCTGACCAAGGCGGTGGCGCGCGAGCTTGCGCCCCGCGGCGTACGAGTGAACGCGGTTGCCCCCGGGTTTGTCGAGACGGATATGACGGCAAAGCTCTCGGAGAAGGTGCGTACGGTAACCGAGGAGCAGATTCCCCTTAAGCGTATGGCGCGCCCCGAGGAGGTGGCCGGCGTAGTGCGCTTTCTGGCGAGTGATGCGGCTGCCTACATTACGGGTGAGGTCGTGCGCGTCGACGGCGGAATGGCGATGTAGAAACCAGGGCCGAAGAACGGCTTGGATGAGGAGACCATGATGGAACAGAGAGTTGCAATCACCGGTATCGGTGCCGTGTCGCCGCTCGGCAACACCGCGCTTGCCACCTGGGCGGCCATGTGCGCCGGCACGTGCGGCATCGGCCCGATCACGCACTTCGATACCGATGCGTTTGCCGTCAAGGTGGCAGCCGAGGTCAAGGGCTTTGACGGCAACGAGTACTTTGGCAAGCGTGACGCCAAGCATCTCGACCCCTGCGTTCAGTTTGCGATGGCGGCTTCGGACGAAGCCATGCACGATGCGGGCTTTGATGTCGAAGGCGCCATCGATCGCGAGCGCCTGGGCGTCTACGTGGGCTCGGGCGTGGGCGGCATGACGACGCTCGTCGACAACGTCCATACGATTGCCGAACGTGGGCCCCGCCGCGCATCGCCCTATATGATCGCGATGATGATCCCCAACATGGCATCGGGCAATATCGCAATCCGCCACAAGGCAAAGGGCCCGACCCTGCCCGTGGTGACCGCGTGCGCAACCTCGGCCCATGCGGTGGGCGAGGCGTTCCGCGCCATCAAGCACGGCTATGCCGACGCGATCCTCGCGGGCGGCGCCGAGGCGGCCATTATCCCCGATGCCGTTGCGGGCTTTACGTCCTGCCGCGCATTGACCACCAACCCCGATCCCGCGACGGCCTGCCGTCCGTTCGATGCAGACCGCGACGGCTTTGTGATGGGCGAGGGCGCCTGCGTGCTCGTGCTCGAGAGCATGGAACATGCGCAGGCGCGCGGTGCGCACATTTATGCCGAGGTCGTGGGCTACGGCAACACCGATGATGCCTATCACATCACGAGCCCTGATCCCGAGGCTGCCGGCATTGCCCGCGCGATATCGCTGGCGGTGACCGAGGGCGACGTCAAGCCTTCCGAGGGTCTCTACATCAATGCCCACGGCACATCTACCAAGCTCAACGATTCGTCCGAGACGGCGGGCATTAAGCGTGCGCTCGGCGAGGACGCGGCGCGCGCCGCGCACGTCTCGTCGACTAAGTCGATGACCGGCCACATGATCGGTGCCACGGGCGCCATCGAGGTCATGGCCTGCGCCATGGCGCTCGAGCAGGGCGTGGTGCCGCCGACCATTAACTACCACACGCCCGATCCCGCCTGCGATCTTGACTACACGCCCAATCGCGCGGTTCGCGCCGACCTTACCTGGGCGCTTTCGACCAACCTGGGCTTTGGCGGACACAACGCCGCCATCGCGCTGCGTAGATATACGAGGAGCTAGAGCATGGATTCCAAAAGACTTGCCGAGATAGCCGATGTTATGGAGGACCGCGGCCTCACGCGCGTGCGCGTTGAGGAGCCCGATGGCACCGCGGTCGAACTCGAGCGCGCGAGCGCCGCACAGCCGGTTGCCGTGCCCATGCCCATGCCGAGCGCTATGGCCGCTCCAGTTGCAGCTCCCACAGTCGCGCCTGCCGCACCGGAGCCCACCGCGCAGGCGCCTGCCGCCGCACCGGAGCCCAAGGGCACCGAGGTGACCGCTCCCATGGTTGGCGTTTTCTATGCTGCCCCGGCGCCGGGCGACGAGCCGTTTGTGCACGTGGGCTCCAAGGTCAAGGCCGGCGAGACCCTCTGCATCATCGAGGCCATGAAGGTTCTCAACGAGGTGACGGCTGAGGCAGACGGTGAGGTGCTCGAGATCTGCGTGGCCGACGGCGACCTCGTGGAGTTCGGCAGCTGCCTCATGAGGATCGGATAGGTGATATCCATGAACAAAGAAGAGCTCAAGAAGCTGTTACCGCATCGCGAGCCGATGCTTTTGCTCGACGAAGCCGAGCTAGTGGGCGACGAGGCCCACGGCAAGATCACGATTACGGGCGACGAGTACTTTTTGCAGGGGCATTTTCCGGGAAACCCGGTCGTCCCCGGCGTTATTCAGTGCGAGATGCTCGCCCAGAACTGCTGCGTGCTGCTGATGGGCGATGAGGAAGCGCACGGCGCGACGCCGTTCTACACGAGTCTGGACAAGGTGCGCTTTAAGCGTCCGGTGCGCCCGGGCGACACGGTGGATCTGGTGTGCTCCATCACGCGTGCGCGCGGGCCGTTCCGCTTTGCGACGGGTACTGCGAGCGTCAACGGTGAGGTTTGCTGCCGCGCCGATATGTCTTTTGCACTCATGCACGAAAGTTAAGGAAGGCTTCATGTTCGACAAAGTGCTCATCGCCAACCGCGGCGAGGTCGCGGTCCGTGTTATCCGCGCGTGCCGCGATATGGGCATCAAAACCGTCGCCGTCTATTCCACGTCCGATGCGGACGCGCTACACGTGCAACTTGCTGACGAGGCGTATTGCATCGGCGGCCCGCGTCTTTCCGAGAGCTACCTCAACGACGATGCCGTGCTTACCTGTGCCGTAAAGTCGGGAGCTAAGGCAATTCATCCCGGCTATGGCTTCTTTTCCGAGAAGGCGAGCTTCGTGCGCGACTGCGACAAGTGTGGCCTGGCGTTTGTCGGTCCTTCGGCCGAGGTGATCGACAGCATGGGCGACAAGGACGCCGCACGCCGAACGGCTGCCGCGGCGGGCGTGCCCATCGTGCCGGGCTGCGATTTGCTCAAAAGTCCCGAGGAGGCGACGGCCGAGGCCGAGCGCATTGGCTGTCCCGTGCTCATTAAGGCGCGCGCGGGCGGTGGCGGTCGCGGCATTCGCAAGGTCGAGCGCGTGGAAGATGCGGCAAAGGCGTTCATCGAGGCGCGTGCCGAGGGCGAGGCCGTTTTTGGCGACGGCGAGTGCTACATGGAGAAGTTCGTCGCGCCGGCGCATCACGTTGAGGTGCAGATTATGGCCGATAAGCAGGGCCATGTGTTTTCGCTCGGCGAGCGCGAGTGCTCGGTGCAGCGGCGCAACCAAAAGCTAATCGAGGAGAGCCCCGCGCCGTGCCTCGACGGACACGACGACATTCGTGCTCGCATGCACAAGGCAGCGCGTGACCTGGCTCGTGCCGTCGGCTACGAAGGAGCCGGTACCATCGAGTTCCTGTATTCGGACGACGGCAATTTCTACTTTATGGAAATGAACACGCGCTTGCAGGTGGAGCATCCGGTTACGGAGTTTGTGACCGATACCGACTTGGTCAAGTGGCAGCTGCGCGTGGCAGCCGGCCAGCCTCTGCCCTTTGAGCAGGAGGACATGCCGGTCCGCAACCACGCCATGGAGTGCCGCATCAATGCCGAAACGCCGGACTTTCTGCCGTCCTGCGGAACGGTCACCGCGTTGCGTGTGCCGGGCGGTCCGCGCGTACGCTGGGATTCCGCCATGTTTACCGGTGCGAACGTTCCGCCGTACTACGACTCTATGCTCGGCAAGCTCATCGTGTGTGCGCCCACGCGTGACGGCGCCATTCGCAAGATGCGCTCGGCCCTGGGTGAGCTTGTGATTGAGGGCGTGAGCGAAAACAGCGAACTGCAGCTCGACGTGCTGGCAAACGATGAGTTCTTGTCGGGCATGTACCACACCGATCTGATGGGGCATCTCTATGCTGATGAATAGAAAAGCGAAGACGGTCAACGTCCTCGAGGGGCCGATGACCGAGTCGTGCGCCGAGTTTCCCGCGCGCCACGTGTTTATCAAGTGCCCGGAGTGCCGCCGTGTGATCGATGAGGCGCGTCTGCGCGACAACCTCGAGGTCTGCCCTCGTTGCGGCAAACACTTTCGCGTGAGCGGTCGCGTGCGCATGCGCATGACGGTCGACGAGGGTATGTTTGAGGAATGGGATGCCAATCTGGCGTCGGAGGACTTCCTCTCGTTTCCCGGTTATGCCGGCAAGCTCAAGAGCGCGGCCGAGCGTTCGGGCGAGCGCGATGCCGTTGTGTGCGGCAAGGGCAAAATATGCGGTTGCGATACGGCACTCTTCTTTATGGATGCCAACTTTATGATGGGCTCGATGGGTTCCGTGGTGGGCGAGAAGATCTGTCGCACATTTGAGCGTGCGACCGAGCTGGGGCTGCCGGTCGTTGGCTTTACCGTTTCGGGCGGTGCGCGCATGCAGGAAGGCGTGACCTCGCTCATGCAGATGGCCAAGATCTCTGCGGCGGTTAGGCGCCACGGCGAGGCGGGCGGCCTGTATATCACGGTGCTCACCGACCCCACGACTGGCGGCGTAACCGCGAGCTTTGCCATGGAGGGCGACATTATCCTGGCCGAGCCCGATGCCCTGACGGCATTTGCCGGCCCGCGCGTGATTGAGCAGAACATGCACAAGCGTCTGCCCAAGGGATTCCAGCGCTCCGAGTTTTTGCTGGAGCACGGCTTTTGCGATGCCGTCGTTCCACGTGGCGAGATTGCGCTCACGGTAGGCGAGCTGCTGGCACTGCACGAAGGGCACGCGCCCGGCCTGGGGGCACCGCATGAGATCGTGCATACGGGCCGCCGCGGCAAAAAGCTGGGACACTTGTTTAAGCGCTCGCCGGCACCAAAAACCGCGCTCGAGATTGTCAAGCAGACCCGCTCGGCAGATCGTGCCACGGCGGGCGAGATGATCTCGTTGGGTCTGGATGGATTTGTGGAGCTGCACGGTGACCGTTACTTTGGCGACGATGCTGCCGTGGTGGGCGGCATCGGCTGGAAAGACGGACGTCCCGTAACGATTATCGCCATCGAGCGCGGCACCACGACCAAAGAGCGTATGCGCCGCAACTTTGGCATGGCACATCCCGAGGGCTACCGCAAAGCGCGTCGCCTTATGCGCCAGGCCGAGAAGTTTGGACGACCGGTCCTGTGTCTGGTCGATACTTCGGGCGCGTTTTGCGGCATCGGTGCCGAGGAGCGCGGCCAGGGCGAGGCGATTGCCCAGAACCTCATGGAGATGAGCGGTCTTAAGACACCGATCGTTTCTGTGGTGACGGGCGAAGGCGGCTCTGGTGGCGCGCTGGCGCTGTCCGTGGCCGACCGTATTCTGATGCTCTCGAGCTCGGCCTATTCGGTCGTGAGCCCCGAGGCCTGTGCGTCGATCCTGTGGAAGGATACCGAGCGCGCGAATGAGGCCGCCGAGGCGCTTAAGCTCACGGCCCCCGATTTGTTGGCGCTCGGCATCATCGACGGCATTGTTGACGATAGGGGGCTGTCGCATGAGGAGATCGCCGGCGCCGTCATGTCTTCGGCATTTGATGCCTTCGATACGCTTGGGCAGCTCGACGACGCGACCCTCACAAACCTCCGCTACGAAAAGTACCGCGCAATCGGTCAGTACCGCACGATGTGACAAAGGGACAGCCCGCATGTCGCATTGGGAAAGGTGTTCCATGTCACAAGTTTCCAACACCACGTTTGCAACGACGGTTTCATCAAACGCCATGGCCGTGGTGGACTATCTGTCCAAAAGCATGATGTCGGCGCTGCCGTTTATTGTCTGCGCGGCGTTGTTCCGCACTGTCGCCGTCATTATGGGCGAAGGCATGCTGGGCCTGTGGTCTGCCGATTCCGATATCTATCGCCTGTTCTACAGTTGGCTCTATAACGCCGGCTACTACTTTTTGCCCATTTATCTTGGTTGGGCGGCCGCCCGCCAGCTCGGTTGCTCGGAGCAGCTGGGCATGATGCTGGGCGGCGTATTGATTGCACCCGATTTACTCAAGCTTGTCGATGCCGCATCGACGACGGGAGCATCGATGACTTCCATGTATGGTCTGCTTCCCGCGCCGGTCAACGATTACACGACGACTGTTATTCCGATTCTCATCTCGGTGCCCGTGCTATGGCGAGTGGAGTGTTTCTTTCAGCGCGTTATCCCTAAGGCCGTGGCGTTTTCGTTCGTTCCGTTTGCGACCATGCTCGTCATGGTTCCGGTTTCGCTGTGTATTACGGCGCCGGCGGGTAGCTATTTGGGCATGCTGTTGGGCCAGCTTATGTTTATGCTTGGCAATTCCGGTGGCATCGTGTCGCTGCTCACGCTCATGGGGCTTGCCGCGGGCTGGGAGTTCCTTAAGATCGCGGGCGTCAGTAACGTCGTCCTATCGCTCGCCTATGCGCAGTTTATGAGTGTGGGAACGGATTCGTGCATCCTGATCGCCGCGACGATGGCAACGTTCGCCGTTTGGGGCATGCCTTTTGGCGCGTCGCTCCGCGTTGCGGATAAGGACGAGAAGGCTCTCATGCTGGGCTATTCGATCTCGGGTGTTCTTGGCGGCGTAAGCGAGCCGGCGCTGTACGGTTGCGGCTTTAAATATGGCAGGTGCCTGACGTGCATGGCCATTGGCGGCGCCGTCGGAGGTCTTGTTGCGGCCGTGGGCCACGTTACGGCCTATACCATCGGCATGACGAATGTCCTCATGGTCATTGGTTTTGCCACGGGCGGCATCCCGAACCTGCTGTGGTGCTGCGCTGCCGGCGGCACGGCATTTGCGGTGTCTGCGGCGCTGAGCTACTGCTTTGGCGTGGTGCCGGCGAAGGGGCGGGCGACGGGGGACGGAGCCGATTTGCCCGAAACCTCGAAGAGCGTGGCCGAGGCAAGCGCATAAATCGATCGACAAAGGGGCAGTCCCGTATGTCACATTCCAAGGCCGTGGCCCGTGCGGGCTGCGGCCTTTTGTATCTTGAGGACAAAGTGGCTACACTACAATCCGTTTGAGCAATAGATATATAGGTAGTACCGTGGGGGCGGATGTAGATGGTCGAGTGGATTGTTAAGCGTGCGCAGGGCGACCGTGCGCGCGTGGGCACGTTGACGGGCGTGGTGTGTATTCTCGCCAATGTGGCACTATGCGCTGCGAAGGGCGTAATTGGCGTGCTGTCGGGATCGGTTTCGATCGTGGCGGACGCCATGAACAACCTGTCCGATGCCAGCTCGAATATCGTGAGCGTGCTGGGCTTTAAGCTGGCGAGCAAGCCGGCCGACCCCGAGCATCCTTACGGACACGGTCGCTACGAGTATCTCTCGGGTCTGGTCGTGGCGGCGCTCGTGCTGTTGATTGGCGTTGAGCTGGTGAAGTCCTCGGTTGAGCGCGTCATCCACCCCGAACCTGTCGAGTTCTCGCTTGCCCTGGTGGCGGTTCTCGTGCTTTCGATGGTCGTAAAGCTCTGGATGGCGGCCCTCAACCAAAAGCTCGGCGACCGCATTGAGTCCGAGACGCTGCACGCGACCGCGCAAGATTCCAAGAACGATGTTCTTGCCACAGGCGCCGTGTTAGCGTGCGCAATTGTTTCGCAGGTGACGCACATCAATCTTGACGCATGGGTCGGCCTTGCCGTTGGCGCCTATATTGGCTGGAGCGGTTTTGAACTCATCCAGGATACGGTGAGCCCGCTTTTGGGCCAGACGCCCGATCCTAAGCTGGTCAAGCACATTCGAGACAAGATCATGAGCTGTCCCGGCGTTTTGGGCGTTCACGATCTGATGGTTCACGATTACGGCCCGGGCAGGAAGTTCGCAAGCGCTCACGCCGAGATGGCAGCCGAGGCCAGCCCTCTGGAAAGCCATGACACGCTCGATAACATCGAGCAGGCGTTTAGGAACGAAGACGGCATGATTGTCACGCTTCACTACGATCCAATCGTGACCGATGACCCCAATGTGGCGAGCATGCGTTTACGCATTAACGCCATGGCTCAACAGATCAATAGCCGCCTTTCGATTCATGACCTGCGCTGCGTGCCGGGTCCTACGCACACCAACGTGATCTTTGACTGCGTGCGACCCTCGGATCTGCAGATGAGCGCCGAGGACTTAAAGCAAGCGCTGGCGCAACGGGTCGAATCCGAATATCCCAAGTCGATTGCCAAGATCACGATCGACGAAGACTACGTAGGCCATACCCACGAGTAGGGCTGTGCCGGCAAAGCAAGTTATACAGAAGGGGAGAATATGAAGAGGCTGTATCTGCTCCGCCACGGCCAGACGGAGTTCAACGTCAAGAAGCTGGTCCAGGGCCGCTGCGATTCGTCGCTGACCGACCTTGGCCGCAAACAAGCGGGAATGGCAGCCGCATGGCTCAAGGCCCATGACGTTGTCCCCGACAAAGTGGTCTCGTCGCCTTTGGGTCGAGCCATGGATACAGCTCAGCTCGTCGCATGCGAGCTCCTCGGCCCGGACGCAGCAGTCGAGTCCTGCGAAGGCATCATCGAGCGCTGCTATGGAACCTTCGAGGAAGGCCCGCACGACGCGCTGCCCACCGACGTCTGGGATCCAGGCGAAGATCTGGTCCCCTTTGGAGGAGAGGGAAGCAAAGCGTTGCAAGAACGCATGGTAGCCACCCTCACCAATCTCATGAGCGCCGATGGTATCGAAACCCTCCTAGCAGTAAGCCACGGCAGCGCCAGCCGCCAATTCATCAAAGCTGCAGCTCCAGAGGGCTTCGAACTCCCAGCAAAACTCCCCAACTGCGCCATCATGATCTTTGATTTCGAAGAGGCAAAGCCACAAGCAGAAGGCGAGCCAATGCAATGCAAGTTCACCCTCCAGCAAATAGTGGACCCCCAACAAAGTCATTAGCCTGAGCGAGCAAGGTTTAGCAGACATCAACGTGGCGTTCCCAGTGTGCGGCGGAGGGGGCGGGCCTGAGACATATTAAGGTTGTCGCGAGTTCCGCACGAACAGGAGAGCACTTAATGTGCTCTCCGTCGTGAGCAGGACTGTAGAGCAGCAACCTTAATATGTCTCAGGCCCGCCCCCTCCGCCGCACACTGGGAACGTGCCACGCACTTTACCTGCGTAAACAATGTGAGTGAAATATGAATCTCGATGGATACGCCCGCAGCCGTGTATACTAAACAGCTGTGTGTAACCAGGGGAGTATTCTGGCTGGACAAAATGCCTGCTTAATAGGGTTGTCAGGTAGTCCGGGCGAAATACAAGGCTGGGGAGCACGTCGTGTAAGTAGTGGTCCTCTAGGGGCGTACGCTCGGTGGTGTACGCATTGTCCCAAGACCACGCGAGAGTTGGGATCATATCTTGATCAGCATGATTCTCGGCCGCAAGATTGGCATGACCCAGGTTTGGGACGAGGACGACAACGTCGTTCCCGTCACGGTCATCCAGGCTGGCCCCTGCGCTGTCTCGCAGGTTAAAACTCAGGCAACCGACGGCTATGACGCCGTCCAGATCGGTTTCGGCGACATCAAGGCCAAGAACGTGAACAAGCCCATGGCTGGTCACTTCGCCAAGGCTGGCGTCGAGCCTGTCCGCTTCCTTCGTGAGGTCCGCGTCGAGAACGGCGAGGAGCACAAGGTCGGCGAGGTCGTCACCGTCGCTGATTTCGCTGATGTCGAGAAGGTCGACGTCATCGGTACCTCCAAGGGTAAGGGCTTCCAGGGTCGCATCAAGCGCTGGGGTCAGCGCCGCGGTCCTATGACGCATGGTTCTCACTTCCAGCGTCACCCCGGTTCTATCGGTCAGTGCGCCTATCCTGCGCGCGTCCTCAAGGGCGTCAAGATGGCCGGTCACATGGGTAACGAGCGCGTTACCGTCAAGAACCTTTCCGTTGTCCGCATCGATGCCGAGCAGAACCTCATCTTGGTCAAGGGCGCTGTCCCGGGTGCCAAGAATGGTCTCGTCGCCATCCGTATGGCCTAAGGGCCCAGCCCATTTAGCCCAGCGTCATACCAAGGAGAACACTTAAATGGCAAAGTTTGAAGTAAAGAACAGCGAGGGCAAGAAGGTCGCCGAGGCCGAGCTCGCCGCTGAGGTGTACGGCATCGAGCCGAACATCCACGTTATGCACCACATCGTCAAGTGCCAGATGGCCTCTTGGCGTCAGGGCACCCAGTCTGCTAAGGGTCGCTCTGAGGTTTCCGGTGGCGGCAAGAAGCCTTGGCGTCAGAAGGGCACCGGCCGTGCCCGCCAGGGTTCCATCCGTGCTGCCCAGTGGCGTCACGGTGGCGTTGTCTTCGCCCCCAAGCCCCGTTCCTACGCTAAGCGTATGAACAACAAGGAGGTCAAGCTGGCTATGCGCTCCGCGCTGTCCGCCAAGCTGGCCGATGGCGAGCTCGTGCTCGTTGACGACTACGGCTTCGAGAAGCCTTCCACCAAGGCTGCCGTCGCCATGCTCAAGGCTCTCGGCCTTGAGGGCAAGCGTCTGACCATCATCGTTCGCGATGAGGACGTCAACGCCTACCTGTCGTTCCGCAACATTCCCAAGACGTTCATCATCACTGCCGACGAGGCCAACACCTACGATCTCGTCAACAACAACGCCGTGCTGATGCCCGCCGACATCGCCGCTCACTTCGGGGAGGTGCTTGCATAAATGACCGCCCACGAGATCATCATCCGTCCGATCGTGTCCGAGCGTTCCTTCTCCGGCATGGAGCTGAACAAGTACACGTTCGAGGTCGCCAAGGATGCTAACAAGTATCAGATCAAGGACGCTGTCGAGGAGATCTTCGGCGTCAAGGTCGTTCGCGTGAACACCCTGACGGTCAAGCCCAAGACCAAGCGCGTGCGCTATGTCGCCGGCAAGACCCGTTCTTGGAAGAAGGCCATCGTCACGCTGGCCGAGGGCGACACCATCGAGGTCTTTGGCAACCAGGCCTAAGACTCGCTGCTGTTGAGTGAGCTCATGCCTCCCAAAAAGGGGAGGCGAGAGCTCAAGGTTTTGGGCGTATAAAATGGACACGCCCGGAACCGTGTATACGTCCGGTGTCATCGCACCCGAGGCAGAACCTCGAATCCCTGTCTGCGATGGCTAACGGATTCCTATTGAAAGGGATTGTAATGGCTGTAAAGCACCTTAAGCCGACCTCCGCTGGTAGGCGTTGGCAGACGATCTCCGACTTCTCCGAGATCACCTGCACCAAGCCCGAGAAGTCTCTTCTCGAGCCCCTGCCCAAGAAGGCCGGTCGTAACAACAACGGCCGCATCACCACCCGCCACCAGGGCGGCGGCGTGAAGCGTCGTTACCGCGTGATCGACTTCAAGCGCAACAAGGATGGCGTGCCCGCCAAGGTTGCCACGATCGAGTACGATCCGAACCGTTCCGCTCGCATCGCTCTGCTGCACTACGCTGACGGTGAGAAGCGCTACATCCTGGCCCCCAAGGGCCTCGAGGTCGGTCAGACCATCATGTCCGGTTCTGACGCCGACATCAAGCCGGGCAACGCTCTGCCCCTCGCCGACATCCCCGTCGGTACGCTCATCCACGCCGTCGAGTTCCAGCCGGGCAAGGGCGCTGCTATCGCCCGTTCCGCCGGTAACTCCTGCCAGCTGATGGGTAAGGAGGGCAAGTACGCTATCGTCCGTATGCCTTCCTCCGAGATGCGCCGCATCCTCGTTACCTGCCGCGCCACCGTCGGTGAGGTCGGCAACGCCGATCACTCCAACATCGTCATCGGCAAGGCCGGCCGTAAGCGTCACATGAACGTGCGCCCGACCGTCCGCGGTACCGTCATGAACCCTGTCGACCACCCGCACGGCGGTGGCGAGGGCAAGAACCACACCTCTGGTCGTCCCTCCGTTACCCCCTGGGGTAAGCCGACGAAGGGCCTTCGTACGCGCAAGAAGAAGAAGGTCTCGAACCAGCACATCATTCGTCGCCGTAAGAAGTAATTTCGGATACCGAGTTTTAGGAGAAAGCACTTATGAGCAGAAGTCTCAAAAAGGGCCCGTTCGTGGAGACTCGCCTTCTCTCGCGTATCACCGCGATGAACGAGGCTGGCAAGAAGGACGTCGTGAAGACCTGGTCCCGCGCGTCCACCATCTTCCCCGAGATGGTTGGTCACACCATCGCCGTCCACGACGGCCGCAAGCATGTGCCCGTGTATGTTACCGAGTCCATGGTTGGTCACAAGCTCGGCGAGTTCGCGCCGACTCGTACGTTCCGTGGCCACAAGGCCAAATAGGGGGTTAACCGTAAATGGCAACTAAGTCTATTGAAACTGAGGCCACCGAGGTTCGCGCCGTCGCTAAGTACGTGCGTGTTTCCCCCAGCAAGGCCCGCCTGGTGGTCGATCTGATCCGCCGCAAGCCTGTCGCTCAGGCCTTCGACATCCTCCACTTCTGCGACCGCGCCGTCGCCGTGGATGTCGAGAAGGTTCTCCGTTCCGCCGTTGCGAACGCCGAGAACAACAACGGTCTGCGTGCCGACAACCTGGTTGTCGCCGCTGCCTATGTTGACGAGGGTCCGACGCTTAAGCGCATCCGTCCCCGCGCCAAGGGTTCCGCTTCTCGCATTCTGAAGCGTACTTCCCACATCACCGTCGTCGTTGCTCCTCGAAAGGAGGCGTAAAGCTGTATGGGTCAGAAAGTCTACCCCACCGGCTTCCGTCTTGGCATTACCGAGAACTGGCGCTCCCGCTGGTTCGCAGAGAAGGATTACGCTAAGACCCTCGGTAACGATCTCGAGATCCGCAAGTACCTCGAGAAGCGTCTTTCCCGCGCAGCTGTCTCCCGCGTCGAGATCGAGCGCGCTGGCGACAAGGTGAAGGTCATCATCCTCACCGCTCGCCCCGGCGTTGTCATCGGTAAGAAGGGTGCCGAGATCGATACCCTCCGCACCGAGCTCGAGAAGGTCGCTGGCGTCTCCAAGGGCCAGCTCTCCGTCGACGTTGTCGAGATCAAGCGCCCCGAGCTCGACGCCAACCTCGTTGCTCAGTCTATCGCCGAGCAGCTCGAGGGCCGCGTTGCCTTCCGTCGCGCTATGCGCAAGGCTGTCCAGTCCGCCCGCAAGGCCGGCGCTAAGGGCATCCGTATCCAGTGCTCCGGTCGTCTCGGCGGCGCCGAGATGGGCCGTCGTGAGTGGTACCGCGAGGGTCGCGTGCCTCTGCACACCCTCCGTGCCAAGATCGACTACGGCACGGCTGTCGCCAGCACCACCATGGGCGCTTGCGGCGTGAAGGTCTGGATCTACCTGGGCGAGAAGCTCCCGGGCCAGCCTGTTCCCAACCCTGCACTCGAGGGCTCTTCCCGTCCTCGTCGTCGTAACTCCGAGAGGAGGGGTCAGTAGTGCTTGCCCCTAAGCGTATTCTTCACCGCAAGGTGCAGCGTGGCTCCATGAAGGGCCAGGCCAAGGGTAATACCGAGCTGCATTTCGGCGAGTTTGGTATCCAGGCTCTCGAGGCCCATTGGATCACCAACCGTCAGATCGAGGCCGCTCGTATTGCCATGACCCGCTACATGAAGCGTGGCGGTCGTGTCTACATCACGATCTTCCCCGATAAGCCCATCACCAAGAAGCCTGCCGAGACTCGCATGGGTTCTGGTAAGGGTAACCCCGAGGAGTGGGTGGCCGTCGTCAAGCCCGGCCGCATCATGTTCGAGGTCAAGGGTGTTCCCGAGGAGGTCGCTCGCGAGGCTCTGCGTCTTGCGCAGCACAAGCTCCCCATCAAGACCAAGATTGTTGCTGCCAAGAACGCTGAGCAGCGCATCGAGAAGGAGATGGCTGAGGAGGCCGCTCTCGAGGCCAAGTGGGCTGCTGAGGACGCCGCCGCCGCCAAGGAGGAGAACTAATGAAGCCCGCAGAGATTCGTGAGCTCTCGGACGCTCAGCTCGTTGAGAAGCTGAAGGAAATGCGCGCCGAGCTCTTTAACCTTCGTTTCCAGATGGCCACCAGCCAGCTGGACAACACCGCTCGCGTCAACACCGTGAAGAAGGACATCGCTCGCGTCCTCACGGAGCAGCGCGCCCGCGAGATCGCAGCGGAGAAGTCCGCTGTCGCCGAGTAGGACCTAAGGAGAGAACATGACTGATTCGCGTAACTCGCGTAAGGTCCGTACGGGTGTCGTTACCTCCGTCTCCGGTGCCAAGACCATTGTTGTCACCATCACCGAGCGCAAGCGTCACCCCAAGTACGGCAAGATGATGACCAGCTCCAAGAAGCTGCACGCTCACGACGAGGAGTGCACGGCTGGCGTGGGCGATACCGTCCGCGTTATGGAGACCCGTCCTATGTCCAAGATGAAGCGTTGGCGCCTCATCGAGGTCGTCGAGCGCGCTAAATAAGCAGTCGCTCTTACGACTTGTACGTTTCCGAAGATGTGCGTATGCCTGGCTTGCATACCACGGGCCGTATAAAGGCTGCGCACCTCTCTTCGGTTCTTAGTTCGGAGGAACATCTACCATGATTCAGATGCAAACCATGCTGAACGTCGCCGACAACTCCGGCGCTCGCAAGATTCGCTGCATCAAGGTGCTTGGCGGTTCCAAGCGTCGTTATGCAGGCATCGGCGATGTGTTCATCGGTGCTGTCCAGGAGGCTACCCCTGGCGCCAACGTCAAGAAGAAGGACGTTGTCCGT
Source organism: uncultured Collinsella sp. (assembly GCA_900544865.1). GTDB lineage: Bacteria > Actinomycetota > Coriobacteriia > Coriobacteriales > Coriobacteriaceae > Collinsella. Next base: position 21,495 of record UQXA01000006.1, on the reverse strand, counting down.
TGCGTCGTCGTTCGCACCGTTAAGGAGATCCGCCGCAAGGATGGCTCCTACATTCGCTTTGATGAGAACGCCTGCGTTGTCATCAACAACGATGGTTCGCCCGTCGGCACCCGTATCTTCGGGCCTGTCGCTCGCGAGCTTCGTGACAAGAAGTACATGAAGATCGTCTCGCTCGCTCCCGAGACCCTGTAGTTAGGGGAGATATATGTATATCAAGAAGGGCGATAAGGTCCAGGTTCTCTCTGGTAAGGATCGCGGCAAGCAGGGCGTTATCCTGCGTGCTCTCCCCGCCGAGAACAAGGTCGTTGTCGAGGGCGTTTCGGTCGTTAAGAAGGCCGTCAAGCCCAACGCTGCCAACCAGCAGGGCGGCATCGTTTCGCAGGAGGCTCCCATCGACGCCTCCAACGTCAATCTCGTTTGCCCCGAGTGCGGTAAGGTTACCCGCGTCGGTCACGAGAAGGACGGCAAGAACAAGCTGCGCGTCTGCAAGAAGTGCGGCCACAAGTTCTAAGCTGCCCGCAACATCAAGTTGCTAGCAAAGGCCCGGATGTTCCACGGCATCCGGGCCTTTTTCTATCCCTACTCATTGGGGACAGACTTAAATGAGTGATTGCGCTCATTGGGGACAGACTTAAATGAGTGCCGCTGAAATGCCGGCACCTGGGGACGTTCCCTTTCTGCCGGCACCTGGGGATGTTCCCCATGTGCCGGCAGTTTGGGGCGGTCCATTGATGCCTGATGCCCCTAGAGGGGAAGAGTAAGACAGCCTGCTCTGCCTTTTTGGGCTTTGGTGTTCCGCTTCTTTATCCTTTACAAGGATCCTCGCATGCGCATTATCGCGCATAGCATTGCGTGTTAATGCGTATGACCGCGTAAAAATGTGCAAAATATGGCTAAATAATGACCGATAAACAAATAAACACGCAAATACAAGCAAATACGCGCGCATTTGTGCGAATATAAGGCTGTTGGAAATGAAGAACTTCCGATGATTCAGGAGGCACATGATGGCAGATTCAAAACAAGCTCCACTCGACTCCGCGGCAGCAGCAAAGGCAGCGTTCGCTTCGGTCCAGGGTAAGCCATTCCCCGATGATATCTTTACGGCTCCCGAGCTTCGTTGGGCTGTGATCGGGTGCGGTGTTATCGCCAACCAAATGGCCCAGTCTCTCGCTCTTGCCGGCCGCAAGCTCGCGGGCGTTGCCAACCGTACGCTGTCCAAGGCCCAGGCTTTTGCCGAGCAGTATGGCGTCGAGAAGGTGTACGAGACGGTTGAGGACCTCTACGCCGATCCGGACATCGACGCCGTCTATATCACCACGCCGCACAACACGCATATCACCTATCTGCGTGCCGCGCTGGCCGCCGGCAAGCACGTGCTCTGCGAGAAGGCCATTACCCTCAACTCTGCCGAGCTCGACGAGGCCCGTGCCATTGCTGTCGAGCATAACGTGGTCCTCATGGACGCCACAACGGTGCTCCACATGCCCTTGTATCAGGAGCTGCGCCGCCGCATGGATGCGGGCGACTTTGGCCGCATGAACCTCGCCCAGCTCAACTTTGGTAGCTATAAGGAGTACGGCGACCTGACCAACCGATTCTACAACCGCAGCCTTGCCGGCGGCGCCATGCTCGACATTGGCGTCTATGCCCTGTCCGTCATGCGCCTGTTTATGGCCAGCCAACCCGCCGAGGTCGTATCTCTGGGCAATACCTGCGAGACTGGCGTTGACGTCGCGGGTGGCATTGTCTGCCGTAACGCCGAGCAGCAGCTGGGCGTCGTGAGCCTTACGCTCCACTCCAAGCAGCCCAAGCGCTCGGTCATCAGCTTCGACAAGTGCCATATCGAGGTCAACGAGTATCCGCGTGCCGACCATGCGACCATCGTGTGGACTGCAGACGGTCACCGCGAGGAGGTCCACACTGGCACCGAGGCCTACGCACTGTGCTACGAGATGGCCGACCTGGAGAAGGCCGTTGCCGGCGATGATTCTAAGCGCGAGCTTCTGGGCTATGCTTCCGATGTTATGGAGCTGATGACCAAGCTCCGCGCCGATTGGGGAGTCGTGTACCCCGAGGAGGAGTAAACGATGCTTGCGGAAGATAGGCTCAACGAGATCGTGTCGATGGTGCAGCAGACCGGCTCGGTTACCGTGCCGGAGCTTGCTGAGGCCCTGGGCGTGACGGCGTCTACTATTCGGCGCGACCTGCAGACGCTCGACCGAGCACACCGTATCGCCAAGGTGCACGGAGGTGCGACAAGTCTGGAGCGCGCGCACGTGACGCGCGACCTGACGATCAACGAGCGCAGCGATCTCCATAATGATGACAAGGAGCGCATCTGCGCCCGTGCGGCGGCGCTTGTGGAGCCCGAGAGCTTTGTGTACATCGATTCAGGTTCGACGACGCTTAGGCTCATCGAGCATCTTCCGCGCCTTGAGGGCGTCACCTATGTGACCGACTCCGTGCTCCATGCTCAGCATCTCGCTCTGCGCGGCATGCGCACCGTGGTGCTGGGCGGCGAGCTCAAGCCCGAGACCGAGGCGCTCGTCGGTCCCGACGCCTTGGCAACCCTGGATCGCTATAACTTCAACTGCGGCTTTTGGGGTTCCAATGGCATCGCCGCCGAGCAAGGTCTCACCACACCGGATATCGAGGAAGCGCAAGTCAAGCGTATCTCGATGCGCCATACCGCCAAACGCTTCGTAATCTCAGACGCCAGCAAATTCGGCATGGTGGCGCCCGTCAAGTTCGCGGACTTCCGCGACGCAACGATTATTACCGCGGGCGAGGTGCCAGCCAAGTACCAGTCGATGGACAACGTCATCACGGTCTAGCGACAGGGCAAGGTCAAAACCATTTAGGTTCCTCAATAGAAAAGCGGCAACGTCCATTACGAGCGTTGCCGCTTTTGTTGTCTACCGGTTTTGTCTAAGTCTGTAACAACTAGACCGTTAAAAGTGGGCTAGGTGTTACAGATTGAGATACTTCCGAACTGCGCCGTCCCTTTGTCTCAATCTGTAACAGCTGGGACCGATTTTGCCGAGTTATTGTTACAGATTGAGATTTTCCCTTAAGGGGGATTCGAATGTCTCGATCTGTAACAGATAGACCGAAAAGTGGGTTCTAACTGTTACAGATCGAGACGTTTTGGGACCGTGGCTGAGCCATTGCGGCAAAACCACCACAAAGGTGCCTGTCCCCATTGTGGTGGTTTAGGGCTCCCAGGGGCAAGGGGCTTCGATGTGGATGTGCTCGCCGGTTACGGGATGCGTGAAGGACACGCTGTGGGCGTGGAGCATCAGGCCGCAGGGACGCGGCGTGCCGTAGAGCTCGTCGCCTACCAGAGGATGACGCTCACTCGCCAGATGCACACGGATCTGGTGCTTGCGGCCGGTGAGCAGCTCGACATCGATATACGAGCGCGTGGGCAGGCCACGGCGGCCCTTAAGACGCTTGAGTACCTTCACGCGCGTTTGAGACGGCTTGCCGCTAGCACCGACGCGCATCTTGCGACTGTCGTGGCGGTCGCGGGCGATGGGCTTGTCGATGAGCTTTTCGTTCCAGTCGATCTTGCCCTCGGCGAGCGCCAGGTAGTGCTTTTCGAAAGCGTGGTCGATGACCATCTGGTCAAAGGCGGGCTGCGTCTGCTTGTCGAGCGAGAACAGCACCACGCCGGTGGTGTCGCGGTCCAGGCGGTTAAGCGGCTGCATGTCGGTCGCGGCAAAGCCGTCGCCCATCGCCAGCAGCAGGTCGCTGGCGTAGTCGGTGAGCGTGCGCTCGCCGGTGCCGTCGCCGTGGACGATCATGCCGGCGGGCTTGTCGATGGCCATGAGCCAGGCGTCGCAGTAGAGGACTTGAGGTTCTTCGTTCACGTGTTAGCCTTTCGGTTAGCTGATTCCCACAAACATGCAGCCCGAGGTCGCCCCGCGTAGGCGGGCGGCGGGCTTGCGGCCGGCCTGCGCTGCTTCGACGGCACGACGGACGCGGGCGACGGCACGGCCAACCTCATCCGTCTCGAGCAGCGCTCCGTCCACCATGAGACGACGCACACCGGCATCGAGCAGCTGAGGAACCTGCGGCGTGAGGTCGATGGGGTAGGCATCGTACAGGCGAGAGCGGCCGTGGATGTCGGTGCGGACGGGCATGACCTTTCCGTCGATATTCTTGAGCGAGAGCTTGCGGGCACGCAGACGGCAGTTGACACAATCGTGGATGCAGCCGTTGGCAACCTGCAGAATGCAGTGTTCGCTCGTCATAACGCGCGGACGGCCAAAGACGGTGATGCCCAGAGCCGCGGGCGCGGCGGCGCCGAGCGAGGCAATCTCGTCGAGCGTGATCTCGGGCGAGAGCCAAAATGCGCCGGCTCCGCGCTCGGCAAGCGCCTCCATGCAGGGTATGTTGTGCACCGGCAGGCAAGAGCGAATCTCGGCCGTGGCGCCGGCATGCGCGGCTACGGCGAGCTCGGAGATATTGCCGACGGCGACGGTGGCTCCGGCATTGATCCAAGGATCGACGCGCTCGTGGTCGACGGCGCGGCAGACCTCGTCGAGTACGGGCACGATACCCTGCTCAAATGCATCGGCAGGGGAGAGTCCGACAGCCTCGAGCGCGTCGGTGGTCATATAGATGCGCGCGGCGCCCTCGGCGCGAGCCGCCTCGGCGGCTTCGAGCGTGGTGACGGCGGCGCAGATCTGCGGCTCATCGCGGTAATGCTCGGGCATGGCGCGCGTACATTTGTCGAGCAACGGAATCTCGAGCGTTTTCGCGCGCTCCTCGTACGGCGCCAGAATGGTCTCCTCCAATGCTTTACAGGCGGCGGCGCGCACCTTGTGCACGGCGGAGAAGCCCATGCCGCAGCCGGCGTCGAGCGAAACGTCAAAGCTCGCAGCCTCAAAGGGCGAGGAACCCATACGGCCCACATGCTCAACCAGGTCTGCCGCCTCGACGGCGCGAGTCTTGGCGGCCTCGACGGTGAAGCCTGTGGCGGTGGCGGCGAGCGCGGGGTTGTCACAGCAGGTGAGTGTGACGGTAAACGGCTCGCCCAGGCGCGCCACGACGGACACATCAACAGCTCGGCGGCGCAGCACATCGCGCTTGAGCGCGGCGCCGGCGGCGTCGATGGCACGCTGACTGCGAATCACGCGCACACGGCAACCCTCGGGCATGCTGCGGGGTACGCGACATTCGATGATGTCGCCCGCGGCGGCATCATCGGCAGCAATGGTGGTCAGGAACTGGTCAAACTCGTCGTCGTGGCGAAGCTCCAACAGGTCGCCCTTGCCCACGGGCTCAAACAGCTCAATGCGGGCGATGGCGGCGCGGCGACGGCGGTCGTCGGGCTTGAGGCCGCGCACATCGCGGTTGGCCGGGCGGCTGCCCAGCACCGTGCCCACGATCTGGCCGCGGTTGTTGGAACGCTCATAGCTCATCATCTCGTCGCCCGAGGCGCCGTCCTGATAGGCATGCGTAAAGTCGCGGTTGAAGCAGCGCTTGAGCTGGCGCTGGCGGGCGGCTTCCTCGTCCTTGGCAACGGTGGCTCCGGATAGCATGTCGTCAATTTCGTGACGATACACATCGACGATGGAGTACACGTAATCGGGCGCCTTCATGCGGCCCTCGAGCTTGAGCGACGCGGCGCCGGCGTAATACAGGCGGCGAACAAGCTGCGAGGTGTTGGTGTCACGCGGGCATAGCGCACGCTCGCGGCCGGCGGGGGAGAGCGCGCGACCGTTTTCGTCGATCAGTTCGTAGGGCAGGCGGCAGGGCTGGGCGCACATGCCACGGTTGGCCGATCGTCCCGCCATGGCAAAGCTCGAAAGCAGGCACAGACCCGAGTAGCAAAAGCAGATGGCGCCATGGCTAAAGACCTCAAGGTCCACATCGGGCGCGGCATTATGAATGGCGGCGATCTCGTCGATGGAGAGCTCGCGCGAGAGAGTCACGCGGTCGGCGCCCTGCTCGCGGCACCAAAGGGTTCCGCGGTCGTCGTGGATGTTCGCCTGGGTCGAGATATGTGTCTCGATGCCGGGCATGGTGCGTTTGACCTCAAAGAACAGGCCCCAGTCCTGGATAATGAAGGCATCGGCGCCCAGCGTGGAGCAGCGATGAATGAGTTGCAGCGCATCGCCCATCTCGGACTGCTTGATGACGATGTTGACCGTGACGTAGACGCGCGACCCGGCTAGATGCGCGGCGCGGCAGGCCTGCTCAAAGGCCTCGTCGGTAAAGTTGGTGGCCTTGCGGCGGGCGTTGAAGCTGCCCATGCCGCAATAGATGGCGTCTGCCCCCGCGGCGAGTGCGGCGGCAAAGGGCTCGGGCCCTCCGGCGGGCGCCAAAAGCTCGGGTCTGCGGTTGGTGGTTCGACTGGCGGTTGCGGTCATATCCTGCCTTTCAAAATGCTCAGATATTCAAAAGTATAGTGGTGCTGTTGCGGCGGACGATGACCGCAGCCCAAGCAGGACAAAGTCTTCAGCAGCCCTTGCAGCAAAAATGATCCGTTTCCCTCCGTCCCCAGCGGATCAGGTGATCCATGGGGGACGGAGGGAAACGGATCATTTTGAGCTTCACCGTCCGGTCGTGCCGTTCAGCGGCCGACAGGCGCCGTTGGGCGATAAATTATTCTCGCAACGTGATAATAATCTTGCATCGCGCGGAAACCTTGAGTACTATCCCAAATCAAGCGCGGTGTTCAGACCGAATTGTGCCTCCCGGTGCGAACGCCGCGCTCACGCTCTCTATCTGATCGTAAGGAGAAAAACATGAGCAAGACCGTCGTGTCTTCCGATAACGCACCCGCAGCCATCGGCCCGTATTCCCCCGGCATCCAGACCGGCAACATGGTGTTCCTGTCCGGCCAGCTGGGCATCGACCCCGCAACCGGCAAGATGCCCGAGGGCGTCGAGGCCCAGGCTAAGCAGTCCCTTGCTAACGTCGAGGCGCTGCTGACCGCTGCCGGCGCCACCTTTGCCGATGTCGTCAAGACCACGGTCTACCTGGCCGACATCGCCGACTTCGCTGCCGTGAACGAGATCTACGCTTCCAAGTTTGAGGCTCCGTTCCCCGCGCGCAGCGCTTTCCAGGTTGCCGCCCTTCCGGCCGGCGGTCTGGTCGAGATCGAGGTCGTCGCCGCTCTCTAAGGCGTTGGCAACAACTAAACATGACATGCAAAAAGACCCTGCAGCGCGTGTGAACTGCAGGGTCTTTTGTCAAGCGATGCGACAAAAATGATCCGTTTTCCTCCGTCCCCAAGGAGTCAGCGGGTTAGCCTTCCTTGCGGACTTTTTGCAGGTAGCGGTAGACGCTGGGCTCCGAGATGCCCAGCGCGGTGGCGGCGCAGGCTACGGCGCCCTTGAGCATGAACACCCCGTTGCCGTTGAGGTGGCGAATGACGTCCACGCGGTCGCTCTGACCAAGCGACGCTACATCCAGCCCGCGCGCGCTCAGCAACTCGGCAATGCTGCGGTCGATGAGTTCCTGTGTGGACTCCGAAAGGCTTTCGACCTCGATAGACGCGGGCTCCGCCTGCCTAGGCACAGCGTCGAAGCAAGCCATGAGCTGCTGCGCCATGGCGTTGATGGAGCGTACCGTGGAAAGATCGGTGTTGACGCAGAGCATACCGACGATCTCGCCATTCTCGCGGATAAAGAACGTCGCGGACTCCAACGTCTTGCCACCGGCGCCGCGCCCTTCATAACCCGTAATAAACGGCAGGTCGCGATACTTGGCGTCGTGCATGATCTTGAGTGCCAGATCGGTGGCGGGGCCGCCGACCTTGCGGCCGCTCACGATGCCGTTGCGAATATCGACGATGGCGTGGTCGGGATCCGAGAAATCGTGCAGCACGATTTCGCTGTTCTTACCGAGTATCTGCTCCAGGAAATCGACCATCGGCAAAAAGCGACGTACGGTCTCGTTCACGGGCAACTCCTTGGGGTGAAATCGGAAATGTTCATAACAATTTTTTCTCATGGTAACACGCCATTCCTCTTCTCGCATATTCGCAGGTACATTGCGTAATACAGACGAGCGGTAGGAATTCGGCGGTAAACGGTCGACCAAAAGAAAAGTTAGATGTTATTTTGACTAGACACTTTCCTGACCTGCGGAAATGCATCGTCTCAGCTTAAGAATAGTCTGATAACAAAAAATTATTATTGAGAATGAGAATCATCTTTAATACGATATCCAACGAAGGCACAACCTCAACCCCGCACTGCGTCACAATAGAGCGTTAGATGCGAAAACAACTATTTCGAGGATTGGTGGTCAAATGACCCAGGAGACGGTTACGAACGGCACTGAAGCCCTGTTCACTCGCGAAGGCATGCCTCCCGTTAAGGAAATGATCCCGTGTGCCCTTCAGCACGTACTGGCATCGTTTGCCGGCATCATTACCCCGGCGGTCATCATGGCCGGCGTCTACGGTTTTAATAGCCAGCAGAGCACCGACATCATCCAGGTCGCGCTCATTCTTTCGGCAATCGACACGGCCCTCCAGGCCTTCGCTCCCTTCCGTCGCATCGGCGGCGGTCTGCCCATCGTCATGGGCGTTTCGTTCGCGTTCCTGCCGGCCCTGCAGGCCATGGGTGCCTCGGGCTTTAGCTTTGGTGCACTGCTGGGCGGCGAGATCGTCGGCGGCGCCGTCGCGGTCCTCTTTGGTCTGGCCTACAGCAAGATCAAGTGGCTGTTCCCGCCCGTCGTGACCGGTACGGTCATCTTCTCCATTGGCGTCTCTCTTTATCCCACGGCCGTTAAGTACATGGCCGGTGGCATGGGCACGCCGCTGTGGGGCACCCCGCAGGCGTGGTGCGTCGCTCTCATCACCTTCGCCGTGGTCTTTGCGCTCGCCAACTTTGGCAAGGGTACGCTCAAGCTGGGATCCGTGTTCTTTGGCATGATCGTCGGCATGATCGTTTCGATCCCCTTTGGCATGATCGACTTCTCCAGCGTCGCCACCGCCCAGGTCTTCGCCCTTCCCAAGCTCATGCCCTATGCGCTCGAGTTTGATCCCGAGGTCTGCATTACCCTCGCCGTCGTGTTCCCCATGGTTGCCATCCAGGTTATCGGTGACGTCTCCGCCGCCTGCCTGGGCTCCATCGACCGTATGCCCACCGAGCGCGAGCTCTCCGGCGCTATCGTGTCCCAGGGTCTCACCTCTATGGTCGGCGGCCTGCTGGGCGGTCTTCCCACCAGCGCCCTTGGCCAGAACGTGGGCATCATCTGCTCCAACAAGGTCGTCAACAAGTGGGTCTTTGTGATCATCGCGGCCGTCTTTGCCATCGCCGGTCTGTTCCCGCAGCTCTCTGCCGTCCTTTCCGCTATCCCGCAGCCCGTCATCGGCGGCGCGACCGTCGGCGTCTTTGGCACCATCACCATGAACGGCGTGCGCATGTTCACCCGCGAGGGCCTCACGCAGCGCACCACCACCATCGTCGGTACCTCCGTCGTCTTTGGCCTGGGTATCTGGATGGCCAGCGGTTGCCTTGCCGGCGAGGGCATGCCCGCCTGGGTGTCCACCGTCATCGGCTCCAATGCCGTAACCCCCACCGCCATCATGGCCATTGTCCTTAACCTGATTCTTCCGCAGACGCCGGTTGTGGCTCAGCACATCGATGCTGCCAAGGACGCTGCCGTGGATCTGGTCTTGCCCGAGAGCAAGAAGTAACCAATTCGGTGCTATTCGTCGGCGGGCGCATCGCCTCGTCCGCCGACGTCATGCGGCGCCAAGCCGCACTTCAAAGGGTTTGTCCCTTTGGTGAAGCGTTGACGGGAGAGGGCCCGTTTCCGGTGTAGGCCGGCGCTTCGCACTCCGCCATGTCAGAGGTGTCAAACCCCGCCTCTGATGTCGAAGGGAGCATCCATGCTTCTGGTCGCTAACGGTTCCGTCTTTACCCGCAACGCTCAGGCCCCGTTCATCCCCAACGGTGCGGTCGCCATTGACGGAGATACGATCGTCGAAGTGGGCCCCGAGTGCGAGCTCAAGGCCAAGTACCCGGATGCCGAGTACGTCGACGCCCGGGGCAACCTCATCATGCCCGGACTCATCAACTGCCACACCCACATCTACTCGGGTCTGGCCCGCGGCCTTGCCATTAAGGGCTGCAACCCCACCAACTTCCTGGAGAATCTTGAGCAGCAGTGGTGGAAGATTGACGACAACCTGACGCTCGACGGCACCAAGGCCAGCGCCTATGCCACGATTCTGGATTCCATCCGCGACGGCGTCACCACGATCTTCGATCACCACGCGAGCTTCTGCGAGATTCCGGGCAGCCTCTTTACCATTAAGGACGCTGCTCAGGAGCTGGGCATGCGTTCGTGCCTGTGCTACGAGGTTTCCGACCGCCGTGGCCAGGAAAAGTGCGATCAGGCTATTGCCGAGAACGCCGAGTTTGCCCAGTGGGCCGCCAAGGAGCGTCGCGATAACGACAACCACATGATCGCCGCAATGTTTGGCGGTCACGCCACCTTTACGCTGTCGGATGAGACCATGGATAAGATGGCCGAGGCCAACAACGGTCTGACCGGCTTCCACATCCACGTGTGCGAGGGCATGAACGACGTGTGGGATTCCCGCCTCAACCGCGGCGGCATCAGCCCCGTCGAGCGCCTGCTGCAGCACAACCTGCTCGGTCCCGACACCATGCTCGGCCACTGCATCCATGTGACGCCCGCCGAGATGGATATCGTCAAGGAGTCCGGCACCTGGCTGGTCAACAACCCCGAATCCAATATGGGCAATGCCGTGGGCTGCGCCCCCGTGCTCGAGTTCTTCCGCCGCGGCATCCCCGTGTGCATGGGCACCGACGCCTACACCCACGATATGCTCGAGAGCCTCAAGGTCTTCCTGATTATTCAGCGCCACAACGCCGCTATGCCCAACGTGGGCTGGTGCGAGGCCATGACCATGCTGTTTGAGAATAACGCCAAGATGGCCAGCAAGTACTTCGATCGCAAGCTCGGTGTGCTTGAGCCCGGCGCTGCCGCCGACGTCATCGTCATGGACTATAAGCCCTTTACGCCGCTGAGCGAGGAGAACATCGACGGCCACATGCTCTTTGGCATGATGGGCAAAAACTGCCGCACCACCATCATCAACGGCCGCGTCCTGTACAAGGATCGCGAGTTTGTTGGCATTGATGAGGACAAGATCAACGCGTGGACCATGGCCGAGTCCAAGAAGCTCTGGAGCACGCTCAACGATCGCGCCTACTAATTACAAGTAGATTCACGCGCGTCGGATGTTTCGCCGCATCCGACGCGCGTATAGGCGACCTCCGCGGGGTCGCCGGCGCTGTGCTAGCGCTACACCGTATTTGCGCCCGCCGCGCGGTCTCGCCGGGCGTTACAGAGAGGAGCTCACTATGAGCGACATCATGAGGCCGATCCCGTTTTCGCAGCTGATGAACTGGATCATCGAGGAGCACAAGACTCAGGGCGCCGTCTTTGGCGTGCGCAAGATGGTCACGACCAACCAGGAGGGCGCGCTTCCCATTTTTGACGAGCGCATCGAGACTCCGTTTGGCCCGGCCGCCGGCCCCAACACGCAGCTTGCCCAGAACATCGTGGCATCCTACGTGGCCGGTTCCCGCTTCTTTGAGCTCAAGACCGTTCAGGTTATGGACGGCGAGGAGCTCTCCAAGTGTGTGAACAAGCCCTGCATCGTGGCGCAGGACGAGTGCTACAACTGCGAGTGGTCGACCGAGCTCGAGGTTCCGCAGGCTTTTGCCGAGTACGTGAAGGCATGGTTCGCCTGCCACCTGATCGCTCGTGAGTACGGCCTGGGCAGCCCGGACGGCTTTGTCTTCAACATGTCCGTGGGTTATGACCTGGAGGGCATCAAGAGCCCCAAGGTCGACGCCTACATCGAGGGCATGAAGGACGCCAGCGGCTCCGAGGTTTGGAACGAGTGCCGCACGTGGGCGCTCGCCAACCTGGACAAGTTTGAGCATGTTGACGCCGCATTTGTCGAATCCATTCCGGCACGCGTCTCCAACTCCATCACCGAGTCCACCCTGCACGGCTGCCCGCCGGCGGAGATCGAGCGCATCGCGACCTATCTGATCACCGAGAAGGGCCTCAACACCTACATCAAGTGCAACCCCACGCTGCTGGGCTATGAGTTTGCCCGCCAGCGCCTCAACGAGCTGGGCTTTGACTACATCGTCTTCGATGACACGCACTTCCGCGAGGACCTGCAGTGGGCCGATACCGTGCCTATGTTCGAGCGCCTGATTGTCCTGTGCGCCGAGCGCGGTCTGGAGTTTGGCGTCAAGCTCACCAACACCTTCCCCGTCGACGTGACGAGAAACGAGCTGCCTTCCACCGAGATGTACATGTCTGGCCGTTCGCTGTTCTCGCTGACCATCGAGGCTGCCCGCCGCATTACCGAGCAGTTTGACGGTAAGCTGCGCATCAGTTACTCCGGTGGCGCCACGGTCTACAACATTCGCGCCCTGTATGATGCCGGCATTTGGCCCGTCACCCTGGCGACCGACGTGCTCAAGCCCGGTGGCTACGAGCGCTTTAGCCAGATGGCCGGCGAGTTTGCCGATCTGGCCGGCAAGCCGTTCGCGGGCGTCTCTCTCGACGCCGTGACCGCGATCCAGACCGACTCGCTCACCAACCCGCTCTACAAGAAGCCGCTGCGCCCGCTGCCCGACCGCAAGGTCGCCGGCAAGAGCCCGCTTTCCGACTGCTTTACGACGCCGTGCCGTACGAGCTGCCCCATCCAGCAGGACATTCCCGCCTACCTGGCGGCTGTTGACGAGGGCCGCTACGAGGACGCGCTCAACATCATCATCGAGCGCAACGCCCTGCCGTTCATTACCGGCACCATCTGCCCGCATCCCTGCGGTCGTGCCTGTGAGCGTGCATTCTACGAGCCCGAGGGCGCCCAGATCCGCGCCAGCAAGCTCAAGGCCGCCCGCGAGGCCATGACCGCCGTGCTGCCCAAGCTGCGCGCCCAGGCCATCGCCAACGACGGCGCGCGCAACGTTGCCGTTATCGGCGGCGGCCCGGCCGGCCTGGCGACGGCGTTTTTCCTGACGCGCGCCGGCGTGCCCGTCACCATCTTTGAGGCTCGCGATTCGCTCGGCGGCGTGGTCCGTCACGTGATTCCCGAGTTCCGTATCGAGAGCGACGATATCTCCCACGATGCCGAGCTCTGCCTGGCCTTTGGCGCCAAGGTTCAGCTTAACGCTCACGTGGAGTCCATTGACGAACTCAAGGCCCAGGGCTTTACCGACGTGGTCGTGGCCACCGGCGCCTGGATGCCCGGCTCTGCGGGCTTGGGCGAGGGCGCCGAGCTCGACGTGCTGGAGTTCCTCGAGGCCGCCAAGAAGGGCGAGAAGCTCGAGCTGGGCGAGGACGTCGTGGTCATCGGCGCCGGCAACACCGCCATGGATGCTGCCCGCGTGGCCAGGCGCCTGGCTGGTGTGAAGAACGTGCGCCTGGTGTATCGCCGCACCAAGAAGCAGATGCCCGCCGACGAGGAAGAGCTTGATCTTGCTCTTGCCGACGGCGTTGAGTTCTGCGAGCTGCTGGCGCCCAAGGCACTCAACGGCGCCGTGCTGACTTGCGACGTTATGGAGCTTGGCGAGCCGGATGCAAGCGGCCGTCGCAGCCCTGTCGCCACGGGTGAGACCGTCGAGCTTCCCGCCACCACGGTGATCTGCGCCGTGGGCGAGGGCATCGATGCCAGCCTGTACGATGCCGCGGGCGTCGAGCACGACCGTCGCGGCCGCCTTGCCGCCACCTCCACCGGCGTCGAGGGCGTCTGGGCCGCGGGCGACTGCCGTCGCGGCCCTGCCACCGTGGTCGAGGCTATTGCCGACGCCGCCGAGGTCGCCCGTGCCATCGCCGGTGTGGACTTTAACAAGTACGCCGATTGCAACGAGCAGGCTGGCCACGAGGACACCTGCTACGAGCGCAAGGGGTCGCTGTGCCGCGACAAGCGCAACTGCACCAAGACCCGCTGCCTGGGCTGCGGTTCGGTGTGCGAGGTCTGCTGCGACGTGTGCCCCAACCGCGCCAACGTTGCCATCAAGGTGCCGGGCCTGGCCAAGCATCAGGTCCTCCATGTCGACGGCATGTGCAATGAGTGCGGCAACTGCGCCGTGTTCTGCCCCTACCAGGAGGGTCGTCCCTACAAGGACAAGCTCACCCTGTTCTGGAGCGAGCAGGACATGGAGAACTCCGAGAACGAGGGCTTCCTGGCCGTGGACGAGGATCACTTTAAGGTTCGCGTCGCCGGCACGGTCCGCACCGTCTCGGTCGATGCCGTCAACACCGGCCTTCCCGAGGCCGTCCGCCTGACCATCAGGGCCGTGCGCGACAACTATTCGTACCTTCTTAAGAAATAGGCGAGTCTCTTATGGCCAAATCCATTCAACATAACGTGGCCTACGTTGCCTGCGGAAGCGGTTGCGCCTCCGCAGGCGGCGACGCCCGCTGCAGCGAAGGCTGCATTGGCTGTGGCGCCTGCGTCACGGCCTGCCCCCACGGCGCCATTGCGCTGGTCGATGGCATCGCCCGCGTGGACCGCTCAAAGTGCACGGGCTGTGGCCTGTGCGGCATGGCATGCCCGCAGCGCGTGATTGCCTTCGTTCCCGGCTACCAGAACATCCTGGTGCGCTGCAACAACACCGATAAGGGCGCCATCGCCCGCAAGATCTGCGACACGAGCTGCATCGGTTGCGGCATGTGCGCCAAAAAGTGCCCTGCCGGCGCAATCCGCATCGAGGACAACTGTGCCCACATCGACGGCGCCGACTGCCTGTCGTGTGGTATGTGCGCCGTCGTGTGCCCGCATGGCGCCATTCACGACCGCACCGGCATCGCCGCCGGCGTGTAGAGGGGAATCACCATGGCACAGGAATTCACTTTTACCGTTAACGGCGTCGAGCGCACGACGACCCAAAACAAACCGTTGCTGCGTTATCTGCGCGACGACCTGCACATTCACTCCGCCAAGGACGGCTGCTCCGAGGGCGCGTGCGGCACCTGCACCATCCACGTGGACGGTGCGGCCGTCAAGGCGTGCGTGCTGACCACCGCTCTTGCCGCCGGCCGCAACATCGTGACCGTCGAGGGCCTGCCCGAGGACGTGCGCGAGGCCTTTGTGTACGCCTTTGGCGCCGTGGGCGCCGTGCAGTGCGGTTTTTGCATCCCCGGCATGGTCATGGCGGGTGCAGCGCTCATCGCCGAGGATCCCGAGCCCACCGAGGAGCAGATCAAGTACGCCATCCGCGGCAACGTCTGCCGTTGCACCGGCTACAAAAAGATTATCGAGGGCATTGCGCTGGCCGCTGCGGTGCTCCGCGGCGAAAAGCAGATCGACGAGGACTTGGAGCGCGGCGACGACTACGGCGTGGGCAAGCGCGCCTTCCGCATCGACGTGCGCAAGAAGGTGCTCGGCGAGGGCAAATATCCCGACGACATCGACGAGCTCGATCAGCCGGGTCTGACCTACGCCAGCGCCGTGCGCTCCAAGTATCCGCGCGCCCGCGTGCTCTCCATCGATACCTCCAAGGCCGAGGCCCTGCCCGGTGTGGTGGGCATCCTGCGCGCCGAGGACGTGCCGGTCAACCAGGTCGGCCACCTTATCCAGGACTGGGACGTCATGATTGCCCAGGGCGATATCACCCGCTGCGTGGGCGACGCCATCGTTTTGGTAGTCGCCGAGGACGAGGCGACGCTCGAGAAGGCCAAGAAGCTCGTAAAGATCGATTACGAGCCGCTGGAGCCTGTGCGTAACATTGTCGAGGCCAGGGCTGCCGACGCCCCGCGCCTGCACGACAGCTTCTTTGCCTTTGGCAACACGGTGGAGCTCAAGGACAACGTGTGCCAGAGCCGCCACGTGACGCGCGGCGACGCCGCCAAGGCGTTGGCGGAGAGCGCGTTTACTGTGACGCAGCGCTTTACCACACCCTTTACCGAGCACGCCTTCTTGGAGCCCGAGTGCGCCGTTGCCTTCCCGTACAAGAACGGCGTCAAGGTGCAGTCGACCGACCAGGGTGCCTACGACACGCGCAAAGAGTGTGCCCACATGTTTGGCTGGGACAACGAGCCCGAGCGCGTGGTCGTCGAGACCATGCTCGTGGGCGGCGGCTTTGGCGGTAAGGAGGACGTTTCGGTCCAGCACCTGGCCGCGCTTGCTGCCTATAAGCTCCAGCGTCCTGTGAAGTGCAAGCTCACGCGCGCCGAGTCGCTCGCGTTCCATCCCAAGCGCCACGCCATGGACGGCACCTTTACGCTGGGTTGCGACGCCGAGGGCAACTTTACCGGTCTGGATTGCGAGATCAACTTTGACACCGGCGCCTATGCGTCGCTGTGCGGCCCGGTGCTCGAGCGCGCCTGTACGCATGCCGTCGGTCCCTACAAGTACCAGAACACCGACATCCGCGGCTTTGGCTACTACACCAACAACCCGCCCGCCGGTGCGTACCGCGGCTTTGGCGTTTGCCAGTCCGAGTTTGCACTCGAGAGCCTGATCGATCTGCTGGCACAGAAGGTCGGCCTGGATCCGTGGGAGATTCGCTACCGCAACGCCATCGAGCCGGGCGAGGTTCTGCCCAACGGCCAGATTGCCGACTGCTCCACGGCGCTTAAGGAGACGCTGCTCGAGGTCAAGGATGCCTACTATGCGCATCCCGGACACGCCGGTATCGCCTGCGCCATGAAGAACGCCGGCGTGGGCGTGGGCCTGCCCGATGCCGGTCGCTGCAAGATCCGCGTCGAGAACGGCGTGGCCGTGGTCTATGCCGCTACGTCCGACATCGGCCAGGGCTGCAACACTGTCTTTTTGCAGGACGTTGCCGAGGCCTGCGGTCTGCCACTGAGCTGCATTGCCAACGGAGAGTGCTCCACCGAGAACGCTCCCGACTCCGGCACCACGTCTGGCTCGCGTCAGACGGTCGTGACCGGCGAGGCCGTGCGCGGTGCCGCCTTCCTGCTGCGCGATGCCATGCTTGACATCGAGGCCGGCAAGCCGGCGCCCGCCGCTCCGGTGAGCGCGCATGGCGACGGCGTCAAGATCGAGTACGACGACGGCCGTGCTTATCAGCTGCGTACGCAGGAGCTCGTTGCCGGTCAGGGTATGCATCCTCAGGATCCCGCGACCGCCATTAAGGTGCTCGAGGGCTGCGAGTTTGGCTACGTGTACCTGGAGCCGACCGACAAGCTGGGTGCGGATGTTCCCAACCCCAAGAGTCACATCTGCTACGGCTTTGCCACGCATGTGGTCATTTTGGACGACGACGGCCGCGTGAGCGAGGTCTATGCCGCGCACGATTCCGGCAAGGTGGTCAATCCCATCTCCATCCAGGGTCAGATCGAAGGCGGCGTGCTCATGGGTATGGGCTATGCGCTTACCGAGGATTGGCCGCTCAAGGACTGCGTGCCCCAGGCGAGGTACGGCACGCTCGGGCTGTTCCGCGCGCCCGAGATTCCGGATATCCACGCCATCTACGTGGAGAAGGACGAACTGTTGCCCGTGGCATACGGCGGCAAGGGCATCGGCGAGATCGCAACGATCCCCACGGCGCCCGCCGTGCAGAACGCCTATCGCGCATTCGACGGCAAGCTGCGTCCGGATCTGCCCATGGTGGATACGCCGTACAGCCGCGCCCGTCACCGCGGGTAGGGTAGAGCGCGGACGGCATTGCTGACGGGCTGTTCGTGCTCAACATCAACTGCATATGCTGCACCTTTGGCCCCGGTTCCATCGAGAGCCGGGGCCTTTTGTTTGGAGCGCCTTCGCATGCGGAAGCTGCGTCCCAGATTTCGGCTCCAGAATGGGACGTACTTTCCAGACGGGGCTTCAAACGGAAACTGTATCCCGGATTCGACGCTCAGAATGGGATTCGTTTTCCGCTGGCCGGCCGTTTGGAAAGTGCATCCCAGTTTGAGCGTTTATTCCGGGATGCGGTTTCCGCTGAAGGACTCAACCGGAAAGCACGACCCGTTCCGAGACCTGATTCCGGGACACGCTTTCCGCTAGGCCCGCCATCCGGAAAGTGCATCCCGTTTTGAGCGTCCAGGCTAGGACGCGCTTTCCGTTGGCGTGGCCGTTGGGAAAACGCGGCCCAGATAGGGGGGATGCGATCCGGCGATGCGCGGCTTAGCAGCTCCTACAGCTCCACTTCGTTGAGCCACGTTGGCAGCGCGGTCTGCCGGATGCCTGCCGTCTGCAGCTTTTTGGCGAGCATTCCTGCCGAGCGGACCTCGTTTATGGTAAAGCGCAGCAGAGGATGACCGTAGAGCGATAGGTGCGCCTCGCGCTGTCGTTCGGCAACGAGCGCCTCGGCGGTGGTGCGTCCGGCCAACATGGTCTGGTCGGTATATTTGATGAGTCCGTCGAGCTCGCCCAGCGTGAGTTCCCGCGCCTGGCGCTCCCAGGCAAAGTCCGTTCGTATGGGCTTGGCCGAATCGAAGGGGTCCGTCAATTCGTATTGAAGCCAGTCGGGCGCAAAACCGGTCTCGATCATGGCGGCTCGGGCGACCGATTCCCCGCCGCTCTCGGCGCGGGCGTCGGCATATCGAAGCGTTGTGAGGGCGGTGCGAATCGCGCGACCATTGCGGGCGGTCGTTCGTTGCTCGACGGCCTCCATCAACTGCTCTCGCGTAAGGCCGAGCTTTGAGATCGCCGAATCGGCAATGGGCATGCCGTCGGCAAAACCAGTTTGCAGCAGGCAATCTGTGGCCGTTTGGATAGGCGGCGTTACCGATATGCCGACTCTGCGTATTGCTCCGGCCGGCTCAATCTGGTGCCGCTGAATATGTGCGCCCGGACGAGCCGACGGCTTTGTCGAGCTGCAGACATGCACGACATTCAGGTGTCGCCACGAGACCTCGAGCCCCAGCAGGCAAGCTGCCGAAAACGAGCAGAAGGTCCAATCGGGGTGGATGATCGCAAGGGCGCGAATAATCTCGCAATGACGCTGTGCCCGGTTGAGCTCATCCCAGCGCATTTTGCGCGCGAACAGTCCCGGCATGGGGGAGACGACCGTGCTGCCGGTGCGCCGAAGGAGCGCTTTTCGGATCGCCGTGCTCGGGGGAATCAGACAGCGTCCCTCTTGTTCGGCTTGGTTCAACAGCTGGTCGATGAGTTGGTCATTGCAATGGGTCATGAGCTACCGCCTCCTTTTGGGTAGCAAAAACGTATCAGCCGGAACTTGCCGCTCAGCTGACCAAAAGCTGACCAAAATCTAACCATGCAGGTAGATGGCCTGGTTTTGACGTCTTTTTTTGAAGCTGAATCGGTGGGCGGTAATCGGTACCCGTGAACGGTAGCTAGATATGAAGCCTTGGTAAGTTTAGGGACGTTTACTTTTCCGAAAAAGAGCAATCTATCTGCTGTTTTGTGTTTCTTGATCGCATATTTGAAGGCATGTGATAAGGGCGGCGGATCGTCGACTGGTATCTGCGGAAACTGTGACCCAGATTTCGGCTCCAGAGTGGGATGCCGTTTCCGGATCGGGCCTCAAACGGAAATTGCATCCCGGAATGAGCGCTCAGAGCGGGATGAACTTTCCCAACGGGGCCGCATGCGGAAATTGCGTCCCGGATTCGACGCTCAGAATGGGATTCGTTTTCCGGTGGAAGCCTCAAGTGGAACATTCGTTCCAGGACCCGCAACGGCGCCGCCGCGCAACTTTGTGTCCGCATGGGCGGCTATGTTTACTGCAACGTAGTCATTCGTGGAAAGGACGGATGCCATGGCAACGGATAAGACTGGCTATGTGAGCGTTGGTGCCCGGATCGAGGATAAGGTCATGCCCGATCACGTGATCTTTAGCATTGGCTTTGGCGGCCGCTTTGATACCAAGGAGGCGTGCCTGGACGATTACAACGCCGATCGCGCCAAGGTCGCCGCCGCACTGGCGCCCTTTGGTCTGGATGACGAGTTAACGTGTCGCCGGTACACCTGCTATGCGCAGACGACGCGCAAGAGGGCAATCATCGTGGGCTACGACTACTATGCGTACGGCACGGTTGCCGCATCTGTCGATTCTATTGACTGTGCGGCTGTGTGGACGGCGCTCAACACCTGCGGATCGCATGCCGACATGAACATTCGATTTGAACTTGCGGATGAGCGCGCGGCGGAGGATGTCCTGATTGCCCGCGCTGTTGAGCGCGCTCGCGGTAATGCGCAGGCGCTTGCTGCGGCGGCGGGGGCTAAGCTGGGCGGCATCAAGCATATCTCGTATAACAGCCGGCCGGGGGATTATGGCGGGGTGTACTGCGCTGCCATGGGCGCTCCCAATGGGACATCTGGAGGCCTTGGGGAAACGGTGCTGGATCCGGAACCCATCGAGGTCGAGTGCTCCGTGGACGTGGAGTGGTGGCTGGAATAGTGGACGAGTCGGGCGAGCGCCGTGCTTCCATGACTGAAAAACCATTTGTTGAACCTGACACCCGTGGGTAGAAAAAAGTCGACGGCAGCCCAAGTTGTGGTTAGCTGGGCAGCGCCGTTGCTTAGATTAGGGGGTCAATGCCTTAACGGCGTCGACCCCTCTTTTTATGCCTCGAACACTGCTTGAGTGCCTCGGAAAGTCCGATGAGCGCCGTGAGGAGCGAGACCAGAGCGGTTCGCGTGCGGTGGTGTACCGCCCCTTTTGCGTGCGCCGCTTGTCGGATTACGTTATAGCTAGCTATATTATAGCTAGCTATAACGTCTTACTCCTACGGGCTATCTCTTTGAGGAGCCGAGTAACCTGCTATTGCAAGAGTGCCGCAATCCCGAGCAATATGATGCGATTGTGCAAGCAATTGCTCAGGGGCGCTCGAAGATCTCGGAGATTGCGAGTTCTACGGGAATCCCCGCGAGCAACGTAAAGAGCTATGTGGATAAGCTGGCGTCGCTTGGGATTGTCGAGCGCGAGCTGCCCCTAAACGAGACGAGCAATAAGCGAGCCGTGTATCTGCTGAGCGACCAGATGTTTAGGTTCTGGTACAAGTTTGTGCCGCAGAACATCGGGCTGATTCAAAACGATATGGCCGAGGTGGCGTATAAGCGCATTGAGCCGCACGTATCGGATTACATGGGTACGGTCTTTGAGCTTATATGCAGGCAGTATGTGTGCGAACTCGCGCGGGCGGGCCAACTCGATGTGGTTCCGGCGAACGTCGGGCGCTGGTGGGGGACGGATAATCGCACGCATACGCAGGAAGAAATCGACTTGATTGTTGACGATGGCGAGGGCGCTGCGCTGTTTGCGGAGTGCAAATGGCGCAATGAACCGGCGGGCGAAGACGTGCTGCAAAAGCTCGTGCACCGAAGCGAGCTCTTTAGACGGCAGTATAAAAACTACGTGATCTTCTCGAAGTGTGGCTTTACGCAAGGATGTCAGGAAGCTGCGGCGAACAGGGGAGATACCAAGCTGATTTCGTTTGCCGAGATGTGAGGGGCCACCCTGTGTTTGTGTCCGCACGGGCGGCTATGTTTACTGCAACGTAGTCATTCGTGGAAAGGACGGATGCCATGGC
>UQXA01000005.1 GCA_900544865.1 uncultured Collinsella sp. | reverse complement strand
CGAGATGCTCAGGAGTCTCGTGGGCTCGGAGATGTGTATAAGAGACAGAAGTACACCAGCACGCAAATGGCGCAGGCAACGGCAATGATGCGAAAGATTGATATTGAACTATCGCGCTGGGCGCGGCGGTCGATCATTCGGCCCCCTCCAGGATACTGATCAGTTGTGCGTCACGCCAAAGCCCGTCCATGATCTTGGGCCAAAAGCTCTGGAAACGCAGGTAGCTTGCAGCGTTTTGGCGCGCATAGGCCTTTGCCTCGCCGATACCATGGCGCCAAATGCGCAGGTAGCCCTCATGCTCGCGGGTAAACACGCTGCGGACCATAGCGGTCTTGCGCACGCGGTCGTCGAGCTCGCGCGAAATCCACGGGCCCGGGTAGGGCATGAGCGATGCCGCCGTAACGGGAATGAGCTCCTTTTGATGCGCGGCGAATGTCAACTTGGCCCGTTCGTAGTACCAACGGTATACATCCTGCATAAAGCGCGGTGAGCGCTTTTCGGACTCCGGAGGCAGATGGCGCACGGTCCACTCGTTATCGAACCACACGTCGTAGCCAAACATGCGCATGTTAAAGAGGTAATCCAAGTCCTCGCCGCGGGTGATAAACGGGTCAAAGGCTACACGCGTAAAGGCGCGGGCGTGCAGGGCCATCAGGCCGCCGCACACGTAGTTGGAGTGCGAGATGCGAGTGCCCGAGAGCGCCTTTTTCATCCAACGGTTGAACTCGATGCGCTTGGTCCACCAACGATGGCAGATGCCCGCCTTGTCCGTGGGAGCCAGCGGCGAGCCGTCGCGATCGTAGAAATAGCCGCTCTTGACCAAGATCGGCAAGCCCTGACGCGTCTGCTGCCCCAACGCATAGGTCGCGCGCTTCATAAAGTCGGCGTCGATGACAGTCTCATCGTCATCCAAAAAGATAACCGCGTCATGCCCCAGCACAGCGGCACAGGCTAGCCCCATGTTGCGGATGGCACCGTAGCCTCGCAGGCTCACGCACTCGCCCGAACCCTTGGGCGCGATCTGAGCAACCCGGTCTGCAATGCGCGAGGCCTGGGTGTTGGTGACAACGGTGACCTTGAGCGTGGGATGCGCGTCGACAATCTCGTGCACGCGCAGCGACACATCGGCTGTGGCAGAAACGGGACAGACCACCAAAAGGATGATGCGCGGGATGTCACGTACCTGCTCAAGCGAGGCCAGACAGCGGTCGAGTTCGGGATTGTCGGCGTTGAGTCGCGTCGAATGGTCATAGGTGCCAGGGGCGTTTGCGCAAGCGTCATCGCCCGCCCAATACGTTGGAATCACGACCGTGGCGTTCATGCCTTACCCTCCCTGCAACACAAAATCGGGACGCCGCCAAACACAGGCGACGCCCCGCGACCTAGCTGATTCCATCATACCCACTTGGGCAAATCATTGCTCGCAAGTCGCAATGTTTATTGCGGATAACCCCAAAAGAGTACCGTGGACAGGCACAATAGCCGCTCGCTCCTATGCGGCATGCTCTGCCGCCCGAGTCATGCGGGACAGGCGGACCAGCAGCATAAAGCCAACGATCAGCAGCACGCCAATGGAAAGGACGCCCAGCGACGGGTTGCCGGTCAGCGAGGTGACGACCGACACTAGGAAAGTGCCCATGACGCTTGCATAGCGACCGAAGATGTCAAAGAAGCCGTAGTACTCGTTGGACTTTTCCTTGGGGATAATGCGACCAAAGTAGCTACGGCTAAGCGCCTGCACGCCGCCCTGGAACAGGCCGACCATAATGGCAAGCACCCAGAATTCAAAGGCGGTCTTTAGGAAGAACGCGGCGAACAGCACAATGCCCATGTAGGCGGCGACTGCCACCAGGATCATGTTGAGCGTGCCCACGCGTCCGGCGAGCTTGCCGTAGATGATGGCGGACGGAAAGGCCACGAACTGCGTAACGAGCAACGCCAGCACCAGCTGCGTCGAATCGATGCCCAAAGCCGAGCCGTAGCTGGTAGCCATGGAAATGACCGTGTGCACACCGTCGATATAGAAGAAGAACGCAATCATGTAGACCAGCACGGTCTTGTTGTGGGCGATCTCGCGCATGGTGTGTCCGACCTCGGAGAACACACCGCCCACGATGTGGCCGATAGTGTCCTCGGGACCGCGCTCGCGACCGTACTTTTGCTTATAGGTGCGAATGAGCGGCAGGGTAAAGATGAGCCACCAGGCACCAGTGATGATAAACGACAGACGCGTTGCCAGCATGGTAGGGACGCCAAGAGCGGGGCCACCCATGATGAGCGCCAGGCAGATGACGAACGGCACGGTGGAACCGATGTAGCCCCAGGCATAGCCCGAGCTGGACACGGCGTCCATGCGCTCGTCGGTGGTAATGTCGGGCAGCATGGCGTCGTAGAACGTCATAGAAGAGTTAAGGCCGATGGTGCACAGCACGTACACGGTCAAAAATGCCATGGCGGACATTGGGATAGCCTGCGCCAGGCAAAGCACCAGGCCCGTGAGGAAGAAGCCCAAGAAGAACTTGATCTTGTTGCCGGCGTAGTCGGCAAGCGCGCCCAGAATGGGCATGAGCATGGCGATGACCAGCGAGGCGATCGTCTGCGCATTGCCCCAGGCGACCACCAGGTCGGCCGAAGAAGCGCCGGTATTGATGGCGTTAAAGTAAATGGGCACCACCGAGGTATTGAGCAGCACGAGGGCCGAATTGCCCACATCATACATAACCCAGTTACGCTCGAGCTTGGTGTATTTCATGGACAGGGACCCTTCGTATTCGCCCGATATGCAGTTAGTTCATCGTACCCCAATTGTCCAGAACCGCCGGTAAGGATTCGGCAAAGGGGCACGCACGAGCCCTATTCCTCGCGGTCGAACTCCTCATCGGCATTGAGCACGCGACCGCTGTAGTTGACGTGACTGGTCACGGCATCCATGTCACCGGTCTCGATAAAACGTGCGACCGTGCACTCGTAATCGACCAGCGCGCGATCAAAGACCTCGGGGAAACTCTCGTTCGAGACCTCGTCGGTAAAGGGATTCTTCCATGTCAGATAGCCCAGGTTACCGGTGCGCTCGGGCAGCTCCGTCGTCACGCGATGGGCAAGGCCGTCGAGCAGCGAGTAGTCGTGCACCAAGCCCTCAACCAGCGAGATCGCGCGCGTCTTTGCGGAGCCGGCCGGCTCAATCGCACGGTAAAGTCGCTGCATATTGGCAACGGCAGCACCGTACTCCCCTGCCGGAATGTCAATGCCGTACACGCGTCCGGCAACATAGCTCATCAGCACGCCGGCCACGCGATTGATGCGATCGGTGGTGACTATCTCGCCCGCCGGCGGATAATCGTCGACCGTAGCGCCATCGCGTTTAAGCTGCAGCATCAGCACGTCCAGGTCGCTCTCAATCACGGCATGGACCTGACTGCTCGAATTCTCAAGCTCTGAATCGGACTCCACGATGCCAAACTGCTGCTCATAGACAAAAGGATGGGCGTTGCGGTCGAGCACGTAATGAGACAGCAGGCCCAGCGCAAAGGCGCGACCCAAGCTGGCGTCGCGCGGCAGCAGATGCGACACGCCGTCGCGCAGGCACGCGAACTGGCGAGACATGCGCGACCGATGCATGACCTGCGCCAGCAGCGTGCAGTCGGAAACACGCGGTGTCAGAATGTGAAAGAAAAACGGGTCGGGGCCTTGGTTGCCCAAGATAAAGGCAATGCGCTCTTCATCGGACGTGATGACGCCCTGCGGAAGACGGTCGATGCTTTCCTCGCCAAACAGATGATGGGTGATAAGCGCGGGCATAATGATCCTTTCGATTTCATTCGATGCCACCCATTATGCCCACCGCGCGCCCATGCCAAACCTGCGATGGTAAACGACGGCACGCAAGCCTCTTACGCAAGCCCCAGGTGCGACTTGACCTCGGCGGCACGACGACGGGACACCGGTACCGTCGAGCTCACGCGGTCGAGCCTGAGCTCCATCAACCCCGTGGAGCCAATCTCAACATTGTGCACGTCTTCCAAATTGACCAGATAGCTGCGATGAACGCGAATAAAGCCCTCGGAGTCCAAGCGACGCTCGAGCGAAGAGATCGACTCATTGATCAGGTACGTTCCCTCGGCGCAGATGGCGTTGCAAAAATCGGCGCGCGCCTCAAAGTAGCAGACGTCTGCGGCGGGAATGAACACCTTTTTGCCCCCGCGGTCCACCGTCAGACGCAAAGGCTGGCGCGGAGCATGGATAACACGACGGGCACCCAAGGCTGCCTCGATCTTGTCGAGTGCCTTTGACAGGCGTGCGTCCTCGACCGGCTTGACGACATAGTCGACCGCATCGAGGTTATACGCATCAGCGGCAAATTCGGCAAATGCCGTCACAAACACCACGACCGGCGGCGTCTTTAGGTTCTGCAGCGTCTCGGCAAGCTCAATTCCCGAGCGACCGGGCATGGTAATGTCTAAAAACAGCACGTCGGGCTTGTTCGACAGAATCGACTCCACGGCTTCGGTGACATTGCCCGCCTCGGCAATCTGACCCACACGCGTATCCTTTTCCAACAGATAGCGTAGCTCAGCCCTAATTGGGGGCTCGTCATCAACCACCAGGATGTTCCAGCCTTCGGACATATGCGCTTCCCCTCTTTTTCTCTCAATCCAACCGCGTGCTACACCGTCAACGGCGCCGGCTCATGTGGCTCGCCGTTCAACTCAACGATGACCTGCGTTCCCACGCCCTCCTGGGACTTCACGCGCATGCCAGAATCTTCTCCGTAAAAGAAATGGATGCGCTGAAGCACGTTGAAGAGTGCCAGGCCGCAACCTCGCTTGACGGAGCCGTCGGCGGTAATGCTCTCGGGCTCCTCTCGGCGATGCTGCTCAAACAGATGCGCGCAGACCTCTTCGCTCATCCCGATGCCGTCATCTTCGACGATGATCTCCAAGCCGTCATCGGTCTCAAAAGCCCTAACACGAATAGAAAGCGGCTCGGTCTCGCGCTGCGCATGCTTGATGCAGTTTTCGAGCAGCGGCTGCAAGATAAACGGCGGTACCAGGCTGTCGTGCACCTCAAAGTCGATGTCGACCGAAACGCGCAGACGGCCGTCGCCATACCGGGCCTGCATAAGATTGATATAACGAGTGCCCTGTTCCACCTCGTGCTCGAGCGTGGTGAGCGTACCGGAATCAGAAAGCGTCTGACGATAGTAGTTGGAAAAGTCGATCAGCAGCGATCGCGCCTTGTCGGGCTCGGTTCGAACGAGCGACACGATCGTGCTAATGGTATTGAATAGAAAATGCGGGTCGACCTGCGACTGCAGGGCGCGCAGCTCCACGCGGGCCGTAAGCTCGTCCTGGCGCTCGAGCTCAAAGCTGGCGAGCTGCGTGGAAATGAGATCGGCAAAACCCGAGGCCAACGCCGTCTGGCGCATATCAATGCTGCTCAGGCGGGGGTAATACAGCTCGAGCGTACCCACGCAATGTCCGCGCACGGTAAGCGGCGCGACAATGCCGGCGCGCAGGCGGGGAAAATAGCCGCCCGTCTCATTGGAGGTGTCACGCGAAAACACGCTCTGCTCGCCCGTCTCAATCACACTGAGCGTGGTCTTGAGCACGACCGGGGTGCCGGCGGGGCACTTTGCCGAGTCCTCGCCCCAGCTTGCCAACACCTGTTTGCCATCGGTAAAGCAGATGGTAGAGGCGATGGTCTCGGACAGGATGATTTTAGAGGCGCCCAGGGCCGCTTCGGGCGTAAGGCCGCGCGACGTGTAGGCGAATATTTTTGATGCGATGGCGAGCGTACGGTCGGTTGCGCTCGATGTGAGGTCGTCGGGGACCACAAAGACATACGAGAAAAAGAAGCACAGCATGACCATGCCGGCAATAACGACAACGCCCGGAACGGGATTGGGGTTATCGGTTAAATCCCAGATAAGCAGCAGGATAAGCGCCGGAACGACAACGCCGAGCAGGATGGCCTGGACCACATGCTGGGCCGTACGAAAGACCTTGGTAGAGTTGTAGCTCTTGCCCAGAATCAGCCTGTTTAAATCCACCGTCATCCCCTTTTATCTATCGCACCCATAGCAATAAAGAGGGCCGCAAGCGACCCTCTCCATTGCATTATGCAATCAAATACTGTGTTTTACATCCAGTCGTCGATGAACGGTAGTTTAGGCGCTGTATTTGTTGGCCTCGCCAAAGGTGCCAGCCTCGACGATCCAGCCGTCCTTCATGATGACGTCCATGTTGTCGGTGTTGAGCACGTGGATGTCGGCGGCGACGTCACCGTTGACGACCAGCAGGTCGGCGCACTTGCCGGCCTCGATGGAACCGGTCTCGTCCTCGATGTGGCACATCTTGGCACCGTTGAGGGTGGCGCAGGTGATGGTCTCGACCGGGGTGAAGCCGATCTTGTCGACGAACTCGTACATCTCCTCGATGGAGCAGGTGCCGTACGGGGTGACGAAGGAGAAGGAGTCGGAGCCGATCGTCATGACGACGCCGCGCTTCTTGGCCTCGCGCAGGCAGTCGTAGTTGCGCTGCAGCTCCTTCTCGACCAGGGTGCCCTCGTACTTGTCGTGCAGCTCAGGCACGTAGACGGGCGGATAGGTGGCGTACCAGGTGGGCAGGAAGGCGATCGTCGGGGTGAAGAAGGTGCCCTGCTCGGCCATGAGGTCCATGGTGCGCTCATCGATATCGAAACCGTGAATCAGCTGCTCGCAGCCAAAGCGAACGGAATCGTAGGCAGCGGCGTGGTTGTTGTAGCAGTGGCTCCACACGGGGATGCCGACCATCTTTGCCTCGTCGACCACGGCCTGGATCTCCTCGGAGCAGTAGTGCTGGTCGCGACCGGAGTCCCAGCGCCAGATGCCGCCACCGGTAGCCCAGATCTTGATGGCATCGGGGTTCTCGCGCAGGCGACGACGGACGGCCTTGCGCAAATCCCAAGGACCGTCGACCTGGTCGCCCCAGGGATGGGATTCCTTGTTGAGCTCCTGGGTGCAGTGGTGAGAGTCACCGTGGCCGGCAACGCGGCAGAAACCGAGGCCGGTGGCCAGAACGCGCGGGCCCTTAAAGACGCCCTTGTCGATGCAGTCACGGATCTGGATACCAAAGCGGCCGATCTCGCAGACGGTGGTGAGGCCGTGGGTGAGGCAGTCGTAGGCCTGCTTGACGGCGACGGCCTGCTTCTCGAGGAGCGGCTGCATGACCCAATCGGTGTCATCGTCGGTCAGGTTGCCCGAGAAGTGCAGGTGGGTGTCGATCAGGCCGGGAAGGACAGTCTTGCCAGCGGCGTCGATAACCTCAACGCCCTCGGGAAGGTCCTGCATGGCGCCGGCGTACTCGATCTTGCCGTTATCGTCGACGAGAACGAGGGAGTTCTCGACCGGCTCGGCACCGGTACCGTCGATGAGCTTGCCGCCAACGATTGCATACTTAGTGGACATGGTTCCTCCTTATGGATCCATATATGTGGGCGAGGCCGTGTTGGGTTAAGGCCTCACAAAGCTACCCAAGTGGTGCCGGGTTCGATGCGCGGGAGAGAGGATTCCGCGCACCCGATCCGCCCCGGCTAGGCGTTACTTTTTGCGGGAATTGGTGAAAGCCATGAGGGCCAGGCCAATAGCCAACCAACCGATCACGATGCTCCACTCCACCATGTTGAGGGAGGCGGGAGAGAACGGAATCACGAGCAGGCCGATGATGATGGCGCAGGCAGCGATAGCGAGGCCGATGCCAAACTTGCCGCCGGGCACCTCGTAGGGACGAGGCAGGTCGGGCTCGGTGAAGCGCATGCGCAGGCAGGCGAGGGCGACCATACCGCAGGAGAAGATGAAGGCGAGAGCCGACACGTTGGTCAGAGGGATGAGCATGTTCTTGCCCAGGAACGGACCGATGACGGTGATGACGCCCAGAACGACGCAGGCGAGCTTGGGAGCGCCGGACTTGGGGTCGACCTCGGCGAACTTCTCGGGCAGCTGGCCCTTGCGGCCCATGGCAAGCATGATGCGGCTCGTGGCGCCGTAGAAGGAGTTCATCGGGCCCATGGGTCCAAGCGTGGCGATGACGAGCATGGCCAGGTACAGAAGCATGTTGATGCCCTTGAGGCAGGCAAGCGCGGGAACCGGGCTCTTAACAAACTCATGCCAGTCGAGAATGGTGCCGAACGAGTAGATGCAGACCATGTAGAAGCCGCCGGCGGCCAGCAGAGCCAGGGAGATGATCTTGCCGAACTTGTTCCAGTTGAGGCCCTCGGCTGCTTCCTCAGCCTGCTGAGGAATGGTGTCGAAACCGGCGTAGAAGAACGGGGTCAGAACCAGGACCGACACGATGCCGGCGAACAGGCTGGTGCCCTCGGTAGCGGCCTTACCGCCGCCAGCGCCGGTGACCTGGGAGAACACGGGCATGGCGTTGTCCGGCGAGCCGGTGAACAGCGAGACGCCCATGGCGAGCAGCATGCCGCAGAGCAGAGCCTTGGTCAGGAAGGCCTGGAGCTTGGCGGCCGAGCTGGCACCGCGGAAGTTGAGGAAGATGACGTAGGCTGCGAAGCCGAGCGCGATCAGCGTCGGGAACAGGTAAACGTCGGCGCCCAGGATGGTGTAGAGCTTAACGGCGCGCAGCCACTCAAGACCGGGCAGGCTGCCGAACATCTCGGACACGAGGGTCGAAATGGCGATGGCCTCCCACGGGCACAGGATGCCGTTACCCAGGGCCAAAAGCCAACCGGTGATGTAGCTCAGCGTACGGCCAAAGCTACGATCGACATACTCGACGATGCCGCCCGAGATGGGGATAGCAGCCGTGAGCTCACCGAAAACAGCTCCGACGGGCACGAGGAAGATTGCACCCAAGAGGAATGCGATCATAGCGGGAACGGGACCGCCGCCCACGACCATCCAGTCGCCGACCTGCAGAACCCAACCGGTACCGATGATGGCACCGAAACCGATGGTGAAGAAGTTCCAGAGCGAAAGCGTTTTCTTCATTCCGCCGTTATCCTCGACTGCAACTTCTGCGTTCTTGTCCGCCATTGTTCCCCTCCTTTCCTTTTTGACGCCCCTTGACGTCACCCCTTGCGCGGTCTGTTTTGCCGCGCTCTTTTATTTCGTGGCTTTAAGATACGGCCTTGGCGCAGCAGCTCCGCTTGTAGCTCGACCGAAGGCAGAGCTGCAAAACGAGCGGCGCCGTTTTTGGGACGAACGGCGGGAGACGTCATTCGTCTTGGACGTTTTCATCTTGTCTGCTTTTGAAGACCTGTTGCCGTGACGCTTGGCGCGCGGCGCGGCAACGTTCATACCATTTGTCAGGCTTTTGGCGCACATACCCATGTGTCGTGCATCTTTTTATGTAGGATAGACAAGTTACATATGAGACAAGGTGATTCGAATGGCATACGGATACAATGACGGCGACCAACGGCCACAAAGCGTGCGCCTTGCCGGCCGCACCACGCCAACGCCCAGAAGCACCTCCGACAACGACAACCCGCAGCGCCCCCAAGAGCAGCCCGGGGCTTCTTCGCGGCAGCAAAGCCGTACCGTGCAGCAGTCAGACCGCGTGAGTACGAGCACACGCCAACGTCAGACCGACACATCGCAGCCACGCCGCTACGATCGCCGTAAGACCGACTACTACGTTAAGCGCTCCTTTTCGCGACCTCAACGCGATCGCGGCAATTCCGCCCCTCACCCCGCGTCGCACACCACAAGCCACGCGCTTCCGGCCCGCCGCCTACGCCTTGCGCTTTGCTCCATCGCCGCCTGCCTCGTCTTTGTGTTTTTGGGATCCTGCATCTCCCACGGATCAGCCGGTCTTGAGCCCACTGCCGAGGACAAGCTGCTTAAAGCTCCCGTCGCGCCCGGTTACTCCTTTGCGTTCTCGACCCCACGCTCGCAATGGCAGGCCGGCGCCATGCCCCACATCTACCAAATTGACCCCGCATGGTCGGAGCTGCCCTATGCCGGTGGCACTATTCGCGAAAACGCCTGCGGTCCCACTTGCCTCACCATGGTCTATATCTTTAAGACCGGCCACACCGATAAGACGCCGGTCGATATATGCGCACTGGCCGAAGCCGGCAACTACGCCCCCACTGGTGCCACCGAGTGGTCGTTTATGACAGGCGGTGCGTGGCAGCTAGGGCTCAACGGAACACAGCTCTATAACGATCGCGAATCGATTACCCAAGCACTTCGCTCGGGTGCGCCCGTCATCGCCGCAGTGCGCCCCGGTACGTTTACCAACGTAGGCCACTACATCGTGCTCTACGGCATCGACGATGCCAACCAGATTGGCGTCTACGACCCCAACTCGGCCAGCCGCAGCGCCCGCCGCTGGGGCGTCGTAGAGGTCCTCAACGAAGTCGAAGCCATGTGGGCCTACTACTAGTCATTGGGGACAGACTTAAATGAGTGGTCATTGGGGACGCTCATGTTTGACTAGTCATTTAAGAACGTCCCCAATGACTAGGTGAATAGCAAAAGCCCCGCAGTCGGAGCGGACTGCGGGGCTCATGAAGAGAGGCTAGTTTGTGGGCGCCTTGCCTGGCGCCCACGAGAGAGGCAACAGAGTAGAGACTACTCGTGGATGCGGGTACCGGAGAGGCCGGCCATGGTCTCGGCGGCCTTGTCCAGGGCGCCGATGATGCAGGTGCGGCCCTTGCGGGAACGGGCGAACTTGATGGCAGCGCGGACCTTGGGCTCCATGGAACCCTTGCCGAACTGGCCCTCGTCGGCCAGGCGCTCGGCCTCGTCGGCGGTGAGGTCCTCGAGCTCCTTCTGGTTGGGCTTGCCGAAGTTGATGGCGACATGCTCAACGGCGGTCAGCAGGAACAGAACGTCGGCGTCGCAGTCCTCGGCCAGCAGCTCGCCGCCCAGGTCCTTGTCGATGACGGCGGGAACGCCCTTGTAGCAGCCCTTGTTCTCGTAGTCGCGGACGACGGGAATGCCGCCGCCACCGCAGGCGATGACGATGAATTCGTTGTCGAGCAGGTTGAGGATGGAGTCAGCCTCGACGATCTTCTTGGGATCGGGGGAAGCGACGACGCGACGCCAGCCGCGGCCGGAATCCTCGACGAAGACCTTGGAGGGGTCCTCGGCCATGAACTCCTTGGCCTGCTCCTCGGTGTAGAAGGGGCCGATCGGCTTGGTCGGGTTCTTGAACGCGGGATCATCCGGGTCGCACTCGATCTGGGTGACGACGGTGGCGGCGTGCCAACGCTTATAGCGCTTGTGCATCTCGCGGCCGATGCCCTGCTGCAGGTGATAACCAATGTAGCCCTGGGACATGGCGCCGCACTCGGGCAGCGGCATCTCGGGGGTGCCGATGGCATCGTGGGCGGCGGCGAAGGCGTTCTGGATCATGCCGACCTGCGGGCCGTTGCCGTGGGTGATGATGATCTCGTTGCCCTGCTCGATGAGACCAAGGAGAGCGTGGGCGGTGTTGCTCACGGCCTCGATCTGCTCGACGGGGTTGTTGCCGAGGGCGTTGCCGCCAAGGGCGACGACAATACGATCGGGCTTGCCAAGAGGCTTAGACATTGCTGGAATCCTTTCTGTAAAAGGCCTACAACCCATTAATAACCCGCGTCCGTGCGATATGCGAGTTTATTAAGGTTTATATTCTCTTTATCGCTCATTTTATTCATTTTGAAAATAGCGGAACGGTGAACGGTCGTTTTTATCCGCTCAGCGTACAGAACCCCAGCTCAAGCATATCTACGCCATTTACGTGCAACTTTATTTTAATAGAGCAGGGATTAGACCAGATTATGCAAACTATATCTTTGCTAAACACAAAACAGACAGCGCAATATCTTACTCGCACTATACGAGATTCTATGCACATATAAGTCGAGTATGCACCCCTGCAAAAACAAGGGGCTTTTCATCCAACAAAAGGAATAAAGAAGAGCTCCGAAAAAGCGGCAACGGCCAAGCCCCCCATCCATCCCCAAAGTGGCGCGAGGTTTCGCGGCAAAGCCGCGAAACAGCGAAGGGGACGGAATACCCGACCAACTACGTCCTTCATCCGCCTACACAATCCAAGGACGTAGTCGTAGCAGGATCTGAGGACTAACCTTCGCGGACATTCCGCAGGACGAAGGAACCCCCGCCGCACGTAGTGCGCAGCGGGGGTTCCTTCATGTCCGAGGACGTCCGCGAAGGTCAGCCCTCAGATCCTGCGGTGGGAGACCTAGGCCTCGTTGTACACCGTCTTGAGCTTCAGCAGGTGAGCATAGCGGTCCATAGCGGCCTGCTCGTTCTCCTTGAAGAGCTCCTCGGCGCGCTCGGGGAAGGAACGCGTCAGCGAAGCGTAACGGGCCTCGTTCATCAGGAACTCCTGATAACCGCCCGCGGGCTCCTTGGAATCGAGCGAGAACTTCTTGCCGGCAGCAGCCTCGGGGTTGAAGCGGAAGAGATTCCAGTAACCGCACTCGACAGCCTTCTTCATCTCGGCCTGGCAGTTCTGCATGCCACCCTTCTTGATGGAGTGCATCTCGCAGGGGCTGTAGCCGATGATGAGGGACGGGCCGTCGTAGGCCTCGGCCTCATGGATGGCCTTGAGGGTCTGAGCCGGGTTGGCGCCCATGGCGACCTGCGCCACGTAGACATAGCCGTAGCTCATGGCGATCTCGGCCAGGGACTTCTTCTTGGTCACCTTACCGGCAGCGGCGAACTGAGCGACCTGGCCCAGGTTCGAGGCCTTGGAGGCCTGACCGCCGGTGTTGGAGTAGACCTCGGTGTCGAAGACGAAGACGTTGACGTTGTGGCCGGAAGCCAGGACGTGGTCCAGGCCACCGAAGCCGATGTCGTAGGCCCAGCCGTCGCCGCCAAAGATCCAGAAGGACTTCTTGGTGAGGTAAGCCTTGTCGGCGAGGATCGCCTTGGAAGCATCGCAGCCGCACTTCTCGAGCTCGGCAACGTAGGCAGCGGCAGCGGTCTTGGAGGCCTCGGCGTCGTTGACGGAGTCGATCCAAGCCTGGCCGGCAGCCTTGAGCTCATCGGACGGACCATCGGCAGCGATGATGTCCTGGGTAGCGGCGATCAGCTTCTTCTGGACGGCCTCGTAACCGACGGCCATGCCCAGACCGTGCTCGGCATTGTCCTCGAACAGGGAGTTGTTCCACGCCGGGCCGTGACCGTCCTTGTCCTTGCAGTAAGGAGCGGTGGCAGCGGGGTTACCCCAAATGGAGGAGCAGCCGGTGGCGTTGGAAATGAACATGCGGTCGCCGGCGACCTGGGTCACCAGACGTGCATAGGCGGTCTCGGCGCAGCCGGCGCAGGAACCCGAGAACTCCAGGTAGGGCTGCTTAAACTGGCTACCCTTGACGTTGGCCGCGATGAGCTCCTTCTTCTCGGAGACGTTCTCGACCATGTAGTCCCAAACGGGCTGCTGGTCCATCTCCTGCTCGGTGGGAACCATCTCGAGGGCGCCCTTGGGGCAGACCTTGACGCAGTTGGTGCAACCCATGCAATCGAGCGGGGACACAGCCATGGTGAACTTCATGCCCTTGGCCTTGGGGCCCATGGCGTCGAGCGTGCGGGTAGCCTCGGGCGCGGCGGCAACCTCGTCCTCGGTCATCGCGAACGGACGGATGGTGGCATGCGGGCACACGTAGGCGCACTGGTTGCACTGGATGCACTTGGTCTCGTCCCAGTGGGGAACGACCACGGCGACGCCGCGCTTCTCGTATGCGGAGGCGCCCAGCTCAAACTGGCCGTCGGCGCAATCGACGAAGGCGGAAACAGGCAGGCTGTCGCCGTCCATGCGATCGATGGGCTCGAGCAGGTTCTTGACCTGCTGGGCGATAGCGGACTTGGTCTCCTCGGAGAGCTCGACGGGAGCGGCATCCTCGGCGGTAGCCCAGTCGGCCGGAACCTCGAACTTACGGAAGGCGGTAGCGCCGGCATCGATGGCCTTGTGGTTGGCGTCGACGATAGCCTGGCCCTTCTTCATGTAGGACTTGGTAGCCGCGTCCTTCATGTACTGCAGGGCGTCCTCGGCGGGCAGGACCTTGGCCAGCGCGAAGAAGGCGGACTGGAGCACCGTGTTGGTGCGCTTGCCCATGCCGACCTTGGCGGCCAGGTCGATAGCGTCGATCAGGTAGACGTTGACGTTGTTGTTCGCGATGTAGCGCTTGGCCACGGCGGGCATGTGCTCGGCGAACTCCTCGTCGCTCCACTGGCAGTTGACCAGGAAGGTGCCGCCCGGCTTGACGTCGCGGACCATCTTGAAGCCCTTAACGATGTAGCTGGGGTTGTGGCAAGCGACAAAGTCGGCCTTGGTCACGTAGTACGGCGAGCGAATCGGGGAATCACCAAAGCGCAGGTGCGAGACGGTGACGCCGCCGGTCTTCTTGGAGTCGTACTGGAAGTAGGCCTGGACGTACTTGTCGGTGTGGTCGCCGATGATCTTGATCGAGTTCTTGTTGGCGCCGACGGTACCGTCGCCACCCAGACCCCAGAACTTGCACTCGATGGTGCCGGGGGCTGCGGTGTTGGGCGCATCCTCGGCCTCGGGCAGGCTCAGGTTGGTCACGTCATCGACAATGCCGATGGTGAACTCGCGCTTGGGCTCGTCCTTCTTGAGCTCCTCGAAGACAGCGAACGCGGACGCGGGAGGCGTGTCCTTGCTGCCCAGGCCATAACGGCCGCCGACGACCTTGATGCCCGTCTTGCCGGCCTCGTAGAGAGCGGAGACGACGTCCTGGTAGAGCGGCTCGCCGATGGAACCCGGCTCCTTGGTACGGTCCATGACGGCGATCTTTTTGACGGTCTCGGGGAGAACGTCGACAAAGTGCTTGATGGAGAACGGACGGAACAGGCGAACCTTGACCAGGCCGACCTTCTCGCCGTGAGCGTTGAGGTAGTCGATGACTTCCTCGAGCACGTCGCAGAAGGAGCCCAT
Source organism: uncultured Collinsella sp. (assembly GCA_900544865.1). Lineage (GTDB taxonomy): Bacteria > Actinomycetota > Coriobacteriia > Coriobacteriales > Coriobacteriaceae > Collinsella. Next base: position 67,568 of record UQXA01000005.1, on the reverse strand, counting down.
GCACACGACGACGCGATCAGCATCGGGAGCGCCGTAGTAGTTGAACAGGCCGTAATCGGTGCCGAGCTTCTCGTTGATCTTCTTCATGTAGCCCTCGACGACGGCGGGAAGCTCGTCGTAGACCTTGTTGCAGGCCTCGCGGTTCTGGAAGAAGATGTCGCCGTTCTCGTGGCTGCCGCGGGTGTGCGGGTGCTCAGGGTTGAGCGCGTGATCGCGGAAAGCCTGGACGGCGTCCATGTCGCACATCTCGGCCAGATCCTTGTAGTCCCACATGGCGACCTTCTGGATCTCGTGGCTGGTGCGGAAGCCGTCGAAGAAGTTAAGGAACGGGGTCTTACCCTCGATGGCGGCAAGGTGAGCCACCGGCGAGAGGTCCATGACCTCCTGGACGTTGCCCTCGGCGAGCATGGCGAAGCCGGTCTGACGACAGGCCATGACGTCGGAGTGATCGCCAAAAATGTTCAGGGCGTGAGAAGCGACGCAACGCGCGGAGACGTGGAAGACGCCCGGGAGCTGCTCGCCCGCGATCTTGTACATGTTCGGGATCATCAGGAGCAGACCCTGAGAAGCCGTGTAGGTGGTGGTCAGAGCACCGGCGCCCAGCGAACCGTGAACGGTACCGGCTGCACCTGCCTCGGACTCCATCTCGACGACCTTGACCGGGGTGCCGAAGATGTTCTTGCGACCCTGGGCCGCCCACTGGTCGACATGGTCGGCCATCGGGCTGGACGGCGTAATGGGATAGATTCCCGCTACCTCGGTGTACGCATACGAAACATATGCGGCCGCCTCGTTGCCGTCCATAGACTTAAACTTACGCGCCATATACCCCTCTCCTCTCATATAGGTATACAGGCCCCGGCGATCGCCGGGATGTTGGCGTGATGGGATTTACGCTGTTGCTTCCAATCATCTGGCAGGCAGGCTCAGCAGCAGGTACGTGGCGTGGAGAGAAGACATGCCGAGGCGAGGGACAGCTGATGCGCCCCACAGACCCGACCGCCCGTCTTGCACATGACCGAGCGCCGCAAAGGCCGCATGCCGGATGCTCCCGGGCACGCCCCGGCGATGGGAAGCGCCCGCAACGGAAATCCGCATGCGGGTTTATTGTACCCCGCCGTCAAGTGTAATTTCGGCAAATATAGGCGGGCGGTAAAGGTTTACCTCAGGTGACCGCCAAGGGCCAAAATGGCCCCTCCATCCCCAGGCGACCGGCTCTGGCGCGCCAAGGAGTGTCCCCAAGTGCCGGCAGAAAAGGAACGTCCCTATCTGCCGGCTAGAGAGCACCGAAGAGGATGGCGTAGGTAGTGGATTCGCCGAGCTTGAGCTCGTCGCCGGGATTGAGTTGGGCGGAACGGCCGGGCTCGACCTGAATGCAGACGCGCGTGGCCCCGTTTACCACCACGGTTCCGTTGGTGGACGACAAGTCCTCGACGTGCCAGATATTTTGAGCATCGCACCAGATATGGGCATGGCGGGCCGAGACATCGTCGCCGACGTCGGTAATATCGCCCTCACCAGTGGCCAGCGCGCCAATCTCAACACCCTGCTCACTCGGCTGAATCCAGCGCGGGGCGCTCACGACAAAACTGTTTTGCACGCGCAGCAAGCCCAAGGGGTGCGCCGGGGCGGGTTCGCGTTCGCCCGCAGTCAGCGACATGCCAAGCGAACGCGGCGTGGATGTGCCTCCGCCACAGGTCGCGTGTGCGTAGTCGATGGAATAGTTCACCGAGGACCGCACATCCGCCGAACAACCGACGGCGACAAACAGCACCAGCACGGCCTCGGCGCGCTCGGCGGGCATGAGTTCCGCCGCCTGGGACAGGCGATCGAGCGCGTTGCGATAGAGATTCGTGTCCTGGTGGCACTCTTCGAGCGCGCGTACCATCGGTTCACCTGCAGGACCGCACACCATATTGATCACAGCCGTGGAGTCCATGGGATTGCGCTGGCGCAGGGCCAGTTGCGACATAATACGCGCAGCCGAGGTACCGTATTCGGCAAAGTAGCGCTGCTGAAGCGTGCCGACCGGCGCGCGAACGATAAAGCGGGAAACCCAAGAGCGATCGGCGGCTCGGCTCTGCGGGCTGCGGCCGTCGGCGAGCGGACGGGACGAAAGCACCAAGCCGCACAGCTCGATATGGCTCAGATGCGCCGCGCGCTTAAAGATGTCAAACATGGCCCCGCATGGGGTGAGCTCAACTTGAGATGCCATGACCTAGGCCTCCTTGGTCGTAGAAATAGAATCGGACGATACTTCGACAGGTCCGCCAAAAGTACGGGCAGCTGCGGCTCCACCGGCAAGCGGAGTCGCCATCTGGGCTTTTGTGCGTCGCGGTGCCGAAACGGGAAGTTCAAAGGTAAAGCCCATCGCAAGCAAAAACCACGTAAGCGTATAGGTTGCAACCAGAGCGGCAACAAGGCCGCCCATCACGACGCGTTGGGAAAATACGCTACATGCAGCTACAACCAGCACCGGAACCTCGCAGGCAGAAAGCGCAAGCACACCCTGCAGGAACCCCGAGCGCCGATCGCGCGCAAGTGCCCCCGCGGCAACGCCGGCTATGCCTGGCAGCGCCAACGCCAGTGCGGCAATAATACCCGGTAGCGACCCAGACCACACGAGCGATCCCAAAGTCGCCGTCACGCGAGCGCCCGACGCCAGCAGCGCGGCCGAAACCACGACCACAGCCCAAACCACGCCACAGGCGACCGCCGAGCCGACCATCAGCGCGCGACGAACCGCGCGGCCGGACGCATCCATGGGGCACGGCGTGAGCGGCTCGCCGCGAAGCGAACGACCGACATTTTGCGCATAGTGGTCACAAAACGCCGAGAGCGCCGCCTCGACCGCCGCCGGCTCGGGACGATCTTTTTGATGGCTGGACAGACAGGCCATCACCACGTCGAACAGCTGGGCATCGACAAACGCCAGCGCATCGCGTAGCTCTTCGGAATCCGGCTCAAGCCCTAGCTGCTGGGCCTGCTCGGCCGCGGCGAGCGCCACATCGGGCTCACGACGAAGCAGCTGAGTCAAATCACAACCGGACGCATGGGCACCAATGGGATAGTCGGGCCGCGTGTCCATCTTGAGACGGTAGGGGCTCGCGATGTCGCGCGTCTTTTTGCGCGAACCCGAGGCACCCGAAGTACTCGGCGCGGCTTCGTATGGCGCGACGCCGGCAATGAGCTCGTAAACCGTGCTTGCCGCGGCGTATACGTCAATCGCCGGCGACATACGCAAAGCGCGCAGGTCGGGAATATCGTCGGTGAGCATCTCGGGCGGGGCACAGGCAACCGTCGCGCGACGCAGCGTGGCATAGCGCTCCGTAAACGACGCCTTGCCGCCGGTACCGGCCACGGCCGACGCAGGCTCGAGCGCCAGCGACGAGCCAAAGTCGATCAGGCACAGGTCAAAGGTGCCCTCGGCAAGCTGCCGGTCAAGCGGTAGACGCGCCGTACGCACCATAATATTAGCGGGCGAGATATCGCGATGGACAAAGCCCTCGCCCACCAGGCTCATACGGCAGAGCAGATCGAACAGGTCGCGACCCAGACGCGCCGCCACAAGCGGCGACAGGCGTCCGGCATCGTCCACGGCGAGTCGCGAACGCAAGCGGGCAAGTGTCTCGCCCTCGACCCATTCCATGACAATTGCAGGCACGCCGTCGACCTCGCCCCAGCCATAGAGGCGGGGAAAGCCCTTAAGGCCCGAAAGGGCGCGGTGGCATTCATATTCCTCACGAAACGCTGCCTTGAACTTGGCGACCAGCGCCTCGTGAGCGGCATCGTCGTCGAACTCATCGCGCGCCGGCAAGATGAGCTGCTTGAGCGCCACGGCCTCGCCTTGGGCGTTGACGGCACGCGTCACGCGGCCGATACCGCCACGGCGCATGGTGGCATCGTCGGCAAACAGCATCGTAAAACGACGCAGATAGGCAGGCAGTTCGTCCTGACCGAGCGCAATGGCCGGCTCAAACCCGTCGACACGCGCCAGGCGCAGGCCGACCATGGGATCGCGACCGAGCGATTGTGGTGTGGTGGATGCAAGATCGGTCATCATAGGGCAAGCGCCGCCACGTTATTGTTGAAGTTACCGAGTGCGACGTCATCATCGCCGTAATGGCCGACCCATTGGCATAGGTTGGTATAACAGCCCCACAGATTGGCATACTGCTGATACCACTTTGACCGGGGCGAGAATGTCTGACGACCGAACTCGGCTCGAATGACAAACATCTCCCCGACCAGGCTGTCGCACGGCCTGGGATCTCCCGTAGAGTTATAGGTCGAGACCACGTCATTGGCACGAGAAACGTAGCCGTCGAGCATGTTGTACTTGGTCACAAGCCAACTGTGAATGCTCTCTTCCTCAGCAGCGGAAAGGCCACCGGAGTTTGCATCGTTGTCAGTGTTGCCGCCCGTCGAGCCGCCATTTCCAGACCCTCCGGTAGAGGAGCCCGACCCAGAGCCGCCGCCCGAACTCGACGAATTCGAGCCGGAGCCAGAAGTATCCGAGCTACCGGGCTTTCCGGACTGCCGGGCGTCCTGCTCCTTCTGCTGCTCGACCTTATTCACCGTTGCCGCCACGCTATTGTTGGACAACCGATCGATGATCTTGGTGTTGGTGAGCACGATGGTTTTGCCATTGGCAAGCGTGACTTCGTTGTCCGGGACCTCGGCGCCGTCCGCATCGTCGGTGCCAAACACAATATGCCCGACCACACTTGCCCAAGCATATCCAGTCGTGGTGCCCAGATCACTTTTGACCTCATGCCCCACGCGCGGTTCGCGTGCGGCATGCGCCTGTATCATGGACGGCACGGTCATGCCATAGGCAGAAACGCCAGCTATGACCAGCACCAGTGAGCACGACAGCAGTGCGTACGCCCGCGGCGCCGCGCTTTGTCTGAGTGCCACCGGGCCGCATGCGTTCTCCTCCAAGAAAAACACGCCGCTCAGAAGCGACGCATTCATTCAAATCCATATTTGAGTGTATCAGCGAACCCAAAAGGTTGCGCAACGAATGGGCAAATTAAGGATGCGAGCGGAAGCATCCATGCGATAAGCGGATACGAAGCATCTTTGTTGCACAACAAACTCACAGTCGCACGGGGAAATTATGACTACCCCGTGCATCGCGAGGAAAACATACGGCAGGAGCAGGCTCGCCGCCTAAATCGCGCGACGGGCCTCGATGGCGCGGCCAAGCGTAAGCTCGTCGGCATACTCCAAGTCGCCGCCCACGGGAAGGCCGCTTGCCAGACGCGACACCTCGACGCCCAACGGCTTGATGGTACGGGCCAGATAGCTCGCCGTGGTCTCGCCCTCGATGTTGGGGTTGGTGGCGATGATGACCTCATGGATATCCTCGTGACCCAGACGCGCCAGCAGCTCGCGGATGTGCAACTGCTCGGGACCAATCTTGTCCATGGGGCTGATCACGCCGCCCAGCACATGGTACAGGCCGTGGTAGCTGCCCGTGCGCTCGATCGCCTGGACGTCGCGCGGCTCGCCCACCACGCAAATACGAGTGGTATCGCGCATCGGGTCCTGGCAGATGGAGCACTCGTCGGCCGTGGCGTAGTTAAAGCAGCGGCTGCAAAAGTGGACCTCCTGCTTGACCTCCAGGATGGCCTCGGCCAGGCGGCGGGCCTCCTCGGCGTCAGCCTCCAACAGGTAATAGGCGATGCGCTGGGCCGACTTGGGACCAATGCCCGGCAGACGGCCCAGCTCATCGAGCAGTTTTTGCAGACTGTGATTCGCACTCATATATATGCGTGTCTTAGAACGGCATGCCCGGGATGTTGAGGCCGCCGGTGATGGCGCCCATCTGCTTGTTGGCGAGCTCGTTGACGCCGCGGACGGCCTCGTTGACGGCAGCCATGATCATGTCCTGCAGCATATCGACGTCCTCGGGATCGAGGGCATCGGGATCGATGGTGAGGTTGACGAGCTCCATCTCGCCGTTAACGGTCACCTTGACCATGCCGCCGCCGGCAGAGGCGTCGACGGTCTGGGACTTGAGGTTCTCCTGCGCGGCGGCAAGCTGCTCCTGCATCTTGCGAGCCTGCTTCATCATCTGCTGCATGTTCATACCGGCCATGATGGCTCCTTTACGTGCGGCCGCGCGACAAGCTGCAAGGGCAGCCGGAGCACGGCGGGACTTTCAAACTCAAAAATCGTACCACGGCGCGGGGCAAGCAAGCGGGGCGGACACACTACCTCAGTCGATATACATGTCCTGGAGCGTGATGCGCCCCCAAGATTATGCAAGGTCGAATTATGCAAGGTTGCATAATATCGCATACTCAATCTAGTAGAGCCGAATCCGGCATTTCATGTGCGCCACTAAATAGCTAAATGCCGAACCGCTGCTCGAGGCGGCGCACATGGCGGCAGGGTATAATTTGATTGTCATAGATAGTAATTTGGAGGTGCCCCATGAATGTCCCCGACGCGCTCCAAAACATCCGCTCAAAACACCCCGTCGCATATGTGGTTCTCTATCTCTTTGTCGGCTGGGCATTGCTGGTTGTCATCACCCATGCTATAGCCTTTGGAGCAGAACTGCTGATAGCCAACTCGGACCAGCCCACCGTCAAATGGGAAGCGACCGATGAGTGCACCGACGGGACCCGGACCGTTTACTACAACAGCCCGTCCCTCTATCAAGAGTTCAAGGTCAAGATAAAGGACTTCAAGATTGTCGATGCCGAGCTAGGCGTTTATTTGGCAATCGGAGCAACCATTAACGCCGAGCAAGTCGAGTACACGGACAGCCATGCGACGTATCGTATCGACCTCAGCATCCTAGGCCGACCGTCACGCACCTGTCTGCTCAAATGCGACATACGCGGCACCACACTACACATGTCCGAAATACAGATGCGCCCGGACAAGGGGTCCTCTTCTTGAGCAGTATACCCGCCTGCGCAGCTACTCCACCGGCTTGAAGATGGTGGCCTGGCCAAAGACGCTGCGGATGAGGGCCTTGGCCTCGTCCTCGGTCTGCGGGATGCTCGGGGCTGCGCCCTGATGGCCGAAGGGGCTGCCAGCACCGGGATTGGATTCCCAGGGAGCGGCGGGGACGTCGTCGTTTGCAGAGGCTGCGGGTGCCACAGCAGCGGCCTTGGTCGCGGACGCCGCACCCGGCACGTCGAACGGGGGCAGATCGTCCCCGCCGGCATCGGCAGCAAAACCACCGACCATAGCATCGTCGTAGGGCACCTGCTCGGATTCCCATGGCGCAGCCTGCGCAGGCGGCTGAGCCATGGGGACGGACGCGCGCTCGGGCGCTCGGGGCGCGGGCTCGGTCGGGGGCTTGCCCGTGGCAGGAGCACCGGCAGGGTTGTCGGAGCGCAGCCAAGGGGCCTTGGCCAGGTCGGATGACTTGGGCGCAGGCGCGGCAGCGGACTTGGGCGCGGGGATCGGAGCAGCCGGTTTGGGCGCAGCGGGTTCAGGCGCCGACGGGGTCGGTGCCGCTACCGGCGCCGCTTTTGGCTGCGTCGCGCTGGCGCTCGAGGATGCAGGGGGCACCGAGGACACGGGTTGCGGGTCCGCAGATACCGCAGCCCGTGCAGATGGAGAATGCTCCTCATGTTGAGGAGCCGGCGTGCCACCCCCATCCAGGACATAGTCGACGGTACGACGACCGAAGACCGCGCAGACCGTCGGCAGGACCACCGACTGTGTATCGGCGCGACCGAGCATCTTGATGGCAAAGGTCGAGCCCGCAGGGAACGAGACGGTGAGCCTGGAGCCGTCGTCGGCCGTGGCGCGGGCGTTGAGCAAAAGCCCTGCGTAGGAAGCCTGACGCGCCTTGACACGCTCGACAACCTCGGCCCATTTGCGCTGCAGCTCTCCGGCATCCTCGACCGCGGGCGTCTCGGCAGCACCGGCGGCGGCAACCTGGGCGGCATTGTTGGGCTGGGGCTTAGGTGCCGGAGCGGTGGCAGGCGCGGGGGCCGCAACGGGCTGAGGCGCAGGCGCTGCAGGCTTGGAGACTGACACGGACGCAGAACGGGACGCAGGCTGAGCCGCCGGAGCGGCAGCACCACGGTCCCAAGGCATACCGCCCTGGCGCGCGGACGTAGCAGCGGGGGCAGCGGTCGCCGCAGGAGTAGCGGCTCGGGCACCCGAGATCAGCGTCGGCTGCTGGACAGCGGGTGCGGATGCAGCAGGCGCACTCGCTTGAGCAGCAGCCACGCTCGCCGGAACGGCGGCGTTGGCAACCATGGCCTCCAAGCGAGCTACGCGCTCAGCCAAAGCTTCAATCGTCAAATCGGCCTCGGGACGCGCCAGACGCGTGCAGGCAATCTCGAGCACCAGGCGCACGTCGCTCGCGCCCCTCATCTCCAGTGCGGCATCGTCGAGCACTGTCAGCACACGGGCCAGGCGGTCGGCAGGATGCTCGCCAAAGGCAGCGGCCTCGGCAGCAAGCGCCTCGGCCTGCTCGGAGCCGCCCTCAAACAGCTCGGCACGGGCACCGGCAACGCAGGCAACGTACACGTCACGCATATGCGCCACCAGGTCGCGCGTCAGCTCCAGCAGGTCATTGCCCTCCTCAACCTGCGCACGGATCAGCCCATAGAGCTCGGCAACATCGCGATCGGCAATGGCGCGGGAAAACTCGCCCAGAATCTGGTCCGAAACCTCGCCCAAAAGCGAGCGGGCGTCGTCCGCATGCACAGAACCGTTGCCAAAGACGCTCAGCTGCTCCAGCGTGGACAGCGCGTCGCGCATGCCGCCCTTGGCATGGCGCGCCACGATAGCGAGCGCCTCGTCGTCGTAATCGAAGCCCTCCTGCTCGCACACGTATGCCAGGCGATGCTCGATATCCTCGTTGCCGATACGGTGGAAATCGAAGCGCTGGCAGCGCGAGAGGATGGTCTCCAGAATCTTTTGCGGGTCGGTGGTGCACAGCACAAAGATCACGTGCGCCGGCGGCTCCTCAAGCGTCTTGAGCAGCGCGTTAAACGCCGCCGTCGTGAGCATGTGGACCTCGTCGATGATATAAATCTTGTACTTGCCGCGCACCGGGGCAAAGTTGACGGAGTTGATGATCTCCTCGCGCACGTTGTCCACGCCGGTACGGCTTGCGGCATCGAGCTCGTAGACATCCGGGTGGTTGCCCTCGGCGATGAGCTCGCACTCCTCGCAAGTACCGTCGGGCATGCAGCCGCTTGCACCCTCGGCGCGCGCCGCCTCGGCATTGCGGCACAGCAGCGCCTTGGCCAGAATGCGCGCCATGGTGGTCTTGCCCGTGCCGCGCGGTCCGCAGAACAGGTACGCGTGGGACAGGCGCCCCTCGGTGATGGCGTGCTCGAGCGTCGAGACGATATGCTGCTGGCCCACCACGGAGTCGAAGGTGAGCGGGCGATACTTTCGGTACAACGATTCCATGGGTGCTCCCCCGGGTATACTGAGACTTGTTGCCGCGACGGCCATGCGGTCGCACGGCATACTGCATTCATAATAACCCGTACGGCGAGCCCGCCGCGATAGGAGTCTAAAGAGCATGGCAGACGCAGAGAGCAACCTCGTTCCCTCCGAAGCAGCCGACCAGGTCGAGGTCGCGCTCGAGGAGCAGGCCGCGGCCGATGACGGCATCCTGTACCTCAACGAGTACCAGTACGAAAACGACCTGGTCACCGACTTCGCCCGCCTGGTCGCCTCGCCCAGGCGTCGCGGCTCGCTGTATGTCGCCGCGGCAATTGCCGCGCTCATCGGCATCGGCATGCTGGTGGCCGGCGGCAACTGGATCAAGTTTGGCGTCGTCCTGATCGTGTTCGGCGCCTTTTTGGCCTGGTGGAGCAAAAACCTGCACCACACCCTCGCCCGCGACTTTATCGACGCCGTTGAGGCCGACGAGTCCATGGGTGGCCGCTATCGCCGCGTCGCCGCCAACGAGGACGGCCTGATGGTTTGGGGCAAGAGCGGCAAGTCGCAGTTCTTCCCGTTTGACAAGCTCGACCACGTACTCGACGGCGAGCGCATCTTTGTGGCCATGTTCGCCGACCAGGGCGTGACGATCCCCAAGGACACCTTCGTCCGTGGCGATGCCGAGCAGTTCGGTCCCTTCCTCAAGGCCCGCATCAACAAAAAACTCCGCATCGAGACCAAGAAGAAGAAGATGAAGGCCGAGAAGGCCGCCGCCGAGGCCAAGCAGGGCGACAAGGCCGACAAGCCCCAGGACAACAAGCACAAGCGGAAGAAGAGCAAGAAGAAGCGCTAGGGCCGAGCGCCACTGCGAAGGGAATCTCGTCCCACTTTAGTGCAGGATAAGATTCCCTTCGCAGGGCCTTCGAACTATTTAACTTCAAACCTTAAGAGCCTTCTCTCTGGCAGATCGGTCATCTTCATCGTATAAGTCCCAGGAAAAGCCTTCTCAAAACGGACGGTCTCGTAACCTTCGAAATAGTCGTTGGTGTTTTGCATCATGAATGGGACGAGCAACTCGTTCTCCGCCCCAACCTGTACAGCAAACGCAGCAGAGCCGCCCAGAGCCGGCATTGCCTGCGTTATCAGATCGGTATTGACCACAAAGTCATAGTTTGGCGCAGACTCCGGCACCAAATGCCAAACATACGTTTTGATTCCGCCTTCGACATTGTCCTTATTCCTGACACGCATCTTTACGGCGATAACACACGTGATGTCGGCGTCCTTCAATTTCGTTTTCGTATCCACGATGCCATATTTTGAATAATCATCATGCGCACGCTTGAGATACTCGCGCGGCGTGAGCAGCTCTGCCCCGTCTATGCAAAACGAATACCCGTCAGTCGCCACATCCTTCGACCCCAGAAACGCCCCATCCATCGAGAGCCATTCGCCCTCCGCATAATATTTCTCAGGAATGACCGTCCGGTTCCCGTTAACGACGCTCACCCTCATGCCCGCAAGGCCAGTAACAGCACAGCCGAAAAGCGCGAGCGCCGACCTTCTCGTCCACAGGGTCTTCTTCATCGCGCTCACGACCTTTCCCGAACTTTCACAACGGCACCGTCGCGCATGCAGTAAACCCGATCGGCCAGCTCCTCGAGCACCTCTCCGTCATGGCTGGACAGAATAACCTCGCGACCCGTTGATGCCGCCATCGCCACAACGCGCTTGAGCATTTCCACGCCCGCTTCGTCGAGGGCATTTGTTGGCTCATCGAGAACAAGTAGCCTCGGCTTTTCCATAATTGCCGCAGCTATCCCCAGACGTTGCTTCATCCCAAGCGAGTATGCTCGGAACTTCTTTTTTTCGTCTGCATCGAGCCCCACGAGCCGCAGGGCAGAGCGAATGTCCTCGGGGGTGGCAACGCCCTTGATCTGAGCGATGAGCTCCAGATTGTCGTAGCCAGACAGATATCCCAAAAAGGAAGGCGCCTCGATCAACATCCCCAGACTCGGCGGGAACGAGATGTCCGCCCCAAGCCTTTGGCCATCGATAGAGATTTCGCCTTCGGTAGGCTTGATCAATCCGCAGACCGCTCGCATAAGCATGGTCTTACCCGAACCGTTTATCCCCTGAAGCCCAACCACGGTCCCAGGGTCAACCTCGATGGACACGTTGCGCAGAACATCGTTTTTGCCCATGCGCTTCGATACGTCCCTAACGATCACGCTCATATCTTGTCCCCCTTTTCTATAAGGTCGGCCCTTCGAAACCACAGTCCACCCAACGATAGGCATAACGACATAATCACAATTGAAAACAAGACGCTCGAGCCCGCCGCGATTCCCTCTTTGACAATTCCGCCCCAGCGCAACAGCATCAAGGCGTTACCCAATAGCGCCCAATGTCGTGCATATGCCGAGCAGATCAGGTAGCTCATTAAAACCACAAACGAGACTGACGGCCCAAGCACAAACCCAACCGCTGCCTGCGCAAACGCAAGCGCCTCAAAAGCAAATAAGAGACCTATGAAAAACGGCAGCGCATCTGCCTCGGCAGCTTTGAGAAACCACGGCGCCAAATTAGCCAGCTGAAGCGACTCGCCATGAATGACCGCGCTGAACGAGGAGCTCACCACCAAGCTCCAAATCACAACAGAGCAAACCGCCACGAGCAGTGAAAATGCCGTTACCGCCGCCACTGAGATAAAACGCGAGGCCCACCAAAGGGTTCTTGACCGGCATCGAACAAGCGCTTGCAAACCAAACCCGTGCAACGATTCGGTCGGATAATCGAGTGTTGTATAGAGAATAAGCAGAATGAGGAATAGCCACCCTAACGGAGGCACAAACATGACCCCGGGCCTAGGCTCAAACGGAGCAGATCCGGCAAACACGAGCGCAAGATTATCCGCAAACCCCAAGGTATCCGTCCTGACCTCATACACAGAAGACAATCCGTAGGCGTACACCAAGTTCGCAACGGTCACTGCCGCAACCGCAATAAAAGTAACGATGTTCTTCTTCAAAACGGTCCTCAGGTCCGCGGTGACCAGCCTAAACAGCATCAGACCACCTCGCGCCTTTTTAAGAATCTAGCGGAAATCAAAGAAAAGACGAGCAACAAAGTGATTTCCGCAAACCCCGCTCGAATGTCGGGCCAGTTATTTAGCGATTCCGACCTGATGCTGTTAAGAATGTTGCAGTTAAAGCCAACGCACGAAAGGACGCGAAAAATCCAGTCGTTAACAAAATGCCATGCAACCATAATCAGATATGGAACGACCATCGCCTTGATTCTGCTGCGAAACACAACCGACAGACCGGTCACGGCCATGGATAGAACCCCCAGCGTCACCGCATCGAACAGCGTATAAACCAGCACGTATAACAGAGGCCGGGAATAAAACAGACCAGAAAAATAGCTATGCAGATAGAGCCCGACGTAAGTCGATTCGTCGACTCGGGGGAGATACGCGGGAAACAGCATGGAGACAATCAGGAAGTTCACGAGTAGCGGAATAGCCGTGACCGCAAACGCAGAGAGGAAAGCAGACAGCATCTTCACGTTCACGTATGCATTTCTAGAAACACGCGTGCAGATCTGTGCCTCGTAACCGCTCAAACGCTCGGACAGGCATGACCACGACCCGGCCAACATGGCAAGCAACGGCAGCGCATAGAAAAACACCGACGCTAACAACGGCGCGTTCGCGCCCACAACAATCCAGTTACCAAAGCTACTTTCACGCGTTTGGCCGAGGTATGTCTGAGACTGCAGACCAATGCCGTAGCCAAAAGATAACAGCTGTTTGCGTTCAGTCTCGAGCGTCCACCACGCCTCGACGGCAGTTGCCATCGAAATTGCAGTTGCAACCATAAGGGTCAACGCAAATATAGGATTGCCAAATATCTTTGATACTTCGTGCCGTATTAGATTTCTATTCAAATGTCATCATCCTCCCATCGATGGGATGGAGGCGAGCGACAGTGCCCGGCCCCATCCCGATCACGCCAAGAATGTAGACTGAAGATGAATCTTCTTTCTGGCGATAGCCGGTTGCGCTCGTGCCAGAACATTGAAAAGCGAAATCTCTATCTTCGTTGTTCTTGCATGTGGCAATTCCGGCATCCGCGCTCTGCGACATGCTAGAAACCTGGGAAGTGTCAAACTCATCTTGAGCAAATGATGCGGCAGGTGCGCCCATCGACAAACCCGCAACAATCGCCAACCCGACTCCGATTCGAGCAATAATGCTCCTTGGCTTAATCATGGCCTTCTCCAATCAAAAGCGGTTAACAATGCGTCGACGCACGGCAACTTTTGCATGAATAGAGAAAGATGTCTGTAAACACCCGCTATTGAGTTGATTGCTCAGGCGTTTACACGTTATCTACCTGCGATAACAATGAAATAAGCTCCGCTTTATTCTTGATCCTCAACTGGCGGTAAGATGCAGACCGCAGTGCTTGCACCGTAGATACGGCGTAACCGACATCCTCCGCAATGGTCTTTGTCGTTGCGCCCTCTGCCGTCATCAGCAAGATTTGCGACTGAACATCAGAAAGGGAGCGAGACATAAGCAGGGCCAGCTGGCGCACGCGAGCTGTTTCGGTGGACCCGTTCGCGCGGTACTCCAAGACGGCTTTCTCGTCCTCAACCGAGCGGGCGAGCGCGATGTGCGTGACGAATATGGGCACAGACCAGCAGACGATCACCGTTGTCACGACGACATTGACAGCCGAACTATGCCCCAACAACGACGCGAGGAACAACGGCTTGAAAACCGTCAGATCCTGCACCATGTTGAGCAAGACAACCCAAACAGGAGCCATCGCCCCAAAGCAGAGCATCCATACCCCAAGCATTTTGCGCTGCGGACAGCTTCGCAGCACTATATACGTGAGCAGCATCCCCGTCAGCACCGCAAGTCCATGAATTCGCCCCCTAGTTGCTGCATAGATTAAAACAGCCACACCTATCAGAACCAATGGCGCGATAGCCCGAGTATGGGCATGAACCTTAAACGGGCGCAGCTTAACAGCGAGCGAAGCCATAGACGCTATGCCGCAAAACAGGACCGGTGCAGCCATCAACGGATCGCGTATGCACCTCCATGCCGCGATATAGACAAAAGACCATTCCACGGCAGACAGTATCGCCCACACGCACGGGCTTCCAAGCCCGATCTCCCCATCCGCTCTATCCAGATCAGCTTCACGATTCGTTTTTCCACCCGTGTAGCGTAGCGACAGAAACAGTCCGAGACCCAATGCATAGCTTGCAAGAGAAAAGGCGACAGCCCACGAAACACCGGACCCCCAATCGCTATCCGCCATTACCAAGGGACCCGCCGCAAGGAGAATAAAAAATGATGTGGGCAGGTATCGAAACAGCCGGCGCGTTCGAGCTGATGCCAACATATCGTCAGCATGTCGCTGCGGCAGCTCAGGCCCTGCAGCATCGCCCTCACCCGCAAACAACGCCACGAGCTCGCGTGATCCCGCAACCGACGCCTTCCCGTATGCTCGGTGAAGCGTTGTTCGCACCGTCGATGGCCTCGTATCCGTCTCCTTGGCAATTTCCGCCGGCGTTTTCCCTTTGAGCAGCAGTCGAACAAATTGCTCCTCTCGAGGCGACAGGGCAGGGGAAAACACCCCCGCATCGAATGGGTCGGACGTGCGGGGGATATCCGAATCGTCGTTCCGCTTCTTCCTGAGCAACGTACATACGAAGGCAGCAATAGCGGACCCCATCGTCAGCGACGCAATGATCGCGGCATCGTTTGCGAAGTATGCCACCTCAACAGCGGGAACAAGGCCAATGGGAACTGGTACGAGCACAGAACGAGCAAACACGTCGCTCTGCCCCCGACCAAAGGCGCGAGGACAGCAAAGCAGCGGGACCGCAGCCAATACGAGATAGACCAGAGGAATTAAAAGCATAAGGCCAATTGATGCGGCCATTACAGAGGGCATCCTCCATGGCTCGGGAACGACTCTCCATGAAACTCGACAGCAAAACAGCAGGCAAGACAGGACGGCTATTGTTTCTGTAAAAATCGCGTCCTGCGGGTGACGAGCTTCTCTTTCGTCAGCCCACGTCGCCCCCTGCGTCAAAGGAGAGCCCACCGTGCCCCAAATAACATATGAGAGGAGCAGCGACCCAACAAAGCACGAGGCGCACGAAACGCCATGCAGCAGCCAGATCGGTGCAAACACGAATGGAATAGAATCTCCGCGAGTATAGAAAACTAGGTCGGACCATTCGGGAACCGTTGTAATAACACCGAGGAAAACACCGATGACGCCAAGGCACCCCGGCCGCCTTATTTCTCTCCCCTTGCGGAGCGCAGCACCATGAACAAACGCCGCAAGGCATGCACCAAGGATAACGAGCCAGGTCATCGCACCTGATGCCAGACCGATTGAAGATGAAAACCGGTGATAAGGAGTAACCGCCATTACGATAAGCGCAATGGCACAGGCAGATGTAGCAGAACGGCGGGAAAAGAGCATATGGCCTCCATAGCGTGTCATTATATCGCTCGAGCCGCTCGTTTATCTCCGCGCCCACACCAGCCAGCATCAACGCTTCAGGCGAACTCCAATCCGAGCCAGATCACGGTCCAGCTTTTGTCCGCAGTCCCCGCATCAAAGCGGGATGCGGTTTCCTTTTGAGCGCCGATTCGGAAAGCGCATCCCGTTCTGAGTCAATATTCTGGGATGCAGTTTCCGCAGCCTGCCCCGTTGGGAAAGCGCATCCCGCAATTTGGACGAAAACTGGGACGCGCTTTCCGGATGGGTCGAGACGAGGGCCAAGCCAGATAGGCCACCTCACCCCGCTACCTTCACCATGCAACCGAGCGTGCTACACTAGCAGCATCTATGCCGCCGCGAATGGCTCGGCTCCGCGCCCGCCACTCGCAAACGAACTTTAAACGCACGAGGGTTGGCCATGCCGCTTTTCTCGCAACATACCGCCCGGTTCTCGCCGGACGTTCCTTTGGAGGGCACCAGCTCTCGCGAGCTGCTCAAGCGGTACCAGCCGCTCGAGACACTTGCGACCGGCGGTTTTGGCTCCATCGAGATCTGCCGCGACACGCATCTGCGCCGCCGCGTCGCCATTAAGCGCATCCCCCTTATCAACGGTGCCGGCATGCCCGCCAGCGACATCATGGATGTCCTGCGCGAGGCGCACACTGCCGCCATGCTTCAACATCCCAACATCGTGCAGGTCATCGACTTTACGCACGACACAACCTATGCCTACCTGGTTATGGAATATGTCGATGGCATGTCGCTGGCCGAGTTTTTACATCGCGTGGACGGCCACTCACTTACCTTTGACGAGGCCGCAGCCATTGCCGATGCCCTAGGCCAGGCGCTCACCTTCGCCCATAGTAATGGCGTACTCCACCTGGACATTAAGCCCGCCAACGTGCTCATCGACCACTCGGGCAATGTAAAGCTCACCGACTTTGGCATGGCGCGACTGTCGTCCGCCGGTGGCTTTGGCGGCTCGCGCGGCGGCACCATCGGCTACATGCCGCCCGAGCAGCTCGATATCGAGACCGGCACGGTCGACGAACGCGCTGATGTCTTTGCCCTCGCCTGTGTGATCTACGAGGGCCTGTGCGGCAGCGCTCCCTTTATGGCGGCCACGCCCGCCGACTCGCTCGACCGCATCATCGGCGGCGCCACCTATCCCAGCGAGCTGATACCACACTTTCCCCCGGGAGCCGAGGCCGCGCTCATGAGCGCGCTCTCCCCCATGCCGCAGGACCGCCCCAACAGCATCGAGGCATTTTGCGACCAGCTCCTTGCCGGTCTGGGCAGCGTGCGCGAGGGCCGTCGCAGCCTGGAGCAAATGGTTGGCGAGCTTTCGGATGACGAGCATGAGCTCGACGATATCGAGCCGTCGCGCTACGAAGACGACGCCATCGAGGTCGACCCCGCACTCGGCTGGGCGGGCACGCGCTGGAGCCATGCGCGCGACTACACCATGCGCACTATCTCGGCGCTAACGTGCGGCACCTTTAGCTTTTTGCTGATGCAAACGGCCGGGGTCGCGGCGCTTCCCGGCCTGGTCATTGCGGCTATCGCGATCGGAGCGGCGGCTGGCCTGGCCCCCCAGATTGGCTCGGCCATCTCGGCTGTGGGCTTTTTGGTGCTCATGGCAAACGCCACCATGCAGGCGCAGGGTATCCTGTCGATGTTGCCCGTCGCGGTGATCTTTGCCGCCGCCATGTCCGGTTGGTGGATCGCCTGGGGTCGCACCGAGGCTGCCGCGAGCGCCGCGCTCACCTGTGCACTCGCGCTTGGCTGTCTGACCGGCAATACCTTCCTGGCAGCTGGGGTCGCCGCCGGCGTCGCGTCATTTTGGCTCGGCCCGGCAAGCGCCGCCGCGGCAACGGGCATGGGCGCGCTTTTTGCCCGTCTGGCCACGGTCGCGCTTTCAGCCGGAGGCGTGCTGGGGCTCGGTAACGTTGCCGCAGCGCTGGGAGACCCGCTCCTTTGGGCTGCCTTTGTGCTGGTCGCGGCAACTGCCGCAGCGTCATCTGCGCTGCTCAATGCCCATGCCAAGCGTGCCGATCAGGGCTCAAACCTTGCCGCAATCGCCGCCATCATTGCCACCGGCATCGGCTGCTCAGCGGCGTCCTGTCTTGCACACCATATGGAAATTGCCAGCCTTGCAGCCGCGGTCGTCGCCAAGGCGGCGGTTGCGGGAACCCTATCCTCTATAATCGTTGGGATATGCCTATATTTGCTCGGATACCAAAGAACCTATACGGAGAGTGATCTTTCGTGAACTTCCTGAACATCTTCGAGGACCACGTGGCCGGCATCTTCGGTGCCACCCGTGCCCCGTTCTCCTTTAAGAAGCTTGCTAAGCAGGCCGCTCGCGACATGGAGGATCAGACTCTGGTGATTAACGGCGTCAACACGGCGCCGGCACTCTATACCATCCTTATCGCCGCCGACGACGATCCCATGCTCGCCCCGTTCTACCCCGAGCTTTCGCGCGAGGTCCGCGAGTTTGTGAAGGCGCAGGCCGAAAAGCGCCGCTATGTCTTTGTCGGCGAGCCCCTCGTGCGCTTTATGATCGATCCGCAGCTGCGCGCCGGCAAGTTCTCGGTCTTTGCCGAGAACGTCGATGCCCCCACGCTCGGCCGCCTGTACGAAGAAGAGCGCGCCTATCAAAACGGCCTGGGCCAGAACAACTCCGCGGCAAGCCGTGCCGCCAGCGCCCCGCGCGCCGGCCAGCAGCAGTTTGCTGCCCCGCAGCAGCAGCGCCCCGCCGCCATGCCCCAGCAGCAGCCGACGCCTCGCGCCGCCGCTCCCGACCCGCTTGCCGTGGCAGACCCCTTCGCGCCTAGCGTCCCCGACCCCGCCGCAGCACCCATCCCGGTGCCGCAGACCGTCTCGCGCGACGCGCTTGCCGGCATGGGCGGAGCCGCCGCGACCGGTGCCGCCGTGGGCCTAGGCGCCGCAGCCGGCATCGCCTCCAACATGGCGAGCACTCGCGCCCCGCAGCGCCCGCTCGCCCAGCTCGTCGACGTCGTGAGCGGCGAGAGCCATAGCATCACCTCCGCACAGGTAACCATCGGTCGCGAGCGCTCAGTTTCCGACATTGCCCTGCGCGACCCCAACGTGTCGCGCCGCCACGCCCAGCTCACCTTTACGGGCTCGGATTGGTCGATCGAGGACCTCAATTCCACCAACGGCACGCTCGTCAACAACCGCCGCATTACGCGCTGCCCGCTGCGCAACGGCGATCTGCTGACGTTTGGCCTGAGCACCTTTGAATTTAGGGGATAGTCGCTTATGAACATCGATATCGTCCTTTTTGCAGGCCGCATCGTCCTGGTCGCCCTGCTCTATATCTTCCTGTTCGCCGTCATGAAGACCGGCGTGGGACTTGTGCGCGGGCAGCGCCGCGACTCGGCTATCTGGACGATTGATGTGGACAAGGGTCCGCGCGGTATCCGCGGCATCCACGTAGACATGCTCGGCCCCGTCATCGTCGGTCGCTCGCCATCTTCGGACATCTGCATCAACGAACCGTTCGTCTCGGCCTCGCATGCGCGCTTTTCGCTGCAGGGCCCGGCGCTCATCATCGAGGACCTCAACTCGCTTAACGGCACGCTCGTCAACGGCCGCCAGCTCGTGGAGCCCGCGACGCTGCGTGAGGGCGACGAAGTCCAGATTGGCGACGTGGTCATGAAGGTGAACCGTCGATGATCGACGAGGAGAACAAGTCCGCAACTATGACCGAGGCACCGGCTGCCGCCGCAGCTGCGCCGGCCCACGCCGCTCCGGCGGGCTCCGCACCCGTGGAACCCGAGGACACCGTGTTCTCCCTGCCTCTTTCGCATGTAACGCATGATATTTCGGATCTCGCCGATAACGAGGACGAAGAGGATGCCGTAGCGGCGCCCATCGGCGCACATGCTGCGGAACAGCCCACAGCGCCCGAAGCAACCCCGGCGCCGGCTCACTTTGCAGAGCCCGTCGCCGCGGCAATCAACGAGAGCGCTGCGGTGTTTGCGGCACCCGAGCCCGCCGCGCCGGCGTTTCCCATAGCCCCGGCATCCGAGGTTGCGCCCGCGTCTACGCCGGCGCCCGAGCCTATAGACGTCAGCCCGCAAGACGACGAGTCGACCGCCCGCGTTTCCGAGGAGCCCGACTCCCCGGACACCGGCGATTCCGAATCAAACGTCGAGACCGACACCGTCTCTCCCGGTGACACCGCCGAGATCGACGTTGCCGCCGTTGAGGCCAAGCTCAAAGACCCCGGCTCGACCATGAGCTTTGAGCCCCTGACCGAGGAGCGCATCGAGACTGACTCGACCTATGATGCCGGCACCACCACACAACTCATGTGGGGCGCCCGCTCCGACGTTGGCTGCGTGCGCCCGCACAATGAGGATTCCTACCTGGTGCAGTCGCCGCTCTTTTGCGTATGCGACGGCATGGGCGGTCACGCCGCCGGCGAGGTAGCCTCTTCCATCGCCGTCGAGACTATTGCCAAGACGGCCCCGCAGTCCGCCGACGCAGCACGCCTGGCCGCAGCCGTCGAGGCAGCCAACGCCGCCGTAATCGAGGCGGCCATGAACGGCCTGGGTAAGCCCGGCATGGGCTGCACAGCCACCTGCGCCTATATCGAAAACGACACGCTCGCCATCGCCCACGTGGGTGATTCTCGCGCCTACCTGCTCCACGAGGGCACGCTCATCCGCGTGACCCACGACCACTCCTATGTGGAAGAACTCGTGGACGCCGGCGAGATTACGGCAGACGAGGCTCGCGTCCACCCCAACCGTTCGGTCATCACCCGTGCGCTGGGCTCGGACCCCGCCATGTATGCCGACCACTTCACCCTGCATATCGAGGAAGGCGACCGCCTGATCCTGTGCTCCGACGGCCTTTCGAGCATGATTCCCGATAGCGATATCGAGAACATCGCCACGCAGTCCTCAACCGCGCAAATCTGCGTCGATAACCTAGTGGACGCGGCGCTTGCCGCCGGCGGCCACGACAACGTGACCGTAGTAGTCGTTGACCTGGTTGACGATGGCGTCATGCGCGAGGCGCAACGCGTGCGTCGCCGCAACATTACCATCGCCGCCATCCTGGCCCTCGTCTTTGTGCTGGCAGCTGGCATCTGGGCCTACACGGGTGTCACCGGCTCGTACTACCTGGGTACCTACCAGGGCAATGTCGCCGTCTGGCGCGGCCTGCCCGGCAAGCCACTCGGACTCAAGCTCCACTGGCTCGAAAGCGAAACCAGCATCAAGCTGTCCGACCTGCCCGAAGACACGCAAAACCGCCTCAAGGCGGGCATTCCGCAAACAAGTGTCGACGATGCGCAGGACACGATATCCAAGTACCGCCACCAGATCGACGAGGAGCAGACCCGCCAGGTGATCGACGCGCAAACGATTCGCGACAACACCAATCAGGGATCGACCTCCGAATCAGATTCCGAGAAAACCGCCGAACAGTCCGCCGAGGCCGAAGCCTCCGATAAGAATTAGAAAGGGAGTGCCGCTTATGAGTCGCCGCAACACCGAGCTGCTCTTGCTCATCGCCTCGGCGTTCCCCGTCATCCTGCTGTATGCGATGTACGTCCTCACCGCGGGCGCTGCCATCTCCTTTGAGACGCTCGCCGTACCGATCGGCCTCTTTGCCGCCTTTGCCGCGGCCCACATTGCCGTGCGCATCTTGGCGCCCGGTGCCGACCCCGCCATCCTGCCCATCGTATTTATACTTTCGGGCATCGGCATCACGTTCGTGACGCGTCTCGCCCCCGCTCTCGCCATCTCACAGCTCATCATCCTGTTTGTCTCGGTGGCGCTCATGGTGGGAACGCTTGCACTAGTCAAAAACCTCGACGTGGTCATGCGCTACAAGTACACCTTTGGCATCATCGGCATCATTCTGCTGATGCTGCCTATCTTTATCGGCACCACGATCTCGGGCTCCAAGCTGTGGATTCGCATCGCGGGCTTTACCATCCAGCCTGGCGAGTTCGCCAAGGTCTTTATCGTGCTGTTCCTGGCCGGGTACCTGGCCGAGAACCGCGAGCTACTCTCCATCTCCAACCGCAAGATCCTGGGCTTTAAGATCCCTCGCCTGCGACTGCTGCTGCCGCTGTTTGCCGTGTGGGGTGTGTGCCTGCTCGTCGTCGTCTTCGAACGCGACCTGGGTTCGGCCGTGCTGTTCTACACCATCTTCTTGCTGATGCTCTACGTTGCCACGGGGCGCTTTTCGTATGTCGTTATCGGCCTTGCGCTCTTAGCTGTCGGAGCCGTGGGCGCCTACAAGTTCCTATCGCACGTTCAGGTGCGTTTCCAGGTTTGGGTCGATCCGTTTAAGGACGCCCAGGGCCAGGGCTACCAGATCGTCCAGTCGCTCTTCTCGCTTGCCGATGGCGGTCTGGTCGGTGTTGGCATCGGCAACGGCATGGCCAACAACATCCCTGTCGTCGAGTCCGACTTTATCTTCTCGGCCATCGGCGAGGAGATGGGTCTTTTGGGCGGCGGCGCCGTGCTCATCCTGTTTATGCTCTTTGCCGTGCGTGGCCTCACCACAGCTGCCCGCGCTAAATCCGACCTCGCCGCCTTTAGCGCCACGGGCCTTACGGCCGCCATCAGCTTCCAGGCCTTCTTGATCGTTGGCGGCGTAACCCGCCTGATTCCGCTGACCGGCGTCACCCTGCCCTTTATGAGTCAGGGCGGCTCCTCTCTGCTGGCAAGCTTTATCATCGTCGCGCTCCTGCTACGCGCCGGTGACGAGGCGACCGGACGCGAGGCAGAGCTTACCGGCACCGGCACCATGGCCGCCATCACCGATGATCAGGTCGCATCGGCCGCCGCCCCGACGGGCACGCGCTTTGCCACCTCGTCTTCCTACGGCAGCGGTAGCCATTCCGTCGGCTCGCGCATGCGCCGTCGCCTGCTCGACACGCCTGAATCCGGTGTGCTCGGCCGCGTTGCGCTTGCCAACCGTCTAACTCGTGCGGTGCTCGCCTTTACGGCGCTGTTCGCCATCCTTATCGGCAACCTCACCTATGTCCAAGTCATCAAGGCCAAGGACTATCAGGACATGCCGACCAACAACCACACCATCGCCCGCTCCAAGTACATCCAGCGCGGTTCCATCATCACGTCCGACGGCGTGACGCTGGCCGAGTCGCTGCAGCAGGAGGACGGCACCTACGTACGCTCCTACCCCAACGGTAACCTAGCAGCGCACGTGGTTGGCTACGTGAGCCAGCAGTATGGCACCACCGCCATCGAGAGCGTCATGAACGACACGCTCACCGGCTCTAAGGATTACTCCAGCTGGAACAACGCCATCGCGTCGCTCGCGGGCCAGACCCAGCCGGGCAACACCGCCAAGCTCACCATCGACTCGCGTATCCAGACGGCGGCCGAGCAGGCGCTCAAGGGCTTTAAGGGCGCTGTAGTGGTCATCGACCCGCGTACCGGCGCGGTGCTCGCATGTGCCAGCTCGCCCACCTACGACAACACCAACATCGATGCCCTGTTGCAGACGGGCGGCGGCGAGGACGGCTCCATGTACAATCGCGCCATGGACGCGCTGTACACGCCGGGCTCAACGTTTAAGGTCGTTACGCTTTCCGCGGCACTCGAGACCGGTACCGCCAGCCTTACCAGCACCTACCAGGCGCCCGGCTCCATGGACATCGGCAACGCACCGGTCACCAACTATGCCAACGAGAGCTACGGCACCATCAGCCTGCAGCAGGCCTTTGCCGTGTCCTCCAACGTCGTCTTTGGCCAGGTGGCAAACGAAGTTGGCGCAAACACGCTCGTGCAGTTTGCCAACGCCTTTGGCTACGGCCAAAAGCTCGGCCAGGACCTGACCTCCGCGGCCTCCATCATGGCCGACCCGTCGCTCATGACCGAGTGGGAGACCGCCTGGGCCGGCGCCGGCCAGCCTGTCGGCATGGACCACACGCCCGGCCCGCAGACCACCGTCATGCAAAACGCCGTGATTGCCGCCGCCATCGCTAACAGCGGCGTGGTCATGGACCCGTACTTTGTAGCCCAGGTACTCGCCCCGGACGGAACCGTGGTCAAGACCACGCAGTCCCGCTCGCTTGGTCAGGCCGTCAGCTCCGCCACGGCCGACCAGGTCAAGCAGGCTATGCTCGCGGTTGTCCAGTCCGGTACCGGTACCGATGCCCAGATTCCGGGCGTCAAGGTCGCCGGCAAAACCGGTTCGGCCGAGACCGGCGGCACCAACGTCAACTCGATGTTCGTTGGCTTTGCGCCTTACGATTCACCCACGGTCGCTATCTCGGTGGCCTTGGAGGATTTCGACAAGCATGACGTCAAGGCCGCCAAGATCGCCGGTATCGTCCTGACCGCGGCGCTTGCCGCACAGGGAGCGTGATGCCCATGATTGAATCGGACACCCGAGGCGCGCCGCGGCCGAAGAGTTAGCGGCAACGCGCCACACGGCCCCAGCGGCCACATCGTAGGTACTACACACATCGTTGAGCGAATAGTTATGTTAGGAGCAGGAATGGAACAGAGGGTCCTCGGGGGAAGATACCTCCTCAAGGATAAGGTGGGAACAGGCGGCATGGCGACCGTCTACCGTGCACAGGACCAGGTCCTCGACCGCACGGTAGCCGTCAAGATCATGCTGCCGCAGTATGCTGGCGACGCAACCTTCGCCGCACGCTTTAAGCAGGAGGCCCAGGCAGCAGCCGGTCTCTCCTCCCCCTATATCGTGGGCGTCTACGATTGGGGCAAGGACGGCGACACCTATTACATCGTCATGGAGTACCTGCGCGGCACCGACCTTAAGAGCGGCATCAAGAGCCACGGCGCCCTCGACCCCAAGAAGGTCGCCCAGATCGGCTCGCAGATCAGCTCTGCGCTTTCGGTCGCCCACAAGCACGAGATCATCCACCGCGACATTAAGCCGCAGAACATCATGGTGCTGCCCGACGGCAACATCAAGGTGATGGACTTTGGCATCGCGCGCGCCAAGAACAGCCACCTCACGCAAGACAACAACGTGCTCGGAACTGCCCACTACGTCAGCCCCGAGCAGACCCGTGGTCAGGACCTCGGCCCCACCTCGGATATCTACTCGCTGGGCGTCGTGATGTATGAATGCGCCACCGGCCGCGTTCCCTTTGACGGTGACGACGCCATCTCGGTCGCACTCAAGCAGGTCAACGAGTTGCCTATTCCGCCGAGCCAGATCAACTCCGGTGTCGACGCCGACCTTGAGCGCATCATCCTCAAGTGCATGGAGAAGGACCCGGCAAACCGCTTCCAGACCGCCGACGAGCTTCGTCAGGTGCTCAATAGCTACCTGTCGGGCCGTGCCGTCAACGTCTCGGAGCCCACGCGCATCATCGGTGCCCCCGGTGAGCTGGGCGCCACCAAGACTCGCGAGCTTTCCGATCAGACGCGCGCCATGGTGCGTCCCGTCTCGGGCGTGAGCGGCCAGAATACCGCCCGTAGCTCGGTTTCGGGCTCCACCGGCTCCTACGAGGTCGAAAAGCCCAAATCCAACAAGAACAAGATCATCGCCGCCGTGGTGGCAGCCGTTGCCGTCATCGGCATCGTGGTGGCCTTTGCCACAGGACTCTTTGGCGGCGAGCAGGTCACCGTGCCCGATGTGCTGGGCAAGGACCAGCAGACTGCCGTCGAGCTGATCAAGGAAGCCGGCCTCGAGGTCGGCACCATCGACCAAAGCTACAACGACGATGTCGACGAGGGCAAAGTCGCCGAGCAGACGCCCAACGGCAACACCAAGAAGGCCAAGGGCACCAAGGTGAACCTGGTAATCTCCAAGGGCCCCAAGCCCTCCGAGAAGGTTGAGGTTCCCCGGCTTGTCGGCCTGACCAAGGACCAGGCAGAAGCCGCGCTGGCAAGCGTCGGCCTGAAGGGCAACGCCTCCGAGGAGGCCAACGAGGCCGATGAGGGCCAGGTCTTTGAGCAGGGCACCGAAGCCGGTAAGGAAGTCGCGAAGGGCACGACCATCTCGTACAAGGTCTCGAGCGGCCCGGATACCACGTCCGTCCCTGACCTGACCGACATGACCGAGGCCCAAGCACGCAACGCCCTCGATATGGCAGGCTTTGGCGTCGACGTGAGCTACCAGGAGAACGACTCGGTTACCGAGGGCACCGTGATCAGCTGGAACCCCAGCGGCAAGCAGAAGCCCGGCGCCACGATTACCGTCGTCATTGCCAAGAAGTCCGGCAAGGCCACCGTCCCGGGCAACCTGTACGGCAAGAGCATTTCCGCTGCCGTTACCGCGCTCAACAACGCCGGTTTCTATAACATTGGCTTCTGTGACCAGAACGGCAATCCCGTGAGCGGTAACGAGGATGCCACCATTACGGGCGTCTCCCCCACCGGCAAGCAGTCCACCGACAGCACGATTACGCTGACGGTCGCACTTTCTGGCTCGGGTTCGGGTTCGGGCACGAGCACGGGTGACGATTCCGGTACGACCAACTAGTCGCCACCCCACCGCTCATCACGGCTCTCGCCGCAAACATATTCGCTCACAGGCGCCCGCTTGCTCCCCCAGCAAGCGGGCGCTTCGTTTTTGACATGGCATTGAACCAGAAGAACCCGGCACCGTAGCGGTACCGGGCTCGATATTCCTCTGGTGCCCCCGGGCGGATTCGAAAACTCCCCCGCGGGGAAATTGGTGACGCGGGTGTCGACGGTCCGAATCCGCCGGCGGTCCCCACAAACCAGAAACGGCGCCGCTCTCGCGACGCCGTCATAATCTTCTGGTGCCCCCGGGCGGATTCGAACCGTCGACACCCGCTTTAGGAGAGCGGTGCTCTATCCCCTGAGCTACGGAGGCATGTTGTATTAGTGTAGCAGATTTACGACGTTGTAATACAGCGTATAGCCACTCTTCGAAGTTGCGGTGGAACAGCCCTCCGGAAAGTGTGTCCCACTATCCAGGCAAATTCTGGGTCAAACTTTCCCAATGGGACCTCGCTGGAAACTGTGTCCCAGAATTTCGGCTCGAAACGGGACACGGTTTCCCAAACGACCCCGTTCCGGAAACTACATCCCGGAATCGGCGCTCGAACTGGGATGCACTTTCCCAATCGAGCCCCATGGGAAACTGCGTCCCACTTTGGGGGGCGCTCTTTAATGACTAGTTACCTTTGTGGAAGAGGTTTTTGATAACGGAGGGGATGCTCTTGGCGCCCTTGGCCGTCACATCGATAAAGTCGGGCGAACGCACAAGCTTATCCTCGTCGACGTACTTGCGGACAGCACGAAGCGTCTCTTTGTCGTCGCGCGTCGAAAACGTAAAGTGACCGTTGTCCTTGGTGAAGATGGCAAAACGCGTGATCTTCTTGGTGCCGCGTAAAACCTCGGCGGCAATATAGTCGACCTCGTCCCACGGGATTTGAATATAATCCTCGGGATTGCGCTCGTTGTAATACTCGAACGCCTTATTGCCCACCATCACGTTACCGTGGCTGGTAAGCCCCATCAGGCAGGTTGCCGGCGTTGCCAGATCGACCGTGCTGTTCTGAGATTGCGCCATACGCGCCTCGCCCTCCAATAAAAACAATCGGACCGCATCCAGTGTACCCACCGGGTGCGGTCCGTTTCAATGGCTCAAAAGCCCTTACCTAGCAACTCTCGGTCTTAAGCCGAAGCGTGCTTACATGAAGCCGCAGAAGCGACCGATGATGCCGACGGCGAAGAGAGCCAGGATGATGACGATCGGGCTGACCTTCTTCTTGAGGAGCTTGCAGACCAGCAGGGTCAGGCACACGGCGGCAAGGCCGGGGATGAGCTGATCGAGGTTGGCCTGAAGCGTGGTGACCTTCATCTGATCAAGGGCGGTAGCACCGACGGAGTTGTACATCGTCAGCGCTTCCTTGATACCCTCGGAACCGGAGGGCAGGCTAGCCCAGTCGATAAAGGCGCCAGCAGACTGCTTGACCGTGGAGACGATCGGGGTGAAGGAAATGGACACCCAGCGCTCGACCAGGGCGCCGATGATGAACATACCCAGGATGGAAGCGCCCTCGGTGACCTTGCCCATCAGACCACCGGAGAGGTCCTTGGCGATGGAGGAGCCGACCTTGTAGCCAAACTCCTGCGTGTACCACAGGAAAGCGTAACGGATGATGTTCCACGCGAAGAAGAACAGCAGCGGACCGACGATGCTGCCGGACATAGCCAGGGAAGCGCCCAGAGCGCCCAGAATCGGGCGAAGGGTGAACCAGAAGACGGGGTCACCGACGCCGGCGAGCGGGCCCATCATACCGACCTTGACGCCCTGGATGGCGACATCATCGATCGGAGCACCGTTGGCGCGCTCCTCCTCGAGGGCGAGGGTAACGCCAATGACGGGGGCGGAAACATAGGGGTGGGTGTTATAGAACTCCAGGTGGCGCTTAAGAGCGGCAATCTGGTCATCCTTGCTGGTGTAGAGCTTCTTGATCGCAGGGATCATTGCGAAGCACCAGCCGCCGTTCTGCATACGCTCGTAGTTCCACGAGCCCTGAAGGAACTGATGACGGAAGCAAACCTTCTTGCGGTCAGCCTTGGTGAGCTGAATCTTGTTCTCTGCCATATGTATTACTCCCCTCCTACTCGTAATCGTTCAGAATGTCGCCGAGCGGGTCGCCGGAGCCACTGCCCATGCCGCCACCCTGCTTGGCCAGATCCTTAAGGCCAAGGTAGATGAGGGCAAGGGAGATGCCAATGAGACCAAGGGCGATCAGCGTAAGCTGAGGGATGGCAGCAAGGACGAAGCCGAGGACGAAGAACGGCCAGGTCTCCTTGGTGGCCATCATGTTGATGACCATGGCGTAACCGACGGAAGCGACCATGCCGCCGCCGACAGCCATGCCGCCGGACAGCCAGTCGGGCATAGCGTTAAGCGCGTTGGTAACGGCCTCGGCTGGGATGACGCACAGAAGCACTGCCGGGATGGCGATACGAAGGCCCTGCATGAGGATGGCAGCATACTGCCAGCGCTCGATGCCGGAGAAGTCGCCCTTCTCGGCGCAACCGTCCATGGCGTGAGCGATAGCGGTAGCAATGGTACGGCAGATCATGGTCAGGAACAGACCAGCGACCGACAGCGGGACGGCGACGGCGATAGCGGTGGTAACGGCCTTGGCCGAATCGGTGGCGCCACCGTTGAGGGCGAGCACCATGATGATCGAAGAAGCGACCGAGGCCAGAGCGGCGTCAGGCGCGACAGCGGCGCCGACGTTAGCCCAGCCAAGGGCCATCATCTGGAGCGAACCGCCCAGGAGGATGCCCTCCTGAAGGTGACCGGTTACGAGACCGATAAGCGTGCATGCCACGAGCGGCTGATGGAACTGGAACTCATCCAGAATGCCTTCCATACCGGCAAGCAACGCGACAATCGCAACAAGCAGAATAGTGATTGCAGACATGTATCGGACCCTCCTTTACTATGCTTGAGCGGCCAGTTCGGCCTTAGCTTTCTTCAACATGGCGTCGAGATCCTCGGAGGAATCCGAAGGAACCTTGCGGACCTCGAACTTGACGCCCTTGGCCTTGAGGGCCTCGAGAGTCTTGACGTCGTCATCGCCCATAGCGACGGCGTTGGTGACGACGACCTTGCCCTTGGAGTGAGCCATGGAACCGATGTTGACTTCCTTGATGTCGACGCCGGCCTCGATGGCCTTGAGCAGATCCTGCGGGTTCTCAAAGAGCAGCATGGCCTTGGTGTCACCAAAGCGCGTGTCCTTGACGACCTCGGCCATCTTCTTGATGGGCACGACGTTGGCATGGACTCCCGGAGGGGCAGCCTGCTCGATCATGGTCTTGCGGAGCTCGTCGTGAGCAACGCCGTCGGAAACCACGATGATGCGGTTGGGGTTGATCTGCTTGGTCCACGTGGTGGCCACCTGGCCATGAAGCAGACGGGTGTCGATACGGACGTGGGCGATCTTGATGTGCCCATCGCCGATGACCGTTCCCGGAGGGATGGCGCCTGCAGGAGCAGCGGCGGCCGCAGCCGGCTTCTTCTCCTCGGGCTCCAGAGACTCGGGCTTGACGCGCACGCCAGCCTTAGCCTCAGTCACGAGATGTTTTGCGATCGCATGTGCAGTGTTCTTTGCGTCAAAGCGCTGCGAATATGCCTCGATGAGCATAGGCAGGTTGACACCGGTGACGATAGCCCAGGAATCGTGGCCCTCGATGAGCCCGCTGATCTGGTTGAACGGCGTGCCGCCCCACAGATCAACGAGGAAGAGCACCTGCTCCTGGTCTTCGAAGGAAGCGATTGCTTCCTCGACCTTGGCACGGAAGTCGTCGGGGCCCATGCTCGGCTCGAGCGAGACCACGGCAACAGACGGCTGATCGCCAAAGACCATCGAGCCCGTCTGCTTGATTCCAGCTGCCAAGTCCCCGTGGCTAGCAAGAACAATACTTACCATCACATAACCTCCTTTTTGTCTACGTATTTCCTACACGACATGAAAGGAGTATACCTGTTTGGATTGTGGAATTATAGCTAAATCCGCAAAAGGTTGGATTATTTGTTTAAACGTCTAAGTTTGTTACAAGTTGATTACGTTACTGCTTTTTGACTCATTACACGACAAGGCGTCGCTCATCAAGCCATGCCTTTTACAGATACAAGCAGGCTGTTCATTAATATCGATTTTAGGCAAGCGCGAATGCGCTTGTACTGCCGCCATTTTGTTTAAACAGACATGGCTTGACTTTTTTCGTGACTTATGGTTTACGAAACCACTCAAAATAGTTGCGGTGGAATAGTTCTTGTTTAAGAGCCAGAAGGCTGGATTTAGGAACTATTTCACCGCAACTTATAGGGGATCCTAGACGATGTGGAGGGGGTTGGCGGCGTCGACGGCGTCGGGGACGTCGGAAGGGCCGTCGGGGACAGCGTCTGCCGGGTCCTCGTCGGGGGTCTCGATCTGTTTGATCATGACCTCCTGGCCCTGCAGCAGGTATGTCTCGCCGCTGCCGCAATGTGGGCAGGTCTTGCCGTGCTCAACCGTCGCGTAGTCGCAGCCACACGCCTCGCAATGTGTCACGGCCTCGACGGGCTCCACAATAAGCTCCGCGCCCTGCGCGATGGGCTTTTTATCTGCTGCCCAGCGCCAAGCGTCGAGCAGCAAGTCGGGAACGACGCCCGAGACCTCGCCCAGCAGCAACGTCACGCTCGAAACGCGACGCACGCCATGAGCGCGCGCCACATTCTCAACATCGCGAATGATGTGATAGACGATTCCCAATTCATGCAAGGTAGAAACCTTTCAACAACGGTTGATGCGATGCAAACTCAAAGCAAGGGGACAGCGAAATCTAGTCTGCGCCGTCCCCTTACCCGCCATGGTTACCTATTTACGACCGAACTTGATTTTGATTGCGCGTTTCAAAGCGTACTTACCCAGGCTGGGGAGCTTTTGCTCGTATTTGACCATCGTGGAGCACTCGGGGCGATCGCGATCCAGATGGATGGCGTCGAACGCGCACTTGGTGGTGCACAGGCCGCAGCCGATGCACTTGTTGGGGTCGACGATCGAGGCACCGCAACCCAGGCAACGGGCGGTCTCGGCGCGCATCTGCTCTTCGGTAAAGGTCTCGACGTACTCGCTAAAGGGCGCAGCCTTCTCGCGGTCGCGGTTAACATGCGCCACCTCGCGGCTCGCGTTGTCATAGCTCTCGATCACGACATCGTCGCGGTCGAGCGCGGTGTAGCGGCGCTGGTTGCGGCCGATGGTGAGCGTGGAGCCCGGCTGCACAAAGCGATGGATGGACACGGCGGCCTCGTGGCCGGCGGCGATGGCATCGATGGCGAAGCTGGGGCCAGTATAGACATCGCCGCCCACAAAGATGTCGGGCTCAGCGGTCTGATAGGTCTGGGGATCGGCAAGAGCACCCTGGCCGCGGCCAAGCTCCACCTTGGAGCCAGCCAGCAGGTCGCCCCACACAATGGACTGGCCAATCGACATGACGACACGGTCGGCATCGACACGGCGCAGATCGTTCTCGTCGTACTCGGGCGCAAACCGGCCCTCGTCGTCAAAGACACGCGTGCAGCGCTTGAAGGTGATACCGCACACACGGCCGGACTCGTCCAGGTGAACCTCCTTGGGACCCCAGCCGCAGCTGATGTGAGCGCCGTCCTCAACGGCCTCGCGACGCTCTTCCTCGCTGGCGGGCATCTGGGCCTCGCTCTCCAGGCAGAACATCTCAACATGCTCGGAGCCCAGACGGCAGGCGTTGCGGGCCACATCGATAGCCACGTTGCCGCCGCCCACTACGATGGTGCGGCCGGGTAGCGCGTCGATCTTGCCGCTGTTGACCTCGCGCAAAAAATCGACGGCCACGGTCACGTCCTCGGCATCCTCGCCCGGAATACCGGCAAGGCGGCCACCCTGGCAGCCAATAGCCACGTAGAAGGCCTTAAAGCCCTGCTCGCGCAGCTCGTCGAGCGTCACATCGCGACCGACCTCCACGCCATAGCGGAACTCGGCACCCATCAGGCGAATGATCTCGACCTCGGCCTCGATAACATCCTTCTGCAGCTTAAAGCTGGGAATACCGTAGGTGAGCATACCGCCCGGGCGCTCGTTCTTCTCGAACACGACAGGCTTGTAGCCCTTCTCGGCCAGGTAGAAAGCGCAGGACAGGCCGGCCGGACCGGCACCGATGATGGCGATCTTCTGGTCGAAGCCGCCGGCACGCGTCGGGGTCACCACAGGTGGGACATAGCGGGTCGCGGCATCCAGATCGCGCTGGGCGATGAACTTCTTGACCTCGTCGATAGCCACGGCGGCGTCCACACGGCCGCGAGTGCAGACATCCTCACAGCGGCGGTTGCACACACGGCCGCAGATAGCGGGCAGCGGGTTCTCGCGCTTAATGAGTGCTAGGGCCTCGTCATAGCGACCCTGAGCCGCGAGCTTCAAATAGCCCTGAACGGCGACATGCGCGGGGCAGGCCGTCTTGCAGGGAGCGGTGCCGGACTCATGCGTCTCGATGCGGTTGTCGTTGCGGTAGTTGGGCGACCACTTGGTGTGGTCCCACTTGGTGGCATCGGGCAGCTCTTGGCGCGGATACTCGGGCACCTGTCCGCCGGCCTTTTTGCTGCAGAGCTTCTGGCCCAGCTTGGCGGCACCGGCCGGGCACACCTCAACGCAGCGACCGCAGGCCACGCACTTGTCCTTCTCGACCTTGGCGACATAGGCCGAGCGCGACAGGTTGGGCGTGTTGAACAGCTGCGAGGTGCGCAGGGCGTAGCACACGTTGACGTTGCAGTTGCAGATGGCGAAGATCTTGTTCTCGCCGTCGATGTTGGTGATCTGGTGCACAAAGCCGTTGTCCTCGGCCTGGCGCAGGATGTCGTAAACCTCGTCGCGGGTCACGTAATGGCCACGAT
This sequence comes from uncultured Collinsella sp., assembly GCA_900544865.1. Lineage (GTDB taxonomy): Bacteria > Actinomycetota > Coriobacteriia > Coriobacteriales > Coriobacteriaceae > Collinsella. The sequence goes on along the minus strand of UQXA01000005.1, from coordinate 34,242 downwards.
CGGTTTCGACCACGTAGTCGGCCATATCGCCCACGGCGATACACCAATCGGCCGGGTCGTCGGCGCAGCCCTCACCCATCACGCGACGGCTCGCGCGGCAACTGCAGGTGCTGGCGGCATATTTGCCATCGTATTTGTCGAGCCAATGCTCGATATGCTCGATCGGCACCGAGGTGCTCGAAGCATCGATAGCCTTCTCGACCGGAATGACGTGCATGCCGATACCGGCGCCTCCGGGCGGCACCATCGGCGTGGCCTTGGACAGTGGTCCCTTGGACGCCTGCTCAAAGAACTTGGCATAGACCGGGTGCTCCTCGAGCTGGCTCACGCGCATGTTGAGGAACTCGGCAGAACCCGGCACCAGCATGGGCAGCACCCACTGCTTGGCGCGCTCGGGGTTTTCCCAGTTGTACTCGAGCAGACCCGTGTAGCTCATGTCGTCGAGCATCTTCTCGATATCAGCCTCGGGCATGCCGGTGAGCTTGACCATCTCGGGCAGCGTATAGGGACGGCGCATCTTCATCTTGCAGAGCACTTCGGCCTGCTCGTCGGTCGCGGCCTCGGCAAACGACCAGTACTCGTAGCCCAGCAGCTCGTCGCGATGCAGCAGACGGTTGGTGCAGTGCTCACACAGCTTGACGATGGCCTCGCGCGGATGCTCCGGCAGCGACGGCACGAACTCCGAACCGATATCGGGCTCGGTGTAGCTAATTCCCGGTCCGTTGAGAATCATGGTTGTCCCTTCTCTTGCCACAGCCCGGCGAGACCGCAGCACCCCTCTTTTTTGCAGGCCGGGCATGCCCCCATGCCGTTCACCCGCCATTGTTGACATTGTGTCAAAAATAGTATTGACGAACCGTCAACAATATTCAAGACTGTTAGGCGAACGGTCAGGCAAAAGAGGATGAAAGGCGGCAAACGCATGGGCAACAACACAGCAGATACCTCTGTGGTCGATGCCGTCCCCGCATCCGATAACGCGGCAAAACGACTGACGGGTGACGAACGCCGTCGCGAGATCCTCGATGCCGTGCGCACCGTAAGCTCCGAGCTGGGCGTGTCGCATCTATCTGTCTCGGCCGTGACCAAGCGAGCCGGCTGCACGCGCTCGCTGTTCTACCACTACTTCGCTGACATGGACGCCGCTGTCACCGCTGTTATGGACGAGGCAATCGACGGTTTTATCTCCGAGCTCGAGCAGTGGAATGCCAACCGCATCGTCGGTGATATTGAGGGCGCGCTCGACACCGTCGCCCCGCTCTTTAAGCGCCTGGTCGCCAGCGGCCACGAGCTGCCGAGTACCCTGACCTCGAGCAGCGGCGCGCTCTACGGCGGCTTTCTGCACAACGTGGTCCAACGCGTGGCTCAGTACATCTGCGACACCACCGTGGTGGACTTTGTCGCCCATCACGAGCTACGCATCGACCATGTCTACGAGACGTTCTACACCCTCATCATGGGTCTTTTGATGTATATCCGCACGCACCCCGATGTGCCCGACGAGACGGTCAAGGAAATCATCGCCTCGACACTCCACATCGAGGGCTATACCGCCAAGTATCCGGAGCGCATGCCCCAGAACTGACGACATTTGGCCAAACTGCCCGCGATCAGAAGAGGGGCCGCGGGCGTGTGAAAGGAGAGCAGCATGCTGTTCGATGTTTGGGGTAGCGATACCCTTATCCACTGGGCCGGCTGGGCCATGGTCTTTATTGGCCTCATCGTGCTCAACGAGGTCGGCCGCCGCACTAAGCTGGGCGCGGCAATCATCTTTGGCGTGGCTCCGCTGGCCATGACCATCTACTGCGTCGCCATCGCCGTGGGCGTTTCGCAGGGTGCCGAGTGGGCGCTCACCAACCCCACCCATGTGTACCAGAACAGCTGGTTCCACTACGCCAAGGTATACGCTGCGCTGGCCGGTTGCTGGGGCTTCATTGCCATTAAGTACCAGTGGGGAAAGATCGGCAAGGCGCATTGGTTCCGTGCGTGGCCGTTTGTGATCGTCGCCATCAACATCATGATCGCCGTCGTGTCCGACTTCGAGAGTGCCTATCACTTCTTTGTCCTGGGCGAGTCCACCTGGGTCACCTCCGAAGGTGCCACGCAGCTGGCCGGCTGGAACAACGTGTTCAACGGCATCGCCGGTATCATCAACATCTTCTGCATGACCGGTTGGTGGAGCGTCTACGCCTCCGAGGATCAGACCGACATGCTGTGGCCCGATATGACCTGGGTCTACATCATCGCCTACGATATCTGGAACTTCTGCTACACCTACAACTGCCTGCCCACCCACTCCTGGTTCTGCGGCTTTGCGCTGCTGCTGGCGCCCACCGTCGCCGCCTTTATCTGGAACAAGGGCGGCTGGATCCAGAACCGCGCCTTTACGCTGGCCATTTGGTGCATGTTTGCCCAGGTGTTCCCGTACTTCCAGGAGGAGTCCATCTTTGTGACCCACTCCACGCTCGACCCCGGCGCCGCCACCGCGGTCTCGGTCGCCGCACTGGTCGCCAACGTCGCCGCGATCATCTACATCGCCTACCGCGCCAAGAAGCTCGGCCGCAATCCCTACAAGCAGGATGTCTTTGAGGGCACCAGCGATTGGGAAAAGGCTACCGCTCGCCGCGCCAAGGTTGATTACGCGCACGCCGAGTAACGCGCCTGACGCAAACATCGCTTGGGTACGAAGCCGCATAACCGGCTCCGCGCAACTCAACGCATTGCAGAGCCCCCGGAATGTGATTCGTTCGCGTTCCGGGGACTTTTTGCTGCCGCGAGGATGCGACTGAACGATGCGCTCGGGTTAAATCGGATCTTATATTTCGCATGCGCTTTATATGGCTCCATTTTTGGGTACAGTGTTGAGCCGATATTGCATTGGGGGATATATGAGCGATGATACGCGTGGCCGCGAGGATGCGGCCCAGGATGCAGAAGCATGTGCCGAGGCTCTGGAGAGCCTTGACCAGATCGCGCTAGACGAGCTCTCGTTTAGCGATTCGGCCGTCGACACGCAGGGCGAAGCGCGCGAAGGCACCGAGGACGAAGACGGCGACGCCAAAGACGCTCCTGACGAAACCGAAGCCGAAGCCGAAGAGGACGACAGCAAGGGCGACGACCAGCCCGAATCCGACACGAGCGAGGAAACCATCTTGCTCGACAGCTTGCCGGCCGAAGATTCGCTGACCCGCGAGCTCCCTGGCTTAGGCTCCGCGCCTGCCGTGGACGAGACCATCGCTATGGGCGATATTCCCCTGCCGTCCGTTCCCTCGGCACATGAGGCCGAGGTTCGTCATCGTAAGATGCCGCCCAAGCGCCGCAACCTGATGGTTGCCGGCGTTGTGGCCGTCGCGCTCGTCGCCGGCGGCGCAGGCTATGCTGCCTGGAACGGATATCAGCAAGAGCAGGCTGCCGTGGTTGCCGCAAACGCCCATACCATGATGTCGGTGCAAATTGGCGTACATGTCGCGGGACTCGACTGCTCCACCGGCTCAAAGATTCCCGTGCAGGTGAGTGGCCAGGACTCCGACGGCTCTTCTGTGAGCGAAACACTCTACGTTGACGAGCACGGTCGCGGCATCAAGCTGCTGCCCGGTGACTATACGCTCTCCATCGCTGGGTCCCCCATCGCAGCCGACGGTACCATTTACACCGTGCCGGCCACCAAGGCGCAGGTCAGCATAAAGAGCGACGGGCAGGACCTGAGCGCTCAGGCATCCTTTAAGCTTAAGGTACCTTCGGCAGACACGGTAACCGACGACCAGATCGATGCCGCGGCCAAATATGCCGAGAAAGGCGGTTGCAGCTCTACCGCGGCCGCCAAGATACTTCAGCAGGCAGCAACCGCTCGCCGTGATGCCGCCGCTAACGCCGTGAACGCGAGCGAAGCGCAGGCCGCGCGCGATGCCGATGCTCGGCATAAGGCGACGGATCTGTATCAGCTCGATATCCCCGTCGAGTGGTACGGTAAGGTTGCTACCTGGCAAAACGGCAGCACGCTGTGTATCTATCTGGGCGATGACGCCAATACGCCAATCGTGACGCTTGTCGCCGTGCGCGACGGCGAGACCTTTACGCCCGACGCCGGCGATACAGTTTTGGGCACGGTCAGCCTAGGCAACGGCTACACCGTCTATGCTAGCGGTCCTGTCTATCCGTATGTAATCCCGCAAACCATCAACGGGCGCACGCAGAACCCCGTGTCGACCTACCCCATGGATACGGCAATTGAGCTTGTCGAGCTCACGACCGGCAACCGCTACACATACAGCCAGATCAAAAACGACCTGGTCGGTAAAGACGGCAAGGCAGACACCGCGACCAAACTCGAGACCGACTACCTCTCCCAGATTCTGATGCCGAGCATCAAGGCCCAAGACTAGCCGGGCCGAAGACAGCCGTCCAACACCCACATCCCTAACGCAGTTGCGGTGAAATAGGGACTGTTTTTGCTGGTCAAACCGCAAAACAGTTCCTATTTCACCGCAACTTATTGGTGCCCTTTTGGGTGGCACTCAGCGCCACGGGTCAGCTTCGAACATCGGCTCACGCTCGGGGCGTCGGTCGCTGTAGGGGTCGTAACCGTCATCGTCCTCGTTCTCGGCACGAATGTAGGGGTCGCACGGCTTGGGCGCCGGTTTCGGTGCGGGCTTTGGTGCGGCGGACGCGGCGTTAGTCGCCGGCGTGTTCGTCTTGATCTCGACGTTCATCTGCATATCTCCTTGCCATGTACTCATGCTCAACATCATCGATTGTCGCACGAAAAAGGGCGGCGGACCCAATTGGATCCGCCGCCCTTGGCGTTTTGCGATGAGGGGCGGTTTTAAAGCCGGCCCCAAAAATCTACTCAGCGTCGGGGACCTCGTAGGTGGCCGCCGGCGTGTTGTCGCACACGACGGTAAAGCCGCCGTCCTTGTCGGCATCGACCGTCACCTGATCGCCCTCGCGCACCGTGCCGTCGATGATAGCGGCGGCGATGGCATCCACGACCTCGCGCTGAACCAGACGCTTGAGCGGACGGGCGCCAAAGACCGGGTCCAAGCCGCCCACGGCGAGCATCTGCTTGGCCGCCGGGGTGATGGCAAGCGTCATGCGCTCCTTGGCCAGACGCGCGCGGACGTCGGCGAGCTGGATGTCGACGATCTTCTCGATCTGCGCCATGCCGAGCGGATGGAACACCACGATATCGTCGATACGGTTGAGGAACTCGGGGCGGAAGGTCTGAGCCATGGCAGCGTCGACCTGATGGCGCATCTCCTCCTCGTCCTTACCGGACAGATCGGCGATGGCCTTGGAGCCCACGTTGGACGTCATGATGATGATCGTGTTCTTGAAGGATACCTGGCGACCCTGACCGTCGGTCAGACGGCCGTCGTCAAGCACCTGCAGCAGCACGTTGAAGACATCCGGGTGAGCCTTCTCCATCTCGTCGAGCAAGATCACGGAATACGGACGACGGCGCACGGCCTCGGTGAGCTGGCCGCCCTCGTCGTATCCCACGTATCCCGGGGGCGCACCGATCAGACGCTGGACGCTGAACTTCTCCATGTACTCGGACATGTCGATACGCACGAGCGCACGCTCGTCATCGAACAGGCACTCGGCCAGCGCCTTGGCGAGCTCGGTCTTACCCACGCCGGTGGGGCCCAGGAAGAAGAAGCTGCCAATGGGCTTGTCCGGATCGGAGAGGCCCGCACGGCTGCGACGCACGGCCGCGGCGACAGCGGAGACCGCCTCGTCCTGGCCGATGACACGCTTATGCAGCTCGCCCTCCAAGCCCTTCAGCTTGTCGAGCTCGCCCTGCATCATCTTGGACACGGGCACGCCGGTCCAGGCACTCACGACCTCGGCGATTTCATCGGAGGTCACCTGCTCGTTGAGGCCCTCGCCGTCCTGCTGCTTTTGCGCCTCGAGCGCAGCCTCGGAATCCTGAATCTGCTGCTGCAGACCCGGAATCACGGAGTAGCGCAGCTCGGACGCACGGCCCAAATCGCCGTTGCGCGTCGCACGCTCCTCTTCGCTCTTGGCCTCGTCGAGCTGTCCCTTGAGCTCCTGCACGTGGTCGATGGCGTTCTTTTGGTTGAGCCAGCCGGCCTTTTGCACGTTGAGTTTTTCCTGGACCTCGGCGATTTCCTGGCGCAGGGCTTCCAGGCGCTCCTTGGAGGCGTCGTCGGTCTCCTTCATGAGCGCCTGCTCCTCGATCTGCAGCTGGGTGAGCTGACGCGTGGTGGCGTCGATCTCGACCGGCATGCTGTCGAGCTCCATGCGTAGGCGGCTTGCCGCCTCATCGACCAGGTCGATGGCCTTGTCGGGCAGGAAGCGGTCGGCGATATAGCGATCGGAGAGGTCGGCAGCGGCCACGAGCGCGCTATCGGTGATGTGCACGCCGTGGAAGATCTCGTATTTCTCCTTGAGGCCACGCAGGATCGAGATGGTGTCCTCGACGGTAGGCTCGCTCACCATCACGGTCTGGAAACGACGCGCGAGCGCCGCATCCTTTTCGATGTACTTGCGGTATTCGTCGAGCGTGGTCGCGCCGATCGCGTGCAAGTCGCCACGGGCAAGCGCCGGCTTGAGAATGTTGCCGGCGTCCATGGAGCCCTCGGTGGCACCCGCGCCCACGATGGTGTGGAGCTCATCGATGAACAGAATGACCTTACCTTCGGACTTCTGCACCTCTTTGAGCACGGCCTTCAAGCGGTCCTCGAACTCGCCGCGGTACTTGGCGCCGGCGACTAGCGCGCTCATGTCAAGCTCGATAAGGTCGCGGTCGCGCAGTGTGCTCGGCACGTCGCCGGCCACGATACGCTGGGCGATGCCCTCGACGATGGCCGTCTTGCCGACGCCCGGCTCGCCAATGAGCACGGGGTTGTTCTTGGTGCGGCGGGACAGGACCTGAATGGTACGACGGATCTCGTCGGTACGGCCGATGACAGGGTCGAGCTTGCCGGCGCGGGCAAGGTCGCAGATGTTGCGTCCGTACTGCTCCAGCGCCTCAAACTGGGTCTTGTCCTCGGCAGACGTCACGCGGTCATCGCCACGCAGCTCCTCGTAGACCTGCTCGATGCGCTCCTTTGTGACGCCGGCGTCGCGCAGCACGCGGCCCGCCTCGCCCTTGTCCTCGGCAAGTGCCATCAGCAGATGCTCGGTCACCACAAAGCTGTCGCCCATCTTGGTGGCCTTCTTCTCGGCCTTTTCGATGACGCGAACGAGCTCGTTGGACAGGCCCATCTGCTGACCCTCGCCCGAAACCTTGGGCGCGTGGTCGATGGCATCCTGCGTGGAACGCGCGAGCTGGGCCGGGTCGGCACCGATGCGCTCGATGATCACGGAGATATTGCGCTCGCCGGCACCGAGTAAGGCGGACAGCAGGTGAATCGGCTCCACCGCGCCGGCCTGCGCGTCGGCAGCCGTGCTCATGGCGGTCTGCAACGCCTCGCGCGACGTCATTGCTAGCTTATCGATTCTCATGGAATCACCTCTCTTGGGGCGGCCGCCCTACGGGGCGGCTTCACGTTGTTCGAGAAGTATTGTTGCCAGCTTTGTACAATCTTATACACAAATCTAAGTCTCTATATATAAGATTTTCTGAGTGATTAAGTGATAGGGGGCAGGCACGCTCGCCCGCTGCGGCCTCGTCCCCTAACTATCTCAATCTGTAACATCTATCGACCGTTTCCGGCTCCAGATGTTATAGATCGAGACGAATTGTTCAGCGGCGCCCGTTTGTCTCAATCTGTAACATCTAATCGGCAAATAGGGCTCTATCTGTTACAAATCGAGACGAACAGAAGACACCTGAATCGAAAATCTAAATCTGTAACACCAGGCCCACTTTTAGCGGCCAAGATGTTACAGATCGAGACAGACCGAAAACCACCACAAAGAGGACAGGCACCTTTGTGGTGGTCGCGGTCTCTACTCCTTCGCCGAACCCATACTTCCCGATTCGACGGTCCAGAGCATCTCATCCTCGAACAGCCATGTACGGGCAGACCCACTATCGCGTGCAGTCTGCGGGTCAGGCAAGCAGGTCTGTTTATAGGCATCTTGGATACACTGACCCATAAAATCGTTGAGCTCGGTCTGGTCGCCCTCCATGACATAGGCGACATCGCCGTCCATGATGTAGATGCCCGGACCCTCATTGCCCTCGTAGCCCGGATCGTACGAGACATCACACAACTTTGCGCCGTTTGCAGTGTCCAGCTCGATGGAAGAGTGGCATCCGCCAACCATGTCGTTCGCTTTTGCCCGATAGGACGCATATCCGTACCAGCGCTTAAAGGTTTTGCCCTTGAGTAGCTCGGACGCCCTATCGATCAGGCTTGTATCCGTGGTATAGCGCATGGCCCCAAGCTGAATACGCGGATAATTGCTAATACCCAGCACAGCCGGCTGCTCATCAAAATCAACGGTAATGGCCTCGGGCTTGTCGTCGCCGGTCAGAAGTTCGACAGATTGAGTCACAGGCTTGACTACCGGCTCCGTCACCGCAGCAGGTAGAAATGCCATACCGACAGCGCCCGCGCCAACCACAGCGATCGCAAGCGCCAAGACAATCAATCCAATACGGGCAGAACGGCTCACGGCAAAACACCCCACAATGCAAACCTTCGCCACCTTCACTAATGATACCGCCAGCTAACACTATTACCAAAAGAAGCCGCGCGCTCCTCACCACCACAAAGGGGACAGGCACCTTTGTGGTGGTTTTCGACGCTAACGGTCGACTATCTCGCGCCATGAGATTAAACTTGAATTGTTCTCTGAACATATCCATTTCTGCCTATCCTCAACAGATCTTTGTCTCGAGGAGCGCATATGAAGCCGCCTCATTCCACCGGTCGCAACGTCATCGCCATTCTCGCCATACCCATCGTGATGCTCTTCCTTATCGTCATCACGCCCTTTTCTTTTGGTATCGCCTCGCCCTTCGATCTTTGCGGGATGATCGACGCCGGCTCGCGTGCCACCTCGCTCTCCTTTGTCTGCCGTGGCGTGTTCTACGAATATGCAATTCCCACCGGACTTTGGCAGTCCAAGTTACCGTTGCTCGGTCAGATCGACGGATGCTCCCCCTATTTCTGCCTTGGACCTCAGGCGCTAAACTATCTAATCGACGACCAGCCACTCGACTCCATCGGCCTTGCCTACGACTACGCACCAAACACCGATGAGCGCCACATGAACCAAGTCCTCGACAAGATGCTTGGACAGTGCGGGCTCACCGAGGAGGCCGGTCGAACCATCTATAGCAACCAGAAATTAAAGCGAACAGAACTCCGCCGTGTCGGAAAAATCAAAGGGCGAAACAGGGCCGCCTACTGGGATGCCTGGGCAACACGCGACAAGGGCGAATTCGGACACAGCACCTATATGGTCACCGTCTACACCAAAGACGGAATTAAGGACAATGTTGACGATTTCGCGTCATCCAAACTCGGCATCCCCAAAACAACCAAACCCGCCAGCCCAGATGAAATTCTGTAGAGACGCTCATTAGAATGTCGTTCAACGAGCACGGCAGCATCGAGCTCGCCCCACCACCACGAAAGGGACAGGCCCCTTTGTAGTGGTTTTCGACTCTGGCACTCGACTGTCTCGATCTGTAACATCTAGCGGCTCTTTTCGATCTTAGATGTTACAGATTGAGATGAAATGATCAGCGGCGATCGTTTGTCTCAATCTGTAACAACCGCTCGTCAAATAGGGGCCCAGATGTTACAGGTCGAGACAAACGGGACCGCCACAAAGGTGCCTGTCCCCTTCGTGGTGGTTTTCGACAAAAAGAAACCGCCCCGATAACAGAGGCGGCATCAAGCAAGTCTATTTATTAGCGTCCCTCAAGACCCAACGAGAACGTCGCGGTAGCCCCGGCCACACCTTTCCCTCGGGCGACCCTCGCGAAGCGCGTGAGCACGAGGGAAAGGTGTGGCCGGGGCGTACAGCAGAGTTACTCGGCAGCGGCCTTGAACTTGTTGTAGTTGATCAGGCAGCCGGCCTTGACGATGGCGCGCTCCTCTGCCGTCATATCGGCAATGTAAAGCTCAATCTGCTCGACCGCACCATCGGCACGAACCACGTAAGCGGCGATGTCCTTCAGGTCGCCGTCGAGCGCGGCGCGGATACCCGGCACAAAGACGTAGTCGCCTACCTCAAAGTTGGGCTCGGCCTCCATCTGGAAGGGCACCATGCCCCAGTTCATCACGTTGGAGCGATAGCGCTTGGTGGCGTACTCGTGGACGATGTTGGCCAGGCCGCCAATTACGCGCTGGCAGCTCGCGGCCTGCTCGCGGGCAGAACCGTCACCGGGCTTCTTGGCATAGAGCATGGAGCCGTACTCAGTCGCCTTGGCATCGGCCGCGACACCCGCGCCGGTCAGCGCCTCAAACACGCTGGCAAGCTCGGCATCGAGTGCCACCAGGTCGCCCGCTGCCTCGCCGGCAATGCGGCGCTTTTCCACCGCGTCGACCTCCTTGGAGCGGCCCACGTAGGCAGGGTCGCGACGGCTGAGCGTAAACTCGGCCAGACCCAGCGGGTTGGAGCGGAAGGAGCTCGTCTCGCCCGAGGGAATGAGCTCGTCGGTCGTAGTGACCGGGTCCATGATCTTGGAGCACACCTTGAGCAGGATATCGTCGCCGAGCGGCTCCATCGCGGGCCACGGCTTGATGTTGGGACCCTCGACCAGCTCGTCGGCAGGCTCCGCCTTGCCAAAGCCCCAGTACACGCGCTTTTTGTACGGCGCGTCGTCAAAGGTGTACTCGCAGGCCTCGTCCCAAGTCTCCTCGGGCAGGTCGGTCGCCGGCGTCAGGATGCCGCCGTTGGCAGCCGTCGCCGCAATGGAGCGGGCGTCCATCAGGGCCACGGCGCTCAGCTGGCCATTACCCGGCTTGGAACCCTCGCGGTTGGGGAAGTTGCGCGTGGTGTGGCGGATGGACAGGCCGTTGTTGGCGGGCGTGTCGCCGGCACCGAAGCACGGGCCGCAGAACGCCGTGCGCACGATTGCGCCGGCCTCCATAAGGTCGTAGATATAGCCGCGACGCGTGAGCTCGAGCGCCACGGGCTGGCTCGTGGGATAGACCGACAGCGAGAACTCGCCGCAGCCGGTGTTGGCGCCCTTGAGCACGCGGGCAGCCTGGACCACGGAGTCGTAGTTGCCGCCCGAGCAGCCGGCGATAACGCCCTGTTGCACATGCAGCTTGCCGTCGACGATCTTGTCGAGCAGGCTAAAGTGCGTCTTGCCCTCGCCGATTTTGGCGGCCTCGAGCTCGACCTCATGCAGGATGTCCTCGAGGTTCTCGTTGAGCTCATCGATCTCAAAGCCGTTGGAAGGATGGAACGGCAGGGCGATCATGGGCTTGATGCTCGACAGATCGACCTCGACGCAGCCGTCGTAGTAGGCGACATCGGCGGGCTTGAGCTCGCGGTAGTCGTCGCCGCGGCCGTGCATGGCCAGGAATGCGTGCGTGTCCTCGTCGGTGGCCCAGATGCTCGACAGGCAGGTGGTCTCGGTGGTCATGACATCGACGCCATTGCGGTAGTCGGTCGTCATGCTCGCGATGCCGGGGCCTACGAACTCCATGACCTTGTTCTTAACGTAGCCCTTGGCAAAGACGGCGCGGATGATGGCGAGCGCCACATCGTGCGGGCCGACGCCGGGGCGCGGGGCGCCCGTGAGGTAGATGGCGACGACGCCGGGATAGGCAACGTCGTAGGTGTCGCGCAGCAGCTGCTTTGCCAGCTCGCCGCCGCCCTCGCCCACGGCCATGGTGCCCAGAGCACCATAGCGGGTGTGCGAGTCGGAGCCCAAGATCATCTTGCCGCAACCGGCGAAGTTCTCGCGCATAAAGGAGTGGATGACGGCGATGTGCGGCGGGACGAAGATGCCGCCGTACTTCTTGGCAGCCGAGAGACCAAAGACGTGGTCGTCCTCGTTGATGGTGCCGCCCACGGCGCACAGCGAGTTGTGGCAGTTGGTGAGCACGTAGGGCAGCGGAAACTGCTCCATGCCCGAGGCGCGCGCCGTCTGGATGATGCCGACAAAGGTGATGTCGTGGCTCGCCATGGCATCGAAGCGAATCTTGAGCGCCTCGGGGTCGCCAGACGTATTGTGTGCCTGAAGGATCGAATACGCGATGGTGCCGCGCTTGGCATCCTCGGGCGTCTGCGTAATGCCGCGCTCAACGGCCTCGGCCGCAGGCACAACCTCGCTGCCGCCGCGCAGGTAGATGCCGTCCTCGTACAGCTTGACCATACTGTCTCCCACTCTGCCCAAAAGATTTGGGCGCATAGCATACATTCGTTCAATATCGTGCCATAGAACGGTTGCGAGTGGGTTACGAATCTGCACGTTCACTTTATCTCGGTAAAGCAAAGGACGAGCCCGGCGAGGGCCGGCAGATTTGGCGCAAGGGTGTCCCTTTCGACTAGTCATTTAAGAACGTCCCCAATGACCACCCCACCGCATCCGGAGCAAGGCAGCGCCGCAGGTAGAGGACGGACAGCGAGCGACGTCCAGAGCGACAAGTTGGCATGAAAAAGGCAAGGCATAGACCTTCTGGTCATGCCTCGCCTTTTGAATGACAAATTGTCGCTCTGGACGTCGCGCAGCGTCGAGCCGTTACGCCGTTCGGCAGAACGGCGTAACCTAGAGATCCCCGCCGGCACCCAGCAGCTTGCGCATGACCTGTTCGGGGTTAACCGAGCCGTCGCGCGGGGCCAGGGCGGTGATCTTCTTCTGCATCTTGTACTCGTGCAGCTCGTCCTCGAGCTGGCGCACGCGGGCGCGGAGCTTTTCGTTCTCGCGCTCGCGCTCCTCGGCACGCTCCTTCATATCGAGGATGCGCACCACGCCGGCAAGGTTGATGCCCTCGTCGGTCAGCTGGTTGATGAGCTCCAGGCGCTCGATATCGGCACGCGAATACAGACGCGTGTTGCCGCCCGAGCGCTGGGGGTTCACCAGGCCCTTGGACTCGTAGACGCGCAGAGTCTGCGGATGCATGCCGGTCAACTCGGCCGCCACGCTGATCATGTACAGCGGTTTATTCCTATTGTCCTCGGCCATGCTACCTGACCCCTTTCCGTCTCGTTATCGTCCATCATAAGCCCGCGGGCGCGGGTGTGCGCCACGACCGCCCTAGTACGTCGCCTTGTAACGGTTGACCTTCTCGCGATAATCGCGCGTGTCGGCCTCGCGCAGCTTGGTCATGGCATCGCGCTCGTCATCGGACAGGTTCGTGGGGACCTGTACCTTGATTTCGACGAGCAGCGCGCCTGTGCGGCCACGGTGCTTAACGTCGGGCGCACCCATCTCCTTAAAGCGGAACTTCTTGCCCGTCTGGGTGCCAGCGGGCACCTTCAGACGAACCGTCGCGCCGCCGGGCGTGGGCACATCAACCGTGCAGCCGAGCGCCGCCTCGTAGACCGAGATCGGCACCTCCATGGTCACATCGGCACCCTTGCGCTTAAACAGCGGGTGCTCCTCCACATGCGTGGTCACGACCAGGTCGCCGCGCTCGCCGCCGGCAACGCCATACTCGCCGCGACGCTTGTAGCGTAGCTTGCCGCCGTCGACCGCGCCCGCGGGCACCGAGACCGTAATGGTCTGCTGCTCGCCTGTCGAGGGAATGCGATAGGTGACCTTGTGCGTCACACCGCGAAACGCGTCCTCGGCCGTCACATCGACGGTCAGCGACAGGTCGCCGCCCTTGCGAGCACGGCTGCGGCCCGCGCCGGCACCGGCAGCGCCCGCAGCCCCGGCAAAGCCCGAGCCCCAATCGCTGCCCCAGGCGCCGTTGCCGCTAAAGATGCTGTCGAAGATGTCGCCCCAGCCGCTGGCACCCGCGCCGGCACCGTAGCCGCCGCCATACGCGCCGCCCGCGCCCGGCATGCCGCCAAACATGAGCATCTGGTCGTACTCTTTGCGCTTCTTCTCGTCCGAAAGTGTCTCGTAGGCCTCGCTGATCTCCTTGAACTTGGCCTCGTCGCCGCCGGCATCGGGGTGATATTTTTGCGCGAGCTTGCGAAACGCGCTCTTGATCTCTTTGTCGGAGGCGCTCTTGGATACGCCCAGGATGTCATAGAAGGTTTTGCCTGCAGCCATCGTAGCTCCTCTCCTGTTTCATCCGCCGCCCAGCGGGCGGCGGCTCATGCTTTCATATGGCACTAGGCCAGAAAGGGCCCCGGGTGTTGCCCCGGGGCCCTTCTCAATTACTCCTCGGTGCTCTCGGCCGTATCGGCCGCAGCATCCTCGGGCGCCGCTTCGGGCTCCGGTGCGGGGCGTTTCTCGCCGCCGTAGGTCACCGTCACCATCGCGGAACGCAGGATGCGATCCGCCATGCGGTAGCCCTTCTGGTACACGTCGTTGACGGTCTCGTCGTACTGCGACGCGTCCTCGACGCGACCCACGGCCTGGTGCTCGAGCGGATCGAACGCCTCGCCCTTGGGGTCGATGGGCTCAACGCCCTCGTGCGCAAACACATCGAGCAGCTTGGCATGCACCGCGTCGACGCCGTCGACGAACTGCTTAAAGTCGTCGGCAAGCTCCTGGCTGCGGGCATGGTCGATCGCACGCTCGATATCGTCGACCACCGGCAGCAGCGCGGTGACGAGCTTCTCGGTCGCGCGCTCGCGCTCGGCGATACGCTCATTGGCGGTGCGGCGACGGAAGTTCTCCCAGTCGGCCTGAAGACGGGCGGTACGCTCAGTGGCGTCCTTTGCCTTGTCCTCGGCGACCTTCTGAGCCTCTGCCGCAGCATCGAGCTCATTGCGCACGTCGGCGAGCTCCTTTTGGGCCTGCTCGAACTTGAGCTTAAAGTCGTTGTCGGCGGCTTCCTCACCGGCGCGGATAGCGGCTTCCACCATCTCGTCCTCGGTCATCGTCGCCTCCTTGTTGGAATCCTCTACCTGGTTCTCGGCAGCCTCGGCGGCCTCGGCCTCGTTGGCCTCGGTATCGTCGACGGCCTCTACGGGAATCTTCACGTCCTTCTCCTCAGAGTCAACGGGGGCGGCGCCAGCGGCAGCCGCCTCCGTGCGAGCTTTACGGGCGGACATGATTACTTGTCCTCGTCGTCCACAACCTCGTAGTCGGCGTCGACAACGTCATCGTCGGCAGGCTGGGCACCGGCGGCACCGTCGGTCTGCTGCTGAGCGTCGGCGTAGACAACCTGGGCCAGCTCGTAGGCCACGGACTGCAGGGACTCGCCGGCGGCCTTGATAGCCTCGACGTCAGAGCCCTCGAGCGCCTTCTTGGCGTCGGCGATAGCGGCCTCGGCCTTGGACTTCACGTCGGCGGAAACCTTGTCGCCCAGCTCGTTGAGGGTCTGCTCGGTGGAGTAGCACAGGCTGTCGGTCTGGTTGCGGACCTCGACCTCTTCCTTCTGCTTCTTGTCCTCCTCGGCATGAGCCTCGGCGTCCTTGACCATACGATCGACTTCGTCGTCGGACAGAGCGGTGGAGCCGGAAATGGTAATCTGCTGCTCCTTGCCGGTGCCCTTGTCCTTAGCGGAGACCTTGACGATGCCGTTGGCGTCGATGTCGAAGGTGACCTCGATCTGCGGCACGCCGCGGCGGGCAGCCGGGATACCGGTCAGCTGGAACTTACCGAGCGACTTGTTGTCGCGGGCAAGCTCGCGCTCGCCCTGGAGCACGTTGATCTCGACGCTGGTCTGGTTGTCGGCAGCGGTGGAGTAAACCTCGGTCTTGGAGGTCGGGATCGTGGTGTTGCGGTCGATCATCTTGGTCATGATGCCGCCCATGGTCTCGACGCCCAGCGACAGCGGGGTAACGTCGAGCAGCAGGATGCCCTCGACGTCGCCGGTGAGCACGCCGCCCTGGACGGCAGCGCCGTCGGCAACGACCTCGTCGGGGTTCACGGACATGTTGGGCTGCTTGCCGGTCATGGTCTTGACGAGCTCCTGGACAGCGGGCATACGGGTGGAGCCGCCGACGAGGATGACCTCGGTCAGATCGGAGAGCTTAAGCTTGGCGTCGCGCAGGGCATTGGTGACAGGCTGCTTGCAGCGCTCGAGCAGGTCGCGGGTAATCTTCTCGAACTCGGCGCGGGTCAGCGTGTAGTTGAGGTGCAGCGGGCCGGACTGGTTCATGGTAATGAACGGCAGGTTGATGGTGGTCTGCTGGGCGGCGGAGAGCTCCTTCTTGGCGTTCTCGGCGGCCTCCTTCAGACGCTGCAGGGCCATGGGGTCCTGACGCAGATCGACGCCGTTCTCCTGCTGGAACTTGTCGGCCATCCAGTCGATGACGCGCTGATCCCAGTCGTCGCCGCCCAGGTGGTTGTCGCCCGAGGTGGACAGAACCTCAAACACGCCGTCGGCGAGGTCGAGGATGGAGACGTCGAAGGTGCCGCCGCCCAGGTCGAAGACCAAGATGCGCTGGTCGGTGCCCTGCTTGTCCAGACCATAGGCCAGGGCAGCAGCGGTCGGCTCGTTGACGATACGCTTGACGTTGAGGCCGGCGATCTTACCGGCATCCTTGGTGGCCTGACGCTGGGCGTCGTTGAAGTAGGCCGGGACGGTGATGACGGCGTCGGTGACGGTCTCGCCCAGATACTTCTCGGCGTCGGCCTTCATCTTGGCGAGCACCATGGCGCTCACCTGCTCGGCGGTGTAGTCCTTGCCCTCAATGTCGACGACGGCACGGCCACCCTGGCCCTCCTTGACCTCATACGGCACGGTCTTGATCTCGGAGGTGCACTCGGAGTACTTGCGGCCCATGAAGCGCTTGATAGAGAACACGGTGTTCTTGGGGTTGGTGACCGCCTGGTTCTTAGCGGCCTTACCCACAACGCGGTCACCGTCGGCACGGAAGCCCACGACGGACGGGGTGGTGCGGTCGCCCTCGGCGTTTACGATGATGGTCGGAGAACCGCCCTCAAGGACGGCCATGGCGGAGTTGGTAGTACCAAGGTCGATACCAAGAATCTTACTCATTAGAAATTCCCTCTCTCTTGTGCGTTCGCGCCGCCTCGACGGTCTTTCGCGCGGCGCTTCGGCTTGTCTTTCAGGATGTAGTGTATCCCCTTATGGGCCGGAATATACAAAATCTAAGTCAATTCATATAAGATTTCTTATCTCTGAGAGTTTAGGTTCTTAAATGCGCAGGTAGATGCGCTGATTGAGTTCTCGGCAAATCTATTGAGATCTATGTAGAGTTGACTGAGGTGTGAGCCTGAAACTGTGTCCCGTTTTGGACGTGGATTACGGGATGCGGTTTCCGCAAGCACGCTCAATCGCCCTATATTACGAGTCACCTTTAGCTAACATTTACGCAGCTCACCGGCCCCACCTGCGCGTTTTTTAGTAAACCTTGGCATACTCGGCGAACGGTATGAAGATGCCGGTCAGAGGGTATTGCAAACGGTCGCTCCCGTGGTATGTTTTTGCCCGAATCAAACCGGCGCGCATCGTCTGTAGTGTCGGTCAACAGAGAGGAAACTACCATGGCTCATCCCGTAATTGATGCCGACGAGTGCATCGCTTGTGGCGTTTGCGTCGACTCCTGCCCCGCTGGCGTTCTGGAGCTCCAGGACGTCGCTACCGTCGCTGACGAGGACTCCTGCGTCGCCTGTGGCGCTTGCCAGGACGCTTGCCCCGCCGGCGCGATCACCGAGATCGTCGAGGAGTAACAACTCCCCCACTTGCACACTCAAAAGTACACCGTGCACAAAAAAGGAGGCCTCCGCATCGCCGCGGAGGCCTCCTTTTTTTGTACGGATAGCTAATTTAGCACCGTCGCAGGTTGAGCCCACGTCAGCGAAAACGTCCCTAAGCGAGCAAGGTGACGTGAAAGAGGAGGGAAGCGTACTTTGGTACGCGACCGACGATTGAACGTCAGATTGCCGCTTAGGGGCGTTTGCAGCGTCGGCTAAGAGAGATCGTCTTCGTAGGGCATCAGGTCTGCTAGGTAGCCTTTCTCCTTGAGTATGGCCTCGATCTCGTCGAGGGTCTGCTCGTCCTCCGCCGCGATGCGATGGAAGTGATAGCCGCTCGTCACCGTTAGTAGCGGGAAACTCTTGCCGCTCTCGATATCGTGCAGGTAGCGCTCAACATCGCGACGATTGCGAATGTCCAGGTCGGCCGTGATCTTACCGTACACGCGGTGATTGACGATCACGTTGAGCACGGCTCCTCCGGCGTCGACGATACTCGTAAGCTCATCGCCTGCCTGCTCCACGCCGTGGCGAACCTTGACCAGACGCGTGGGTACAGCCGGGCTGCTGGGGGCCTCCTGCAGCACATAACCACGGTTGGTCGCCACGATATCGTGCCCATCGGCACGTAACAGGGCAATATCCTGAACGACAATCTGGCGGCTCACGCCAACCTCACGGGCAAGTGCGCTGCCCGAAACGGGCTCCTTGGCTTCCTCGAGCACGCCCATGATGGCACGGCGACGCTCGCGGGCGTCCATTATTTACCGTCCAACAGACGCAGGTGCTTGAGCGAGAGGTCGAGAATCGGCGCAGAGTGCGTCAGCGCGCCCGAGCTAATAAAGTCGACGCCCAGGTCGGCGAGCGCGCGGATATTGCTGGCGTCCACGTTGCCCGAGCACTCGGTCTTGGCGCGACCGGCGATAAGCTCAATCGCGGCAGCCATATCGTCGTGGGTCATGTTGTCGAACATGATGATGTCGGCGCCGGCCTCCACAGCCTCGCGCACCATGTCCAAGTTCTCGCACTCGATCTCGACCGTCGCGGTAAACGATGCATGGGCGCGCGCCATCTCGATCGCACGCGTCACGCCGCCGGCGGCGTCGATGTGGTTGTCCTTGAGCATGACGGCCGTCGACAGGTTGTAACGGTGGTTGCTGCCGCCGCCGATCTCGACCGCGGCCTTCTCGAAGACGCGCATGCCCGGCGTGGTCTTGCGTGTATCGACGAGCACGGTCTTGGTACCCTCGAGCACCGCGGCCATCCGGTGTGTATAGGTAGCGATACCGCTCATGCGCTGTAGGTAGTTGAGCGCCACGCGCTCGCCCGAAAGCAGCACGCGTGCATCGCCGCGCACCTGCCCCACGTGGTCGCCGGTGTGAACCTCGTCACCGTCGGTAACATCAAACAGCACCGAGCTCTGCGAATCCAGCAGCTCAAAGGTGCGAGCGAACACATCCAGGCCGGCGATGATGCCATCGGCTTTGGCGATGAGCTCCACCGTGGCGGGACGCGCCGTGGGGCACACGCTCGCCGTGCTCACGTCCTCAAACGTAATGTCCTCGCGCAGGGCCTGCAGGATCAGATCATCGACGACGAGTTTCATGGTAATGGGATTCATGGTCTACTCCTCCACGGCCTGCGTGCCGGCGGCACGGGCCAAATCATCGATTGCCAGGGTGTCGGCGCTCAAGGCGCGATGACGGCCATCGAGCGCGGGCTCGCCCGCCTGCTCCACGGCCAGCGACTCGCCGGTGCGCATGTACCACGCGGCGCGGCGGCCCCAAACCAGAGACTCGAGCAGGCTGTTAGAAGCCAGGCGGTTCTTGCCGTGAACGCCATTGCAGGCCGTCTCGCCGGCGGCGTAGAGCTCGGGCATCGAGGTGCGGCCGTCCTTGTCGACCCACACGCCGCCCATAAAGTAGTGCTGCGTGGGTGTGACGGGAATGGGCTCGTCCAAGATGTCGCGGCCGTCCTCCAGGCAGCGCGCGCGGATGTTGGTAAAGTGCCCGGTCACCACGTCGCGCTCGACGGGGGCAAAGCTCAGCCACTCGTGTTCGGTGCCGTCCTGCTTCATCTGCTCGCGGATGGCGGCGGCGACAACGTCACGCGGCTGCAACTCATCGGTAAAACGCTCGCCGGCGGCATTGAGCAGAATCGCGCCCTCGCCGCGGCAGCTCTCACTGATCAGGAAGGTGCGACCCGGCTGCGGCGAAAACAGTCCCGTGGGGTGAATCTGCACGTAGTCCAGGTGCTCCATCTTAATGCCATGCTCCTGAGCAATGTAGCAGGCATCGCCCGTGAGCTGCGGGTAGTTAGTCGAGTGGTCGTATACGCCACCGATGCCGCCCGTCGCCCACAGTGTATGGCGGGCATGGATCTTAAACGGCTTACCGACATGCACGCCCTCAGCGGCATTTGCCAGCTCGTCGGCGGGGCGAGCCGAATCGCCCTCATCCACGGGAACGGCGACGACGCCGGTGCACACCGTGGCGCCGTCACGCTCACCCGTCAGGATGTCGGTCATGGCCACGTGCTCCAAAATCTGCACGTTATCCAGCTTGCGAACGGCCTGGAGCAGCTTGGTCGTAATCTCCTTGCCCGTGATGTCGGCATGGAAGGCAATGCGCGGGCGGCTGTGCGCGCCCTCGCGGGTAAAGTCGAGGCTGCCGTCGGCCTTGCGCTCAAAATCCACGCCCATGGCCAGCAGGTCGTTGATGACTGAACGGCTCGAGCGGATCATGATGTCGACGCTCTCGCGGCGGTTCTCGTAGTGACCGGCGTGCATGGTGTCCTCAAAGAAGGCATCATAGTCCGAGCCTTCGGGCAGCACGCAAATGCCGCCCTGCGCGAGCATCGAATCGCACTCGTCGACAGCGCCCTTGGAGAGCATGATCACGCGCGTGCTCGTCGGCAGATTGAGGGCCGCGTATAGGCCCGCCACGCCGCAGCCGGCAATGACAACGTCACACTCCATGTCGGGGTATTGTTTGGTTTCCACAGGAATCCTCTCCCTTGTAATGTGACATAAGGAACTGTCCCCCATGTCACATTGGCTTAGCGCGCCGCGTACTCGAGCATGCGGTCGAGCGTGAGCTTAGCCTGGTCGGCGGCCTCGTCCGACACGCCAATCTGCACCTCGCCCTCTCCCGTCTCCAGGCAGCGCACGAGCTTTTCGAGCGTGATGAGATCCATGTTGACGCAGGTGGGCTGCACCGCGGGGAAGTAGAACTTTTTGCCGGTGCCCTGGCAGCGGCGCTCGAGCTCGTAGAGCACACCGCGAACCGTCACGATGATGAACTCACTCGCGTCCGACTCCTCGGCGTACTTGATGATGCCGGCGGTGGAGCCGATGTAGTCGGCCTCGGCAAGGACGTCGGCCTTGCATTCGGGGTGCGCCAGCACGAGCGCGTCGGGATGCGCTTCCTGCGCATCGACGATCTGCTCGACGGTGATGATGTGGTGGCGCGGGCAGTAGCCATTGTTGAGGATGACGTGCTTTTGCGGCACCTGCTCGGCAACAAAGCGGCCCAGGTTTTGATCGGGGATGAACAGGACGTGTTGCTGCGGCAGCTCGGACACGATCTTGACGGCGTTGGAACTGGTGACGCACACGTCGCTCCAGCTCTTGATCTCGACCGTCGAGTTGACGTAGCAGACCACGGCAAGGTCGTCGCCGTACTCGGCGCGCGCCGCGTCGACCGTCTCGCGCTTGACCATGTGCGCCATGGGGCAATCCGCACCCGGCTCGGGCAGCAGCACGGTCTTGGTGGGGTTGAGCAGCTTGGCGCTCTCGCCCATAAACTCCACGCCGCACAGCACGATGGTCTGCTGCGGCAGGCTCTTGGCGAGCTTTGCCAGGTAGAAGCTGTCGCCGACGTAATCGGCAACGGCTTGGACCTCGGGCGCCACATAGTAGTGCGCCAAGATCACCGCGTCACGTTGGGTTTTTAGTTGCTGAATGGCCTCGACGAGCTCTGCGGGCACCAGTGCCGCGCGCTCCGTTGCCGTCGTTGCCGATGCTAGGCCGGCCGCGATATCGCGTGCAAGCTCCAACGCATCCATGTTCGCACTCTGTGCCATCAAGGCCCCTCTCTTTTGGCGAATCTTGGGGCTTTAGTATGACACCTAGGTTTACAGCTGACAAGACAGCTGTAAACCTAGGTGTAAAGTTGAAATAAAGATTCAATCATGCGGCAGGCCCATTTTCGAACTGGCAAACTGAGGATAGCCGAGCTCTCGATAGCGTAGGAGGCATCTTTGGACGGCCGCCGCGCATGGTCGACGGCATGCCCGCCAGGCAATCGCTCGCCGGCGCCAATCCGCTACAGTGGAGCAGCCGCCGGGGTCAGCTGCTTGATATAGGCCCACATGCGCTGCTTGGCCGCTTTGTCGGTCAGCGCCGCCTCAAAGCCATCGAGCGCGAGCACGCGGCGGCCCTGCACATGGGCGATCAGACCGGGCTTGAGCATGGCGGTGTCGAAGTCATCAATCGCCACGAGCATGTCGGCGTAGGTTTCGCGCATGACATCGGCCGCGCTGTTATCGAGCAGCAGCACCGCCTCGGGGTCCAAGGCCTCAAGCGCCTCGCGGAACAGGTCGCACGGCAGGGCGTGGCCCACCGCCACAGCTCCGTCGCCTGCGCCGGCAACACTCGCCAGCACACAAAAATCTTCGGGCGCGTAACCGATTGCCCCGAGCGCCTTGCGCAATGCGGCACCATCCGCGCCGGCGGCAAGTTCGCCGCCCGAACGCTCGGCATCATCCAAATCGCCTTTGACCAGTACGATCGGCGAGCACGCGTTGCCCGCGATGCGCACGCCACGGGCCGCAAGCGATGCAAGCTCCTGCTCGGCCGCCTGGGCGATGGCTTCTTTTTTCTGGCTTTGTGACGTGGGCATGCGCTCTCCAATCGTTTGCGTGCCCACCATTATATAAAAGAGCCGCCCGTGAGTGGTTGCTTTGCGGGTCGTTGGGTATAAGCACGGTCGTACTGAGTTTTACGCGGCCGAGCCGCGTCGCATCATGGAGGTCACCATGGCTGACATTAAGCAGATTACCCCCGAGAACTTCGATTCCGTCGTTAACGGCAACCTTCCCGTACTGGTTGATTTTTGGGCGCCCTGGTGCGGGCCCTGCCGATCGCTCTCGCCCATCGTGGACGAGGTAGCCGACGAGCTGGCCGGCAAGCTTGCCGTTGCCAAGTGCAACGTCGATGACAATCAGGACCTGGCCATGAAGTTTGGCGTCATGAGCATCCCCACGCTGATTGTCTTTAAGAACGGTGAGGAGGTCGACCGCTCGGTCGGCGCGCTGCCCAAGGCAAGGCTGCAGGCACTGCTGGAGAAGCACCTGTAATACGCTGGTTACATTTTGGCGTCCTGCCGCCGTCCATGAGCGCTTTTGCACCGCTCGCCGGACTTCTGGGTGTACCGCGTGCGACCACGGATAGTATGGTAGATACAAACAGCCCCCAGTGAACGGGTGCGGGTCAGACGGACTCGCGCCCGTTTTCTTATGCGGTAGCGCCCCGTGCGGGCGTAGTAGAATCTGAACCACTGGATTGCCCCGAGCATAAGGAGATTTCCCATGCATGACGTCGGAATGAACATGAGCCAGCTTGCCATGAGCGTCAAGCAGGTCGACGACACCATCGAGCTCGCCCACGAGTGGAGCCATCAGTTGCTGCATGCGACCGAGAATTTTGACATGGAGCGCATCGGCGCCAAGCTCGAGGCCGCCATGGCCGCGCTGCACGAGGCGCATGACGCGCTCGAGGGCTACGAGGAAGCCATCGAGGCCGACCACAACTCCGTCGGCTCCGTGAAGCTGGTGTAAGGTGGCCGAACACGAGCACAGCTGCGGGTACGATCACGAGCATCCGCACGGGGCGGACGGTGACGCGGGCTGCCACTGTAGTGGTTCCGGCTCCGAGCTGGTCCGTTTTTCGGTTACCGCACCCGACGACCTGCTGCGCCGTTTTGACGAGCAGATCGCACGCCGCGGCGACGTGGCCAACCGATCCGAGGCCGTGCGCGACCTGATTCGCGCCTCGATCGCCAAGGAGCAGATGCGCACGCCCGATGAGCACGTTATCGGGTCGCTCACCATGATCTACGACCATCACACCGGCGATCTGACGCGCCGTCTGGACGAGGTGCAGCACGACTACACCAACGAGATCGTATCGACCATGCACGTGCATCTGGATCACCACAACTGCTTGGAGATTCTGGCGCTCAAGGGTCGCGGCGAGCGCGTCTACGAACTAGCCGACCGCCTGCTGGGCCTGCGCGGCGTTAAGCACGGCGAGCTCACCTGCGCCGCCACCAAGCAGAGCCTGGGGCTGTAGCGGGATTTCCCGCAGCGCACCTGCCAAATAGGGACAGGTTTGTTTTGGCAGGTTTAGAAGTTTTACCTACCAAAATAAACCTGTCCCTTTTTGGTCGGTTTTGATGAGGGGTGTCGCATGCGGCATGTGCATATTCATGTGACGGGCATTGTGCAGGGCGTTGGCATGCGACCGTTTGTGTATCGCGAGGCCATGGCACATGGCATTTGTGGATGGGTGCTCAATGCGGGCGACGGCGTGCATATCGAGGCGCACGCTCCGGCCGATGCGCTCGATGCTTTTGTTGCCGCGCTTTCTGAGCATGCGCCTGCGGCAGCCCGCGTAGAGCATGTCGAGGTTGTGGACTTGGCAGCCAACGGTTGGGATGCCGCCAACGAACAGGACTTTCGCATCGTAGCATCGCAGGACCAGACCGCGCACACGACGCTCGTCTCGCCCGATATCGCCACCTGCAACGATTGCTTGCGCGAATTGTTCGATCCCGCCGACCGACGCTATCACTACCCCTTTATCAACTGCACTAACTGCGGGCCACGCTTTACCATCATCCGATCGTTGCCTTATGACCGAGCGGCCACGTCGATGGATTGTTTTCCCATGTGTCCCAAGTGCGCTGCGGAGTATGTCGACACACTCGACCGGCGTTTTCACGCGCAGCCCGATGCCTGCTTTGATTGCGGGCCGCATATTACGTGGCGCGAGGCAGAGGGCGACATGGAGCTCGAAGGCTCGGGGGCGACGCCAGCCGTCGGCAGCACGCGCGAAACCAGCGATGCCATTATTGACCGCTGTGTCGAGTTGCTGGCCAGCGGCGGTATTGTCGCCATCAAGGGCCTGGGCGGATTCCATCTGGCTTGCAACGCCGCCAACGAGCAGGCAGTGGTCGAGCTGCGCCGTCGCAAGCGCCGCAGCAACAAGCCGCTTGCCGTTATGGTGCGCAGCCTTGCCGATACTGAACGCCTGTGCCATGTCGATGATGCCGAGCGCGACTTGCTAACCGGTAGCATCCGCCCCATCGTGCTGTTGCGCCGGCGCACTGTTAGCGAGGACAACGACGGTTCCCCCGACATCCTCGTACTCGCACCGTCCGTCGCGCACGACTTGCCCGAGCTCGGCGTCATGCTCCCCTATACGCCGCTTCAACATCTGTTGCTTGCCGCGGCAGAAGCCTGCGGTATGCACGCGCTCGTCATGACCAGCGGAAACCTGAGCGAAGAACCCATCGAGACCGACGACGACCTTGCCTGGGAACACCTCGTTGCCGCCGGCATCGCCGACGCGTTGCTCGGCAACGACCGCGCGATCCTCTCGCGCTACGACGACTCTGCAGTGCGCGTGGTCGACGGCGCCGCTATGCCCGTGCGCCGCGCTCGCGGATATGCACCCCAGCCGCTGCCGTTGCCGGCGCTCGACGGCGCTCCGTCCTGCGTGCTCGCCTGCGGGCCACAACAAAAGGCCACGATTGCGCTCACGCGTGAAGGGACGAACGGCAAGGCAACCTGTTTTGTGTCGCAGCATATCGGCGATGTTGAAAACGGCGGGACCTTCGATGCCTGGAACGCCGCGCGCACGCGCTTGGAAGATCTCTTTGATTTGGCGCCCGCCGCCTTGGCCTGCGATGTACACCCCAGCTATCTATCGGGCCAGTGGGCGCGCGAGCAGGCGCGAAAATGCAATCTGCCGCTCGTCGAGGTGCAGCACCATCATGCGCATATCGCGAGCGTAATGGCCGAGGCCATCGCCGCGGGCCAGCTTACAACCGACGCGCGCGTCCTTGGCATCGCCTTTGACGGCACCGGCGCCGGCACCGATGGGACCATTTGGGGCGGCGAGTTTCTTGTTGCCAGCCTTGGCGGCTTTGAACGCGCCGCGCATTTGCGCACCTGGGCGCTCCCCGGCGGGGCGGCCTCCGTGCGCGACGCCCGCCGCAACGCCTTTGCCCTGCTCAGTGAGCTCGGTCTGCTCGAGCACCCAGGTGCCGCTCGGCTTTTGGACAGCCTCGACGAGCAAACGCGCAGCGTGACAGTCACCATGATCGAGCGCGGCATCAACAGCCCGCGTACCAGCAGCATGGGGCGTCTCTTTGATGCCGCGGCAGCAATTCTGGGCATCTGCGACAAGGCAACCTACGAGGGCGAACCCGCCATCGAGCTTGAGGCTGCCGCCTGGCGCGCGCTCAGCAGTGAAAGCGCCTGCCCCACCGGAAATATAGCGGGCTTTTCCGTAACCGAATCATCCCGTCCGGACGCCTGCCATGTTCTAAACTCCAGATCGCTTATTGAGGCGCTTTTGGAGGGAATCAGGGCCGGCGTACCCGCCGGCAGGCTCGCGCTCGACTTCCATATCGCCATCGCGCGCTCTTCGGCACGAATCGCACGCGAAATCTGTGCGCGCGAAGGCATCGATACCGTCGCGCTCTCGGGTGGCGTGTTCATGAACCGACTTTTGCTCCAGCTCCTCACCCGCGAACTCAAAAGCATGGGTCTCACTGTCTTGGTTCCTCACTCCGTACCCGTCAACGACGGCTGCATCGCCTACGGTCAGGCGGCAGTCGCACGCACCCGCCTCGCACAGGTCGCACCGCAATAGGCTGTTCGGCCAGCCCACAAGCCGCCGTCTCACAGGTGTAGCGCGTTTGCCCGCAGCGCCCGCGAGCGCTACCATCAACTGATGGATTATTGAGCGCCCGACCAGCGCAAAGCGTATAAAAGGGGAACAATATGTGCCTTGCCGTTCCCGGTAAAGTAGTCAAACGCGACGACGACCTCAAGGCCACCGTCGACATGATGGGCATCGAGCGCCCCGTGTCGCTGCGACTCGTGCCGACGGCGCAGGTTGGCGACTACATTCTCGTACACGCCGGCTTTGGCATCCAGATTGTCGACGAGCAGGAAGCGCAAGAAACGCTCGAGCTCGTTAATGCCATGTCCGAGCTGGTCGAAGAAGACCAGCCTGCCACCAACCCGGCCGAGGCATACTAGTGGCGGCCGAGCAGCCGGCGCGCTCCGGTATCGACTTCTCGGCATTCCGCGATCCCAAGCTGGCTCGCGAGCTCATCGAGCGCATTCATGACCTTGTCGGCGACCGCACCATCAACCTTATGGAAGTCTGCGGCACGCATACCGTGAGCATCGGGCGCTATGGCTTTCGCTCCATTATGCCGGCAGGGCTCAAGCTGCTGAGCGGCCCGGGCTGCCCCGTCTGCGTCACCGCCAACCGCGACATCGACCACGCAATCGCGCTCGCCAACATAGACGGCGCCATCATCACCACCTTTGGCGACATGATGCGCGTGCCCGGATCATCCACCTCGCTCGCTGCACAAAAGGCGGCAGGGCGTGACATTCGCATTGTGTACTCCCCGCTCGATGCACTCGACATTGCCGAGCAAAACCCCGATCGCCCGGTTATTTTTATGGGCGTGGGCTTTGAGACCACAACGCCCACCATCGCCGCCGCCATCTTGGAGGCCGAAGCGCGCGGGCTTTTGAACTTCTCGGTCTATTGCGCCCACAAGACCACGCCGCCGGCGTTGCGCGCCATCGCTAACGATCCCGAGACCGCCATCGACGGCTTTATCCTGCCGGGACACGTCGCCACCATCACGGGCTTGGCGCCCTTTAGCTTTTTGGTCGACGAATTCAATACCCCGGGCGTGGTCACGGGATTTGAACCGGTCGATATCCTGCAGGGCATCTGCATGCTGGTCCAGATGGTTGTCGAGGACAGGCCGGCGATTGACAACGCCTACCGCCGTGGCGTCAACGCAGACGGCAACCCCGTGGCGCGCCAGCTGGTCGAGCAGGTGTTTGAGCCATGCGACACCACGTGGCGCGGGCTGGGGCCGATTGCGGCTTCGGGACTCGCCATTCGTCCCGAATTCTCGCGCTTTGATGCCCGCACCCGCTTTGATGTGCCCGTTGAGGCGACAGTCGAGCCGCGCGGGTGCCGCTGCGGCGACGTGCTGCGCGGGGCCATTACGCCGAGCAACTGCCCCCTGTTCGGCCACGCTTGTACGCCCGAGCATCCCGTCGGCCCCTGCATGGTGAGCTCCGAGGGCAGCTGCGCGGCGTACTACCGCTACCGCGACTAGCCCGGGCACACCCGCACACCGGCACCACCCACGATTGGAGTTTTCGATATGTCCCATAGCGTTACCGATAGCACCGTCCTGCTGGGCCACGGCTCCGGCGGCCAGATGATGAAACGCATCATCGATGAGGTCTTTTTGGATGCCTTTGGGTCGCCCGAGCTGCTCGAAGGCAACGATGCCGGCGTCGCCGCGCTGCCCGCGAGCGGGCGCATCGCCATGTCGACCGACAGCTTTGTAGTCTCGCCGCAGTTCTTCCCCGGTGGCAACATCGGCCGCCTCGCCGTGTGCGGAACCGTCAACGACGTCGCGACCTCGGGCGCCAACGTGCGCTACCTATCGTGCGGCTTTATCCTCGAAGAGGGCTATCCCATGGATAAGCTCCGCCAGATTGTGCAGACGATGGCCGAGACGGCGCGCGAGGCGGGCGTGTCCATAATCACGGGCGACACTAAGGTGGTCGAGCGCGGCGGGGCCGACGGCGTCTATATCAATACCGCCGGCGTGGGCGAGGTACCCGCGGGCGTGGCGCTCAGCGGCGCCAACTGTCAGCCCGGCGATGTCATCCTGGTCTCGGGTACACTGGGCGACCACGGCATCGCCATCATGAGCCAACGCGAGGGTCTGGCGTTTTCGAGCACCATCGAAAGCGACGCCGCGCCGCTCAACCACCTGATTGCCGATGTGCTTTCCGCAGCACCCGACACACGCTGCTTCCGCGACCCCACGCGCGGTGGCCTGGCCTCGACGCTCAACGAGTTTGCGCAGGCCAGCGGCGTTGCCATGGAGATCGACGAGGACGATGTGCCCGTGCGCCCCGACGTGCAGGCAGCCTGCGAGATGCTCGGCTACGATGTGCTGCAGGTGGCAAACGAGGGCAAGATGGTTGCCGTCGTGCCGGCCGAGCAAGCCGATGCCGCGCTGAGCGCCATGCGCGCCGCCCGCTACGGCGAGAATGCCGCCATCATCGGCCGCGTGCTGCCACTTGCCGAGGGCGCCCATCCCGCCGTGCGCGTGCGCACCGGCTGGGGCTCGACCCGCATCCTCGACATGCTCGTAGGAGAGCAGCTGCCGAGAATTTGCTAACGACAAAAGCTCAGGGCTATTAAAGATATTCAGATTCCAAACATGCCCGGCACGCATGCCCAGTATCATGGGGTGCGTTTTACAACTCAAGCGGCAGGAGCACCCATGGCAGCAGCTTTTTCCCATGTGATTTTTGATCTGGACGGCACCATCCTCAACACGCTCGAGGACCTGGCGACCGCCGGCAACCATACCTGCGAGACGCACGGCTGGCCTACGTTTGCCGTCGACGAGTACCGCTACAAGGTGGGAAACGGCATGCTCAAGCTGGTTGAGCGCTTTATGCCCGCCGAGTATGCGGGCGACGGCCGCATGTTTGAGCAGACGCTTGCCGAGTTTAGGGCTTACTACGGCGAGCACAAGGAGGACCACACCGCCCCCTATGCCGGCACGATCGAGATGCTCGACCGCTTGCGCGCCGCGGGTGTGCAACTTGCCGTGCTCACTAACAAGGACCACGTCTCGGCGGCTCCGCTTATCGAGAAGTATTTTGGTTCCGAGCGCTTTGCGCTGGTGCAGGGCCACGTCGATGCGTTTCCGCCCAAGCCCGAGGCGCCTGTTACACTGCATGTGATGAAAGAGCTAGGCGCCGATCCGTCGACCACGCTCTATGTGGGCGATTCCAATGTCGATATCCTGACCGGTCACAACGCCGGCCTTAAGAGTGCGGGCGTCAGCTGGGGCTTCCGCGGCCGCGCAGAGCTGGAAGCCGCCGGCGCCGACTACGTGGTGGACACCCAGGACGAGCTCGCAGCGCTGATCCTGGGCGAGTAACGAGCGACACTGCTTAACGCAGCTGCGACAATTCTTCCGCGCAGAAAGCGCATCCCGTTTTGGAGCTCCGGAATGGGATGCGCTTTCCGTTTGAGGCACATCAGGGAAACCGCATCCCGTTTCAGAGCAATATTCCGGGTCGCACTTTCCGCAACCCACCCCATCCGGAAAATGCGACCCACTATTCGGGCAAAAACCGGGTCGCGGTTTCCCAAGCACTCGATGCAACGCTGGCACAAGGAGTGTCCCCAACTACCGGCAGAAAAGGAACGTCCCCAAGTGCCGCCTTCAGCAGCGATGGCAACGACGCAGGTAGAGGATGGACAGCGAGCGACGTCCAGGACGAACAAGTTGGCATGAAAAAGGCGAGGCATAGACCTTCTGGTCATGCCTCGCCTTTTGAATGACAAATTGTCGTCCTGGGCGGCGCGCAGCGTCGAGCAGTTTCGGCGTTTGGTAAAACGCCGCAACGAACTAGCTCAGCATTGCATCCATCATCTCGGAGTTGACGGAGTCGTCGGCAGACCACTCGCCGTCGTCGTTGCAGGTGTACTTGAAGATAACCGTGGTCTTCCTGGGCTCGGTGGCCTTGGTCACATCGACCATAACCTGACCGGCCATCTTGTACAGCTCGTCATCGGAAGGAACCGTGTCAAGCGCAGCGACCTTCTCCTGATACTGGGTGGAGAAGTCCTCGACGATCTTGTTCATTGATTTGCATGTAATAGAGACCTCGGCGGTCGCTACACCCTTGTCCTCGTCGACCGTCACGTCGCCGATCTTGTAGTCAAAGCCCTCAAGATAGGTCTTGGCGTACTCCTTGGGATCGATACCCAGCTGCTCGAACTCGTCGCCCGAAGCCTCCTCCAGACCAGAGAGGAAGTCGTCGCCACCGTTCTTGACCTCGTCAAACTGCGTCGTAAGATCCTCGGTGATGAGCTCCTCAACCGAAGGACCTCCACAGCCGGAAAGCACGACCACGCATGCAACCAAGACGGCCATGAGGGGCGCAAGCAGCAGCTTCTTTTTCATGTTGTTCCTCCCAATGAGCGGCACTGCGCTTCCCAGACGCGGCGCACGTTGTAATAAGTAAGCCCATACTATCCACTTATGAACACCCTCGGCAACGCGAAGGCGCGGTCGGTTCGTTTTAGCGTCCGAACGGTTTGCAAGCCCGCCCAACGTGCAATAAAACGCTTCCCCGCGATGCAATAAAAAAGGTGGCCGGAAAACCCGACCACCCTTGCACATCCTTTGGATGCCACAGTTTACTTGCGGACGACCTTGACGATGGCGTCACCGGCGGCGACGGCAGACTCGGCCTCGACGGCGAGCTCGACGTCAGCAAACTCGGCGGTGTTGGACACGGCCACGACGACGCAGTCCTTGTAACCGGCGGCAGCGATCTTGGCGCGGTCGATCTTGAGTATGGGCTGTCCGGCCTTCACGACGTCGTCAGCCTTGACGAAGCCCTCGAAGCCGTCACCGTTCATGTTGACAGTATCGACACCAACGTGCACCAGAACCTCGATGCCGCTATCGGACTGCAGGCCCACGGCGTGACCCATGGTGACGGTCACCTTACCGTCGCAGGGAGCGTAGACCAGATCGTCCTCGGGCCACACGGCACAGCCCTTGCCCAGAACCTCGCCACCAAAGACGGGATCGGGCACGTCGGCCATCTTGATGACCTTGCCCTTGACGGGCGAGCACAGCACGTCGGCGCCGGCAGAAGCAGAGATGGAGGCCGGGGCAGCGGCAGCCGCGGGCTCAGCCTTCTTCTTGAACATGTCAAACAGACCCATACGTTTTCTCCTCTTGATTAAGCGCAACGTTGTGCGCATGCCTACGGTAATTATAGTGCCAAATGGTTCAAATGCTAAGGTGGGGACTCGAATCGCGAGCCCTTCCCGGTAGTGCTCGTGGGACGAGCATCTCCTTTGCATCGCTGGTCGATAAGCCGAGTATCGCCTGCAGGTTATGGAGCGCATGGAGGGGCTCTACCAGACCACGCTGGCCGAAGCGCAGGAGCTGCTCGACCCCACGCAGCTTGACCACGCCGCCAAGCTCATCGCGAACGCCCGACAGGTCGACATCTACACGGGCTCGCACAACCTCTATCCAGCGGGAATGTTCCGCGATCGCCTGCTCTCCGCCGGTAAAAGCGCAACGTGTCACAACGGTGTCGAGGCCCAGGTGCGAACGGCGCTCGCCTCGGGTCCCGACCATGCGGCAATCGTCATCTCCTACAGCGGCCTTGCCCCCAACCTCAAGGACATCTTGCCGATCCTCAGCAGTCGGCATGTCCCGGTCATCGTCATCGGCACGCCTTATTGCGCTCGCATTCACCCCGGCTTTGCCGCCTACCTTACGGTGAGTGACCACGAGAGCATGACGCATCGCATCACACAGTTCGCCAGCCACATCGCCGTGCAATACGTGCTCGATTCGCTCTACAGCAGCTACTTCGCCAAAGACTACGCCCACTGCTCCGAATTCCTAGAGCGCTCATTCCCCTACACCCGCCTGCCCGGGCTCAAGTAGCGACGAGCGTGGATTTTTGGACGCCTATCTAACGAGCGTGGATAATCTCCCACTTTGAGCCTACACGGGGGCCAAAAACGGGAGATTATCCACGCTCGTGTTGAATGATCCGTTTTCCTCTGCGCCCGAGGGACCACTCGACCACCTTGCACCAAAGCAATAACGACTTCTCGTCATTAGATCATTCAAATCGAATCTAATAACTATTTTCGCCATAAACTCGTTATTAGAATTGATATGATTAGCCTAATAACGAGTTTCCGGCACTAAAGATATGGAGGGCGCGATGCAAATCGAGGAGAACGGCCAGGGAACGCTCCGCAATAATCTATCGGGGAAATTGGCTTACTATTCGTTTTTGCCAACGCCCTTGCAATCATTGAGGCAGCTAAACCTCACTGAGGAAACCTATCGCACGCTTTCCACATGCTCACGAAAGCTTGGAGAGCTTGAAGGCATGCTCTACTTTGTTCCCAACGCCGACATGTATCTGACAATGTATGTGCGCAAAGAAGCACTCCTTTCTTCGCAAATTGAGGGAACCCAGTGCACGTTTGACGACCTACTTAGTCCATCGCAAACCCAACTCCATCATAAAGATGTCGCAGATGTCGTGAATTATGTCCGTGCTGTCGACCGCGGCGTAGAACTGCTCAAAAAGATGCCCTTGTGTACGAGACTTCTCAGGCAGGTTCATGCGGTCCTGCTGGACGGAGTGCGCGGAACGGAGAAGAATCCAGGCGAGCTGCGCTCCTCACAAAACTGGATTGGCCCTTCAGGCTGCACCATTGCAACTGCATCGTTCGTCCCTCCAAACATTGAAGATTTGAGCAACACGCTCCAGGACCTCGAACGATTTATCAATGAGCCTCAAGTCGAAATGGATCCGATCGTGCGGGCGGCGCTCGTCCATTACCAATTTGAAACTGCCCATCCATTCCTAGACGGAAATGGTCGCCTGGGCAGGCTTCTCATTACACTTATGCTCATCAATGATGGCGTTCTTCATTCTTGCTTGTTCTATCCATCGTTCCAGTTCAAGAAAAATCGAAGCGAGTACTACCGACAACTCACATCCGTAAGGGAACGAGGAACTTACGAGGAATGGATAGAGTTTTTCTGCGCCAGTCTTCTTGAGAGTGCGAAGGACTCGGTAGGGTCTTTAAAGAGTCTTGTTGATCTCCACAACCGTTCGACGGCAGCTATTACCGAAAATCTCGGAAGGACTGCCGCAAACGGACAAAGGCTGCTGAGCCTTCTTGAAGAGCATCCCATCCTCGACACCGCATTTATCGCTGCCCGACTCGATATCGGTAGGAGCACCGCGAGCTCGCTCGTCAAATCATTTGAAGAATTGGGTATCCTCCGTCCACTCGACGAGTCAAGACAGAGATACCGACAGTACGGGTATGAAGAGTATCTTTCGATTCTCAGGGAAGACGCTGAGCCGATTAGATAGGCACCGCAGCCCAGCCATATTAAAACGAGCGTGGATTTTTGGACGCTTATCTAACGAGCGTGGATAATCTCCCACTTTGAGTCCACACGGGGGCCAAAAACGGGAGATTATCCACGCTCATTTTGCGGGTAGTCGTTGGGAGTGTCCCAAGGTGCCGGCAGAAAAGGAACGTCCCCAAGTGCCAACAACGGCGACGCCGATGTTATGGCAACGACAGACACTATGACCCAATCCGAGGGCACTAAAAAGATAGGAGCCCCCGCTCGTGA